>CANJZE010000001.1 GCA_947479455.1 Bacteroidota bacterium
AACGCGCTACTAAAAGCAGCGCGCTTGGACTATTCCAGTCGGTTGAGTTATCCCTTCTTGAGTTGCTTCCCAGCAGAGCTCAAGTCCGTTTCACTCAACGCAACAAAATTATATTTTTAAACCTGACACAGTTTATTGAACACTCCCTTAATTGAAGCAGCAAGAGCAGAAACATTAGTAGTTGTAAGAACAGAACAGAAATTCATTTCGCTGTGTGTGTTACACAAATTAAAAAAGAAATATTTGAAGCAGGAAATTTGAGGCAGAAAAAACAAAATGAAAATTTACCTGTGGCCATGTATTTTGTAGCTCGGTTCTTTTTGCTTTTCTGAAATATTCTTACATATTTGCGCCCTCTTAAAAAGAAAGCTATGAGCAAAGTATGTGAATTAACCGGTAAGAAGCCAATGTTTGGTCACTCAGTTTCTCACTCAAACGCAAAAACCAACCGTAAGTTTTTGCCTAATTTGAAGAAGAAGAAATTCTTTATTCAGGAATTAGATGAGTGGGTAGAGTTGAAAGTGTCAACATCGGCATTGCGCACCATTAACAAAAAAGGTATCTATAACTACCTGAAAGATTTGAGCAAGAAAGGCGAAATCAAATTGAACTAATTTAATAGAACTATAAACCGATGGCAAAGAAATCAAAAGGCAACCGCATACAGGTTATACTGGAATGCACTGAGCAAAAAGAAACGACTGTTCCCGGAACAAGCCGTTATATGACTTACAAAAACCGTAAGACAACCACTGAGCGTTTGGAATTGAGAAAGTTCAATCCGAATTTGAAGAAGGTAACATTGCATAAAGAAATTAAATAGTAAAACACCATGGCAAAAATTTCAAAGAACGCGAGAACAGACCGTGCTACAGTAGCAGGTTCTAAAGATTACGTTAAAGTAATTAAGGCGGTAAAATCAAAAACAAACAATTACTCTTTTTTAGAGAAGATTGTTCACAAGGATAAAGTGCAGGATTTTCTTGCAGGTAAAGAAGTTTAATTCAGCTTGGAAAAATTATTTCATAAAGCATCTTTCAACAGAGAGATGCTTTTTTAGTTTTTAAGAAAATGGGACTATTCAGTTTTTTTACGAAAGAAAAGAAAGACGACCTCGACAAAGGTTTGGAAAAAACCAAAGAAGGTTTTTTTTCAAAAATTACCCGTGCGGTTGCGGGTAAAAGCACGATTGATGAGGAGGTGCTTGATAAATTAGAAGAGGCCTTGGTGTCGTCAGATGTCGGCTTGCAAACTACTGTCAAAATAATCAAGCGCATTGAAGCGCGCGCGGCAAAAGACAAGTTTGTTACCACTGTCGAAATGAATCAACTCATTAAAGAAGAGATTGAAAATATTCTGGCGGAAAACAAAAATGTAGATTCAGAAAATTTCGATACCCCAGCCGATAAGAAACCTTATGTAATAATGGTGGTGGGTGTAAACGGTGCGGGTAAAACAACTACCATAGGCAAACTCTCTCACCAGTTTAAGAACAACGGAAAGAAAATTTTATTAGGCGCAGCAGATACCTTTCGCGCTGCTGCTGTTGACCAGTTAGAAGTTTGGGCAAAGCGCAGCGATGTGGAAATGGTGCGCGGACAACACAATGCCGACCCGGCTTCGGTGGCTTATCAGGCAATTGAACGCGGGGTGGCTATTGGAGCCGATGTGGTGATTATTGATACCGCAGGTCGCTTACACAACCGCATTGATTTAATGAACGAGTTGAGCAAGATTAAAAAGGTAATGCAGAAAATAATTCCTGATGCTCCGCATGAAGTGCTGTTAGTGGTAGATGGTTCAACGGGGCAAAATGCTATTGAACAGGCGAAGCAATTTACGGCAGCTACTCAGGTTACCGCACTTGCCATCACAAAATTAGATGGCACAGCAAAGGGTGGAGTGGTGTTAGGAATCTCTGACCAGTTTCATATTCCGGTAAAGTATATTGGAGTGGGCGAGGCAATTGATAAACTACAGGTGTTCAATAAAAAACTTTTTGTGGAGACTTTATTTAAAGGAGCATAAGTGAAGACCAAGGCAATTAAAAAAGATAAGGTGAGTGTTATCACTCTCGGCTGTTCAAAAAACATTGTCGACAGTGAGGTGCTGATGGGGCAATTGCAACATGGCGGCTATGATGTGCAGCATGATAAATGGAGTAAGGGAAGAAATATCGTTATCGTAAATACCTGTGGATTCATTGACAGAGCAAAAGAAGAATCCATCAATACCATTATGGAATATGCCGATGCAAAAAATGCCGGCAAGATTGAGAAGTTGTATGTTACCGGTTGTCTTTCGCAGCGTTACAAGGATAATCTTGAAACAGAAATACCTGAAGTGGATGCCTTCTTCGGCACTATGGAATTGCCGCGTTTACTCAAAACTTTAAAAGTTGATTACAAACACGAATTGATTGGCGAACGTTTTCTAACGACCCCGCTTCATTATGCGTACATGAAAATTTCAGAAGGATGTAATCGCACGTGTTCTTTTTGTGCTATTCCTTTGATGCGTGGCAAACATATTTCGAGACCAATTGAAGAAGTAGTGAATGAAGCAAAGAAGCTTGCAGCACAAGGTGTAAAAGAGTTAATGCTCATTGCACAGGAGTTGACTTTTTACGGGTTAGACATTTACAAGAAAAGAAGATTGCCTGAATTACTTGCCGAACTTTCGAAAGTAGAAGGCATTGAATGGATTCGCTTGCATTATGCATATCCCGCGCAGTTTCCGATGGAAATTATTGATGCCATTGCAGAGAATGAGAAAGTTTGCAACTACCTCGATATGCCTTTGCAACATGCGGCTGATAATATTCTTACCGCTATGCGCAGAAATATTACCAACGCAGAAACACGTGAACTGATTCATAAAATCAGAGAACGTGTTCCTGATATTGCAATTCGCACAACAATGCTTGTTGGCTTTCCGAACGAAACGGAAAGCGATTTTGATTCGTTGAAGAATTTCATCTCCGATATGCGCTTCGACCGCTTAGGGGTTTTTACTTATTCGCATGAAGAAAATACGCGCGCGCATGGTTTGGAAGACAATATTCCTCAGGAAGTGAAAGAACAACGCGCTGCTGAACTTATGGGTGTGCAGGAAGGCATTTCGTTTGAGTTGAACCAGAAGAAAGTTGGGAATACTTATAAAGTTCTTTTTGATAGAAAAGAAGGTGGCTACTTTATTGGCAGAACAGAATTCGATTCCCCGGAAGTAGATAACGAAGTGTTGGTAGATGCAAAGAAACAATTCGCGCGTGTAGGTGACTTCGCAAATGTGAAAATTACCAGTGCCGAAGAGTTTGATTTGTACGGTGAACTTGTTTAATACATTTGCCTTATGCTTTCATTGCTTCAGCAAATTGAGTTGACCAAAACAGGAATTCTCCCTGCTTTAATCAGCGACTATCTTTCTGGTAAAGAATCTCTCTCTCATCTTTCCAAATATCCCTTCGAGCTCTCCGCTTTCAGAAAAATAATTGCTGATAAAGCAAATGACAATACCGATAGAAAACTACTGGTAGAAGTTCTGAATTACCAGTATTCCAATATTCCAACATTCCAAAAGGTTACTGATAATATCAAATCGTTTTTAGCGGATAATACTTTCACCGTTGTGGCTGCGCATCAACCGTGTTTGTTCATGGGTTCACTCTATAATATTTATAAAATTGCTTGTACCATCAACTTAACTATTCAACTCAAAAAAGAATTTCCTGAACAAAATTTTGTTCCTGTGTTTTGGCTGGGAACAGAAGACCACGATGTAGAAGAATTGAATCACGCCTTTGTCAATGGAAAGAAAATTGAATGGAATAAACCCGGCACAGGTGCTTCGGGAAGGTGGAAGACAGCTTCTATGCAAACTGTTATAGAGGAATTGAAATCAACTTCAGCAAATGCAGAAATCATTACCATTCTCGAAAACGGATTGAAGCAATATGAAACCTTTGGAAAGTTCACGCAATATTTTGTGAATGAAATTTTCAAAGAGTATGGATTAGTAGTAATTGATGGCGATGATGTGCGATTGAAAAAGAAATTCAGCGCGGTTATAAAGGAGGAGGTGTTGAACTCGAAAGCAGTTGAAGTGTTGAAAGAGAATGTGGAGTTCCTCGAAACAAACTATAAAGCACAAGCAAAGCCGCGTGGCATTAATTTCTTTTACCTCGGTGAAAACTATCGCGAGCGAATCGTGTTTAATTCCACCTCACAGAAGTTTGAAGTAAATAATACTTCGATTGCTTTTTCGCGTGATGAAATCATTTCTGAAATAGAAAATCATCCCGAGCGTTTCAGCCCTAATGTGATTTATCGTCCGCTGTATCAAGAAATGATTTTGCCAAACTTGGCCTTCGTTGGCGGAGCGGGTGAGTTGAGTTACTGGTTAGAGCTGAAACCGTTGTTCCACTACTTCAAAGTAAATTACCCCATGCAGGTAATGCGCAACTCCGCAGCTATTATTAATGCTTCAGCTCAGAAAAAATTAGAAAAGCTAAATCTTAAAGCAGAAGATTTTTTTGGTGATATAGAGCAACTTATCAACCGTTATGTGCAACAAAATATGAATGCTGATTCAAATCTTACCAATGAAAAGAAAAAGTTAGAAGAACTCTTTGATTCGATTCTGCTGAAAGCAGAATCGAGTGATGTTACCTTAAAGCAAAGTGCATCAGGAGAAAAACAAAAAGCAATTACTGCGCTTGAAAATTTAGAAGCTAAAATGTTGAAGGCTGAAAAACGTAAACAGGAAACCGCAGTCAATCAAATCAGAAGTATCCATGCAATTTTATTTCCTGATGGAGTTTTGCAAGAACGCAGAGAAAGCTTCATTCCGTATTACACTGCAGATTTTATCTCCGAAATAATTTTTAACAGCGATAGCTTTAAAAAATCATTCCTGTTTTACCTAAACGATAAAGTTTAAGCAGCGCGTAATTTGCTGATTTGAGCATCCTCCAGTTTCTCTTCTACAAAATCGCGGGTTATAACAAACTCCTTCACATCTGCATCGGAAGGTAATTCATACATCACATCGGTAAAAGCAGCTTCGCAAATAGAACGAAGTCCACGAGCACCCAATTTGTACTCGTAAGCTTTTTCTACGATGTAATCAATAGCATCATCATCATATGTAAGTTGAATACCATCGGCTTTGAAAATCTTCTGGTATTGTTTCAACAAAGCATTCTTTGGTTCTGTAAGTATGGCACGAAGTGCCGGACGGTCGAGCGGGTCAAGATGAACCAACACAGGTAAACGACCTATCAATTCCGGTATTAAACCAAAGGTGCGCATATCGAGTGGCGAAATGTATTGAAGGAAATTATCCTTGTCAATATCTTTTTTGTCTTTCCCTTTTTTGAAACCAACTTTAGATTGGTTCATGCGCGATGCAATCAGTTTATCAATTCCTTCAAATGCTCCTCCGCAAATGAAAAGGATATTCGAGGTATCAACTTTTACTAATTTTTGTTCCGGATGTTTTCTTCCGCCTTGTGGTGGAACGAGTACTTCACTTCCTTCCAACAATTTCAACATGGCTTGCTGCACTCCTTCTCCGCTCACATCGCGAGTAATGCTCGGGTTATCGCCTTTGCGGGCAATCTTATCTATTTCGTCAATGTATATAATGCCGTGTTGCGCAGCAGTAATATCATAATTACAAACTTGCAACAAACGTGAAAGAATACTCTCTACATCCTCTCCTACATATCCGGCTTCGGTAAATACGGTAGCATCAACAATAGCAAACGGAACGTTCAGAAATTTGGCAATGGTTTTTGCGAGCAAGGTTTTACCTGTTCCCGTTTGACCAACCATTAAGATATTGCTCTTTTCAATTTCTACTTCATCGCTCTTGCTTTGGTTCAAACGTTTGTAGTGATTGTAAACAGATACAGAAATATATTTTTTGGCTTCATCCTGACCAATTACATAGCCATCCAAAAACTTTTTAATATCGCGCGGCTTAACTGAATTAGGTAAGTTGAATTGAAACTTTTTGTGTTTCTGAAATAACTCTTCATCGATAATTTGTTGCGCTTGCTGCACACAGTTTTCACAGATATGTCCTTCGATACCTGAAATAAGAATTTGCGTTTCTTTTTTCTTTCGTCCGCAAAACGAACAAGATGGATCCATTTCTTTCTTCATAATATTTTGTGTGATTCGAATGAACTACAAATGTAGACGAATCAATTATAAGTGATACGGTTTAGCCTAACTAATTTCATTAAAAAGCCCGTGTATATTACAAGGAAAAATTAGTGTGTAATCGGTGATTTAGATATCGCGGTTTACATCAAAGTTTTCGAGGTAGTCAGCTACTCTGCGAACGAATGAACCGCCCAACGCACCGTCAATAATACGATGATCGTAACTATGCGACAGGAACATCATGTGCCTGATACCAATCGTATCTCCTTGTTCTGTTTCAATAACAACAGGTTTCTTTTTTACTGCACCGGTAGCAAGAATTGCCACTTGTGGTTGAAGAATAACAGGAGTACCCATTACATTTCCAAAAGTGCCTACATTGGAAACGGTGTAAGTTCCTCCTTCAATTTCATCGGGCTTTAGTTTGCCTAAACGTGCGCGACCTGCAAGATCATTTACTTTTTTTGCTAAGCCAACAATGTTCAACAGGTCGGCATTTTTAATTACAGGCACAATCAAATTTCCTGATGGCAAAGCAGCAGCCATTCCTACATTGATATCTTTCTTCACCACAATATTAGTTCCATCTACCGATGAATTTACCAATGGAAAATCGCGTAAAGCTTTTACAACCGCTTCAATAAATATTGGTGTGAAAGTCAAATTTTCGCCATATAAATCGTTGAACTTCTTCTTCACCTTATTGCGCCATAAAACAATATTGGTTACATCGGCTTCCACAAAACTGGTAACGTGTGCCGAAGTATGTTTGCTCTTCACCATGTTATCGGCAATCAATCTGCGCATACGGTCCATTTCAATAATCTCTACATTTCCACTATAAGATTTTGTTGAAACAACCTGAGTAGTTTCTACTTTAGGTTGAACTACTTCTATCCGTCTTATATTTTCTGTTGTCTCTCTTCCGTTGTCTGTTGTTCGCTTTTGCACATAAGCCAGAATATCTTTCTTAGTCACTCTTCCTTCGGCACCTGTGCCGTTCATAGATTCCAACTCGCTCATTGAAATTCCTTCCTGACGCGCAATGTTGAGCACCAGCGGAGAATAAAATCTATCGCTTGAAGTTGTAGGTTGCGGGTTGCGGGTTGCGGGTTGTACGAATTCTGATTTCTGATTTCTGATTTCTGATTTCACTTCCTGTTTACTGCCGCTGCTTACTTGTTTCATCCCGCTTTCCTTAGCGGGAGCTGCTGCTTCCGTCTCGAGCACAGCCACCGCTTTGCCTACGGCCACCACATCGCCTTCATTGAAAAGAATTTTTTGAATGATTCCTGCCACTGGTGAAGGAACTTCTGAATCTACTTTATCAGTAGCAATTTCTAGCACTGCTTCATCTAATTTCACGGCATCGCCTTCTTTCTTCAACCATTTTAAAATAGTTGCTTCGGTAATGCTTTCGCCCATTTTGGGCATAATCAATTCAAATTTCGCCATTGCAGAATTTTTATCGCGGCTAAAATAAACTGATTGAGGTAAACGGCAAGTCATAGCACAGATAGAAAGCAGGTTATCATTGATGACCATCTGCTTTCCGTTTTTCAATCTGTTTTTACGAAAACGAAAAACCCTTATTCCTTTTCTGAAAACGGAAATCACTCTTCTTGCAAATCTTAAAGTTTGGAATAGTGACTTTTAATGACGCATGTATATCGGCATTGTAAACATATTTCTTGGCAAAGAGCCCGAGTAAATCCTGTGTACCGATGGTGAGCGGTCCTAAGCGAAGCGTTGTTCCTAAACTTATTTTTCCCATGAGGTCATACGACAGCGGCACGTAAACACCAATCCATTTGTTTTCATACTTCGCTGTTATGGCAAAGGTAGTTACATGATGAATCATGCGTTGGTTAGGAGACATGTTTGGTGAAATCATTGCAGTAGCAGTAATGCCGAAATCTTTGTAGATGAAGTAGTCAACAAAAATATTGAAGCGCGAAGGCAGCCAGATATTGAAATAATTGCTTGACGGTTTCACTGCAAAGCGCGAACGGATAGTATCATCTAAACTCTGCAAGCCATCGTTAAACTGTGCTCCACGAACGTTCCATTCGCGAATGTCGGCATAGAAGTTTTGGCTGTATTCGCCACGTTTAAAACGCAAGGCACCTAAATCAATTACGGAGAAACCAACGGCTAATTTGTAGTGCTTTTTATCGGCAAAAGTTTCGCAGTGGCAATCCATTTCTTCGCTTTTATTCTTTTCGGGATACCATTCGTATATCATTCCCATGTCAACAGCAGCACTTGGTTTGCCTGCTCTAAAACCCACAGCATTTTTTGCATAGTCAGTTATGTTCTGTTTTGCATTTTGTTTCGGATTGCCTGATGATGTTAACAGATTATCGCTATAAGCATATTGTGCTTCGGTGTTGTAAATACTCAATTGGTCGTATTCTGTCCATTTGTAGTTGAGATTTTTTACGTAGCCGTAAAAACCTGCAATGGGTTGAAGAAGTTTCAGCGTTCCGCCTACTTTAATCAGGTTCTCTCCTTTCTCATATATCACACGCGAGTAAGTAATTCCGAAATCGTTCCACATAGCTCCTTTCATGGAAAGATTGCCATTATGCAATTCGCGGTTGAGGTAATGTGTGGCGGCTTCAGCTTGTGCACCCAAACCCAGGTAAGCAGTGCGCGCAAAAACTTCGGTTACGTTATCGGCATTGAAAACTGCATTTGCATGGTAGCTGAAACCAATAGCGTTTTTGTTTTTGCTCTTGCCTTTTTTATCGCTAAACGAAAACATAAAAGAAAGCGGCCCCTGTACTTGCGCTCCGAAATACGCGCGTTTGTCTTTACCGTTTACGCGCTCGTGCAAATAATCACGTTGAAAATTTACATCGCTAAAAAGCGAAGGATGAAGAATCGCTTTACGGTCAACCCCCAAATAATTATTGTTGATTGTAGCTGCTACACCAATAAGATTTACATCTACAATAAACGGACTGTTGGCAATAGCAGGATTGAAGTTTACGTTGGTAATTCCCCCGTAGTGACTTCCTCGAAGCCCCATGAAAAATTGTGCTTGCGCTCCCGCTGAGCATAGCAGCATAGCGAGTAACATGACTTTGCTCTTATTCATAACAATTGGTTTTGGTTAAAGAATAAAAGTCAAATTGGTGTCATGCAGTGTGCGTATTTGAATATGTAACGCGGGGTTAGTGTTTTTTAGTATGCCTATTTTAAAAATAGTTTCCCAATCCTAATCTAGATTCAAAAAAACTGGAGTAGAGAAATTATTTTTGAAAATAAATTAATAGAACAGCCGGGAAATGGAAGAATGAAATTCTACTTGAGATTAGTAAGAATAGCTTGAATAAAACTTAAATCAATTTCTGTATAATGTGCACCGCGGCTTTTTCAAAGGGACTGTGTTTGCCAGGCGTTTTGAGTAAGCCTTCTAAATCTAGCTTGGCCTTTTGCTCTGCTTCTTTAGCAGTAAGAAATTTTTGACGAAAATGCTCAATCACATCCAATCCTTCGGTATCGCTCACACTATCCACCTTAGCTTTTATTTTTCCAATGTCTTCAATCTGTGTTCGCTCCTGAATAAACTGCAATTCTTCTTTCGACAAAGGCACATTCATTTCTGCGCCAAACACGAGCACAAAAGCAAGAAACTCGTTGTAGCTCCAGTTGAGGTCGTTGAGGTGTTGCATGTTTGTTGTGTTAACGTGTTTAAGTATTTATGTGTTTAAGTGGAGAACTGTGTTACTGATAATTTGTCTTTTGACATAAACACGTAAACACCTTCGCACATAAACACAATGAATTTATCTTCCCGGCAATCCCTTAATCATTCTTCCCGCGCTCTGCATTTTCTGCATGCTCTTCATCATGGTTTTCATTTCTTCAAACTGTTTTAAAAACTGATTTACTTCTTGAATCGTGTTTCCGCTGCCGTTAGCAATACGCAGTTTTCTTTTTCCATTAAGCAATTCAGGATTGCCTCTTTCGTTCGGAGTCATTGAAAGAATAATGGCTTCCACTTTCTTGAACGAATCGTCATTAATGTCCACGTCCTTAATTGCTTTTCCAACTCCGGGAATCATGCCCATCAAATCTTTGATGTTTCCCATTTTTTTAATCTGCGCTAATTGCGCTAGAAAATCATTGAAATCAAATTGATTCTTGCGAATCTTGGCTTCAAGTTCCTTCGCTTTCTTCTCATCATATTGTTCCTGTGCTTTTTCAACAAACGAAACAATATCTCCCATTCCCAAAATGCGCGAAGCCATACGTTCGGGGTAAAACAAATCGAGCGTATCGACTTTTTCACCGGTAGAAACAAACTTCACCGGCTTGCCCACGGTGTAAGTAATGGTAAGCGCAGCACCACCACGAGTATCGCCATCGAGTTTAGTCAACACAACTCCGTCAAAATTCAAACGGTCGTTGAATGCTTTAGCCGTATTCACCGCATCCTGGCCCGTCATAGAATCTACTACAAATAAAATTTCATCGGGCTTGGTGTTTGCTTTAATGGCAGCAATCTCCTTCATCATTTCCTCATCTACTGCTAATCGACCGGCAGTATCTATAATCACCAAATCCAATCCTAATGATTTTGCGTGAGCCAAACCGTTCATCGCAATCTGTACCGGATTCTTGTTTTCTTTTTCGTGGTAAACCGGAATTTCAATTTTCTCTCCCAGCACAATCAACTGGTCAACAGCTGCAGGGCGATACACATCTGCTGCTACCATTAATGGGCGTTTAAATTTTTTCGTTTTGAGATAGTATGCAAGCTTATGTGTAAAAGTTGTTTTTCCGGAACCCTGCAAACCTGCAATAAGAATAACTGCCGGATTGCCCTTGATGTTGAACTCAGCGGCTTTGCCTCCCATGAGGTTCGTTAACTCATCATAAACAATCTTAGTCATTAACTGCCCGGGCTGAACAGCCGTAAGCACGTTTTGTCCAAGTGCCTTCTCTCTCACTTTATCAGTAAACTCTTTCGCTATTTTATAATTTACGTCAGCTTCTACTAACGCTTTGCGAATTTCCTTTACCGTTTCAGCAATGTTGAGCTCGGTTAACTTGCCTTGGCCTTTAAGCGACTTAAACGCTCCTTCAATTTTCTCTGATAAATTTTCAAACATGATATTCTGATTAGCCGTGGTTTTTTCGGGAGTGCAAATGTAAAAGAGATGAGGGAAGATAAAAGGTGAAAAGTGACATAAACAAAAAAAGCACGAACCAAATTCGTGCTTTAAATTCTTGCAAGTAATTCATCTAAGATTAGCTATTCGTTCGCTCGCTCTTCACTACATTTTTAGAGTAAGTGGGGCAAGTATGTTTTTCGCACGATGAAAGCGCGATGTATCCGATTGCCACGGCTGCGATTACTATTTTTTTCATAATTGTTTTCATATGGTTTTATTTTTTGAAATTTAAAAATGTTTATGATTGCTTACAATTTACAAACGTTTACCCCCTTGGGTTTATTGTGCAAATTTAGGAGAATTATTTTGCCGTAATAAATTTTGTTCACAGATGAAGGTTCACTTTATAGCTATAGGAGGTGCAGTTATGCATAATCTTGCCATCGTACTACGCAGAAAGGGGTATGTAGTTACAGGCAGCGATGATAAAATAGTTGACCCAGCAAAAACTAATTTAGAGAAAGAAGGCATTCTGCCTGCTCGCATGGGTTTCTTTGCCGATAATATTGTAGAAGATTTAGATGCGGTAATTTTGGGAATGCACGCTCGCGAAGACAATGTGGAGTTACTCAAAGCGCAGGAACTCGGTCTTAAAATTTTCTCCTTCCCTGAATACATTTACGAAGTTTCGAAAAAGAAACAACGTGTGGTGATTGCCGGAAGTCACGGAAAAACATCCATAACATCCATGGTCATGCACGTGCTCCGCGAAAACAATTTCAACTTCGATTATATGGTAGGTGCAAAAGTTAAAGGCTTTGACACCAGTGTAAAGTTGACTGAAGACGCCCCTCTTATTATTCTGGAAGGGGATGAATACCTAGCTTCACCTGTTCATCGCGAACCGAAGTTTCTGTTCTATAAACCTCATGCGGCTTTGATCAGTGGTGTAGCTTGGGACCATATCAATGTGTTTCCCGATTATGATGATTACGTAAGGCAGTTCGAAAAATTTGCCGCTAGTGTTGAACTATGGGGTTTCCTTACTTGGTTTGCCGAAGACGAAGAACTGAAGAAAATTTTCAATCAATATGATGCTAAGGTGAGAACGAGAAGTTATCATACACATGCTTATGAAATTCGTGGTAACACCACTTATCTACAAACCGATTTTGGTGATGTTCCATTGAAAGTTTTCGGAGAACATAACCTTCAAAATATATCAGGTGCAAAGAACTTGTGCAATGAACTTGGTGTAACTAATGAAGATTTTTATAAAGCTATTTCAACTTTTGAAGGCGCTGCAAACCGTTTGCAGTTTTTGGGCAAAAACGATTCAACTATTATTTATAAGGACTTCGCTCATTCTCCTTCAAAACTGAAAGCCACCGTAACGGCAATGAAACATCAGTTTAGAAATGAACAGTTAGTGGCGGTCATGGAGTTGCACACCTTTAGTAGCTTAAACAAAGAGTTTCTTGCCCAATATGCAGGCACCATGAACAAAGCAGATATTCCTATAGTGTTCTATGACAAAGAAACCTTCGCACACAAAAACATGACCGTGTTCGAAGAAGATTTTGTAAAGGATGCTTTCGAGAATGAACAACTTAGCATCTTCACCAACAAGGATTCTTTAAAGGGCTTTCTTTTGCAGCAAAATTGGAAAAGAAAAAACCTATTGCTTATGACTTCCGGCAATTACGCTGGCATGAATTTAGACGAGTTGTCGAAACAAATTCTGAGTTTATAAAAACAAAAATCCCGAATCGGTAAACCGATTCGGGATTTTTGTTTTCAATCATAGAATTTTACTGAATCACTAATTTTTGTTGAATTACCGATTCTCCGGCTTTCACATTCACAATGTATACACCCGAACTTAATTTTGCAGAACCCTCTATAGAAAGTTGCGCATCACCAGCATTCAACCAACCATCAAAAACATTCATCACCTCTTTACCTTGTATGTTGAAAACGTTCACAACAAGATTTCCCGATTTAGCCAAATCAAGATGTAATGTCGCATCGCCATGAGTAGGGTTCGGAAAAATTGAAACATTATTTACAGAACTTAAATTTTCAATGGCAGTTGGCAAGGCACCAATGTTGATATTATCAATGTAAAAATTATTACCACCCACTGCACTCATTATTTGAAAACGAAACATCACATTCGGTTTAATTAAAAGCGTAGGCAAATTTATACTTACCTGTTTCCACCAAAGTTGAGCGTTACTAGGCGTAAAATAACCCGTAATTGAACCGGCATTCAATAATGTAGCGGTACCGTTATGTGTACCTTTCTTGTATACATTTGACCAAGTAACACCACAATCTGTAGAGGCATAAACATTCATAGAATCAGGCGTTGGCAAGGCAAAAGTTTGTGAAGCAGATGCCCAAGAATAATCAAAGGTAAGTGTACGCTGCGTGGTAGGCAATTGACTTAAATCGTATCCGGGAGAAACGATTTCATCGATGTCGTGATCAGCATTGGCAAAGTAGTTATTCAACATAGCACATCCGGTTCCGGCATGAGCACCTTGGTTCGAATATGCAAAAGCAGTTCCGTTGTTATCGTAGTTTGCCGAACCCCAACCTACACTAAATGCAAAAGGATCTTCGAAACCTTGCGTAAATGGTGCTTGATACAAGGCGTGGTCATAACTTACAAATACTAAAGAAGTTTTTGTTTTGGTGCTGTTACCTGCTGCATTGGTAACTTTAAGCGTTACAGTTTGCCAGCCTTGCGAAAGGAACTGAACAATAGGATCTCTAGCTGTGGAGGTCAAAACTGAAGCATTAGAGAAGGCCCACTCATAAGTAACTACCTGCGAAGCATCGGTTATACATTTAAATTTGGCGTCATCTCCAATGCAAACAAATCTTTTAGCAATACCAAATTCGGCAACCGGAGGAGCTAAGTTGTAGGATGTATCTTCTGTTCCGGTACTTGCTAAGTTGCCTGGTGTGTAAAGATTATTTCTTTCGCTCTTATCGGAATTTAATGCAGCAATAATTCTTGTTTTCTGATCTTCGGTAAACATTTTATCGCAATAAGAGTACTCCATAAAATTCTGGTAGTTTTCTTTTACACCGGCTGTACAAATCATTGAGGATCCAGGGGCAGGGCAATTACTCCAACCTTTAGTAACCGGAGTATCGTTAACATCATCATCTCCACAAGCCTGACCGGGTTCGTTATTGTCACCCCAGCAATGTTTTAGATTTAAGTAATGACCAATTTCATGTGTAAGAGCACGTGAATTAAAAGGTGAGCCGGTTCCAATCGTTCCTATATAATCATCTAGAATAATAATACCATCACGAGCAGGTGTACTAAACAAAGTGTTTACAGAACCCGGATAATAAGCGTAACCGGCAACGCCATCTCTCATACTTGTAACCACCCAAACGTTCAGGTATTTTTCGCGGGGCCAATTATTCAATTTTGAATAATCGTTACCCGTATAAGTTTGCACTGAGTAAATTCGATCAATACCATCCGTGTAATTTCCATTAGGGTCAATATTGGCTAAGCGAAACTCCACCCCAACATTTGCAATAACCGGTTTGAATTCTGTAATAACCTGCGCAGTATCTGCATTGCGCTTGTTGAAATCATCATTCATAACTTTCATTTGGCTGTACACTTGCGCATTGGTAATGTTCTCAGTTCCTGCTTGACTAATGATGTGAAAAACAACAGGTATAATATAAGGTCCCGATCGGCTCCCTGCACGTGGATTGTAACTGGCTGCAAAGTTGCGAGTAAACTCAGCAAGATCGCTTTCTTGTTGCAAAATTTCGGGATGTTGTTTAATCAATTCTTGACGCATGACATCTGCGCCACAATGTTTTGCCGTTTGTGCCCTCACCGTAAAAGTAAGCGCAGAAAAAATAACAGATAAAGAGAGAAGTGTAAACTTTAAAATTTTCATGTTTAATGATTTAAGCGCGTGAAGAAAAGGTAAAAAGTCAGATTTTAAAATACCCGAATGGAAATGTTTGTAAGGTGTAAATTTTAGTGTTTGCATAATAGTTTTTTTATTGATTAAATATTGCTCTTGCAGGTTCATTTGCAAGAACAAAACCAAATTTCATTCAAAATAAACAACAAAGCAAGGGCGGCTTGAAAAAATGACAAATCTTTGACAACTCTATGACAACTCTATGACAATTGAAGCTTTAATCAGTTATTTAGTTTCAATTGTATGTAAAACACAGTTCCTACATTTTCTTCTGAGGTAAACCAAATTTTACCTCCAGCTCCATCTATAATTTGTTTGGTGATAGCGAGTCCCAAACCTGTACCCGAACTTTTAGTTGTAAAG
The DNA here is from genome assembly GCA_947479455.1 of Bacteroidota bacterium. Classification (GTDB taxonomy): domain Bacteria; phylum Bacteroidota; class Bacteroidia; order Chitinophagales; family LD1; genus Bog-950. The sequence continues at coordinate 15,634 of CANJZE010000001.1, forward strand.
TTTGGCACAAAAACACTCTCATTAAATTCTTTTGAAATACCGTTCCCGTTATCCTTTACACTTGTAATTACCCAGCCATTTTGTTCTTCTACTTTTATATCAATAAAACCTTTTCGGTTTTCAGGAATACTTTGAATAGCGTTCTTCACCAAATTATTAAACACGCTTACCAACTGATTTTTATCGGCAAACACCATAGGATTATCCGATTCTGAAATTAACTGAATGGTAATTCCTTCTTCGCGATTGAATAAATCAACAATAGATTTTAATAACTGATTAAGATGAATAATTTCATTTTCAGCTTTCGGCATTTTTGCAAATGATGAAAACGCAGTAGCAATAGATGAAAGATTTTCGATTTGCTCTTCGAGTGTTTTCGCTACTTTTTTTGCAAGTTCTTCAATATTAGGGTGACCTTCGGATATAGCGCGTTGCAAATACTGAATGCTCAACTTCATTGGTGTGAGCGGGTTTTTTATTTCGTGCGCAATTTGTTTTGCCATTTCGCGCCATGCACTTTCGCGTTCGCCCTTGGCTAATTTTTGAGCGCTCTGTTCTAACTCGGCAATCATTTTGTTATACTCATTTACGAGCACTCCAATTTCATCTTTGCTGTTCCATTCAATGGGCTCGTTCTTTTTGTTGAGGTTGAGGATGCGGAGTTTCTCGCTGATGATAGTCAGTGGACGCGTAATAGAATTGGAAACAAAGTAAGCGAGAATAGCAGCGCAAATCAAAAGAAACACATACACGTTCATGAGCGCAACGAGGAAGGAAGATACTTCATCGCTAATATTTTTTGAACGCTCAAAATAGGGAATGCCAATGTATGCCATTGCCTCACCTCGGCTGTTGCGTATAGGCGCGTATGTGGCTAAGTATTTTAAACTACCAATGCTTTCCTGCGCGGTTACCTGCGCGCTTCTGTTTTTTTCCAGATCGAAATACGCATATGGATTCATCTTTTTACTCACCAGTCCTTTCTCATAAATAAAGGGTTGCGATGAAACAGCTAAATCTCCGGAACGGAAAAATAAATTGATGTCAACTGAATTAATATCCGCAATGCGCGAAATTTCATATTCCAACATGCTATTGAGATTCCCATTGAGAAAATCCTTCTCGTTCATGTTTTGCTGAATAAAATATTCAAGCGTGGCATGAACAACTTTCTCTTTTCGCAACAAACGATCGGAGTAAAAATTATCGTATTGCTTGCTAAAAAAGCTGATGGTAATAAACCCGATGATGATGAACGAAAGAATAATCATGGCTAGCATGGAATAATTAATTCGCGTTCGGAAGGATAGCGGTAAACTGCCGGAGAGCATTCCCTCATCGGTTCTTTTGTGGATGAGTTTCGTTACAAATAGCAGCGTTAGAATGGCGAAGAAATAAAACGTAAAAAGGTAAGAGAAAGTAGCTACCGGTTCAAACAATGGCTCGCGAGGAATACTCACAATTACTTTTTTGCCGTTAGCAAATTTTTGAATGTTGTGTTCCCATTCGGCTTCTTCTATAAACTGTAAATCAGTTTTGGCAAACGAATAACTTTTATTCCAATAATAAGTATAAGGATAGTCGCCATACTGTGCTACCAATTTATTGTTCTGATAAATGGCGTAAGCATAGTTGTTGGTGTTGTTTGAAACGGTGACGCTGCTGCCGAGTAATAGTTCAGGGTACACATTTTGTCCATAATAGATTTTAGGCATAAGGCGGATGACAAACGATCCCGTTTTACCAGAATCGTTATGAAAGCTGATGATCGACAAATATGAATAGTTACGAACCGTGTCACTCACGTATTGTAATGATGAAGTGTCTATTACTATATTTTTATAAGCGGAAAGATTTGTAGTGTCATCGCTTTGCAACGAATTTCCTTTCGCATCAAAAGCAGAAATTTTTACATCATATTTATTGAAATAACCACCTAGGTAAAGCGAATTGATTCGCTCGTCAACTTCCTTTTTTGAAATTACAGGATTACCGAAAAAATTTTGGATGAATGCATCGGTTTGAATCCGGTGAGCAAGATCTTCAAACATATATTCCGCTACATAATCGCGTTCGGCAACTAATTTACCAGAGAAGAAAATGCGTTGGTTGCGTTCTTTGCGTTCATATAAATTTTCGACTAAAAAAGCTGAAAGAAGACTGTAAAGCGAAACATATAAGATGACGTTTCGAATAGAAAGTGGATTCGATTTTTCGAGCAGAAAGGACAGAATCAAAACAAAGAGAACTGCCCATGCGGAAGTAAAGAGAATGGATGCGGAATAGATTGAAGTGATAGCCCAACTTGAACTTGCCAAACCACAAACAAGTGCCAAAAGTAAAACTTTAATACTCGAAATTTTAGAAGCGGAAACAAGTTGTAGAATGCTTCTGGTGGCGATGAAATGAGTAATTAGAAGTAACGCAATGCAAACTAATCCAAGCAGGCTGTAAACATTCAAGCTGAGAATATTGTAAACCTCGAATGAAATGACCGAATCCATGACGAGGGTTTTGAAAACCCAACCCACGCATGCGGTATAAACAAAAATGAAAATGATTCCGGCAAACGCGTAAAGGCTGTTTGCTTTTTTCTCTTTTTTTCGTTTGTAAAAGTAAGCGAAGAAGAAGGTGATCCAAGATACCAGTAAAGAGTTAATGATTAAATCGCCTAATGATTTTGTGGCAATGGATGACGCGTAATATTTCGGATCGAAAATTTCGAGTTTGTTGAATTCGCCAGGATAGTTGAATAAAATTGTTGCCGCACGGAGAATAAGTATCGCAATGCACAGAAAAGAAAATCCGGTGAAAAAATTGTTTTGCGTTACCAGTTTAGCAGCAAACACATACACGTAATAAAAAACAATAAGTAGCAAAATTAACTGCGCAAATAGTAGATAATAATTTACGCTTTCTCCTTTTTCCTGCCCTGAAACATACAAGCTAAAAAGCGTTTCTCCTTTTAAGCTTTTTACCGGGACTGAACCGTCAATTTTTTGGTCGGTTAATTCAATGTTGTGAGGTACTTGAAACCCAAGTGCAAATTCTTTTTGCAAAAACTTATTTTCATAAGGATATTCATATTTCACCGGTACGAGTGCAAGAATTGTTTTGTGCGAAACGGAATCTGTAAATCTAAATGAGGTATACCATCCGTTTTTATGTCTAGTGAAGGACGTGCCATTTTCGCTGGAAGAAAGTGTAGATGAAGGAACAACGCTATTGCTCGTCCAACAAACGAGTGAGTCATATCGATAATAAAACAATAACACATTTTGAGCTCCCAAATTTTCAACAACAAAGGACTCTTTGTTACTTTGATCCAATGCTTTTTCTAATTTTTTTTCCGCACAAGCTTGATTGAAACTAGCTTCAGCTTCGTTTAGACGCGTTTCCATTTTGCGTGCAATGGAATGCAGATTATCAGTAGAAGGTCGCACCAACGAAACTATAACCGCTGCTACAAGTAGTACAGGAAGAAAATATTTTTTGATGTTTTGGTTGAGCAACAAGCAGAAACGTTTGAAAGCAAAATAAATCTTTACACGGTGAATTCAAACAGCAATCGAGCCAAAGTGACGGACAAGCAGATAAATATCTCCGCATTTCTAATTTAGTGCCATGAAAAAAATCGTTGTTGCCTGTTTTGTGCTTTGTGCTTTAATCTGTTTTTCATCGTGCGAGAAATGTTACCGTTGCCATAACCTTTGCAAAACTTGCACTTATACTTATACCAATTACACAGACACAACTTTGACCATCACTGTTTGTTCCGATAAACTTTCGATGAAATATTATGATGAATATGTTGACTCAATAACTGCGCCTTCACTAGGTTGGGTGTGCACCGATGCAGCTAGCAATCACAACGAACAATTTTGCGGAACGGCTTCTGCAAACAATGTTCAACTCATCAATAAAAAAGATGCAGGCTTGGTTTGCGCGGCTGAGTAATCAGAACTTCATTATTTCTATGCACTCGTATCCATTCAACAGAATACTTAAATCGGCATCGGCTTTTGCAAAGCCTATGATAAAACCTCCTCCGCCTGCTCCGCAAATTTTAAGATGATAATTGTTGTGCTTCAACCCTTCGAGCCAAACACCGTGAAATCTTTTTGGAATAAACTCATTGAATAAGTCCAATTGCAGTTGCGAAATAATTTTTAAGCTACGCATAAGGTCAACATAATTATTTCCTAAAAAACTTTCGATAGCAATGTTATTGGCGGGAACAATTCCATTTTCAATAGCGTTTAGAAATTTTTTGTCTTTACATTTTTCTAAGAATAAATTTACGTATGGCGAAGTTTTACGCTCCAAACGCGTATCGAGCAAAAATAATTTCAGTACTTCGTTTTTGCTTTTTGGCATAACGAATGTTTCGGCTACTTCACCTCTGTTTATTAAAACCGCTTTATTCAAATAGCAAACGATGGCATCCAACCCTGAACTTTTGCCATGAAAATGGCTCTCTAATTCTGCCAATTCATTTTTCAATTCGCTTACCACATAATTTTTCTTTTTGGTTTTGCGATACTGAAAATACACAGCCGCCACCAACGCACCCGAACTTCCAACACCATAACCTTGTGGAATAGTGGAATCGAAATAAAGTCCACGCTCTAAATCTTCCAGCATTTGATTCGTATCAAACACACCCGAAAGTTTTTCGTTGTGGATGATGTAATGCGTGAGCGTTTCAATCGCCTGATTCGACTCTGCAACTGCTCGTTCTCTCATGGCGCCAATGCGCAATACACCATCATATTTCTCTAACGGAATTGCCAGACCCACAGCGCCCTTATTGATGATGTGCTCACCAAACAACAGCAGTTTTGAATGGAATATTTTATGAACTATTTTTTTGGTGCTTGCCACTTTGTTATTTTATTTTCTTCGGACCCTTGCCCACTTTATCTAAGATCATTCTTCCGTTTTCGCAAAGTTCTGTTAGTTCTGCCGCAACAAAACCGCTCACCTGTTTCGAAACATCTTTAGGATACAGCAAATGAATATTTGGTCCGGCATCGAGCGTAAAGTAAACGGGTAGTTTTGTTTCTTCTCTGTAATTTCTGATTCTGTCAATCATTGCCAAGGTGCTTGGCGACATTAAAACAAAAGAAGGAGTGGAGCACATCATTAAGGCATGAAGCGTCATGGCTTCTTCTTCGGTAATGGCTCCGAACTTTTCAAGGTCGCCTGTTTTTAGTGCACCAATAATTTCTTTCAGATTTTTTTCGGCTTGCGCGTAACGCGTTTTTGCAAACGGATTTGTTTTCATCAATGAATGCCCTACACGGCTCGAAACTTTTTTTTCGGCACTACTTGCAATCAAAATGGTATTTTGATACGTCTGAAATATTTTATGAAGATTTTTTTCGAAAGGAATGGCAAACTCATCACTTGAACCACGCACAGTACTTGTTTTTCCCCATTGCGAAATCAAAGGATAAACAGAGCGCGCTGCACTTCCCGAACCTAAACGCGCAAAGTGTGAAGCACGATGCAGAAATTTTTCATCACTCAGTTTTTTGTTGCCGAGTTGTTGCTGCAAATCGCAAAGCGAAATGGCAAGCGCACTCATAGCCGAAGCAGAAGAGGCAATACCCGATGAATGCGGAAATGAATTGGTAGAATGAATCAGCAAACCGTATTCATTCAGCAACGGGAAATCTTTTCTAATGCTCTCAAAGAACTTGAGCATTTTGAGCTGAAACGCCATGTTTGCTTTTCCATCGAAATAAAAACGTAGCTCAATATCCTTTCCTTTTTTTTCTTTTTCAAGAAGCGAAACAGTGGTTTCTGAATAACAGTTTTCTAAAGTAAAACTGATTGATGGGTTTGCAGGAATTTGCACGCCACTTTTCTTTCCCCAGTATTTTACGAGTGCAATATTGCTTGGGCTGCGCCATGTTGTTTTTTTAAGCTCTTTCATTATTTCGGGTTTTAAGTTTTGTCAGTTGGCCTTTTTTAAAGAATCATTTCTTCCCAACTTAAAATCGTATCAATGTTTTTTTGTGCCATATAATTATTCAACTCTTCTCTTGATTCGGTATTGGTAAGCATTACAAAATCTCCGCCCCAAGCACCCAACGATTTTACACTTCCCCAATAGTCATCAAATAAACTGTCTTTCACTTTTATCATTTTTAATTGCTCGCCAACTAAGGTTTCATGCTCGTTCACTATTTCTTCAAACGCACTTAACTTGGTTGATTTCCAAAGCAAATTTGTGAGTTGACTAATTTCATTAAACGCATCAGTTTTGTTTTGAAGTTGTTGCTTGTAATATTTTATAGCATCGGGTGAAGATTGCTTTTTACCTAAGTGTGCGAAATAAATTTTGTCGGCAAACGCAGGCTTCCAATTCAAATTCAAAACGCAAGGTTTGTCCTCGATTTTCTGATAAATGATAGCAGAATTACTTCCTGCGCAAGCCACATCGTAACCCGAACCACCAATGGAATTTTTCAACAAATCATAGGCGTTCACATTTGCCCATTGCGACAGACAATAAATTAAAGTAGAACTCGAGCCAAGCCCCCAGTTGTTCGGAAATTCAAGTAAAGTTTCAACTGCCACGTCCTGTTTGCCATTGAGAAAATCTGGATTCAATGCGCGCGCTTCATTCAACATGATAGATAAATCTTTTGCCGCAGCGGATGAATCATTAAGGCAGGCAAAGTTTTCTTTGTCAAAAGTAAACTGCAACCAGGGTTGTTTCTTGCTGTTAAGTGCAACCCAATACAGTAAACATTCTGAAGAACTGAATTCTTTTACACGAAGATGCTGACCGAATTTTGTTGGAAGCGCAAGCGCCAAAGCTCCATCCAACACAAAATATTCTCCCGTAATCATGAGTTTGCCATGACCGTAAAAATGTTGATTGGTGGAAGATGAATTGCTCATTGCGGACGGCAAGTTTAATGAAAAACTGTTGCCGTTGAGTAAACAAACTAATAAGGAAGGCTCAGAAATTTTCCCTGCAATTGTTCTACCACCACTTTATCAATAGGCAGTGTAATATCTGTTTCTTCATCGAGTTTATAAAGACTCACCCATCTAAACGATTCTGCTTCTTTTCCTTTCACTACTTCAAAATCAAATTTGCGTTGCGAGGTTTTAATCTGCTTCCAGTCTTTGGATTCAACCAGGTAATAAATGCTAATGATTTGACTATCGGCTGCTATATCGAAAAACGATGGAACGAAAAAATCTGTAGTATAGAAATGCTCTTTAACAGTCACATCAATTCCGGTTTCTTCTTTGAACTCACGTATGATACAATCCAAAGTTCCTTCGCCAAGTTCCATGCCCCCACCGGGAAATTTAGTAGCTAAGGTTCCATTGATGAATGCTTCATCTGCAAGTAAAACTTCCTGCAATTCATTGATGAGAATTCCGTAAACACGAACGTTGAAACGTTTTAGATTTTTCACGTGGTTATTTTACAACAGAAATATTCTTTCGCAATATTCCTTCAGCAGTTTTAAGTTGAAGCAGATAATTTCCTTGTGCAAGAACGCAGACATCTAATTTCATTTCAGCAATTGTAAAAATTTCTCTCTTCACAATTTCGCCAATAGAATTGATGAGAGTAACTTCTGCACTCGAAGCTTTATTCGCTTTTATCGTCAATAAATCATTTACTGGATTTGGATAAATACTGAAATCGTTTTTGTTCAATTCAAAAATGGCAGTTGGTTGCGAAATGCAAACGGTATCTATCTGAATGCAGTCGAGCGAATCGGAAACAGTTAACCAGTAGCACTCAGCAGTAAGCATATTTGGATTTTGAATCGGGCCATTTAGAATACCCACTTGTGAAAAATAAGGCGGACCAACACCACCGGTTGCCGTGAATGAAATAGTTCCGTCATTGCCTCCGTTGGTAGTTACGTTGGTGAAAGAAGTAGTAACAATCAATTCAGAATTTTGAGTGATGACATAATTTTGGGTGGCGCTACAACTATTTTGGTCAGTAACGGTTATCGAATGATTTCCTTCACACAAGTTGGTACTGCTTCCGGAACTCCATAAAATATTGTAAGGCGAAGTTCCTCCTGTTACATTGCCTGTAATTGAACCTGTGCATGAACCAAAGCAATCAATGTTTACTTGTGTGCTTGTAATCGAAATTGAATCGGGTTGAGTGATGGTGTAATCGTAAACGCGTGTGCAATTATGCCCATCAACAATTGTTACTGAATAAGTGCCAGCGCATAAACCTGAAATACTTCCAGTATTGTTTCCTGTGTTCCAAACATAATTGTAAGGGCTAGTACCTCCTGCAATGGTCAATGAAATTGAACCGTTGCAATCGCCATTACAAAATACGTTGGTAATAGTTGCGGTTGCAATTATTTGCGTTCCGGCCAAAACAGTATCGCACTTTGTAACCGTTTGCAAATTACCATCGGTTACAGTTACACAATATATGCCCGGACTAAGGTTGCAGATTTGATTGGTAGTAGCACCATTGTTCCATGAATATGTATAGGTACCAGTACCACCTGTTACATTGGCTGTAACACAACCATCACTTGCTCCAAAACATTGTTCGTCTTGGTGAGTAACTGTAACAGCCAAAGGAGTTGCCACACTAGCTGCATCTTGCACTCTCAAAGAATCGAAATCAAAAAAGCAATCAATACTCGATGCATTACCACGTGTAACTCTAATTTTTATGTTGCCGGGGTTGCCTGCAAATACTCCAGGGAGTGCATACGTTTTTTTGATGAATGAAGTACTTGCCACATGATTAGTCATATCAATAGTGGCGAGTAACTGATAAGCACCCACCTGCTGATTACCTCCATAAATTTCAATTTTGTCACCCGTCATTAAAGTGGTGGCGGTTGCAGGATACAGCGAAGCATCGCAAATACGATAATAGAAACTCACTTCTGTTGTCAAAGTAACCGGACCCACTAAAGGCGAAACTGCTGAATCACTGTGATTGAATTGGTTCATTGCAGAAATCAATCCTTTACTACTTCCTACTCCATGCGTTCCATACACACTCATATCACTCATGTACCCGCCTTGAGTGCCGAGTGTTGTAAAGTTGGTATAGGTTTCAAACGCATCTAGAAATGGATACGTTTGAGCAAGTGCGACTGAACAAAAAACAATGCTTAATAAAAGGAGTAGATTTTTTTTCACGATTGATATTTAAGTAAAGTTATAAAGCTGTTTTTGTTTCTTAACACTGTATCTCATCCTGAGTTTATCGAAGGATTGTATTTTGAATGCGCTTCGACAAGCTCAGCGTGACATCATTTTTATATCAAATGTTTCTCTGCATGGTAACTACTGCGCACCATCGGTCCGCTTTCTACATGGCGGAAACCCTTTGACAGCGCAACTTCTTTGTAGAATTTAAATTCTTCGGGTGTAACGTAACGAGCTACAGCCAAATGTTTGCGCGTGGGTTGCAGGTATTGACCGAGAGTTAGAATGTCTACTTTCGAATTTCTCAAATCATCAAACGCTTCAAAAAGTTCTTCCTCTGTTTCTCCTAAGCCAAGCATGATTCCACTCTTGGTTCTTTCAATGCCACCCTCTTTTAATTGCAGCAGAACTTCTAGGCTTCGTTCGTACTTTGCCTGCACACGCACTTCACGTGTGAGCCGTTTCACGGTTTCTAGATTATGCGAAACCACTTCGGGCTTCACTTCGATAATGCGTTGAATGTTTTCGGTAATACCTTTGAAATCGGGAATTAAAGTTTCGAGTGTAACACCGGGATTATGTCTGCGAATAGCGCGAATAGTTGCCGCCCAAATCTTTGAACCGCCATCGAGCAAATCATCGCGGTCAACTGAAGTGATAACCACATGCTTCAGTCCCATTAACTTCACCGATTCAGCTACACGAATAGGTTCAGTAATATCCACTACCTCAGGATTTCCCGTTTCTACACTGCAAAACATACACGAGCGGGTGCAGGTGTTGCCAAGAATCATGAGCGTTGCAGTTCCCGCTCCCCAGCATTCAGTTTGATTCGGGCATTTACCGCTTTCGCAAATAGTGTGCAGCTTATGTTGCTCCACATGCTGCTTCACTTCGCTGAATTCTTTTCCCGATGGCAATTTTATTTTAAGCCATTCAGGTTTACTGATTCGTGATTTGGTGACAGTAGTTTCAGACATGCGCGCAAACATAAACATTCAGAAGAAATAGATTTGGGATTCATCCAGCCATACATAATTCCATTATTGCAATAGCACACTCTTAAACTTTCAAAACTAAGTTTACAATCACTTGCATACTATTTTCACAACTGTATTTTCGCAGACAATAATAAATGCGATAATGAAGAACATTGAAACGTGGTTAAATGAGTACGGTGAGAGTCATCAAAATTCTACCAACAAAACAATTCACTGGATTTGTGTGCCCTTGATATTTTTCAGCATCACGGGTTTGTTTTATAGCGTTGAACTTCCGTTTACCATTGACGGAACCATGAAATTTAATTTAGCCATGTTGATGTTAGCAAGTGCAACTGTTTATTATTTTTTCCTTTCCCGCACCTTGTGGATCGGCATGTTGTTTTTTTCTGCAATCTGTATGCTAGGTTGCTACCAAATACAACAAGCCGGTTTACCACTTTGGCTAGTGTGTTTCGTAATTTTTGTGTTAGCGTGGATTGGTCAATTCTATGGTCATAAAGTGGAGGGTAAAAAACCTTCGTTTATGAAAGACTTGCAATATCTAATGATTGGCCCCGCATGGCTCATGAGTTTTATCTACAAAAAAATAGGAATCAATTATTGATTTCTCAATTCAAATTCATTCTTCAATAAATCTACTATGAACAAAAAAAATCTTCTTGTCCTTCTCGTAATTACAACCGCTGTTTGTTTTTCGGCAATGAAAAAACCTGAAAGCCAAACTAGAACCATCGTGAACAAAGTGCTAAAAGCTATTGATGAACACAAAGGCTGCATGTATACTATGAGAAGCGAAGAACGATTGGTGAATATGAAATCTGGCTTTCGCGGTGGGGAAATTTTTACTAAGATAAATGTAAGCCCGCGTAAGACTTATATGAAGATGACCACCGACCCGAATATGGGAACAGAAATTTTATTTGTAACCGGGGAAAGAGACAACAAAGCATTGGTGAACCCGGGAAAATTTTTACCTACCCTGAAACTAAATCCTTTCAGCAGTTTGTTGACGAAAGACCAACATCATACCATGATGTCGGCCGGCTTTTCGTTTGTCAGCAAGATTCTAACCGCTGGCATAAAAAAAGCGGATGACCAACAAAAATTTGACGAAGTGTTTAAGTACGTGGGGGATGTTACCTGGCAAGGAAAGAATTGTTACAAGTTAGTAATTGAAGATCCCACCTACACTTTCACCACCTACAAAGCAGCGAAAGGAGAAAACATGTTTACCGTAGCCGCAAAACTTTTAGTTCCTGAATACAGCATGGTTGAATTAGATGGGGTAAGAAATTTTGAAGAAGATCTTGGTGGCAAAACATTGAAGGTGCCTTCTACTTATGCAAAGAAGACTATCATGTATATTGATAAGGAAAACAACTTTCCTATTTATCAAGAGTGCAGTGACGACAAAGGAATTTTTGAGCGGTACTCATTCTTCAATTTAGTAGTTAATCCTGCTTTTAAAGCCGATGAATTTACCGATGGCTTTAAAGATTATAACTTCTAAAACTTAAATGCCAGCTCATGAATTTGGATGATGACGATTTGATAGAAGATTTTGATTTCAATGATGAAGAGAATGACGATACGGGTGATGATTGGAAATTAAAACCGCTTCGTGAAGCTGCTGCAGAACTGAAAATACTCGCCAAACAAATTTTGCGTACAACTGAAGCAATTGTTGAAACCATTCCCGATAAACCCGAAGACCATACAGAAATAGATAGCCTTACTATTTTACAGGAATATAAAGGCTGGATGATGGAAAATGCTTTTAAACTCCAAGTGAAGCTTTCGGGAGCAATGGCAACTTGCAATTATATTTTGATGACCGAGAATGCGACCATTATAAAAATGGCTGCTCGCGATTTGATGACACAAACTTCGGGTTTGAAAATGTATGGTTATGAAAATCAGGATTACTTAGACACACTACGAACCGAAATAGAAGATTATAGAAAAGTATTTGTGAAATGGGTTCGTGCTTTCCCAAAAGAAGAACCGCTTTGGCCCGATGGATGGGGGCTATACTATACCGATGAAGATGTAGAGAATTGGAACAAACTAAATCCTGACGAACAACAGCAAATGTAGTACTTGAAAAAATTATTTTACCAGCGTCAAATTTCCAGCCTTCGAATTTTTCTTTCCATCGCGGAAAGAATATTCGGCATACCAAACATAAACGCTGAGCGGCTGCGGTTTGTTGTTGAATGTTCCATCCCAACCTTCATTCACATCGCTTGTTTCAAATACCAATTCTCCCCAACGATTGTAAATGCGCAAATTGTATTTCACTAAATCTAAAGAATACTTCGCGCGGAAAACATCATTCACTCCATCTGCATTAGGGGAAAATGCACTCGGGAAATTGATATACGAATCGCAATTGAAAGAAAGCACAACAGTATCGGCACTAGTGCAGCCGAAAGAATTTGTAACGGTTACAGAATATTCTCCTACATCTTTCACCGGGAAAATTGGAATGGTGCTACCGCTTTGCCATTGATAAGTAGAATAATTTCCTGCGTAGAGAATAAAATTTGGCGGTAAACAAAAACTTGAATCGGCACCCAGATTGGGTTTGACAATACTGCCGAAATTTCCAACCAGTATATTTGTGTCGGCACTGCAACCCGAAGCATCAGTGATATGAACAAAATAATTTCCTGAATCGAGTTGCGTAATGATGGCAGCATCAGGTGCCGATGGATTCCAAACAAAATGATAAGGAGCAGTGCCCGTGAAAATATTTATTTGAGCGGTTCCTTTTCCTTCCAAACACGAATCGGGAATAGAAAGTAAATTGAATGTGATGGATTGCGATTGCTGAACTGCAACCAAATTATTTATGCTGCAATTATTCGCATCAGTTATGGTGAATGAATAATTTCCGCCACCAATATTTACCATACTGTCATTTGTAGTTCCATCGTTCCACAAATAATTATAAGGTGAAACTCCCCCACTTGTGTTCAAATGAATGGAGCCGTTGTTCAATCCGCAAGTGGCATCAATCACCGAAAAATTTGAAAATAATTGTGGCGGTTGATTGATAGTGAAGGAGGCGGTTGCTAAGCAGTTCGTTGAATCGGAAATCTGAATCGTGTAAATTCCGGCTGCAACGTTGGTAATTGTATTTGAAGTGCCGCCACTTGGCGACCATAAATATTGATACGGCAAAATTCCTCCCGTTACATTGACGCTAAGGCCTCCATCTGTTGTTCCAAAACAACTCGCATCGGTTAGCGAGACAACAGAAATATTCATTGCTGTAACATTGGCTACTACTGTTTGTGCCACATCAACACAACCGTTCGCATCTGTAATGGTAACTGCATAATTTCCTGAGAAAAGATTAGTCAATTGATTCACTCCACCCGTTCCATTTGACCATAAATACTGGTACGGAAATGTTCCTCCGCTTTCAGTCACAAGCAACGAACCTTTACCACTATTACATGAATCGGGAATAGAAATAATTGAATTACTAAGTGCGTTCGGTTCATTCACATTCACCGAAAAACTTGCAGGACACGAATTTGGTTGACTGATAGTAACGATGTAAACACCACTAGTCAGATTAAAAGCAGTATCGGTTGTTTGAGCCGGTGTTGTACTCCAGAAATAAGTAAAAGGCCCTGTGCCCGTAGCAGAAGTTACAAATGCTTTTCCATCATTGTTTCCGTTACAATTCACATTAACCGATGCTACAGATGCATTGGTTACTTCAACTTGTTTTGTGATGGAAGCAGGTGCATTGCATGGTCCACTTACCGAAAAAGTAACATTGTAATTGCCAGGCGAAGAAAACGTGTGAACAGCATTCGGACCGCTGGCATTTGTTCCGTCACCAAAATTCCATTGTAAATTATCAGGACAAAACGAGGTAATTCCGTTGAACAACAATGAATTTCCATTGCAGGTAAAGTCAAAATCGGCTGTATTCGCAGGTGCTTCGCTTACACTCACATCATCGAAAGCAATACCGTCATAATTATTGCAGGTGGTTCCCGCACCAAACGTAAAACGAAAAATAACATTAGGTTCTCCGGCTAAATTTTGCATGCAATGTTTTGCTGTTACCCATGCACCGCTACCACTTCCGCCCTGGCAACTTCCTGAAGTGGGCTGAACATTTCCAGTCCATCCTTCTTTTACAATAGCAAGTCCTGTGAGATTGGTAATGCTAAACGAGTTAAACCAATTCGTATTCATGCAATCAACGGCATCACTAGCGCTGCCAAGATTTGTCCAGGTAATTCCTCCATCAAGTGAGTATTGAAGATTAGTGCCGTCATAGGTTTTTTCGCTCTCCCAGAAAATTTTAAAAGAAACAAAAGGATGTTGAAGCGTTGTAAAATCAAAGCACGGGCTTTTTACAAACGAGCGTTCTCCCGCATTATAAGCGAGTGATGCAAGCCCACCGGTTATCCAACATTTAACTCCGCTGCCCGCTGAATTAATAACCGATTTAGTTGGCGAACCCCAGGCCCAATCAACCCCTACACTCCCACCACTTGCCCAACCACCAATATTCGCTTCAAAATCTTCTACATACGGAAATGCATTGATGCACTGTGCATTTAGCAACAACGAACAATGAACTGCAAAAAGAAAAATAAATAAGCGCACCATAATTTTAAGAGCGCGCAAAGGAAATAAAAGTTGTTGAGCAGAATGTTAATAGAAGGGCTGATGAAACTTCGTTCTTCAGACAATTGTTTTGGACGATTACACCGACTTGTCTTTATTAGCGTTTGCATAAATTACTTGCATGAGAAAAATCAGATACAGAGAAGCATTACGCGAAGCCATGAGTGAAGAAATGCGCAGAGACGCTTCTGTTTTTTTAATGGGCGAAGAAGTGGCGGAATACGATGGCGCATATAAAGTGAGCCAGGGAATGCTGGCAGAGTTTGGTGAAAAACGAGTAATTGATACACCCATTGCAGAATTGGGTTTTGCAGGAATTGCAGTTGGCGCAGCGATGAATGGAACCAAACCCATAGTCGAGTTCATGACCTGGAACTTTGCGATTCTGGCATTCGACCAAATTATAAACGGTGCGGCAAAAATGCTTTCGATGAGTGCAGGTCAATTCGGTTGCCCCATTGTTTTTAGAGGACCTCAAGGAACTGCGGGACAATTAGGTGCGCAGCATTCGCAAATGTTGACGAACATGCTCGCTTCGGTTCCGGGACTGAAAGTAATTTCTCCTTCGAATGCTTATGATGCAAAAGGACTTTTGAAATCTGCCATTCGCGATAACGACCCTGTAATGTTTATGGAAAGCGAAGTGATGTATAGCGACATGGGCGAAGTGCCGGAAGAAGAATACCTGATTGAAATAGGCAAGTGCGATGTGAAGCGTGAAGGAAAGGACGTAACAATTGTGTCGTATAACAAAATGATGAAGATTGCTTTGCAAGCGGCCGATGAATTGTCGAAAGAAAATATTAGTGCCGAGGTAATTGATTTGAGAACTATTCGTCCGCTCGATATTGAAACCATACTTCAATCCGTTAGGAAAACAAATCGCTTGGTGATTGTTGATGAAAGTTGGCCTTTCACATCAGTAGCTTCTGAAATTACTTTTCAGGTTCAGCGTTATGCTTTCGATTATCTGGATGCTCCCATTCGCAGAGTTTGCGGTACTGATACATCTATGCACTATGCTCCAAACCTAATGGAACAATATCTTCCAAGCGTAAGTAAAGTGGTAGGAGTAGTTAAAGAGGTTTTGTAAAATCAATCAATCACAAATATTCATGTCATCTAAATTCCACTCCAAAGAAAATCTTCGCTTTTTGCTTTTCAATGTTCATGAAGTTGAAAAATTTTGCGACCGTGAATATTTTAAAGAGCACACACGCGAAAACTTTGAATTGATTTTAGAATCGGCTGAATCGCTGGCAACAAATCAACTTCGTCCAATATTATTGGAGATGGATAGAAACCCGCCACACATAGAAAACGCACGAATTAAAGTGCATCCTAAAATGCGCGGCTTGATGCGCACCTTTGGAAATGACGGCTGGATTTCAATGAGCGCACCCAATGAGTTTGGCGGACAGCAAGTACCGTTTACCCTATTGCAGGCGGTCAGTTTTATTTTTGGCGCAGCTAATTATTCGCCTACGGCTTATGCTTTTTTGACCACCGGTGCTGCGCATTTGATTGAAGAATTTGGAAGCAAAGAGTTACAGCAAAAATATATTCCGAAAATGTTTAGTGGCGAATGGCAAGGCACTATGGCCTTGAGCGAACCACAAGCCGGAAGTTCTTTGAGTGATGTAGTTACTACAGCAGTACCTACTGCCGAAGGGCATTATTTATTGAAAGGGCAAAAAGTTTTTATCTCTTGTGGCGATAGCGATGCAGTAGACAACATTGTTCACTTAATGCTCGCACGAATTGAAGGTGCGCCTGCAGGCACAAAGGGCATATCGCTTTTTGTAGTGCCGCGTATGCGAGCCAATGAAAACGGAAATCTTGTTTTTAATGATGTAAACACAGCAGGAGTTTTTCACAAAATGGGTTATCACGGTGCGCCAATTGCGCACTTGATGATGGGCGAAAAAAATGATTGTCATGGATATCTTTTAGGCGAGCCGCACAAGGGGTTGAGTTATATGTTTACCATGATGAACGAAGCGCGAATTGGAGTTGGCGTAAACGCAACTTCAATAGCATCGGCTGCTTATTACAACTCGCTTGAATACGCAAATGTGCGCGCGCAAGGAAGAAAGCTAAGCGAGAAAGACCCTGCGAAACCGCAAACGCTTATTATCAATCACGCTGATGTAAAACGCATGTTGCTGTTTCAAAAAGCGGTAGTGGAAGGTTCACTCTCGCTTTGTATGCAGGCGTGCAAGTATTACGACAATTCGAAAACGCTTAACGAAGAGGAAGCAGAAAATAATTTTCTGAAACTGGAATTGCTGACTCCGATGGTGAAATCTTATCCGGCTGAAATGAGTAACCATACCACTAGTGCAGCGCTCCAATGTTTCGGTGGCTACGGTTTTACGAAAGAATTTTTAGCTGAATTGTTTTATCGCGAAACCAGAATTCACACCCTGCACGAAGGCACTACCGCCATACACGGAATGGATTTGCTCGGCAGAAAAGTGATGCTGCAAAATGGAAAAGCGACCATGCTGCTGATGCAGGAAGTAATGCAGGATATTGAAGAAGCGAAGAAATACGAAGCGCTAAAAACGTATGCCGAAACAGCTGCTGATAAACTGATGAAGATGCAGGAAGTAAGTATGCACTTAATGAAAGTGGCGGAAGCAAGCGGACCTGAAGTTTATTTGAGCGATGCAACTCTTTATCTTGAAATGTTCGGAATTCTGTTGATTGGCTGGCAATGGTTAAAGCAAGGAATAAAAGTTGAAGAACTAAAACTGACTACGTCAAAAGAATTCAGCATAGAGTTTTTACAATCAAAAATATATGCGTTGCAATATTTCTTTGAATACGAAGTTCCCAAAACAGAAGGATTGATGACGAGGTTGAAAAGCAGCAATCATGTAACGGTAGATGCTAAGCCCGAAGAGATTCTATAAAAAAAATGAAGCCGTCTTACGGGACGGCTTCGAATAACCCCTAACTTATATTTAGTTTGTATAAACCCGTTGCTCTTTGTGGCACGATGGTTCGTTTGATTAGTGTTACGCGGAAACACTGCAAGAAGTTTTACAAGGGAAATGAGAAGACAAAGAAAGTGTTGTTGAAAACTGATTGTGCTTAAGTGGCACAAAGAAAGACAGTTAACCTTGTGTGAATAGGTTGTAAAAAGATAGCCGTAATACTTACCGCACTATCGCCATTTTTCCAAAACCTTTCTTAAAATATTTATCGAAGCTTTCGCTTAGGTGATCCATTTCTTTATTATCCATGCGGGTAGAAACGGTATAAAAATAAATTCCGTTGGCAAGCTGGTCGCCATATTGGTCACGGCCATCCCAAGCATATTCGGTAATGTTATTGCCAATGTGCAGTTGCCCAAGTTCTTCTTTAAAAATTTCCTTCACCACTATGCCGCGAATTGTCATAATCTGAATTTTCATGAAGTCCGGAACTTCAGTGCCAGTGAGCGTAAAAACAAATTTGGTAGACGTGGTAAAGGGATTAGGGTAGTTGAGGATATTTGTAATCATCGGCTTGTTGATGATTTCAAAATCAATTTTGTAGTCGTAGAACACGTTGCCTTCATAGCGGTTAACGGTGGTGCTGCTGTTATTTCCACTGCGGTCGCGGTCTTTTACAATCAATTCGTAAACGCCATCGGGCAGGGCAGAAATAAAACCGGGCTTAAGTTCAATTTGCGCCTTGTTGCCGCGGTTGAGTTGTGTAGAATCGGCCGGATAAAATTTCATGATCACATCATCGTAACTCATTCTGCTCGGAGTGCTTTCGTTTGGATATTTGAGATACACGTTCACGAGCGAGGTATCGTTGAGTGCCAAAAATTTATTTTCGTCCTTGAGTGTAATCAAGATGTTTGGTTTAGCAGAAACAATATCTCCATTAAGAATATGCTGGTTATCGAAAGTAACATCGAGCAGCGGATTTATTTTATCAGAAACGCTGGTGAAGTTAACCTCAGCAATATTGTTGAAATGATATTGCTCCAATTGGTCGTTATCGGGATTGGCCTCAATAATCAATTTGTTGAGTCCATTGAAATTAACCCCGCTTACAGGTTTGTCAAAAACCAAAATCATGGTATCTAAACCCCCAAGCGTATTGTGCCGAATAGAGAAATTCTGATTGTTGAACTGCGCATCGCGTAAAACATAGTTGACAAGCATGCTGTCCATGGGCACATCGGTTACATTTTCCAACGCAATTTCCACATGAAGATTCTGCCCTACGTTAACCGGATTGTTGATAGCAAAATGTGCTGCAGGATTGATAGCGGCTTCGGGTGGTTTTTTATAAAGAACCCGCCAGTAACTTAATTGGGCTGGCGTGCGCAACGCATTATCGGTAGTGTGCAATCGGAGTTTTAAATAAGGAAACTGCGAAGCAAGAATCGTATCCACACCAAAGAAAAGCAAATTAGAATCAGCAGTAGTTCGCAGCACAGTATCGAAACCGCTGGTGTTTACGCCAATAATATCGAGCGAATCTTTATCGGTTCCCTGGTTTTGAAACGAGGTGCGTTTCCAATGCACACTACCCCAACTAACAGCCGGACCAATTTTAGGTGTAGTGAAAAAACCCGTGTTCCAGTTGCCTATGAAATTGATAGAAGTATCGAGCGGACTTGAGTAACCATTTTTATAAGCCGTGAAACTAGGATACGCAATGTTCCCTTTTTGTGTAAAGAAAACCAACGGACCGTTCAATGATGTATCGGCAAAATTTTGCGCCTGAACAAAACCTAACGATTGCAAGGAAGTTACAAGCGTAGCATCCCAACTGGTGTAAGGAACTTGATTAACCGAATAAATAAGTACGTAAAAATTATTTGGAATAGAATCAATGAAACGCTTGATACTTGTTGACCATGGTTCGTTCAAATGCCCGGGGTTAGTTCCTTTGGTTAAAAAGTCAAAACCCGATTGGCGATAGTATTGGCTGGAGCAATGAACGTTGTAAAACTTGTCGCCAAAATTATCGCCATTGTTATTGTAGCTGTAAACCGGAACTCCGGTAACGTTATCAATTACTGCAAACGTTAAACCCGCTGTGTAGCCAATGCTTCCGCAATTTCCCATACGCCAACGGTATTCGTTATAGCTGTTGTAATCCCAACCGAGGCTTTCATAATTCGGATTGTTAGCAAATCCATTACCGGTTATCACGTGAATACTATTTACGGTAGGCGGATATTTAAAAACACGGTCAGCATCTAATTTCACATTGGTGTAATCATCTTTTTGCCACTGAAAATAATGCGACTGATTCCAACCCGGAAATTCATCCTTCAAATAAATGAATGAGCTGTAATGCCAAGCTGCACCTACCGAATCTTTCTGCACGCGCCAGTAATAAACGGTGCTGTCTTTAAGCGTGATGGAAGTGGGAAAATGAACCACTCCGCCACTTTGAAACACACTTCCTGTTTGAAGCGGTGTGGCAAACAATTCAGAAGTATCCAATTCAAATTTATAGTTGCGCGCAATGGCAAAAGGATTAACCGTTGACGCTTTTAGTATAACGCCTTGCTTAGGCACAATGGCAAACTCGTAAGGATAGATGGGAATGATATCATCGTTTTGAATGTAAATAGAAACAGGCGAAAGCAACCCGTTATTACCTTCTGCCATTTCATCAATTTTAAAATCGGCTTCTACATAAGGTTCAAAAAGATTTTGCCCATAACCCAGCGTGGAAATATTTACTGGAAGTTTGAACGCAACCGTGTCAATGTAAAAAGGTGCCCGCACCATGATGCGGTAATTGTATGTCACGGGGCTTCCGCTGCCATCAAACAAAGTGCGCTTCAAGGTAACTGCAATAGAATCTTTAATGGCTTTGCCAAGGTTGGTAATAATCACATTCACTTCAAATGAATCGGTGCCGGGTTGTATCGTGCCGGGTGTAAAAAAAACCGATGAACCATCAATAGCATAATCTGGTTTAGGATACTGATTCACTTTCAACCCCGGATCGCCATGCAAAGTCATTTCATACGCCACCATCATATCGTTATCGCTATTGTAATTATTCGGGTTAGTATATAAATAGGTGAGCGCTTTTTGCAATGCCTTACCCAAGGGCACAGTGTATGACGAATCGCAAACCTTTTGATAAACCTGAGATGAAAAATTATACAAACCGCTCGAAGTGGACAAGCTTGATGTTGCCATAAAAGCAATGGCCCCTTTCTCTGCTCCCAAAACAAAACGTTCACTGTATCCTGGTGTAGCATCGTGTATAAAACCCGAAAAACATCCGTTAGAAAGTATGACCGGGTACTTGCCTACATTTGTATAGTTCTCGGGTTCATCAATGCTAAAATCAAATGCGCCAGTGGCAGAATGGCCAAAGAAAGTAATCCATGAAACACCTTGATTGATTTTATCTTTAATGATTTGCGATTGCGATAAATCAATTGGATCGCTTGAATTTTTAGAGAAGGCTGTAATGTGCGCACCCCATTGTGTATCTACCGCTATTGTTGCATAGCTGCTTAAATAATTTCTAAAATTTATTTGCTCGCTATTGGAAGTTCCACCACTAAAATGGAGAATTTGTTTCTGCCATAATTTAGGGGAAATGGCTTGCGCGAAATCGTAACTGTTTTGTTCCGCTTCGTACTTCTTAATTTTTTCGAGATAATTTTTTACATCAAGCGCACTTTGTGTAGCTAATCTTCCTATTGCCAGTTTTGGAAAATCACTTTGTCGTGTAGCTGCCAATAAATTATCAGAGCCCGGAAAACCGAAAGTTGGAACCAAACATTGTGCTTGAGCTGCCGCACTGTTGCGCACAAATTTCGATTCGCGCCCTTTGCCAATAATGAAAGCATATTTAGGTTGAAGTACCCAAGTGCCAGTGGCATAATTGATAAAATTTCTAATTGCCAAAGGCGATTTACGAATTCCATAACTAAACTGGTCGTAGAGCAAATCAATATCTACAATGCGCGGCTGCTGATATTTTCCTTCGCGGTGAGCACGGTAATCTTCTACATAATTATGACCGGTACCATCATTCAACAAACTACTGCTGGTAATAATTACATACTCACTTTGGTTAGTCGTATTGGTGTAATCAACAAAAGTTACCGGAGTAATTTGTGTTACCGCTTGGTAAGCACCGGAACTACCCGATCGCAAATACATTTCACGATCAAGGGTTGACGTGAGCAAGTGAAATTTTACAGGCGCGCTTCCCGGGGGTTGTGCCGATTTATAAAAATAGCCATTGGTTAAATCGTAAAGTACCGGTTGAGTGCCGTTATCGTTATAGTTATTCACTTCAACATAAGTTGAACCACTAGCAGCTGCTGAAAACGAAAACGTATTTCCACCATCAGCATCAAAATCGCGCGGGTAATCAATTTCTAAATAACCAACAATGTTTTGTCTGGTGCTAAAAGCATTATCGTTGGCCACATACGTAACCGTGTTGTTTCCGTTGTTCAATTGCGAAACAGGAATGTTAATACTGAGTTTATTCAATTGAAAGCCGTTGTGAAATTGATTCTGCACTATCGGGTTTCCATTCCACGAAATATTTACGTTGTGGTTTTCAAAGTTTGAATTGTTGGCATAATTGGTTTTAAAAATCGCATTTGGTCCGCTGGTGTAAACATGCGGAGTAGCCACTAAAAAACCCTGATTAACATGATTGAAAAAACTGGAGAACGTATAACCTTCCCCCCGTTCGTAAAGCGATTTGTATACTTCTTCGCTAATACCAAGTGAGCTTACCGTGTAATACTTGCCATCGTAATAACTGCCTGATGGATAATTGACAATTTGTTTTTTAATGAAGTAGTTTTCTTTGGTCGGAGGATTCAATAGATTATTCGGCAGTTCAATAAAACGGGGATTATTACCTGCTGGATTGATAGACAAAAAATAAATCGAGGTATCTGTGAACAAACTGTAGCTAGGGTTGATTTGGTCATCGGCAGTGCGGTAGAGCAAGCTATCTATGTAACCTTTATTTTTTTCGCCATAAAATTCAATGTAATCACTGCTCCCGAGTGGACTCGTACCCGATGAAACATAAATTGGAATAGCTTGTCCGTTATGATGAATCACAAAACTTGAGCCGGTAACCGAACCAATGTTTGGAATTACCGAAGTAAGAAACGAAGAGTTAAGTCTATACAGCCCGTCTTGTGTAATTTTTATTTTGTAGTAAACGTGTGCCGTATTTATCCATTCATTACCGTAAGGCTGCGCGCGAATGGCAAAAACAAAAACTGTAAAAGAAAAAAAGAGTAGAATTTTCTTCATGCACTAATCCTTTAACTTTTTGTTGATGTCGAGGCGAAGTGAAATTACGTGCGAATACAAACCGGCACCGCCATCTTTATCTTTTATGGTGGTGAGATTGGTTAGCGCATAATCCAAAGAAATAATTTTGATATGCACCCCTGCGCCTATGTTTGGGGAAACCGTAAAACGCTTTTTACCTAACTCATCAGTAGCGCGTTGCAAGTTTCCAACCCCTGTTCGAATGCATACATCAATATTTTTTGCAGGAACATATTTAAGTTCCAAACCTGCGGTCATATCCACGCTTATTGGTTTGCCAGCGATCAAAACATTTCGTTTGCCATCGGTGGTTAAACCAAAATTAATTTCGGGGGTAATAAAAAACTTGTCTTTGATATTGCCTTCATAAGCCGCACCAAGCAAAAACATTGGCGTAGTAATTTCCAAACTGTTTTTAGGCAATTCATTGTTGGTTTGCAGTAATACTTGTTTTTCCGCATCAGTGAAAGTGATATTCCATGAAACGAAAGTGGAAGTGATATCGCGCGCCATAAAACCAATGCGCCAGTCTTTAATGCGGTACTGCAATCCTAAATCAATTCCAAAACCAAACGCTTTGGCAAACTTTCCAATTTGACGGTAAAGCACTTTGGCGGTACCGCCAATGCTCAACCCTTTTACAGGAAGTTGTTGGGCATAGTGTAATTGAAAAGCATAATCGGCCGCGCTGAACGAAGTGATTTTAGTGTAGTCAACGCTTCCATCGGGTTGAACCAAAAACAAAGTGTTGGGAATATCATCAATACCGAAACGAGTAAACGAAAAACCAATTACTCGTTTGTGATCTTGAAAAGGAACTGCAAATGCTACATAATCGTATTTGGCAATACCTGCAAAATACTCCGAGTGCATAATGCCCGCCTGAAAAGTATTCGAGATATGAACCAAACCCGCAGGGTTGTAGTAACTGGAGTAAACATCGGCTGTGGTAGCCACCTGTGCGTTTGCCATAGCTAAACCGCGACCGCCTACACCTATCTGTAAAAAATCGTTGCTGTATTTGCGAACGGTTTGCCCAAACAAACCAGTAGCTGTAACAATAATGAAAGCGAGGATGGTGGTTCTCTTCATAATTTAGTATTCAAAATTTCCTGCCAGCTATAACGCAAACCGGAATCTATATTGTGCAAAGCAAGAACAAATTTCTTTTTTTCTTCTTCGGTAAATTCTGTTTTTGTGGCCGAAGCATAAATGCGACTCAAGCCGGTTACTATATTTTCTATTTCGTTGAACAGAAACAAAAATTGCTTCTGTTTGAAAAACTGAAATTTAGAGAAAAAACTTTGCCCCGCAACCTCAAGACTGTGAAGCGCAAAGTATTCGTGAATAAGTTTTTCATCCACCTTGTTAATGCACTCGTAATATTTTTCACCAACTTCTTTTTGTTGCAAAATAATTTGTCTGTCAATCATCATTTCAACTGCCAAATGCGCAATCACGGATAAACGAAGTTTTTCGCGGTTCAAATTTTCGTTCAAAAAAAATTGGACAGCCGCTGCTACCTGCTTTGTAAACAAAGGCGATGCATGAAACCATTTATCACCGGCATAATGTTGAACGATGCCTCTATGAATCTGTTGCAAGTTTTCATTTTGTGGTAACGAAGCATGTTTCAAATGCGAATTGTAAACGCGGGTGAACCCAGTGGCGAAATCGGGAATAGATAGAGCTGCGACAAACAGTAGATTTTCATTGGGCAACTCGGTGTAAAAATGAGAAAGAAAATACATGAAAGGGTTTCAGTTTCTAGGAGCCAGAATATATACGCGCGAATGTTTAGCGGTAAAATAAAAGGAAAAGGTTGTGCGAAAAAGTCTTTTAGTAGCAAAAAAATGTTGTTCTCCTCTCCTACTTACTCCACCAATAACTTTCCAACTTTCATGTTTTTACCATCGCTGGTAAGTAGGTATTGATAAATACCTTTAGAAAGTTTTTCGTTGTGATAAGTGTAAGTAGTTCTGCCTCCAGAAATTTTTATTTCATCAACTGTCGAACCGAGTTGGTTGAAAATGCGGACGGTTGCTTTTTCAAAATCGGCATTGGTAATAAAGAAAGTGGTTTCGTTGCTGAAAGGATTTGGCACTACACTCACCAACACTTTCGATTCATTCAAATTTTTTATTCCGGTGTAATTGCAAGTTCCATCACTCACGTTTGCAAGCGGGTTGTAATTATCCGCTGTTGAATCGGTGCAGCCGTAAACTCTAAGCAGGCAAGTTCCTGAATCTACATTTGCTAAAGGATTGTAATTAATACAAGCCGTATCGGTTGCGCCAAATGTTACACAAGATCCAAGCGAAGTAAGTGCTTTAAACGCATTCACCTTTCCATTGCCATATTCGGGATTTGCGACTGCTGTTGTAAATGAATCTTTGGTAGCTGTGCAGATGAGAACGGTTCTAATTTCATCGTAATTAGCCGTAGGTCGTTGTTCTAAATAAAGTGCAGCAATGCCTGCAACAATAGGAGAAGCCATCGAAGTTCCTCCGTTGCGAATATGTTTTTTGGTGATGGAAACTTTTCTTCGGTTCACCGCGTTGATAGCGAGAGAAATAAAAAGTGAATCACCGGTGCAGATGGTGGTGCTGCCTGTAGCCATTACATCGGGTTTCAAGCGTGCATCTCGAGTTGGGCCAAAACTTGAAGTGGCGAAACGCTTGCCTACAATTTCGTTGTATGGCGGAATAGTCATGTTCTGATAAACCGAATCGCGGTCGAAATAACCCGCGCGGTTAGAGTAGTTGCCCACGGTAATTACTTTATCGCTGCACTGCCAGCTCGATACCATTGTTTTTAAATAATCAGGATGACGATAGTTAGTATACTGAATAGGAATTCCTCCGTTGAGATTGGAAGTCATATCAGCACTTCCTATTAAAGCACTACTGCTCCACAAATCGAATTTGCCTGAGCCCGAAGTTTGCAATCGCCAGAAATTAGAAATATCAATTGGGTGAATTAAAAATTCGATATGGTATCGGCCTTCATCCAACGCAACTGAAATACTCACCTGCCCCAATAAATTTACTCCTTGATACAAATTTTGTGAAATGATTACGTTATTACCTGGAGCAGGATTAAAGATGACCGAAGGCACCGAGAAATATTGCAAACGTGCTAAATTGTTTCCGTTGTTATCGTTGCAACCAACCGTAAAAAATGCATTGCTTAAATCTGCTGCATCGGCCCATAAGTCGAAATAAATTTCGTTAGCCGCATTGTTGTAAGTAAAAAAAGTATAAGCCGAATCAGCAGGAATAGAATAACCAAGGTGATGCGGAATATCGCCCCCGTTTCCGGCAGCAGCTACAAGCACACGTCCGTTGCGCGCATCGAGCATGGACTCAATCAAAGAAGTTGCCAAATCTTTTCCATCGTGCGAACCATAGTAAGTTCCAATACTTGTATTGATAACGCAAGGCTTGCCGAGCGCATCGGCTTTTTTGAAAATGTAATCTACGGCATCGGTAACATGAGTTAAAAAAGCATCGTCCGTTTCATCTACACGCACCGCAATAATATCGGCTTCGGGTGCTACACCTGTAAACTCACCTTCGTGCACGGTGCCATCCATACTGTGGCCGTTGCCCGCAGCTATTCCTGCTACACAAGTACCGTGTCCGTTATCACTTTGCGGGTCAATGTGTGTGCAATTGCCATTGTCTAAATCAATCCAGTTCCATTGGTTGCCGTAAGCATAAGGCAGAGGTGCATTACTACCACCGGCCACTTGGTCCCAAACAAAACGAATACGCGTACTGTTGTCGGCAGGTTTGCGAAAATCGCCATGCGGCCAATAGATACCGCCATCAATAATGCCTACTACAACCCCACGACCTTTGTACGTTTGCGAAAGAGGCGCGGCACCCAGCAACACACTGTCAATATTATTTCGAATGCGCGCGGTGTCCATCAAAAAAACGCCTTTGGCTCCTTTGCTTTCAATTTTTTCTACCGTTTTGTTTTGCGAAAAAGCCATCAAATTTTTTTCGGGAACTTCAATGGAAGAAACGTGGTTGTAACTGTATTTGAATTTGCCACCAAGGTCTTCGGCTAATTGTTTAATTTTTTCTTCATCGCCTTTTACCAATAGCGGAATGAGTTTGTTCGAAAGACTTTCGTGTTGCAAATGGTTATAGAAACGCAAATCGAATTTGGTGGTAACGGTTTGTGCAAAGTTGTTTGCGGCAAACAGGAGAAGTGTAGGAAGTAGAAATCTATTCATAAGGATAGTTTAAAAGAGTATTATCATGGTGAGCCTGTCGAACCATCCTTCGACAAGCTCAGGATGACAGCGTGCTTTTTTGTTCTTCTACAAGTTTAGTTCTTTTCAATAAGAAGTTTATGGGCTAAATGTTTACAAGCTAAATGGCGTATGGTTTCAAATACAATTTAGCCAAAGGAAAGAAGCATGTAGATAAAACCCATATTTCTAAAAAAAAAACTACAAATCTTTCAACGAATTCTTCTTCTGCAATTTCAAATCTTTGAGCGTGCCCGATTTGGGTTGAAGAATAATTAAGAACTGTTGCCGTGCATAACTGTTAAGCGGTGGGGTCCAAGTGAAGGTGAGTTCCCAGCAATGCAAATCGCGTATAACCGACAGGTTGGTTAAGGTCATTTGCTTACGGCTAATATCAAAACCGGTACTCACAGCAATTTTCCAATGGGGCGTTAAATTGAAATCTGCCGAAGCACGTATACTTTGATTGGTAATAATAGTATCGGGATTATTCAGATAACCTTTTGATAAAACAAAGTTGTAACCCAACGATAAATTCCAGGGAATATCGAAATTGTAAATCTGATTTGGATTATAAGAAACATAGTCGCCAAAATATTTTGGTGGTGCCTCATTCGTAGCATTAGCTGTTCTTGGTTTTGAGTGAAGCGACATGGTGGCACCAACATTGGCAGAAGCAAAACGAAGCAGTGTTCGAGTTTTGGTCCATTCAAACGTGTTTATTCTCCGGCTGTGCGAATCAACTGCATAAGGATCAAACTGTGCGCTAAAATTTAAATTGATAAGGTTGAAAATTCTTGCCGCTACTACGGAAAGATTGAACGGTTGTAAGCGAAGCGAATCGGCAATAAAATTATACCCCCCGTTCAAATTTACCTGATCGAGTAAACCCACTTTCTTTTCATGGTTCACCGTATCTTTTTTGTCAAAAATTTTCATGTCGAAATTGTTCGCAAGATTCCAACTTAACTGCGCCACTTGTCCAGCACCCGGCACACCATAAATGGCAGTGGTTTCAAACACAGAATATTTTGTTTGTGCACCTTCTGAATTACCTTGAACATACTTATAGTATTTCCACAAATCATTTCCAAAATCGGGATTGTAAGCAAACGAAACACTTGGGGTAAACGTGTGGCGAATAGCCTTTACAAGTCCTGTTCTGAATTTAAAAATGCCGGTAACTTTTGTACTAAGTGAAAGCGAAAGCGAAAAATTTCGGGTGGAATTAAATTTCCAAACGGTATCGGTTACTATGTGCCCGCGAATAGTATCAACTTTTCCGTTTGTATTAATTGAATAGGTAGTATCGCTATCCCAGCTTTTTTCTACTCCTTTAAAATAGGTTCTTTCCTGATAATTGAATGCCGGAGTTACATTCAGGTATTTCAAAATTTTGAGCGGTGCATCAATTGCCACTTGTTGATTTACACCCATCGTAAATTTATTTGCGCTCTCGTTTTTAAATAAAATAGAATCGAAAGTGCTTAACTTGTTCTGAAACTCGAAAGAATAACTTATGCCAATATTCTCGTACCACTTGGGCACTCCGGTTTGAATTTTACTCTTAAAAGGAGTAACCCGTGACATAGACAAGCGAATGGTGGGTAAACCGAAATTAACTTGATGGGTCAACAAATTTTGATCGTGACGAAGATTGATGGCAAGCGAAAAGGGACTTCCTACAAAGTTGTGCGCAAAATTAACGGACGAGTTGAATGAAGTATTCAAAACACGCGAGTCAGTTACAAAGCTTGCGTTATAATAATCGGCACTTTGCATTTGTACGCTGGCGCCAAAAGTTGAATTGGGAATTGATTTCGAATCTTGCGTGTGATTCCATGAAAAAAAATAAGCATTGGTTGCTTTGGCTTTTGGCAAATCGGGATCTGCAGCGGGTGTGCGCACATAATTAAAAGCAACGCTACCTGTAAACTTGTAGCGTAAAGCATATTGTGCATTTATACCTGCACCCACCGTTCCGTTGGTAGCAAATTGTGCTAAAAATTTCAACCCTAAATAATCGTTAACTGCCCAGTAGTAACCCCCGTTTTGTAAAAAGAAAACACCCGCACCTATTTGCCCGTACTGTGGTAATATAATTCCTGACCGCTGTCCTTGTTTCACCGGAAAAATTCCGAAGGGTAAGTACAGTGGAGTAGGAACTCCGCCCACCCATAAATTAGCCGGACCCGTTACCATTACTTTGCCCGGAACAATTTTCACCCTATTTGCCCTGAAAAAAAAATGCGGTTCGTCTAAATCGCATGTAGTGTATTTTGATCTTTGGCCGTACCATTCATCAAACTCATTTTTCTTAACCACTTCGCTATGGATGTAAGCATCGCCTTCTTTGGTTAATACATGATACACAATTCCTTTTTTTGTTTTGAAATTATATTTCATGGAATCTGCGCGATACTCCTTCCCATCTTCCGAAAAAATAGGCGTGCCGATTTGGTGATTTCCATTGCTATCGATTGTTCCTCGTGCGGTTAGGTTCATCGTGTTCCAATCAAAATCTACGCGATTTGCTTTCAAGGCAATTTTCTGATAACTCAAATCACCTTCGTTGTACAAGTACATTTTTTTAGTTCCTAAATCATACACAATAGAATCTGTGGCTTTGTAGTTGATAATATCCTGCACATCGCTTTGGTTTGCCAGATCCAAAGTATCGTTGTTATTGATGGTATCAGTAACAACTAAACTATCGGCAACGTTAAGCTCCAAAGAATCATAGCTAAGATGAAGACCTCGTACACCTGAATCTATGCTCATTTGGCTCGCCTGTAAACTATCGGCAGTAAAACCAAAACTTATCGCATTAGGTGATTGTAGGAAAGGAGATTTTGCATGTAGTATAGTGGACAGTAAGAGCAATACTGTGGCTAAAAACACTACACTTATATGATGGCGGTGCTTGTGGCAAAAGTATATTTGGGAGGAAATGTTCAATTGGGTAAAGGGGGTTAAATCAATGCTGCCACGGTTTTTGCTTATGGAAATTCACACAACATTGCATCAAAATTAAAAATTCCACAACGTGAGACTTCAACACATATTGTTTATTACTGCGTTTCTTACTTTCAATTTTGTAAATGCTAACAACAACTTTACCATTAAAACGGTGGTGATTGATGCCGGACATGGAGGCAAAGACCCTGGTGCTTCCGGTTCAGCAAAAACAAACGAAAAAGATATCGCCCTAGTGGTAGCATTAAAACTAGGTGACTACATTCAGAAAAATTTTCAGGATGTAAATGTAATTTACACAAGAAAGACCGATGTGTTTTTGGAATTACACGAGCGTGCCGAAATAGCTAACAAAGCCAAAGCAGATTTATTTATTGCAGTGCATTGCAACTCTTCTACTAATGGCGAAGCCTACGGAACTAGTTCATATGTTTTAGGATTGCACAGAACGGAAGCCAACCTAGATGTAGCAAAGCGCGAGAACTCGGTAATTTTATTAGAGGAAAACCGCGACAAGAATTATGAATTTGACCCTAACTCACCCGAAGGGCATATCATTATGAGCATGAAACAAAATGCTTTCTTAGACCAAAGCATTGACTTCGCCAGCAAAATTGAAAATCAATTAGAGAATTATTCGAAACGGAAAAGTTTAGGAGTGAAACAAGCCGGGTTCTATGTACTTTACAAAACCACTATGCCTAGTTTGCTTGCCGAAATTGGTTTTATCTCTAACCCCGAAGAAGAAAAATTTTTGAATAGTGTAAAGGGTCAAGATTTAATTGCTACAGGTTTATTCAACGCATTTAAGGATTATAAAAGTGAAATGGAAACCGGTGGTTCTTCCTTATCTGTTGCCACTAGTGTTGAAACCGAAACAAAAGCAGAAACTAAAACTTCCATTCCTGTTGCAGAAACGAAAACAGAACCGGTTAAGAAAACAGAAGTTAAACCAGAACCTGCAAAAACAGAAACAAGTACCACTACTACTGCTGTTGCAAAAACAAATTCTACTAATGCTACCACTACGCGAACTGAACAAAACTCTGTAGTTATAAAAAGCGGAAAAAACATTCGTAAGCCAATCGAAAATTCAAATGGCGGAGGTAAAGGAAGACCTGCTAATGCACAAGTAAAAGGCGAAGGTGCTGTTCAACCTATTTATGTAACAGCAAGTAATCTTGACCCTTTCGATACCATGAGCATGCGCACGCTCAACACGCAAAAAAAAGCTAACACTAAGGCTGATCTATCGACTAACGACACTAAGAACAACTCTACTAAAACTACTGAGACCAAAGCAAGCGAGGTAAAAACTACTGAAACAAAAACAGTAAGTGAATCGACAATTAAAACTGAATCTAACAAATCGCCATTGGTGGCATCACATAAAACGGAGAATGGAACAGTTTTCAAAATTCAGTTGTTTGCCCTGAAAGGCGAATTGAAAGAGTATGATAAAATTGCAAAACTGTTTGAAGTACTCACAGCCGAAGAACTACCCAACGGTTTTACGCGCTACTATGGCGGTCACGAAAAATCTTTTGCCGATGCCAAAAAACTTTTAGCAGTAGCCTTAGATAACGGATACAAAGCCGCGTTTATCATTGGTTTTAAAGAAGGTAATCGAATGGGAACGGATGAGATGAAGGCGTTGGAGAAGTAGAATCGTCCAAGAAAAACTTACTGCGTTCTTCCCGCCAGCAAATAAAGCGCAGCCATACGTATAGCCACACCGTTTTCTACCTGATGTAAAATGAGCGATTGCTTAGAGTCGGCCACATCGCTGTTTAATTCCACACCACGGTTAATAGGACCCGGGTGCATGATGGTAATATCTTTCTTAATAGAATCAAGTAGAGATTTGTTCACTCCGTAAAAGAGCGCATACTCGCGCAGTGAAGGAACAAATTTTATATCCATGCGCTCCAATTGAATTCGCAACACATTCGCCACATCGCACCATTCAAGTGCCTTCTTCAAATTGGGTTCGTAAGTTACTCCCAGTTCTTCAATATGTTTTGGAATCAAAGTAGGTGGTCCTGTTACTTTCACTTTAGCTCCCATCTTTAACATCAATGGAATATCCGAACCTGCTACTCGCGAATGTTTGATATCCCCTATAATCAAATAGTTTAAACCTTTCAGTTCACCAAATTTTTCACGAACAGAATAACCATCCAACAAACCTTGTGTTGGGTGTTCATGTGTTCCATCTCCTGCGTTAATAATGTTAGCCGAAATATGTTGCGAAAGAAATTCTGCCGCACCCGAGCTCGAATGCCGCATCACAATCATATCTACCTTCATGGCAAGAATATTTCTTACCGTATCTAAAAGTGTTTCTCCTTTTTTCACCGAAGACCCCGAAGCAGAAAAATTAATCGTGTCTGCGCTCAGTCTTTTCTCTGCCAGTTCAAATGAAATTCTTGTGCGGGTGCTGTCTTCAAAAAATAAATTGGCAATAGTAATGTCGCGGAGGGAAGGAACTTTTTTTATCGGTCGTTGAAGTATCTCTTTAAAATTATCGGCTGTTTGAAAAATTAAATCAATGTCAGATTTCTGAAGACTTTTGAGAGAGATAAGGTGTTTCTGACTTAGTGCGCTCATCTGGTAGTGAATGGTGAATGGTGAATAGTAAATAGTAAAATCATTCTCGTATTTCTATTGTCTTGTTTCATCCCGCTTTCCTTCGCGGGAATTGTCTAATATCTGTTGTCTCTCGTTTAATGTTTATCATCTTCTATAATCCAAATTTTATCTGCACCGTCTTCCTCCTTCCATTCCACTTTTACTTTTTCGGCAGTAATAGAGTCAATCACTTTGCCCACATACTTTGCCTGTATCGGAAGGTGACGATGCAATCTTCTGTCAATAAGAACCAGTAACTCTACATCGGCAGGTCTGCCATAATCAAGCAGTGCATCTAACGCTGCGCGAATAGTTCTACCGGTGTAAAGCACATCGTCAATCAATATAATGTTTTTGCCCTCCAGCGAAAACTCAATATTCGTTTCATCGGCAATCATGGGCTTACTCTTCAATCTAAAATCATCGCGATAGAAAGTGATATCGAGTTTTCCGTACTCAATATTTTTCTTCTTCAATATCTCCGTAAGTTTTTGATGAATGCGATTGGCTAAAAAAACACCGCGGGGTTGCACACCTATTATGGCCGACTGAGAAAAATCTTTATGCTGTTCAATTAATTGATGACAGAGGCGGGTAATAGTGAGATTTAATTTTTTGCTGTCGAGGATAACGCGCGGTTGCATCGTTGAATTGTTACGCGAATATAATCAGCTAAAGCAAAATAAGAAGTGAAAGAAGTAGCAGGTAGATGAGTGTGTTGTAATCTAAGTAGAAAAACTTTCCGTTTCTATTGAGAAGATTGGAAGAATGGAATGTTGAATAAAAGGATGGCAATGCCTTCCGCTTTTCTTTCATCATTCCACCAATCTATCATTCCATTTACACGAAACAAAGGGGGAAAGTATTTTTCGGAATGCAAAAAATGAATACGAAAAAAAATGAGACGATTACATTTTCAGAGGAGAAATAGAGTCACGAACTCCACACAGTGTGCATAACATAATGTATGTTTTTTTTTGCTGAGTGGTTTTCGTTCTTACTTTTCGCTCACTAAAACCAATTATATGGCAACCAAAAAAGCGAAAGCAAAAAAGCCTGCTAAAAAAGCAGCACCAAAAAAAGCAGCTAAAAAAGCCGCTCCGAAAGTTAAGCGTAAACCAAACGCAGCGTTTATGAAACCTATGACTCCAAGTTCAGCACTTGCAGCAGTAGTAGGCGCTAAGGCACTTCCTCGTACAGAAGTGACTAAGAAAATTTGGGAATACATCAAGAAGAACAAACTTCAAGATGCTAAGAACAGACGCAACATTAATGCTGACGCTGCTCTTAAGGCCGTATTCAGTGGAAAAGGAACTGTAAGCATGTTCGAGATGGCTAAACACATCAACAAACATTTGTCTTAATTTCTTTTTTTCTGCAATTGAAAAAATTGTCCTGGCTTCGGTCAGGACAATTTTTTTTTGTGAACTAGAGAACAAATTGCTCTACAAACAAAACCGCTCTTCTTTTTTAATTTGCGCACGTAGATAAATAGAACAACACCGGCATGGAAAACCTGTTAGAGAAAATAAAGGAGACCAACGAATTTCTGCGGAAGAAAATTGATGTTGCGTATAATTATGGAATCATTTTGGGTTCAGGTTTAGGAAACCTTACCAATGAAATTTCTGTGCACCATAAAATTCCGTATGCAGAGATTCCAAATTTTCCGGTGTCGACCGTGAAAGGACATGGAGGTAGTTTGATTTTTGGTGAACTTGGTGGAAAGAATGTAGTAGCAATGAGTGGTAGGTTTCATTTTTACGAAGGATATAGTATGAAAGAAGTTACGTTTCCTATTCGCGTGATGAAAGCTTTAGGAGTAGAGACTCTTTTAATTTCAAACGCCTCGGGCGGAATGAATCCTAATTTTGAAGTGGGGGACTTGATGATTATTACTGACCACATGTATCTGCAACCTGAACATCCGTTGCGAGGAAAAAATTATGAAGAGTTAGGTCCGCGCTTTCCCAATATGAACAATGCTTACAACCCGGCTTTAGTAAAGAAAGCGTTGGGGATAGCGATGGCAAACGATATTCTATGTCATACCGGTGTATATGTAGGCGTGCAGGGACCAACTTTTGAAACTCCTGCTGAATATAAGATGTTCAACATTATAGGTGGCGATGCGGTAGGCATGAGTACCACACCCGAAGTAGTGGTAGCGCGCCACGGAGGAATGGAAGTGTTTGCCATTTCTGTCATCAGCGATATCGGTTTTCCTTTTGATAAAGCCGATAAGGTGACGCACGATTTTGTTTTGCAAAAAGCTGCTGAAGCAGAACCGAAGATGACGAAGATTATCATTGAGTTGCTGAGAAGCTTGTAAACGAATCCATAATTTTTCTAACAAGCATTTTAAAGAACAGGATTTAATATTGAATAATGAAGATTGAACAAAGACCATAGCGCATAATGATTCGTCTATCCCGATGGCATCTCTTTCTCCTTCTGCAATATTCAATATTCAATATTCAATATTCAATTGCTTCTCCTGTAGATTCTATTCAGCCTTTGCTTGGCAAAAAAGGAGAACTGGTTCCTTCTACAAAAAACGATACCTGGTACATGAATGCCGACCCTGGAAAGCATTTCATTATAGACTCTTCCATTTTTCACATCGAAGATTTTAATGTAGTACAGCGTAGCAGCGGACGCGAATACGCGAACCTTGGCAATAGCGGAACTGCTGCTTATCCATTGGTGTTTGATATCAATCGTTCTACAGGTTTTAATTTAGGATACAATCAGTTTGATGTTTATCGCTATCAAAAAGATTCGGTGAAATATTACCAGGTGATTAGGCCTTATGCCGAGTTGAGTATGGTGATTGGTTTAAAAAATGAACAAGTGTTTCAGGGCAATTTTGCCAATCAACATAAGGGAATTATTTTTTACGGTGTGGAGTTTAGAAGAATTTTTTCGAAAGGAATTTATACCAATCAACGTACTAACGATAATGGATTTAATCTCTACGGCATTTTTAATTCGCGCAACAAACGATGGAATATTCAGGCAGATTTAATTTTCAATTCGTTTAAGCCGCAGGAAAATGGTGGAGTGCAAGCCAATGTTTTTGATTCATCGTTCTTTCAAAAAACATTGGTGCCGGTAAATCTAACAGCTGCTGAAAACAAATACACACAGGTAGATTTTTATTTAAAGAGTTCTTACAACGTGGGGAAAAAATATTCGATACGCGCCAATGATTCCACTACAAATAAAGTGTTGATGCCTGTGTTTCGCATTTCGCATCAACTGAATATTGAGAGCAACAAAAACAAATTTCATGATTTAAGTCCTGATTTAAATCCTGATTACTACGGTTCGTTTTATACTATTCGCGATTCAGTAGCTAATGATTTGAATTATTTGAAAGTGGGCAACGCCTTGATGCTCGATTACTTTGCGCGTAAACTCACTTCCGATTCTACTTACAGCGAAAAGAATTTTGTGATTAGTGCCGAAGTAGGTTTCGATTATTTTATTCTTTCTCAAAATGAATTGAAAAGCAACACCACTAACTTTTATGTAAGCGGAAATATTCGTAGCAATGGAGCAAGTGCATCGAAATTATTTTACAAAGCTTCGGCAAAATATTTTCCCTTTGGCTGGAATCAAAACGATTTGATTGCAGATGCAGTGGTGGGTTACTACCTCGGCAAAGTTGGAATGGTATCGGGTAATTTTACTTATCAATTGAAAGAAGCGCCTTACATGTATGAACGTTACACTTCACATCCGGTGAACTGGAATTTCGATTTACCGAAGACAAAAACAATGGCCGCGGGTTTTAAGTATCAGAACGTGCGCTATGGACTCACAGCCGATTTCAATTACTACATCGTTGACCATTTACCTGTTTACCCGGGCTTTGCTTCGCCCTATCTAACTACAGGAATTGAAAACGCTTTTGTGGTTCATGCAGGAAACCGAAATTCATTTCACGGTTTGCATTTAGATAATGATGTGTGGTTTACTTCAACTGCAAACGATGGACTCATTCGCAAAACGTATCCTATGCTTGTAACCAAGCACAGTATCTATTATGAGAACCGTTTGTTCAAAAAAATGTTGTGGTTGGCTGTGGGTTTCGATTTACGTTACCGTTACAAAAACAATGCGCCTTACTACGAACCCATGCTTGGTGCGTTTTATCCTGTAACTGCTACAAACAAATCGTATCCTATTTTAGATTTCTTTCTCAACTTGAAAATAAAAACGGTTCGTGTGTTTTTAAAAGTGTCGAACATCAGTTCATCGTTCGGACCAAAAGGATACTACTCGCTTTACGGTTACCCCGCTGCCGATATTTCTTTTCAGTTTGGAATTAAGTGGAGATTTTTTGAGTAGCAGAAAAAATCAATACACCACTATCTGCGGTTTGTTTTGCAATATCTCTTCAATCTTCGCCATTACATCATCAGTTAATTTTGGCAATGAATCGGGTGCTTTTAAATTTTCTTCGAGTTGCGAAAGTTTTGATGCACCAAGAATAACGGTAGAAACATTTTTGTTTTTTAAACACCAACACAAAGCCAGATGAGTAAGCGACATTCCTAATTCTTGTGCAAGCGCATAAAGTTTTTTTACCTTCTCTACTTTTTCTACATCGCCAAGTGCGCGTTCTTTTAACCAAACCATTAAATCCATTCTTGTTTTTTCGGTTTGGTTGCTGCCATCAAAATATTTATCGGTGAGTAAGCCTGAACCAAGCGGACTCCAAATCGTAGTTCCCATTCCAAAGTTTTCGAACAGCGGCAAATAATCGCGCTCCATAAAATTACGATGCAGCATATTGTATTGTGGTTGTTCCATCACCGGTGCAATCAAATTGTGCTTTGCACACCAGTAATGCGCCTCGGTAATTTGTTGGCTTGTCCACTCGCTGGTTCCCCAATACAAAATTTTTCCCTGTATAATTAAGTTGTGCATCGTCCACACGGTTTCTTCAATAGGCGTGTTGATGTCGGGGCGGTGACAGAAATACAAATCGAGATATTCAACTTGCAAACGCTTGAGTGCAGCATGGCATGCTTCAATCACGTGCTTACGCATTAAGCCGCGTTGATTTGGTTTTAGCGTTGCGGTTCTTCCCCAAAAAACTTTTGAAGACACGAGCCAGGTATCTCTATCCCAATTCATTTTCTTTAAAATGTTTCCCATTACAATTTCGCTTTTGCCGTGTGCATACACTTCGGCATTGTCAAAAAAATTGATGCCGGCTTCGTAAGCTTTTATCATCAATTGCTCCGCCACATCATCACCTATCTGATGTCCGAATGTTACCCAACTGCCCAATGAAAGTGCGCTTACTTGTAGCCCTGACTTTCCGAGTCTTCTGTATTCCATGTTTGTTTTTTTGAAAATTTGAAAGGATTAAAAATTTACAACCAAAACTATTTTATCAATTTGCTGATGGCTTTGAATTCATCAGTGCCAGCTTTATCTAAAAGCATAAACAAAATCATTTCGGTAGAAACAATAAAAGCACCGGCTTGTCTCATTCTTTCTAACGCCAGTTGTTTATTTTCGGGAGTGCGTGATGAAACAGCATCAGCAATTACGTGAACTTCGTAACCTGCTTTGAGCGCATCCAAAGTTGTTTTCAAAACACAAATGTGTGATTCTGCTCCGCAAATAATCAACGACTTTACATTCGTCAACTTCAATTGCTCACTCACCGGTTCGCTTAGCATACAACTGAAACAAACCTTCTCTATAATGTTTACATTCTCCGGCAACTGCACCTCTTTGCATGTATTGCCTAATCCCTTAGGATATTGCTCGGTGATAATAGTTTCGAGATTCAGGATTTCCGCTCCGCGCAAAAGTTTATTTACACTAGCAAAAACTTTTTCCTGCTCGTGTATCACAGGCATTAATCTTTCCTGCACGTCAATCACTAATAATGCGGTGGTTTCTCTAAGTGGTATTCCTAAATTCATGTTTGTTCGTTGAAGTTTGTGTTACATTGAAATACTTCCCTTCCTAAAATCTGTCTTCCCAATAATTGCATTGATAATATATGGCGATCCCCTGCGCGAAAGCGTTTTTGCTTCTACCACAGCAGCATTAAACTGGTCTAGATTTTCAACCCGCACTCCTTCTGCACCAAATGCTTTTCCAATATTTTGATAATCGCTTAGTGCCAGATTCATTGCACAATCGCTTTGAAGAAACTCAACTTGGTCGCGGGCTATTTGTGTCCAACAGGCATCGTTACCAATGACAGAAATGACCGGAAGATTATGACGAACAAAAGTATCGTACTCCATTAAACTGTAGCCCGCACTTCCGTCACCGTAAATAATCCAAACATCTTTTTCCGGAAAAACCAACTTAGCACCGAGGGCAAATCCTGCACCTACACCAAGGGTTCCGAACACGCCCGGGTCGAGCCAACTCAACGGCTTGCGTGGACGAAGTGTGTAAGCAGAAGTAGCTACAAAATCTCCTCCATCGGCAATGAGAATGGTATTCTCATCTAACTGCGGTTCTAAATTTCTAAACAACTTTATCGGATTGATGCCTCGATTAACTTCCGCATTTGCTTGCTCATTAATATTGGCTTCGCGTTTTGCATCGCGCGCACGGAGAATTTCAATCCATGCACTGTATTTTCCTCCTCCTTCGGAGGAGGTGCCCATAGGGCGGAGGAGGTTGATTTTTTCAGAAAGAGCAATTATAAAATCTTGCGGGTCGGCATGAATGGCCAGTGTAGGAGTTTTATTTTTTGTCAAATCCTCTTTACTGCGATTGATGGAAATAAATTTTCTTCCTCCAATATGATTGCCATAATCTAAACGGAAATCGTTCGGAACACCGGCAAGAATAATTAAGTCTGATTCCTTGATACAATCTTTGCGATGATGGCGCATTTGCAAATCATTTTCTTTGCCTAGTAATCCTCTTCCCATTCCGCTTAGGTAAACAGGAATACCCAGTTTGCTTACTGCATTGGCTAAATCATTTGCCTTTTGCGGATTCATCATTGCTCCGCTGCCAATCAACATTACAGGCTTTGTTGCGGTTTTTATTTTTGAAATAGCTTTATCAATTTGCGAAGCAGAATGTTTTGGATAAGAAATATTTTGGAGAGGCGAATTGAAATCTACGCTCTCTTTTCCTGCAAATAAATTCTTTGCGTGGTTGTTGATATACCATTGCACAATGCGCTCCT
The DNA here is from genome assembly GCA_947479455.1 of Bacteroidota bacterium. Lineage (GTDB taxonomy): Bacteria > Bacteroidota > Bacteroidia > Chitinophagales > LD1 > Bog-950. The sequence goes on from CANJZE010000001.1 coordinate 55,834, forward strand.
GAAAATTTTTTGGAGGCTCTTCTTTACTCTTTGCTCCATACCAACTGCGCACTAATTCTTCTCCAAACAAAGTATCGATTGGGCACTCTATATACACAGGACCCGGCACACCTTCTTGCGCAATAGCAAATGCTTTTTCAATGGTAGGCACAATCTCTTTCACCTTCGAAATAGTAGTGCTGTATTTACACACGGCTTTCATAATGCTGAGCTGGTCAATATCCTGCAAACTTCCTCTACCTTTTAAAATTGTTGCTGCTCCACCACCTAATAAAATCAAAGGAGATTGCGCAAGTGCTGCATTTTTTACAGCAGTTACGGTATTGGTTAAACCAGGCCCGGCAGTAACCACGGCTACGCCTGGTATTCCTGAAAGACGCGATACAGCATCTGCTGCAAAAACCGCGTTGACTTCGTGACGGGTATCAATTACTCTAATTCCAATTTTGTCTGCAGCCACAAAAATAGGCGACACATGCCCGCCACAAAGCGTGAATAAAAATTTTACGCCTTGTTTCTGTAATACTTTCGCAATGATTTCGCCTCCGTTCATGATTTGTGTTTGTAGTGTGAGAAAGAGGTGGTGAAAATAAGAAGCACAGGTAACTTTCAAAGTTTATAGAAACAGAACGAAAGTTCATTCAATAAAAAATCAAAAAACCTACGGTATAAAATTCATCCCTTTATCTTCGTCCAAAATTTTATTGAGCAAATGAAAAACACTATTACCATTTTTTTGCTGGCGCTTTTAGTTGCTGTAGTTTCTTTTTTGGTTTATCAGAATTATAAGTTGACCAAAAAAGTAGAGGAACTTTCTATCACTAAAACTGAAACGAAAACAACTGTTGCAAAAACGAAAACAGAGAATGAAGAACCAAGCCCTTTTGATAAACCAAATGATGACCCTGCACTATTAAATCAACCAACTGCTCCACCAGCTAATCCTGATGTAACTTCAATTCATTTCGGTAGGTTGGTTCATGATTTTGGAAAAATAAAACAAGGAGAATATGTGAGCACCAATTTCAAATTTGCGAACACTGGCAAGAAACCACTCTTTGTTATTAAGGCAGAAGGTTCTTGCGGTTGCACTGTTCCGCGATGGACTCGGGAAGCCGTTTTGCCGGGCAATGAAGGAAATATTTTTGTGCAGTTCGATAGTCACAACAAAAAAGGAGAAGTAGAAAAAACCGTGACGGTAACTACGAATACTGAACCAAGAAATACCGTGCTTACCATTAAATCAACTGTAGTTCCAGAAGACAAATAAACCATGAGCAGAGTTTTAGCTTTTGATTTTGGCTTGAGAAGAGTGGGTGTGGCGGTAACCGACCCTTTACAGCTTATTGCCAACACGCTCGAAACAATTCCTACAAACGAAATTTATGCCTTCATAAAAACTTATTTCGCGAAGGAAGATGTTGAAGCTTTTGTAGTGGGTTATCCATTTTCGCATGGGCATTCGGAAAATGAAATCGTAAAACACATTGACACGTTCATTACAAAGCTCAACGAAATTTATCCCGATAAAAAAGTGCACAAGGTGGACGAAAGCTTTACTTCTAAAATTGCAAAGCAAACTCTTTTGCTGAGTGGAGTAAATAAAAAAGAGAGAAGAAATAAAGGAAATGTGGATGCTATCAGTGCAAATATTATTCTGCAATCGTATCTCGAAATGAAAGAGAAGTGAATAGTAAATGCAAAAAGCGATTTGGAATTTCAATTTCGTAATTCGTTATTCACGTTTCAAAATTTAATTACATGGTTCTTCCTATTGTAGCTTATGGCGACCCGGTTTTGCGAAAGGTAGGTGTGGAGATAACGAAAGATTATCCGCATCTTGAAAAACTGCTTGAAGATATGTTTGAGACGATGGAGAAAAGCAAAGGTGTTGGTCTCGCAGCTCCACAGGTGAATAAAGCTATACGCTTGTTCGTGATTGATAGTACGCGCATGTATGATGAGGGCGAAAAAAACGAAGGCGTTCGCGAAGTTTTTATCAACGCAAAAATGCTGGAAGAAACAGGCGATGACTGGCCGTATGAAGAAGGATGTTTGAGTATACCCAATATTCGCGAAGAGGTTTATAGAGAAGAAAAAATCCGCGTTCAGTATCTCGATCGCAATTTTAAGAAACACGAAAAAACATTTACCGGTTTAACTGCCCGTGTTATTCAACATGAATACGACCATATAGAAGGCAAGCTATTCATTGACCATCTTCAACCCCTCAAAAGAACTTTGCTCAAAGGTCGTCTTGAAAAAATTTCAAAAGGGAAGGTTGATGTGGAATACAAAATGAAGTTTCCAAAGTTGTAAATCTGCCCGATTTGTTTCAATTACAAAGACTAATAGTCAAAGCAATCTCATGTTATCCCATCTCGCTTAACAATCATTTGCTCAACTAATTTTTTCATATAGGTTTGCCGCCCCGATTTATCGGGACTATTATTTACGAAACAAAAATTTATGGCTGATAAGAATGGCAAAGTAAATCTCAAGAACTTAAGTTTCTCCGATTCTGTTTCCTACTATTTCGACAAAGCCGCACCATTTACTGGCGCGCCCCAAGGTCTTCTTGACCAAATTAAAACCTGCAACAGTATTTACAAAATGAATTTCCCCGTTAAATACGGTAATGAGGTTCGTGTAATTGAAGCTTATCGGGTACAACACTCGCATCATCGCATGCCCACCAAAGGTGGAATTCGTTATTCACTGCACGTTGACCAAGATGAGGTGATGGCACTTGCGGCCCTCATGACTTATAAATGTGCGTTGGTAGATGTTCCTTTTGGCGGAGCAAAAGGTGGAATTAAAATTGCCCCTCGTCAAACCTCACCCGAAATTCTTGAAAATATTACCCGTAGATATACTACCGAGTTAGTAAAGAAAAATTTTATTGGACCCGGAATTGATGTGCCCGCTCCTGATTATGGAACAGGTGAACGCGAGATGGCGTGGATACTTGACACCTATGTAACTCTCAACCCGGGAGAGATAAACGGTTACGGTTGTGTTACCGGAAAACCGGTTTCGCAAAACGGTATACACGGCAGAACCGAAGCTACAGGAAGAGGAGTGGTTTATGCGCTCAACGAAATTTGTTCATATGAAGATGACATGAAAGACATCAAGTTGACAAAAGGATTGGATGGCAAGCGTGTGATTGTTCAAGGTTTGGGCAACGTAGGTTATCACACGGCAAGAATTATTCGTGAATATGGTGCCAAAGTAATTGCCATTGCTGAAGCGGATGGCGCAGTGTATGATGAAAACGGAATTGATGTAGATGATTTGTATAAATATCGTCAGGAAAAAAAATCGGTGAAAGGTTATCCAAAAGGAAAAGTGCTAACAGATTCTGCAGCAGCACTTGAATTGGATTGCGACATTCTCATTCCAGCCGCACTTGAAAAGCAAATTACGGAAAAGAATGCGCCACGTATTAAAGCAAAAATAATTGCCGAGGCTGCTAACGGTCCTGTTACTCCAGCCGCTGAACAAATATTGTTGAAGAAAGGCGTAATGATTATTCCCGATATTTATGTGAATGCAGGCGGTGTAACAGTATCTTATTTCGAATGGTTAAAAAATCTTTCGCATGTGCGTTTTGGTCGTATGCAAAAACGTTGGGAAGAAAAGCACCAAACTAATTTCATTAAGTTGATTGAAGACCTTACCGGCAAAACAGTACCCAAGGCGCGTATTGATAGTTTGATTCACGGTGCCGATGAAATTGATTTAGTGAACAGCGGTTTGGAAGATACGATGATTGAAGCCTATCAGGATATTCGAGAATTTAAGAAGCGCAGAAAAACAGAAATTGATATTCGCACCGCAGCGTTTGCCGTTTCTATTAACAAAATCAAGAACAGCTATTACGCTATGGGAATTTTCCCATAAACCTCTAAATCCCTCCAAGAAGACTTTGAAATACAAAAGCCGCACAATGTTGTTGCGGCTTTTTTTATTGCATGAACCACTCGTATTAAAATGTCAATGTCAAAATAACTCTGTCGCTTTTTTATTTTCGCTACACATGTGCGGCATTGCAGGATTTATTGATCTCCAACTTTCTATCGATTCAAAACGCGATTTGAATTTTAAAATGCTGAACAAAATTCTGCATCGCGGTCCCGAAGCATCGAATGTTTTTGTGGAAGATATAGTATCACTTGGCCACAACCGTTTAAAAATTATTGACCTTTCTGACGAAGCCAACCAACCGTTTGAATATGCTGATGTGGTTATTGCTTTCAATGGTGAGATTTACAATTACATTGAAATTAGAGCCGAACTAGAAAAGAACGACTTCCGTTTTCGTACTGCGGGCGATACCGAAGTAATTTGCGCGGCTTACAAATTTTGGGGCGAAGAATGCGTGAACCAGTTTATGGGTATGTGGGCTTTTGCCCTGTGGGATAAAACAAAAAAGAAACTATTCTGTTCGCGCGATCGGTTTGGCATAAAACCGTTTTACTACATTATTGAAGGACAGAATTTCTATTTCGCTTCAGAGTATAAGGCATTGAAAGAATTAACCGTTTTTAAAAACAATTTGAATATAGAGCAGGTGAACCGCGGCTTGCAATTAGGCTGGAGCCATTACCGCAACGAAACTTTCTATACTCAATTGCAATCACTTTTACCCGCACACAATATTGTTTGGCAACAAGGGCAAATTAATCTCTCTCGTTACTGGGATATTGATTTTTCGAAAAACAAATCGGGTTTATCGTGGCAAGAAAAGAAAGAGAAATTCTATTCGCTGTTCACAGATTCTATTCGAATGCACTCGCGAAGCGATGTGCAGAACGGAACTTGCCTGAGTGGTGGGTTAGATTCAAGTTCTATTGCATCGGTTTACTCTACTCTCCTACCCAACACGCCTATAAAATCGTTTTCGGTTTTTTATGAAGATGATGTGGATGAGCGCCCGTTTGTATACGAAGTGGTGAAGAAGTATAAGAACATTGAGCCGTTTTATTTTTCGCCTTCCAATACAGAAATAGCCGACAGCTTTCACAACATTGCTTACCATGCCGATGTGCCGGTGCTGGGCTCTTCGTATATCTCACAATATTTTTTGATGCAGTTAGCCAAGAGCAAAGGAGTAACTGTTGCCATTGACGGGCAAGGGAGCGATGAATATTTGGGCGGCTATTTGCACTCGTTTTACCGTGTAATGGGTGAAATGATTTCGAAAGGAAAAATTTTTGAGGCCATGGCGCTGCTCAATCAACTAAGTGCGCGCGAGAATTTTAGCGGACAGAAGAAAACAAGTTATGCGCTTAAAAGTTTAGCGGCTGCTTTCAGTAATGAAAACCGTCTTTACAATTTTGAACTTTCTACTTTGAACAAATATTTGAAAGAAGATACTGCTGATATGTTTTATGAAAACAAAACCGGCAACCGCTTCGAAAATTTCCTCTATCATATTTTAATGAATACCACGCTGCCTACGCTGCTGCATTTTGAAGACCGCAACTCCATGGCGTTTTCGCTGGAGAGCCGCGTGCCTTTTCTCGATCACCGTTTAGTGGAGTTTGCATTTACACTAAACCGCCAGGACAAAATCAATGATAAGGCTGAAACAAAGTTTATTCTTCGCGAAGCCATGAAAAATGTTTTACCGCAGGCAGTGTATGAACGCAAAGACAAAAAAGGATTTGTTACACCCGGTGAGGTAAAATGGCTCAACGGTCCGCTGAAGTTTTTGCTCGATATTGATTACTCACTTTTTTACTGGGTAAAAAAAGAAAAACTTAAAGCTATTGTGGAAGCACACAAAAACGGTGACACCAGTAAAGCAGCGTTTGTATGGCGCATTGCCGCTACTAATTATTGGTTGAAGAATTTCAAGTAATATTTCTACAGTCAGTCTTATAGAAGGGCACTCCTAATAATTTCAACTAATTTCATTGTATGAACTTCGAACTGCCGACTACTTCATCGCTCCTGAGTATCTTACTCAATTCAATTGCGGTTTATCTGTTTATACTTTTTGCCATTCGGTTATTTGGCAAAAAAGAACTGGCGCAGTTGAGCGTAGTTGACCTTGTTTTTATTTTGCTTATCAGCAATTCGGTGCAAAACGCTATGGTTGGTAGCGATACTACATTACTTGGCGGCATAGCAGCCGCTACGGGTTTATTTGTAATCAATTACATTTTCAAATGGTTGCTAAAAAGGTTCCCTGGATTTAGCAGAGTGGTGCAAGGTGAGGAATTGCTACTTATATATCGGGGCAAAGTGAATCGAAAAAATCTGGAAACAAGTATGTTGAGTATGGAAGAGCTGGAAGCTGCGGTGCGCGAACATGGGGTAGAGAAAATTAGTGAAGTTGATTTAGCCGTGTTGGAAGTTGATGGTAACATTAGCGTAATGACAAAAGATTTTAAGCATAAAACGGTGCGTAAAAGAAAAGGGCATAGAGCCTTACAAAAACAAAATTGAAAACGATTTGTGCTTCACTAATTTATTTTGAACACGCATATTCCTACTTTTGAACCATGGCCGAAAATCATTTGAAATGGTATAGCAAAACGCTCCACGAGTATTTGAGCAACGATGAAATAAAATTGCTGATGCAGAAAAATAATCTGAAAGCATTTTTAGAAATTGCTGATACCTGGTTATGGATTGCCTTCGCTTTTTTTATTGTGGGCATGTGGCCCAATCCTTTCACCATCGTTATTGCACTTTTTATTATTGGAGGCAAACAATTGGCCTGTGCCATCATACTACACGATTGCTCACACGATAGCGTTTTTACCTCGCGCAGCGTAAATCGTTTTGTGGGAAATTGGTTGGGCGCTTATCCTATTTTTCAGGATGTAGACAAGTATAAACCTTACCACACGCAGCACCACATTAACACCGGCTTAAAGGAAGATCCGGACGTTCCATTAACAGAAGGATATCCAACTTCGCGTATGAGTATGACGCGTAAATTTTTGCGCGACCTTTTTGGTTTATCCGGTATAAAATCTTTGCTGGGTGTATTATTTATGCAAATGGGTTTTGTGAAATATGCATTAAACGGAAAGGCAGAACGCCTTTCACTCAAAGACAAAACAGTAAGTGAAATTACATTGAACGCTATCAAAAACATGGCCGGTCCTTTGCTCGCCAATTTTATTTTATTCGCCATTCTTTATGCATTGGGTAAACCTTGGCTTTATCTGCTTTGGATTGGTGCCCTGCTTACTACGTACAATTTTTGCATTCGTGTAAGAAGCATGGCCGAGCACAGTATGGTTGATGACTTACAAAACCCGCACAAAAACACACGAACCACTTACGCAAATTTTATCGAGCGCATTTTGTTTGCTCCGCACCATGTCAACTACCATTCTGAACATCACTTATGCATGGGCGTGCCATCGTACAATCTTCCCGGTATGCATCAACTTCTTTTGCAAAGAGGTTACTACAAGAATGGAACTTTAGAAAACAACTATTTGAATATTGTGAAGCGGGCAATTGTTTCGACCGAAACGCCTTAGCAGAAGAACAGGTTTTTACCCTTGTTTCAAGCGACCTTCCTACGGCCTTAACATTTCATTTTAAAATCTACATTTGAAGATTGTTTTATCACACTAGAAAATGAAAAAAAAATACGCTCTTCTCTACCTTTTAGTAATCGGATTCTGTTGGGGGCTACAGGCTCAAACCACGTTCACCGTGGCATTGAAAGTTTATCCCGATAATCCGGTTTACGGTGGCGATATAGTGGTGGATGGCACAACTTATCCTACTCCAAACTACACGATGCTTACGGTGAATGCCGGAAGTATAGTAAACCTGACTGCGGTTGCTGCTCCTGGTTTCCAATTTTTTAATTGGCATGTAGTGCATTCCATCTCTCTTCCAACAGACACTTCGAACCCTATGAATTGTACCATAGTGGAAACGGATACCATTTACGCTTTCTTTGTTCCACAGGCTGCACCCGATAGTTTTAATGTAGTTATACAAGCGGTACCTAACATAGCAGGCAATATATCGGTCAATGGAAATCTTTATGCAAGTCCAAATTATCCTTACACCGTTCGTGTAGAAACCGGAACGGTTTTAAATGCTACTGAAACACCGAACCCAACCTGGCATTTTGTAAACTGGCAATTGCTGCAACACACACCACTACCCGCAGATACTTCGCACCCAATGAATTTTGCAGTAACCCAAAACGATACACTATACGCTTACTACATTCAAGATTCAACAACCATACTTGTAAATGTTCATCCAAATATTTTAGCCGGTGATGTAAGTGTGGCAGGATTTACGCCCCCTGCTTATCCATGGTTGTTCAAGGTGCCCGAAGGAACCCTACTTGATTTTGAAGCCATCGGAAATCAATTGGCCGCTACAAGCCACCTTTACAATTATGTTTTTGACCATTACACTTTCAAACATCATCATCCGCTACCTGATAGTTTAACACCAATAGTTTTTATTACGGTGAAGCAAAACGATACAGTTGATGCGTACTTCATTGATGTGCCGTTGACTATTGATTCATCTTTGTATCTTTTAATTCCATCCGGCTTTTCGCCCGATGCTAACGGAGTGAACGATGTGTTTCGTGTTATTGGCGAACAACTGACTAATTACCACATGCAAATTTACAACCGCTGGGGGCAAAGAGTTTTTGAATCGCATAACCAAGGATATGGCTGGGATGGTCTTTTCAATAACGATAAATGCGACATTGGAATTTATGCCTACACCATGCAAGCCAAACGCACTACCGGTGAAGAGGTAGAGAAAAAAGGAACGATTACACTAGTGAGGTAATTCTGAATACTGTAACTGAACTTTTATAAAACAACAAAGCCATTCCTTAGCGAGTGGCTTTGTTGTTTTATAAAACCCTATCTGATTAAATTGAACTCATCATAACTTTAAAGATTGTAGCGTTCGTTACTTTCAATCAAACAAAATTATGCTGAACACCATTTTTTTATTGTTGCTGCTTGGAGGAGCTAACGCTGAATATGATGCTACTTCACGCTATAACGACAGCCTGCTTATTTACAATACTTATCGCACGCAAATTGAAACGCTCAAGAAATTAAAGGAAACCGACTTGCAGAAGTGGTATGATTTGGATGCCGCAAACGACCGAATAGTTGCCTGCGCTAAATTACGATTGAAAAAATATAATCGCCAGAACTATGAACCTTCTTTAGTTGTTGAGCGCAAAGGAATAGGAATGGCCTATGCCTATCCAAAACCACATAGCACTATTGAAACTTCGGTGGAAAATTTTACTAAAACTGTTGCGGCTAAATATCACTTTGCAGTTTATGATAGGCAAACCCGTTTTTGCTGCGATAAAATTGGCGGCTTACATATTCCCTACATTTTGAAATATGTTTACGAGGAGGGGCGTTTACTTTTTATGGAAAAACTGAACCCTGTAACCATGGAAAAAATTGTTGGATTGTAACCAATAGCTTTATCGAATCACCAACAACTTCCTTACAGCGCTTTGACCATTCAAGGAAATATGAAGCAAATAATTTCCTGCTTCTGCCTTCGATAAATCGAAAGTTGTTTTGGGTTCTGTAATTTTTGATTGCAGAATTCTTCTTCCATACATATCGAACACGGAAATTTCTACATCACTAAACTCTAATGTTTCAATCTCGAGATTAAAAATTTGCGAAGCCGGATTTGGGAATATACGAACCGATGCCTCTGCAAAAATTTGTTCAACACCAGAAGCAGCACCACACAAATTTGTTTTAATCAAGCTATCGAAGTTGATACAGGTAGCCCAACCCGGATGATCAATAAAAGGATTGCGGTTGTGTTGAACAGAATTAATACAGGCATTTTTTGTGCGTTCGAATTTATCAGGCGGGTCTTGCTGATTCCACAACTTCAAAATATTTTGGTCTTGCTGATACGCCTGTGATAACAGTTCGTTCAATCCCCAGCCACCGCTCAAACCATCGTAACAAACCATTTCATACATCATGGCGCGGGCAGCATCTCCTTTGCGGTCAGCTCTAGGTTCAAAAACGTTATTGCCTGTATTATCAGTTCCGTATTTACACGAGCCATAAGTCCATGACTGATTGACCACAATACCCAAAGGATTATTCGAACGTTTCACGTTGGGTACACTGCGCGATAGCAAAAGATTATAATAATCGGCACCTTCAGCATAATTGATCAGGTTATTTGCAACAAAGATTGCGGCCGTTTGCATCCAACTCTTACACAGTACGTGCTCGCGATTATAATCAGTGGCAACAAAACCAAATGGCGGGGTATAAACTGTTGTTTCCCCACTGTATTCGCAATTGATTACCTCCTGACCTCCAATTGTGTCGCGCACATAAATACTAGGCATCAGCAAATTTGCATAGCCCGGAGTATATGTTTGCATCGTATGGTTATTAATCAGGTAATGCAAATCGGCAATGAAACTTGCTGAAGTGGAATCAATACCTTGAAAATAATTTCCGGCATCTGCCGCTGGAGTAATAACAGAATCGGTGAGTGGATTTGACAGCAAATAATTGATGCTACCACCACTTCCGTTGTAAGCAAATATTTTGAAATAATATTTAGTGCGTTCTACTACTTCGCGAACCTGAAAAGATGTTCCCGCATTGCTGTTCATCACCTTGCAGGTTGTAAGCCCCTGTCCCTTTTGGTAAGTAGTACCATCAACGGGAATATCAGTAATAGGATGTGTACTTTTCAAAATCAAAAAACCATCGGCAGTTGAAGGAGTAAAAGACAAAATAAAATTGTAAGGTTTCACACTATTAAAAACCAAGTTAGTTGGCTGCGATGAAGGCTGCTGAGCAATTAATAATTGATAATTGATAATTGATAATTGTAACAGCAGGAAAAATTTTTTCATCATAGATTGATTGGTATTCAGAAATTTGAAAAACATGTTGTTCGATATACTATTGAAGTTCTTTCAGAAAAACACAATAGGTAGGAAAGTGGTCGCTATAGCCACCATTATAAATATTGCCATCGTAAGTTCGCATTGGATACCCTTTATATCGGCCTGTTTTAGTAACCATAAATTGTTTATTGAAGATATGCGCACCGTGATAAAAAAATCCTTTTTGCTCCTTTTTTAAAAAACCCGATGACAACATAATTTGGTCAAACAAATTCCACGAATCATTATAAGCTAACGTACCAATTCCTTTATTGATAAAATCAACCCATGGGTTATATAGTTCTCCATTCTTCACGCTTTTCAAATCACCCTTTGCACCAAGTACTTTTGCCACACTAGGGCTAGTAGGGTCATCATTCAAATCGCCCATAACAAAAACTTTTGTTTGTGGGTCAATTTTCATCAATGAATCAATCACTCGTTTGCTCACACTTGCAGCCGATGCGCGAGCTGCTGCACTTGCTTCTTCACCGCCTCTGCGCGAGGGCCAATGGTTTACAAAAACATGAATCATTTCGCCATCGTAAAGTCCGCTTACCCAAAGCACATCGCGTGTGTAATGCAACGTGCCGTCACTATTCTCCATACGAACAAAAAGCGGTTCACTATGTTTTACTTTAAAATATTTCGGGTTGTAAATAAGCGCAGGGTCAATACTTCTATCATCGGGACCATCATAATGAACAATTTTTAAATGACGGTTTGCAAACTCCGGTTGCGCGACTAAATCCTCGAGTACTTTATCGTTTTCTATTTCGGCAACACCCAGAAGCGAGAAGCCATCGGGCGAAATATCTGTTCCAATTTGCGAAAGCACTTCGGTGAGTTTGCGCATTTTATCCTCATAAACCTTTCCCGTATAATGGTATGAACCAGCGGGCAAAAAATCTTCGTCATTTTTTACAGGGTCATTGATGGTATCAAACAGGTTTTCGAGATTGTAGAAAGCCACGATACCAACTTTATATTTTTTTTCCTGCGAAAACAAGGAAAGGCTAAACAGCAGGAGTAAAACAAGAGAAATTTGCTTCATTTTGTTTATTTGAACACACAAACTTAGCAGGATAGTGCAGAAAATTTTTCTGCCAAAAACCGTAAGGTAAATTGCTTTCAAATTATGTGGATAGACTGTGGATACCTGTTGGCTACTTTGGGTTTTGCGGGTGGTGTGTTTTTCTATTTTCGCTACCCCTCTAAAATGAGGAATTAAACGGGGAGAAAAGGTAAGGACATACCTTCTCAGTTTACCTAGCTGGCTTTCAAAATGTGAACCTATGCAACTAACTACATTAGAGATTAAGGGATTTAAAAGTTTTGCTGAAAAAACTACGATTCACTTCAACAATAAAATTACAGGAGTAGTAGGACCAAACGGTTGCGGAAAAAGCAACGTGGTTGACTCCATTCGTTGGGTTTTAGGAGAGCAAAAAACTTCTCATCTGCGTTTGGAAAAAATGGAGAACCTCATTTTCAACGGAACCAAAAATCGCAAAGCTGCAAGCATGGCTGAGGTTTCACTTACGTTTGAAAATACCAAGAATTTAGTTTCATCCGATTATAAAACGATCACCATTACCCGCAGGTTGTTTCGCGATGGTGAAAGCGAATACCGATTAAATGATGTGCCTTGCAGGTTAAAAGATATTACCTCCCTGTTTATGGATACTGGTGTAAGTGCAGATAGCTACGCCATTATTGAGCTAGGTATGATGGATGAAATTTTGAACGACCGTGATAACAGTCGAAGAAAATTGTTTGAACAGGCAGCAGGAGTTTCGAAATATAAAAAACGCAAGAAAGAAACCATTGACAAACTAAAAGGAACCGATGGCGATTTAGAGCGGGTAAAAGATTTGCTTTTTGAAATTGAAGGCAACTTAAAAACCCTGGAAGCACAGGCAAAAAAGACTAAACGCTATTACGAACTGAAAGCAGAATATAAAGATTTGAGTTTGCTTTTAGCCAAGTATAATTTGCAATCGTATAAGGAGACATTCAAAAATTTAGAGGAGCAAAAGAAAAAAGAAGAAGACAACAAACTCGAGTTAGAAACTTCAGTTGCTCAAGTAGATGCTTTGCTCGAAAAAGAAAAACTGAACAACGTTGACAAAGAAAAAATGCTTTTCGAAGTTCAGAAAAAACTGAACACACTTGTAGCTGGTGTGGGTGAAAAAGAAAACGAACGCAATCTTCTGAACTCACAAATAAAATATGCGCTCGATAAAAAGGAAACTGCCGAAAAACAAATTGTAGAAGCAAACGATCAAGTAGAGAAGTTGAAACTTTCCATTGATAAACTTTCTATTGACCAGGAAAGCGAAAGAAGAATTTTAGAAACTAAGAAGAACGAACTTTCGGTTCTTGAAACGGAGTTGAATGAAGTTCGCAATCAGCACACAGGGTTAAAAGATACACTCACCAGCGAGCAAAAACTTTTTACCGAAAAGGAGCGCCAAATTTTCGAACTTGAAAAAAAATTAGCGGTTAATCGCAGCAGTAACGAAAGTTTGCAGCGCGATTTGCTGAACAGCGATGAAGATGTTCAACGTAAGCGTCAGGAGTTGGAGCAACTGCAAAAAGATTTTGAACAATTAAAAACAGAGAAAGAGACAACTGAAACGAAACTACAATCATTACTAACCGAAGAAGAAAACCGCAAGAATGAAATTGCAGAGTTAGAAACAGGGATTGAAAAAACACGTCTTGCGCTTACTGCTGAAACCAGAACACTCGACTCAAAGAAAAATGAATTTGACTTGACCAAAAGTTTGGTTGAAAACTTAGAAGGCTTTCCGGAGTCAATAAAATTTTTGAAGAAGAATGCGAAGTGGAGTAAAGAAGCTCCTCTCCTTTCCGATATTATTTATTGTGCCGAAGAGTATCGCGTAGCTGTTGAAAATTATCTGGAACCGTATTTGAATTACTATGTGGTGCAGAACCTGCAGGAAGCTATCATGGCGGTAAACATGCTCAACGATTCTTCAATGGGGCGCGCCAATTTTTTCATTCTCAATGAATTTGAAAAATATGAAAGCAGTGCTCCTGCTACTATTGAAGGCACGTTGAAGGTGGGTGATTTAGTGGAGTTGGATTCCGCATATAAAAAACTGGGTTCGTATTTGCTCGACAAAGTTTATCTCGTTGATGATTCATCGGGCTTTGATGCAACTAAACTGAATTCATACGGAAAGCAGATTGTAGTTCTATCTAAAAGCGGAAGATACATTCGCAAAGATTTTTCGTTGAGTGGCGGTGCGGTAGGTTTGTTTGAAGGAAAGAAAATTGGTCGTGCAAAAAATTTGGAGAAACTTCAGGAGGAAATCAAGAACCTTGAACTAAGCACTTACAAACTCCACCAGCAAGTTTCGAACGCGCAAGTAAAAATAAATCAACTCAAAGCATCGAGCGTAGCTCGTGAAATTGAGTCGCAAAGAAATTTGGTAAATCAACTTTCTTCCAAAGGTTCTGCTTCGCAAGCAAGCATCAATAGCTTGGTGAAATTTTTGGAAAGTGCCGATGAGAAAAGCAAAACAATTACACAACGTTTAGATGCGTTGGATGCCGAAGTAACTGCTATCAATACTGAGCTTACATCGCTTCGCGATACGCAAGGTTCGGCTAAAGCAATTTTGGAAAAAACCGATAAAGATTTTGTTGAACTTACGAATAAGCTGAGCGAAATCTCTTCGCGTTACAATCAAAAAAATATTGAATTTCATCAACAACAGAATCGTGTAAACTCCATCAATCAGGAGCTGGGGTTCAAGAAAAGTCAAATTGAAACGTTGATGAATCAACTTACACGCAACAACGAAGTGATTCAAGAAAGCAAAATGCAAGTAGAAGAGAGTCAGCGCAAATCGAAAGAGATTGAAACCGCTTTGCTCTCAGGCTATGCCGATAAAGAAAGCTATGCTGCTGAAGTAGAAGACGCTGAAAAAAGATATTACGATTCACGTACAGGCATCAATGAATTGGATTCGCGCTCACGCGAATTGGTGCGCACGCGCGACAATGCCATTAACCAACTCAACAGCATTAATGAGAAATTCAACGAGTTGAAACTTTCGCTTACTTCTATGAAAGAAAGATTGAGTGTGGAATTTAATATTGACATCAATGAAATCCTGAATCAGGAGTTTGAAATGGTTCAACCATTGGAAGAAGTTCAAGCAGAAGTAGAGAAGGTGAAAAAGCGGATTGAAAATTTCGGAGAAATAAACCCTATGGCATTGGAAGCTTTTGAAGAAATGAAAAAGCGTTACGATTTCATTATTGCTCAGAAAAAAGATTTGGAAGATGCCAGGACTTCTTTAATGGATACCATTAAAGAAATTGAAGACACGGCAAAAATTCAATTTCTCGAAGCATTTACCAAAGTTCGGGAAAGTTTTATTCGTGTGTTTCATACGCTCTTTAGTGAAGATGATCAATGCGATTTATTCTTAGTAAATCCCGATGACCC
Organism: Bacteroidota bacterium; assembly: GCA_947479455.1. Lineage (GTDB taxonomy): Bacteria > Bacteroidota > Bacteroidia > Chitinophagales > LD1 > Bog-950. The sequence goes on from CANJZE010000001.1 coordinate 71,244, forward strand.
TCTCGAATCAAAAATTGAAATCATAGCGAAACCAAAAGGCAAACGACCAACCGTAATAGACCAGCTTTCGGGAGGAGAAAAAACATTGACGGCAACAGCACTGCTGTTCTCACTCTATCTTTTGAAGCCAGCACCGTTCTGTATTTTCGATGAAGTAGATGCACCGTTAGATGATGCAAACATTGGCAAGTTCAACAAAATCATCAGCGAGTTCTCAAAAGATTCGCAATTCATTATTGTAACACACAACAAAATGACGATGACTGCCGTGGAAGCAATTTATGGAGTTACCATGGCTGAGCAAGGAGTGAGTAGGGTGGTACCCGTTGATTTCAGAAGTTTGAATTAAACTTGCCAAAATTCTATTTCTGAAAACAGAAGTTCACTTATCTGTCGTAATTCCCTGCTACAATCCGCAAAAAGGCTGGGTAGAAAAAATCAATTCGAGCCTGTTGCAAATTCAAAACGAAATTAATTCCGTTGAATTGATCATGGTGAATGACGGAAGTAATGAGCAAATGTTGTTTGACGAACTTAAAAATCTAAACAGTAAAATTGCTTTCACTCCTTTAGCAAACAACGAAAACAAAGGCAAAGGATTCGCACTAAGACACGGTGTAAACGCTGCCAAAGGCGAATTCATCATATATACCGATGTTGACTTTCCCTATACACATAAAAGCTTTCTGAAAATTTATGCTGCATTAAAAAACGAAATTGTTGATGTAGCAATTGGTGTTAGAGACGAAAAATACTATAAACACCTTTCGAAAACACGAATGAGAATTTCAAAAATACTTCGCTGGTTCGTAAAAACTTTTCTTCGAATACCTACCAACGATACCCAATGCGGATTGAAAGGATTCAACAAAAAAGGAAAAGAAGTTTTTTTAGAAACAACCATCAATCGTTATCTCTTCGATTTGGAATTTATTTTCGGTGCAGCTAAAAACAAGTTGAATATAAAAACTGTAGCAGTAGAACTACGTGCCGATGTTCAACTCTCAACCATGAGCAACAAAATTCTTTTACAGGAATTTGGAAACTTTTTGAAGATATTCGTCAAGTCAATAATCAACAATTAAAATCAACCCAAATGGCATACAAACTTTCAGAAAAACATTCAAGCAAAAGAGCCTTCATAACCGGAGCAGGTGGCGGGTTAGGAAGAGGATTAAGTTTAGCATTAGCAAAAGATGGCTGGACAATCGGCATAACCGATTTGAAAGAAGAAGCATTAGCAGAATCAAAAAAACTGATTGAAGAAGCAGGGGGCAAAGCACATACCTATCAGTTCGATGTTTCGAAAAGAGAAGATTACAAAAAAGCATTTGACGATTATGTTTCGAAAGTTGGTGGTTTGGATTTGCTCATTAATAACGCGGGCGTTGGCGATGGTGGTTTGTTTGGCGATTACGCTTTAGAAAACTGGGAATGGATTACGGGCATCAATCAAATGGCGGCTATTTACGGTTCGCACTTTGCTGTACCAGTAATGAAAAATCAAAAGAGCGGCCATATCATTTCTATTGCCAGTGCGGCAGGACTTGCGAACATGCCTAATATGAGTATGTATAATGTAACCAAGGCGGCTGTAATTTCATTGATGGAAACTTTGTATGCCGAGTTGTGGGGATTTGGAATAGACACGAGTGTGGTTTGTCCAACTTTTTTCCGCAGCAATATTATGCAACATCACCGTGGCGATAAGGATGCAAAAAAGATAGGCGAGATAATTATTCAGCGTGCTAAATATTCAGCCGATGAAATTGCTGATTACATTTTAACGCAAGCGGGAAATAAAAAATTCTATATCCTGCACCCATGGCAGGCAAAAATGGTTTTTCAATTGCGCAGAATTATCCCCATGCTTTTTTTAAAGTATAAAGCAAAACAGTTTGCCAATAAAGATTGGGTAAAGCAGGCGCAGAAAATGAAATTCTAAAAAATCATTTGGAACAACTCGCCATGATCTAAATAATGTGCTACTGATTTTTTAATTTCTGTAGCGCAGTATTTTACTCCTATCAATTCCCTTTCCAGTTGTTCGAAATTGCTGTTTCCAAATTTCAATGCGGTAACTATTCCATCTTCTACTACAATTTCAAATTCCGTTTTCTTAATTTTTGTTTGCGGACTTCGTCCGTAAACCCATTCGTAGGATTCAAATTTTTCGATAGCAGAATTCTTTATTTCCTCCCATTGTTTTTCCGTAAACTGAAATACACTTTCGGGTTTTGAGAAAGTTGTAATAAAATCTTTGAGCTCTTCAGCAGTTGAAACTCTGTTTACATAAGGTTGAATATTTGTTACGCTACTTTGAACAGATTGTGGTGCTTTCGTAAAAACCTGAAACTCATTTTCTTCCAGCGAGTTTCGCAGTAACGATAAGTCAGCATCAAAAAGCAAAGTGCCGTGACTTATTAAATTTTTACGGTCGGTGAATTGCGCGTTGCCCGAAATTTTTTTCTCCTCGTAAAGAATATTGTTGCGTGCATCCATGGTGGCGTGTAATCCCACTTCCATTAACGCATCTATAATCAGTTGATTAAAAAATTTGTAGTTGTTTACTTTCTCATTGGCAAACGCGGCAATAAAAGCAAAATTCAAATTTCCTTTATCCTGATAAACCGTTCCGCCTCCCGAAATTCTTCTGCAAAGTTTCAGTTGATTGCTTCTCAAAAAATTAAAATTCACTTCCCGATAAATACTTTGGTTTTTGCCGAGAACAATGCATGGTGCATTAATGTAGAGAAACAAATAATCTTTGCCGTTACAATCCGCATGACGAACGAGATATTCTTCAATAGCAAGATTGATGGATGGATCGGTAACGTTTCGATTATCAACGAGAATCATGAACGTGAAGATGAAAGAATTTTACAGTTCGCCTCTGCGTAACGCTCTGCGTTCCTTCTTGGCTTCAATCAATCTTTCTAAGGGAACAGTACCTGAACGATAGTAAAGATAGATGAACAGAATGCTGAATGAATTGAACAAATGCCAAAGCGCATGTCCTTGAAAAATACTTTCGGGGCTGCAAACAGTGTTTGTGCGGTCAAGAATCCAAATGGTACTTGAAACTAGTAAAATGGCAAATGCTGCCCACATGTAATTAGTGAAGTAATGTTCTTTACTTACGAAAAGGAGGTAGTAACAACTCGTAACAAAAACTATAACCAATAGCAGCGGAAAGAGAAGATTAATATTGATTACATAAAGCGTAGAATAGATAAAGTAATTAATGCCAACAGCGATAGCCACCATCAATGCGTGTGAACTTCTGTATTTACCACCGAGTCGAACGAGTGGAAAAATTTTATAGAGATTGAAAGTAAGCATCATAACCACAACAGCGCACATACTGGTTTGGTCAAGTTTTTGAAAAAACATAGTAAGTGATGCGTGATACATAAAACTGCCTACGAACAAATAAATTGCGGAAAGACCAAAGAGAATGGAAAACACCGGATAACGAACTAAAAAGTTATCACTTTGTTTGCGTTCGGAATATTTTAAATCCTGAATACCGAGTGTAAGGGTGAACAACCCCACTAACAAAAAACCAAGATTGCTCCACGTGTTAGCCGGCTGACGAATAATTTGGTCTATGTGGTCACGCTCACAAAAATGAAAGGTGTTACCAATAGCCGGTCTCCAGTTTTCCCATGTATCGGTAAATTGAAACAGGTTGTAATACAATAGCAGAGCAGACGTTGTAAGAAGAAAAAGTGATAATGGGAAAATAAAATTCCTTAACTCCAGTCTTTCTAAGTAAAGACGAGTGCGAAGGATTTGCCACTTAAAATGTATCCGAAATTTATTCATGCTAGTTACAATTGTTTTACATGGTTGCTTAGAAATAGTTGACCCTATTGGGACGAATTAAACAAAGAAAATATTGTATTAAACGGGCTAGAAATTCTGGTTTGGTAAAAATTCAATTGCATTTTGACTTTACTAGGAAACAATTAGGTTTGAAACGTGAACAACAGCCACGTAAATATTATTGAATGTCCGCGCGATGCCATGCAAGGCATTCAACAGTTTATTCACACTTCCGATAAAATTTCATACCTCAACAAACTGCTTCGCGTAGGCTATCATGCTATTGATTTTGGAAGTTTTGTTTCGCACGAGTTGATTCCACAAATGGCCGATACCGCCAAGGTTGTAAATGCGTTAGATTTAGCAAGTACCACTACTAAACTAATTGCCATTGTGGCCAATGAGCGCGGAGCCAAAGAAGCTTGTACTTTTGAAACTATTGATTGTTTAGGTTTTCCGTTTTCAGTTTCAGAAACTTTTCAATTGCGTAATGCAAATTCTACTATTGAAGCTTCGCTGGAACGGTTGAAACATATTCGTCAACTAACTGCTAATCATAACAAGGAGTTAATCATTTACATCAGCATGGGTTTTGGAAATCCTTATGGCGATGCTTACAATCCAGAAATTGTGGAGCAATGGATGGAAAAACTTGTTCAGCTTAATGTAAAAACTTTTATGCTGAGCGACACCGTTGGAGTGGCCGAGCCCAAAATTATAGAACATCTTTTTTCATCGCTTATTCGTGCTTTTCCAAAATTGGAAATTGGTGCACACTTGCATACTGCGCCACATAACTGGAAAATAAAAGTGGAAGCAGCTTACAAAAACGGTTGTAGAAGATTTGATTCGGCTATTAAAGGTTATGGTGGCTGTCCTATGGCGAAGGATGATTTAATTGGCAATATGCCCACCGAAAACTTGTTGAATTATTTCTCGCCCGAGCAATTAGGTAAAGATTTTAAGCTGGATGCGTTTGAAGATGCACTGCGCGAAGCGGTACGAATTTTTCCGGCTCATTAAACACTTACTCCTTCTGCACCCGTAACGATTTACGATTTCGATTCACCGTTACTACACAGTTGTAAACTCCTTTAGAAAGCGCCTGCAAGTTCAAAACAAGTTTTTGTTTTCCTACATCAAATGTTTTCTCGCAAACAGTTTGCACCAAACTTCCTTTCATATCCAGCAACTCAATTTTTACAATTTCGCTTCGCTTCAACTCAAACTCGATTAGTGTTTTTTCATTGGCCGGATTCGGATAGCAGAAAAAATTCAACACATCACTATTTACCTCAGCCAGAGTAGTTGTGGTATCTTCAATGGTATCCAAATAAACTTCAAACACTCGCGGACTTGCAAAACTTTGCGCATTGGGGTTGTTATCGGCAATGTTTAAATCCATGCTTTCAATACCACCGACAATGTAGCCCACTCGTTGATGGTTTGCCAATGCGTTCAGGTCTATAAAATGCTTTTTATACAGCGGAACGTTGAGGTCGTAGAAAAAATAGGCATTAGTTCCAAGCAAGGCAGGCATGCGAATTCCTAAATTGACTTCGTGATACGTTATGTCAAAATCCCGTACCACATCGCTCACTGTGCGCACAAATGGCACTAACGAATCATACACCGTTTGTAGCGTGAGTGTATCTAAATAATACATGCTTAATCCTCCAAAAAAAATATGATGTTGTAATAGCCCGCTGGAATCGTACATAGCACAAACCGCACTGTGATATTGACTTAAGTTCTGATTAAAATCATTTCGAACGATTACCGTATCCTTAAAAATTTCAACCGCGTTTAAGTAAGGCAAATTAGCATGTGCTTGAAACACTCCGCTATACGCTAGCAAACTTTCGCCCCGAAAAATATCATACATCGGTAGTAGGTTAAAATCTCTTCGTCTAAAATTTGCTGTATCACGTATTGCCGCATTATTAAAAATGGCAAGATTCAATCCATTATCAGCTATCTGAAATTTTCGAATTTCATTGCTATAAGTTTGCCTTGCAATGGCAAGCACCGTATCGGTTCTATCGTAATGTCCATCGTACCGGTGACCAAAAACAAGATAGTATGTAGAGTCCATTTTTTGCAAATGCCCACCGCAAATTGCCAATGAAGAATCGGTTATTTGTCGAAAAAAGTTTTCAATGGGTTGTTCATTTACCATCGCGCTCATGAGCCCTTTCATATTAATTGCGGTTAGCGTATGGAAAGTGATAAAGTCGCCTACGTTTTCATTCCAGCCATAACCGCCAACCATATACAATATAGAATCGTTCAAATGAAATTCCATGTTTGAAGAAGTAATGGCCTCACGAATACTATCGGGCAAAACGTGTGTTGATACGGCCCATTGTTGGTTCACGACAGGGTCAACAATAAAAATACTGTCGTTAATTCCAGCTTCCGGAAAACCAGATGGCGGCAAAAAACCATGCAGTCCATTTTTCCTTCCACCAATAAAAAACCATTTGCTGTTGTATTCGCCAAACGCACCAGAGTGAACTGTTGGAGTAGCAGAAATTGCAGAAGGGACTAACCGCAACGTGAAATTTTGATAAGCAAAAAGGTTTATGCTTATCATTAAAATTGCAATGACAGGTAATTTTTTCATACTACAACAATTGGTCTTTTAACTGGTTTCAAAAAGTTTTTTGAACTCTTTGGTTTCGTGTGTCTTCATTCTTCCACCGAGCACCAAACGTAGTTCTCTACGGGCTAAAGCAGAATCAAACATTTTCATTTCTGCATCTGATTCAGGAACGAGCGTGTGGCTCTTTTTAGGTTTGCCGTTACTGTCAAGCGCTACAAAAGTGTAGTAGGCTTCATTGCATTTATAGCGCGTTTGCGAAGGAAGATTTTCGGCCCATACCTCAATGTGTGTTTCCATGGAAGTATTAAAAACGCGTGTAACCTTGGCGGTTATGGTCACCACATCGCCTAGTTTAATTGGATTTTCGAACGATACATTATCAACCGAAGCAGTTACAACCACTGCATTAGAATGTTTACCCGCAGCAATTGCTGAAGCAATATCCATCCAGTGCAAAATTTTTCCTCCGCGTAAATTGCCTAATGCATTGGTATCGTTCGGCAAAACAATTTCAGTCATGATAACTGTTGAATCCTTTGGTGTTTTTTCTGCCATAGTTTATTCTTTCTTCTTTCCGTAATGAAATTCGTATAGCGAAATTTGCTTGCGCAACTTTTCTAAGGTCACCGTGCATTTCAAATTACCAATAGCTTCTTCCCTACTGGCTGAAGTAAACTTCATGCTCGTGCCCGATAATCTTTCGGGTGCAATGCCCTGGTCATAAAAATATTTGATGAGTTTCATAGCGCGCATCATCTCAGGACGTAGGTATCCCTTTCTAATAAATTCAGGCATTGCACGACTGAAAGTAGGAATAGAATCAATGAAAGCCTTAATCGAATCGTCAAACACCTTATTGAATTCTCCTTCATCAGCAAATCCGTTGACCTGTAAATTTACGTCATCATTAATGCGCAACCATTGCAACAAATTTCGAAGTTTGGTAGAGTCTTCTTTCGATTCTATATCCGTGACATTTTGACGATAAGTAAACACATATAGGTTTACGCTGTCGTTTAAATTAGTAAACAGCGAATCAACTTTTAACTCCTCTCTATCTTGCGGGCTTACAAGCAAACCGGTAACGTGCGGGTTTTGATTCATATAAAAGACAACGAAATTTTTCAGTTGCTTTTCGCTAATGACCAGCAAACTATCGAGCAGTGATGGAAAATAAGTTTCGTCATTTCCTGCCCAATGTTTTACAACCCATTGTGGGTACTCATTTGATTTTTCAAGACTCTGATACTCTTTTTTAAACTGCACTTTGCCCGCAGTAATCATCGATTCATTAACAATCGTTTTTTCTAATCGTTGTAACTCTGTAACCACCATAGAATACGCACTAAACCAATTGGCGCGGTCGGTTTGCAGTACTATATGTAACACACCACTATAGTTATTCACTTCATATTGTGCCAGCAGTTTTTTGCAATGAAGTTTTGCGGCTTTTACTTGAATAAAATTGTTTTTGTCGTTCAGCATGGCACTCAACAAATAACCACACCGGCTCGCCTGCTCATTTGCTGCAGTACCCGTAAACTGCCAGCAAATATGAAACTCGGGCGATGCAGTTGTATCCTCCACAATAAACTGAGTGGTATACACCATGGGTTTAAAGTCCACCACTTTTGTTACTGTTTCTGGATCGAACTCACTTTTTACGATTGACTTAAAAGCCGATTCTAAATGCACTTGAAGCGTTTCAAGTGCAAAATTTCCGGTGGCAGCAATCAGTGTATTATTAGGAACGTAATATTTTTTATAAAAAAATCGAACAATGGGCAATGAAATATTATCAAACTCATTGATGTTGCCTGTTACACTTAGCTTTTCAAATTCACTTCGATAAATATGTTGAGTTAATCGGCTCTCCATATTTTTTCGCGGGTCTTTTGTAGCCAGCTCCACATCGTTAACAATATTTTGTTTCACATTATTTAGTTCAGCAGAAGTAATGGAAGCAGTAAGAACCGAATCGCGGAATAGATTAAAACAACTAATCAAATTAGATGGAGTTACTGTAAACTTATAGACGCATCGTTCTGTGGTTGTGTACGCATTGAACGTGGTATTTTGAAACGAGATTGCACCTTTATTGCTTCGTAAAAACCTAGCCACCTTATCGGCTAAAATATTTTGAACAATGTTTGAGATACCGCTCAACGAATCTATTTCATATATACTTCCGTTTTTTATAAAAAAACTCACCTCCACTTGTTTAGCGCTAGCATCAGCCATCAATACGGTGTTCATGCCGTTTCCCAGTTTTATGTAAAACAAATCGCCAGCCTTGGTGGTTTCTGATTGTGCATTTACCTGTCCTGTGGTTGCATAGTAAAAAACGAACAAAAGAAAAATGGATTGAAATATTTTCATGGTGCGAAAGTTGGAAATACAATTGTCTCTTTCAAATTTGTTTTAGCGCTGTTTTAATTTTGCATTGCTCTCATTCGCTGCAAAAATGTAGGATGCGAATAGTTCACAAAAACATAGGCGCTATCGGGTTGTAAATTACCCAAATGTTTTACGGTTAACTTTCGTAAAGCAGAAATGAGCGGAACTGCACTATACGTTTCTTTAGCATAAGCATCAGCTTCATATTCATTTTTTCGGCTGAATAAATTCATAAGCAAGCCGGTGATTAATGAAACCGGTGAATACAACAATGAAAAACTTATCAGCGAAAGATGAAATGAATTTTGCTTTGCTCCCAACACTTCTGCCATTACAGAACTATTAGCCACTAAGCCAAAAACAAAAAAAAGTATGGCTATCTGAATAATTGAAACGGTGGCAATTTGTAAAACATGCTTATGCTTATAATGGCCCACTTCATGTGCCAACACAGCGGTAATTTCTTCTACGGTCATATCCTGAATGAGAGTATCATAAAGTACAATATTTTTTTTGTGACCTAGTCCGCTAAAAAAAGCATTTGATTTTGATGAGCGCTTTGAACCATCCATCACTAAAATATTTGTCAATGGAAAGTTTACTTGTGCGGCATATTTCTCAATTGATGAACGCAACTCTCCTTCTTCTAACGGAAGCAGTTTATTGAAAAGCGGAAGTAAAACGTTTACTGAAAACATAGCCGCCAAAATCATGATTATAGAAACCAAAGCCCAACCAGCCAGCCAGAATTTACTACCGAGCAAACCAAAAAGAAATGTGAGCAGTGCTAGAATTCCTCCGCCTACAACAGTACCAAGCGCAAGCATTTTTAATTTATCGGTTACAAAAAGCAACGGAGTAGTTTTATTAAAACCGAATTTTTCTTCAACCACAAACGTACTATACAACTCAAAAGGCATGGAGATAACCGAAGAAGCCAATGAAAGAATACCAAAGAAAAGCAGACACTGTATAATAGGCGAATCGAAATACGAGCGAACTAAGTCATCTACCCATGCAAAACCTTTGAGGTATAAAAATGCAAGAGTGATAATCAATGAAAGCGTAGCGGAGATAGTTCCAATTTTATTATTGATTACGGCATAGTCACGCGCCTTTTTGTATTCGGTGGGGTCATACAAGTCTTTCACTTCGTTAGGTAGAGGCTTATCCCACGTTTGCATATTCAACCAAGACAAAGTTTTGGAAAGAACAAATTCGAATAGTATGAAAAATATGACGAGATAAAGTAGCGTAGCCGCCATGCAAAAAAATTTAGCGAATGTAATATGTAGAGAGCGTAGTAATTATCTGGTGATTACCGCGAAAAAAAAGCCTTGAACAAAACTAGACCTATCAGTTAGCTAACTGCCTCCATCGCTCTTTTGAATACCAACCGATCTCTTTCAGGACCTGTAGAAATCATGGAAATTTCGGTTCCCAAATATTCCTCTACAAAAGAAAGATAACCTAGAAAAGTTTCAGGCAAATCGTCATAGCTATTGACCTTGCGCAAATCGGTTTTCCAGCCACATAATTTGTGGTAAATCGGTTCTATAACAGTGTTTGCCATATCGTAAGGAACTTCCCGACTTGTTTTGCCTTCTACATTATAATCGGTGCAGGCTTCAATGACTTCAAAATCATTAAGAATATCGGCTTTAGTCATAGCAATTTGAGTTACGCCATTAATCATAATTGCGTACTTCAATTGAGGCAAATCAATCCATCCGCATCTGCGCGGGCGGCCGGTGGTAGCACCAAACTCGCTTCCTGTTTTGCGAATCAGTTCTCCTGTTTCGTTCAATAGCTCAGTAGGAAAAGGACCACCGCCTACACGCGTGCAATAAGCTTTTGCAATACCAATTACTTCTTTGATTTTTGTTGGCGGAATTCCCAATCCATTGCAAGCACCCGAAGTAATGGTGTTGGAAGAAGTTACGTAAGGATACGTTCCAAAATCAATGTCGAGCATAGTGCCTTGTGCACCTTCTGCTAAAATTGATTTGCCACTTGCCAAAGCGTTGTTCAAATAATATTCTGAATCAATTAGGTTCAACGACTTAATAAAGTCAATGGCTTCGAACCATGTTTTTTCACTTTCCTCCAGCGAAAATTCGAAATCGTAAATCTTCAGCAGATTCAAATGCTTTTCCTTAATACGATTGTAAATAGTTTTAAAAGCAGGTGAAATAATATCGCCAATGCGTAAACCATTGCGACCTGTTTTATCCATATACGTAGGAGAAATTCCGCGCAGTGTAGAACCTATTTTTTCTACGCCTTTGGCTGCTTCACTTGCTGCATCTAAAATTTTATGTGTTGGCAAAATCAAGTGCGCTTTCTTAGAAATAAAAAGGCGTTTGTTTACGTCTACTCCTTTTGAATTAAGGTTTTCTATTTCTTTTCGAAGCGTAACGGGGTCAATTACCACACCGTTGCCTATAACATTCATTGGTCTATCCTGCAAAATTCCGGAGGGCACGGTATGCAGCACAGTTTTTTCGCCATTGATAACTAGTGTGTGCCCTGCGTTAGGACCACCTTGAAAGCGGGCTATGATGTCATACTTAGGAGCGAGGTAGTCAATGATTTTTCCTTTGCCTTCGTCTCCCCATTGAAGACCTAAAAGTATATCTACATGCATGTGTAAAAAATAAAAAGGTGAATAGAAACGAAAGCCTTATTTGCTTTTCAGAAAAGTAGTGGCACTTGCTTCGTCAGCATGAATAATAAAAACGCTTTCGAGTTTGGTCATTTGCAAAAGCTTTTTCATTTGCTCGGGCAAACTGCACATGACCATTTCGCCACCAGCATTGCGCACTTTAGAAACTGCCGTAAGCAACATCCCTAAACCAGTACTATTGATAAACGTCATGGTCGAAAGATTGAAGATTACTTTCTTGTTTCCGGCTTCAATGTTTTGCTTAATCAATTCCATTACCGGTGCGTTAGTATTTTCGCCAAGAAGGTTTCCGTCAATAGAAATTACCAGCACTCCGTCTTTTAATTCGTGTTTCATACGAGTTGATTTTTGGGTTTTGTTTTTAATTTATTATTCAATACTTCTAATTCACGTTTCTTAGAACAGTTTCCGCAAACACCATACATGTTAAGCGAGTGATGTGTAATTTTAAAATTAAGCAAATCGCCCATCATACTTTTTATTTGTTGGATCCTTGGGTCGCAAAATTCAACTACTTTTTTACAATCAACACAAATGATATGGTCATGTTGTTTATAACCGTAGCTTTTTTCGTACTGCGCTAAGTTTTTACCAAACTGATGCTTTTTCACCAAATCGCAACTCACTAAAAGTTCTAGGGTGTTATACACCGTAGCTCGACTAACATTATGCTTCTGTTTTAGAATATCGGCAAAGAGCGATTCGGCTTCAAAGTGGTCGTGGCGTGAATAAATTTCTTCGAGAATTACGTAACGCTCGTTGGTTTTGCGCAGGTTCTTCCGCTCTAAATAAGCAGAGAAAATATTTTTTACCTCTTCAAAATTGTCAGCCAGGTTTTTGTTCACGCCCGAAAATAAATTGAATTGTGAAATGAAGAAGAAAGCAATGTGGATAATGATCTAGAAAACCTCACTCAGCTTAAACACCTCCTTTTCGCGCATACCTCTTTCAGTTTGTTGAAGCGAGCAACATTCATTTACACGGTCATGTTCAAAAAACAAGTAGTAATTATTGGCAGCGGCTTCAGCTAAAAACTTTTTCTTTTCATCGAGGGTAAGCAATGGGCGCGTGTCATAAGCCATTATGTAAGGTAAAGGAATATGGGCCATGCTAGGAAACAAATCGGCACAATAAACAAGGGTTTTATCGCCAACTTTAATATGCGGAATAAACATAGCTTCTGTATGCCCCGAAACAGTCTTCATCGTTATGTCACGATGAATCAAATTGCTTCCGCCTTCTGCAAATTTCAACTGTCCGCTTTGCTGAATTGGAAGAATATTTTCTTTGAGGAAAGAAGCTTTCTCTCTGTCGTTGGGTTTAGTTGCCCAGTCCCAATGTTTTTCATTGCTCCAGTAAACTGCATTCTTAAAGGCAGGAACCAATTTTTCTCCTTCGCGTTTTATAGCACCGCCACAATGGTCAAAATGTAAATGCGAAAGCAACACATCGGTAACATCATCAAAACTATAACCTAATTCGTGAATAGATTTTTCGAGAGAAGAATCTCCGTGCGGTTCGTAATGGCTGAAGAATTTTTCATCTTGCTTGTTGCCTAAACCGCAATCAATGAGAATAAGTTGCTTACCATCTTCAATCAACAAACAACGCATTTGCCAGGTGCAAAGATTCCGTTCATCGGGCGGGTTAAGCTTTTGCCAAATTGTTTTAGGAACGACACCAAACATAGCACCACCATCTAACTTAAAGTAACCCGTTTCAATTGTATGAAGTTTCATTTGATTTTATTTTTCAGCGCTAACATTTTCAAAGCTGCGACTGCGCATTCTAACCCTTTGTTACCGTGTTTGCCACCTGCACGGTCTTTTGCCTGCTGCATATTGTTTGGCGTAATTACTCCAAACAGAAAAGGCGCTTTGGTTTGTAAACTCAAATTCATAAGCGCGTGTGAAACAGCACTGTTGATGTAGATGTCGTGGTCGGTATCACCTTTAATTACACAACCAAGTGCAAGAACAGCATCAGCCTTTTTCTTTTCATATAACCACTTTGCCGCCAGCGGAAGTTCATACGCACCGGGAACTAATTCAACAAAAATATTTTTCTCTTTCACACCGTATTGCTTCAACGTTTCCAAAGCACCATCGCGCAGTGCAAAGGTTATAGCTTCGTTATATTCAGAAACCACAATGCCTATTTTCCATTTGCCCGCAGCAGCATTTTTAATTGCCGGCACTTGATGTTCTGAAAGGTTTTTATTTTTTGAAGACATGCTGTTTTATTTTTCCGAAACTTAGTTTTTGTTTTTGAAACAGGGCAAATAGAAATAAAAACAGCCGCATCTTTTACAAGCATGCGGCTGTTTTGTTTAAACGATGTAATTTAGAAATAAGGAATAACCACAGTTCCAGTAGCAGTTCCGCTATTATAATTCCATTCAAGTTTATAGCCATAACCACCGCAAGCAGTAGTAACTACATTTCCTTCCTGATCAACACTGGCAGTTGCTGTAATAGAAAAATTATCGGTTGTACTGGTGTATTTTCCTTGTGTGGGTTTCCACCAACCGCATTGGGTTCCCGATTTCCATGCAGTAATCATTTCGGTGGTGAAGTTTGTTCCGAAACGAGTTTTACCCCACGAATCAATTTTTCTTGTTCCGCTAATTGAATCTGCCTCTACAACAGCATAAATCTGACCACCACTCAATCCCCATGTAGAAAGACGTGCTGTATTCCATGAAGCCACATCTCCATTTTCAAAAGTAACAGTCATATTATCACTACGCTCTCTTATTGTTATCACATCAGTTCCAAACCAAACATTAATCCAGTTGAATCCGTTCACATCGGTCAGATATTTCACTCCATTGAAAATGAGGTAATGGTTATTGAGGTTTTGATAAGTCACTTTATAATCTGTATGCGTAACGCGTAGTTTTGCACCTGCATCGCTCCATTTCGCCCCCTGAATTAATTCCACCTTTACTACTCCGCTTCTCTTTCTTGCCGGACTTCCACAATAGGTAGTGCCATCAAAGGTAAAAGTAACGGTTGGATAAGGAGAACTGGTAGTATCAACACTACTCACTCCGCATATATCATATGCTTCTGTAGCTTCTGTTTTCCCAAATGCAGGTATTTGTTTCAATACATTGTTGATGTCGGTATTCACATTATCCGATTCTGATTTTGTGTTTGACACATCTTCATTGTGCTGCTTTGCATTAGGGTCGGCAGTGGTTTCTTTCTTTTTGCACGAGGTAAACACTACCACACATGCAAGCACCATGAAAAACATGGCCGTTAATTGATTTTTACTTTTCATAAAATGGATTTTTAAAGGGGTTAAAAATTAAAGTTCTGCTTTTACAACGAGCCAAGCTTTGTTTTTAGTATGTGCAAATCTTAAAAAAAAATATTAAAGCATAGGTGTATCAATGAAAATACGAATGTTGCCGTGTTCATCTTTGCTCCTCTCTTTCATGCGCTCAAACATTTCGGGGCGGTCGTATATGGCGAAATAAACAAAGGGGTCGTAAATTAAGCTCTTCTTCACTCCAAAGTGTGGGTCACCTTCGTTAGCATTGAGTACTGTAACTAAATTGCCGTGCTCTTTTCTAAAGCGAAAAGCTCCTCCTTTTGTCAATTCACGAGTGCTTTTTTCATTACCAACTAAAAGAGTGATATAAAGTATACGATCAATAATTTGTAGGTTGTCAATCATCTTGAAAAATCCTTTCGGGTTTTGAAGTTTCAAATGCAGGTAATCTGCCCAATTAATAAAGAATCCCGCAGCAGCCATATTTCCGTTGGCATCAGGAAGCATATAAATTTTGCTAGTTGGGGAAGAGCCAAGAATACGCTTCACCATATTGAAGAAATTTTCTTCACTGTGCATTTGATTGAAAACATAATTCTGACGTGATGCTGCAATCTTTTGGTAAAACTCCTTCAATCGCTTTTCATCTTTCGAAATATCAATCAGTTTTTTAGAAGCACTCCGACTATCAAAAAGCAAATTGATATGAGTGTTGTTGCGCATTGGGAATGTTTCATACAATTTTCCCGTACGCTCGCTGTTCATTTTCAGTGCATCTAAAATCCCCTGGTTCTCGCGACCCATGTTGGCATAGACAAAGTGATAATCGTTCACCGTCACTAAATCAAGCAGCACACTGAACATGGTTGTAAAAATTCTCTTCCTGCGATAAATGGCTTCTCCTCCCACCGTAGCTTCGCTCATGCGAAGAACATTGTAGTAATAGCCATGTCTTATTTCGCCATCGGCATCTTTAAAATTGATGATGTTGGCGTGTATGTAACCAATCATATTATAGTCCTGTAAACCCTGTTCGTTTATTTTTCCAAGCGGGTGCAGTATCACCACTACAATGGCATCGTCAAAAAAGTTAGTAACTGAATCGGGAAATTTATGGAAGTAACTCATGAAGGTGAGTTTGCCTTCGCCTTTTTCGTTCACATGTTTTTCGGGAACGCTCACCACTTCTTTGCACTCACTATAAAAATAGGCAGCATCATCGCGCAGTTTGAAATTTTTCAGCACCGGATTAATGTCTTCCAGCATTTTAATTGGGAAAGCTAGCAGCACCAGTTCCTGGTCAAATTTATCGTCACACTCCAGCGGGCGTTGCATGTACTCGATTGCACCTGTGGTTTGGTTCTTTCCTGTGATGTAGTAGTAATGTCTTTGCTTGCTCATGTATTCGATTTTTGAAAACCTGTGGGTTAAATATTAATGAGTAACAACTTCTTTGTTCAACAAACCCAATTGCTTGCCGACCTTTACAAATTTATCTATAATAAAATCTAGGTGCTTGTCTTCGTGGCTCGCCATATAGCTAGTGCGCAACATTTGCATGCCCGGTGGAGTTGCCGGAGAAATAAATGCATTTACAAAAACTCCTTCATCGTAAAGCATTTTCCAAATGGTAAATGTTTTTTCATCGTCACCAATAATAACCGGAACAATTGCTGCTTCGCCATCGATTACATAATAGCCTGCTTCGCGCAAACCTTTGCGAACACGGTCGGCATTTTTGCGAACGCGTGTTGCCAATTCGGGTTGTTCAATTAAAATATCTAAAGCAGCACTTGCAGCTGCTACACTTGCCGGAGTTGGCGAAGCTGAGAAAATAAGAGCCGGTGATTTGTGTTTAAGATAATTGATTACGCGCTCATCGCCTACTACAAATCCGCCAATAGAAGCAAGCGTTTTACTGAACGTACAAACAATCAAGTCCACATCGTTCTCGGCACCGAAATGATGAACTGTTCCTTTTCCATTTGGGCCAAGTACACCAAAACCATGCGCATCATCTACTAAGGTTTGCGCATTGTATTTTTTCGCCAATTCAACAATACCTTTCATATCTACCACCAAACCGTGCGCACTGAAAACCCCATCGGTCACAATCAATTTGTTGGCTCCATCAGGAATTTTTTGAAGACGGTTCTCCAGATCTTTCATGTCGTTGTGCTTATAGCGCACGATATGAGCACCTACAGCAGTACTCATCAAATTCCCTGCAACAATACTTGCGTGATTGTCCTTGTCGCTCAAAATGTAATCGCCTTTACTGATGAGCGGAAAAATAACGCCCTGCCCTGCCTGATAGCCAGTACTGAAAAGCAAAGCGGCTTCTTTGCCTAAAAATTTTGCAATTTTATTTTCCATTTCAATATGTAAATCGATAGTACCAGTAAGGAAACGTGAGCCCGAGCAACTGCTGCCATATTTTTCAAGAGCAGCAATAGCTGCTTCTTTTACTCGAGGATGTGAAGTGAGACCAAGATAATTATTGCTGCCCGCCATTACCACTTTGCGACCTTCCATGCGCACCACCGGACCTTCGCTTTCCTGAATGGGACGGAAGTAGGGATATATTCCTTTCCCTTTTGCAATATCAGCCGAGTTGTAATCGTAACATTTGTCAAAAAGCCCCATAGAGATTTTTTCGTGAAGAAATCACTTACCGAACTTATTGTTGCTTCAATTTTTAGGATTGAAGTAAACTAGTTTCAGATGTGTCGGGGTCAAAAATGAAAAAATTAGAGAACTTTTCGCTACAATCGAAAGCGTAGCGGAGTTTTGTTGATAAATTAAAAACTCAACCCAATTCTCGCTCCAAGCGCAGCGTGAGAATAGTTTGTTTGAGGAGAAACAACTGAAGGCTGCCAACTTAAATGAATATCATCCTTCATGTTCCACTCAAACAAATGAGCATCAACAGCAGCATCTATAATGTTGAGCGCATACCACACACCAGTAAAAATGCAAACCAAGTCCATATTTCTTTTATAGTAATCGCGATAAGTTTTTAGTGTAGTCTCATTATCAACTCCCTTATAACTTCCATAAGTATTCGGGTCATCATCTACTTGCAAACGGTAAGCATTTCTATAGCCGGTAAAATCTTTAGATAGAGCATAAATGCCGTAACTAAATCCTCCCAAGCCCGCATACACAATAGGTATCTTCCAATACTTGCGATTATATGCCTGCCCTAAACCGGGTAATGCCATGGAGAACAAAGCCGCATACAGCGGTTTATGCCTTCGAAGTTTTCTATCTCCACTTATAGTTGAATCACTTAACGCCTTCGC
Source organism: Bacteroidota bacterium (assembly GCA_947479455.1). Taxonomy (GTDB): domain Bacteria; phylum Bacteroidota; class Bacteroidia; order Chitinophagales; family LD1; genus Bog-950. The sequence goes on from CANJZE010000001.1 coordinate 89,347, forward strand.
GCTGTTCCAATAAAATTTCTTAGGGGCTTGTATCACAGGTTTTGCCTGCGTTTGCGTTGTATCATATGCCTGTACAATCGACCCTCCTTCTGTAAACCTCAATTTTTTCCTTGACATATTCAATGAACTATCACCACTTGGTTTTGTAGTCACTGAAACGCTTTTTGAAGTATCCACTTGAACCGAATCAATAACCGATTGTGAATAAATGCTTGCAGTGAAGAAAACTGAAAAGAAAAAACATAGAAGAAATTTTTGCCGTTGTAAAAACCGACAAACATGGAACAATCTATCGTAAACGGTTTTACAATTGGTCATTGAAGCGGTAACTATTTCTGAATGGTCTCTACCAATCTTTCCAAATCATCGTTGTTATAAAAGCGAATAATGATTTCTCCCTTGCCGTCTTCATGACGGTTGATGATAACCTTAGTTCCAAGTGAAGTAACCAATTGATCTTGCATCTTCTTAACGGTAATTGGTAGCGTTGGAATCTTTGAAGCTATCGAAGTATTGCGCTTAGGTTTTTCGGTATAACCTTTTACGAGTTCTTCTACCTGACGAACGCTCATACCTTTGCTCACCACTTCCTTATAAGCGCTCAGTAGCAAAAGTGGATTGTCAATTGCCATCAGTGCTTTTGCATGACCCATCGCAATTTTGTTATCACGCAAAGCCGCCTGAATATCGGGTGGCAATTTCAACAAGCGAAGAAAATTAGTAACGGTACTTCTGTTTTTTCCGAGGCGCTCTGCTAATTGTTCTTGCGTTAAATCGCACTCCTCCTGCAATCGTTTGTAGTTGATGGAGATTTCAAGCGGATTTAAATCTTCACGCTGAATATTTTCTATCAAGGCAATTTCAATACTTTCCTGGTCACTGGCATTGCGCACATAAGCAGGAATTTCTTTTTTACCAGCAAGCTTAGAAGCGCGCAATCTTCTTTCACCGGCTATTAACTGAAATTTATTGTTCTCTGCCTTGCGAACCGTAATCGGCTGAATAACTCCGTGAATTTTTATGGAGTCAGAAAGTTCATTCAAACTCTCGGGTTCAAAAGTTGTGCGCGGTTGAAACGGATTAACCTCAATATTCTCCAACGGAATATTCATTACCACAGCAGCTTGGGTCGACATGCCATTCCCGAATTTATCTTTGCCTCTATCCGTGGTGTCGTTGGCATCAAGCAGTGCGCTCAATCCGCGCCCCAGTACACTTTTCTTTTTATCGCTCATAATATTTTTTAGATGAAGAAACCGAATGGGTATTCAACACATTCGGTCTTCAGTTTTATTCAGTTGCTAAAATTTTATTCTTAATTCAACGTAGCCGGGTCCTCGGTTTCGGGCACTAAATTAAATTCTTTAGCCGCTTCGGGAATATTGGTGGCATTATTTCGCTGCAACATTTCACGCACCAAACTCATATAGTTAATACTGCCTTTGCTTTCGGCATCATACATAATTGCAGGTTTGCCAAAACTTGGTGCTTCGCCCAATCGGGTATTGCGGTGAATGATAGTTTCATAAACTATGGTTTCAAAATGTCTACGAATTTCTTCCACCACTTGGTTCGACAAACGCAAACGCGGGTCATACATCGTCAATAAAATTCCTTCAATTTCCAAATTCGGGTTCAAACGGCTTTGAACAATCTTAATAGTGTTCAACAATTTTCCTAAACCTTCCAACGCAAAATATTCGCACTGCACAGGAATCAAAACCGAACTTGCTGCTGTAAGCGCATTCACGGTAATTAAACCGAGCGATGGCGAACAATCAATAATGATGAAATCATAATCCTTACGAATTTCTTCGAGCACCCGTTTCATTATCTGATCACGATTCGGCTGATTGATCAGCTCAATCTCAGCACCCACTAAATCCAAATGTGCCGGCAACAAAAACAAATTAGGCGTTTCTGTTTCCAGAATAATATCACGCGCTTTTACCTCGTTTACCATGCATTCATAAATGCTTGTTTTAATTGCTTTTGGGTCAAAACCAACACCAGAAGTTGCATTTGCCTGCGGGTCTGCGTCAACTAACAAGGTTTTATATTCAAACACCGCAAGTGATGCCGCGATGTTGATGGCAGACGTTGTTTTTCCCACACCACCTTTTTGATTGGCAAGCGTAATAATTTTGCCTAGGCGTTCTTTTTTTTCAGTTTTCTTTTTTGCGGTCATGGTATTATTTAATGAATGATGATTTATGATTAGAACGTTTTTAACTCAATTCGATTGTTTCGCCAATATTTAAAAGCAACAATTCTTTTCCCTTCGTAGCAAATTTTTGCTTCGCTTCCTCATGGTTTATTTTTATGAAACCAAAAGTATCGTAGTGCAATCCGATGATTTTATTGCACTTCACAAAATCACTCGCAATAATCGCATCATCAATTCCCATCGTAAAATTATCTCCGACAGGTAGCAAAGCTATATCCAATTTTGCGGATGTAAGCGGAATCAATTGCATATCCATTGTCAAAGCAGTATCGCCACTGTAGTAAATATTTCCCTCTTCGGTTTCTACAACAAAACCTCCAGGGTTTCCTCCGTAAGTTCCATCAGGCATTGAACTGGTATGCACAGCCGAAACATATTTTACAGTGCCGAACTTAAATTTCCATTTGCCGCCATGATTCATAGGATGGTATCTTTCAATTCCTTTTTTGTTGAACCAAACCGCTATTTCATAGTTAGAAACGATTACCGCATTTGTGCGTTTTGCAATTTCGAAAGCATCAGCCACATGGTCTTCGTGCCCATGCGATAGAAAAATATAATCAGCGGGAATTGAATTCACGTCAATGTGCTTTGCCAACTCATTGTGCGTTATATACGGGTCGAAGAGCAGATTTTTCCCTGCCACATTCAAACCAAAACAAGCATGTCCGTAATACGTAATTTTCATTTATTCCACTTCTGTATTGATGCGCTCAAAAGTAGAACATACGTGGAACAAAAAACCGCTGTATTCTCAACGAATACACAGGGTGCCTGTTTAAATGTCTGTTGACAAGTGGCGTTTTTGTGTGGAGATGTGCCTGTTTGGTGTTAGCGAAGTGTGGACACACGAAATTCACTACAACTTACCTTTTATCAGTCTTTCGATAAAGGTTTGAGAATAGAGAACTGTAATTTCAGAAAAGTGGTAATCAGAAATATCTTCGGTGATGATGTATTTGCACTTATTCTTCAACGCAGAATAGTATTCAAGCCCATCTTCAAAGTCGCGGACTTTTTTGTTTGTAACTGCCTTTACTACCTCATCATTTCCAACATCAGTAATGCCAAGTTTCTGCGATAGGATTCCAATTTTTCTTTTGGCTTCGGTAGTGCCACTTTTCTTTTCTGCAAAATAAAATGCAATGGCAAGGCAAAGCGCAGACGTATAAACTTCAAAGTTTTTATCGTCTGCCAAACTCAATATGCGCGATGAAAAACTATACACCGGATACTCTTTATTAAGCACCGAAATAATAATGTTGGCATCTAAGAAAATTTTCATTTCCTCTTTTTACTTGCATAAAACTCTTCTTTCATCTTTTTCTTGGAAGGCTTACTTGTTTTATATTCAACCGTACCTTCACTAACCATATTGACCCAATCGGAAACGGGCAGGTCTTCTAAATCTGTATGATAACCCGAAGTAATTTTGCGCAGCAAATGTTCGGTGAGGCGTGACAAACTGATATTCTTTCTCTCAGCAAATTCCTTTGCTTTAAGAATTACCTGTTCATCGAAACTGAGTGTGATTTTAGCATCCATAATTTTATCCTTTTTATACGACACAAAAATAATAGTTATACGTATAAAATGCAAGAAGTGTTTGAAAAATATTTACCGGCACAAGAAGCTTTGCTAAGGCTTTGATTTATTCTTGCGGGAGGTGGAGAATTACTCATTGTCCGCAGAAAAATAGTAGCAATCACATTGATATGTTGTGTCCCTTTTAACTAAGCACCGATTTGAACCTGATTGTTTAATTATTGTGTCACCTTTGTCAGCATGGTGGTAAAGAGAATCACTTGCTATAGCTATTTGAAACTTTTCCTTGCTGTCCGTAAGAATTATAATTCCATAACCTCTATGGCTGTTTTTTTCTAAAACGACTCCACTAAAAGCTAATTGAATTTGACTTTCCTTTGTTTGCCTTTCAACCCTTTTTATTTGGTAGTTAAATAAGACTCCGACTAAAACTATAATTACCACTACAAGAAAATTACGCATAAAGATTTTTTTTGCCGTTGTTGGCATCCCCGCCAACAACTACCTACTTATACTCCGCTATCTCCTCATTAATCTGCGCAACAAAATCAGCGAGTGATTTTACTCCTTGGTCGCCATGCCCTTGCTTACGAACGGCTACGGCATTGTCTGCTGCTTCCTTCTCTCCCACTACCAGCATGTAAGGCACTCTGCGCAATTCTGTATCGCGTATCTTCTTGCCAATCTTCTCGGCACGCTCGTCAATGGTTACTTCAATATTGTGCTTCTTTAATTCCGCACGAACCTGCTTAGCGTAATCCAGATACTTATCGCTGATAGGAAGAATAGCCACCTGTTCAGGAGCCAACCATACAGGGAACTTACCGGCATAATGCTCTAACAAGAAACCAATCATACGCTCGTGTGTGCTGAGCGGTGCGCGGTGAATAATGATAGGGCGTTCTTTTTCGTTGTTCTCGTTTACAAAACTCAAATCGAAACGCTCTGCCTGCGCAAAGTCAACCTGATTAGTAGCGATGGTGAATTCTTTACCAATAGCACTCCAAATCTGTATATCAATCTTCGGCCCGTAGAAAGCTGCTTCATCAGCCACTTCAATAAAAGGCAAACCTGATTTTACCAGTACTCTTCGCACCATGTCTTCGGTTTCAATCCAAAGAGGTCCGTTGTCAATATATTTCTGTCCGAGTTTTTCCGGTGCGTGTTTACTAAAGCGCATCTGGTATTTCTCAATGCCGAATATTTTGAAATACTTCACGTAAAGCTCGTTCACCTTCATGAACTCTTCTTCAAACTGGTCTTTAGTGCAGTAGATGTGCGCATCGTTCATTTGCATACTGCGCACGCGCATTAGTCCCATCAACTCACCGCTTTGCTCGTAGCGGTAACAGGTTCCATACTCTGCAAAACGCAAAGGCATATCGCGGTAACTCTTTGGCGTTGCACTAAATATTTTGTGATGATGCGGACAGTTCATCGCCTTCAAATAATATTTCGTTCCGTCCAGTTCCATTGGCGGAAACATCGAATCGGCATAATAAGGTAAGTGACCGCTGCGCAGATACAAAGCCTCTTTAGCAATGTGCGGAGATTTTACACGCACATAGCCTTGCTCGTTTTCATTCTTCTTAGCGAGTGCTTCGAGTTTCTCAATTAAAGCCGCGCCCTTTGGCAACCATAAAGGAAGACCAGGACCAACCTCATCATCAAAAGCAAAAATTTCAAGTTCCTTCCCAATCAACCGATGGTCGCGCTTCTTGGCTTCTTCAAGCATTGCCAAGTGAGCATCCAATTGCGCTTGCTTAGGAAAAGTGATTCCATAAATACGGGTAAGCTGTTTGTTGTTCGAATCGCCTTTCCAATATGCACCGGCAATGTTTAACAGCTTGATTGCTTTAATGTAACCGGTAGATGGAATATGCGGTCCGCGACATAAGTCGGTAAAGTTTCCCTGTTTGTAGAAAGTAATCTCACCATCAGCTAAACCCGAAAGCAAATCGAGTTTATATTCATCGCCTTTCTCGGTAAAATATTTTACTGCTTCTGCTTTAGGCTTTTCGCTGCGCTCAAACTTATTATCCTGCTTCGCCAGTTCAAGCATCAACTTTTCAATGCGCTCTAAGTCTGCTTCGCTAAGAGTTTGACCGCCCATATCAATGTCGTAGTAGTAACCGTTATCTAACGGTGGACCTACCCAAAACTTCACACCGGGAAAAAGTGTTTCAACCGCCTCTGCCATTAAGTGAGCAGATGAATGCCAGAAAGCTTTCTTGCCGCCTTCATCTTCAAACTTCAACAACTTAAGCGAAGCATCGCTGTTGATTGGTCGCGTTAAATCCCACACTTCATTATTCACTTCTGCAGCCACAACCGCCTTAGCCAAGCCTTGACTAATGCTTGCGGCTACATCATATGCACTTATTCCTTCGTTGTATTCCCGAACGCTTCCATCGGGCAGAGTAATCTTTATCATACTATTCGAATTTAAATTGAATGAGGGGCGAATATAAAAATGCGAGCGTTTTGTTTGGAGGATTGATGTAAAAACAAAAACGAGTGCTAACATTGTCAGCCACCTAAATCTCAAACTATGCTATCCATCCGAATCTGTTTGACACTTGCATTAGCTATCCTAATTTCTACTCTAGTATCGCAACCATACAATCCTTTAGCAAATCCAAAAGCAGTTGTTGTATCGGGCGGTGCACGTTTCACTATCCTTACCAACCATGTCATTCGTTTAGAGTTTTCAAACGATAGCAACTTTACCAACGAAGCATCGCTCACTTTTATCAATAGAAATTTGCCTGTTCCTGAATTTACTTCCACGGTAAACAACGGCTGGCTCTTGATTAAAACCAAATATTGCACGCTTCATTATTTGCAAAACAGTGGGGCGTTTTACGCGCACAATTTGTTTATTGAATATAACGACACCCAACATTCCTTTACTTGGAAACCTGGAACAAAAGACCACAAAAATTTGAAAGGCACTACTCGAACTTTAGATGGCTGCTCGGGCAAATTCAGTTTCTATGGTCTTAAGAAAATTCAGTTGGAAGATGGAATTCTATCGCGCAACGGATGGACTTTGATTGATGATTCCGGTCGACCATTGTTTGATAATTCCGATTGGCCATGGGTACAAAACCGCACAGGCGATTTGCAGGATTTTTATTTTTTCGGCTATGGCAATAACTACAAAGCCGCTCTCTACGATTTTTCTTTGGTAGCCGGAAAAATTTCTCTGCCGCCTAAATTTGCTTTCGGCATTTGGTATTCGCGCTATTGGAACTACACCGAAAACGAGTTGAAAGAAATTGCGAATGAATATGAGCGCAATCAAATTCCGCTCGATGTGCTGGTGGTAGATATGGATTGGCATTTGACCGAACAATCGAGCCCCGAAATTTTTAATCGTTATACACCCAAGCCAAATGGCTGGACGGGTTTTACCTGGGAGAAAAAATATTTTCCGGACTACAAAGAATTTCTTTCATGGACAAACGAAAAGAATTTGCAAACCTGTTTGAATCTTCATCCCGCAGCAGGAGTGCAACAACACGAAGCCGCGTATCCTGCGTTTGCAAACGCAATGAACTTTGACACTACCAATCATGCCGCCATTCCTTTCGACATCACGAACAAAAAGTTTGCGCAAAATTATTTCGATGTGTTGCTGCATCCTTACGAAAAAGACGGCATTGATTTTTGGTGGCTCGACTGGCAGCAATGGGGGCACACGAATATTAAAGGCGTGAATCCTACTTTCTATTTAAACTATGTGCACTTCAGCGACATGCAGCGTGAAGGAAAACGTCCGCTTATTTTTCATCGTTGGGGCGGGCTCGGAAATCACCGTTATCAAATTGGTTTTTCGGGCGACTACTTTATCAATTGGAAATCGCTTGCGTATCAACCCGAGTTTACTGCTAATGCCGCTAACGTGGGCTTTGGATTTTGGAGTCACGATATTGGCGGGCACATGGCGGGTGGAATTAAAAATGAACACGACCCGGAATTATTTACGCGATGGGTTCAATGGGGCGCATTCAGTCCCATCTTTCGCACGCATGCAACTAAGAACGGTGAAATTGAAAGACGCATTTATAAATATCCAGAAGCAAATTTTAATGCGATGCGCAAAGTTTTGCAACAACGTTATGCTTTGCTGCCTTACATTTATACCATGGCGCGCTTCGCTTACGACTCTGCTGTCTCGCTCATTCGCCCGATGTATTACGAGTTCCCCGACATGGAAAAGGCCTATCACTTAGAGCATCAGTATTTTTTCGGCAACAATATGATAGTGGCACCGGTTACAGTATCTATGAAAGGAAAAGAAACTGTTTCACAAACTGTTTGGTTGCCCGAAGGCGATTGGTTCGATTACCGAAACAATAATTTACTCGAGGGCGGAAAAGAAATTACAGCGAATTACGCTTTAGATGAAATTCCTGTATTTGTAAAAGCCGGAAGTATAATTCCTACACAAACACCAAAACTTCGTGTGGAAGGAACGGTGATGGATACTTTGATACTGACTGTTTATCCTGCAACTACGTCATCATTTAATTTGTATGAAGACGAAGGCGGCAATGAAGATTATCGAAAAGACATTTGTTCGTTCACAAAATTTACTTGGCAAAAAAATGGTGGCTCTTCAGTTTTGAAAATAGAACCGGATGGGAAAAAATTTCCGCAGCAGGTAACTGAACGCAGTTACGAAATCAGAATTCTGACAAGTGAAAAACCAACTTCAATAAAACAGGATGGAAAAACAATCGGTTGGATTTATGAGAAAAAAAATAAAGTGTTGACGATAAAAACTTTAAAAGAACCTATTGCCAATTCCGAAATTGAAATTCGTTGAAAATACTTGGTTGAAAAAAAATGCAGAGTATTATCAAAACATAGAAGGAGCCTATCGTAAAATCTACAAGCAAGATTTCACTCCGTCATACACTTCTTCATTGAGCACCTCCTGTATATTGCGGTTAACTTTTGTTTGACCAATCATTTTTCCAATGGTATGCGCTTTCATAAGTCTTGAAGGATAAGGCTGCATTAACTCGTTGATTTCATTTTCATCCAAATCATTTCTCAACCAAAGGGCTTCATCTTCTCTTCGCAAAATCAGCGGCATTCGCTTTTTTAGATTGTGGATGTAAGCCATCATGTCGTTGGCGGGTGTGGTAATAATTGAAAAGGTATTCGTGACTTCACCGGTTTGCTTGTCCACCCAAGCAGCATAAATACCACCAAAACAAAAATCACGAATGACTTCCGATTGTTCATCATCAACAACCATAATTTGATAAGGGAATTTTTTCGTGTCTGCATCGTGCCATTCATAAAAACCGGTTGCGGGAACAAGGCATCGTCTTATCATAATGCTGTCTTTGAAACTTGGTAAGTCAAAAATTGTTTCGCTTTTCGCATTCAGGTTGCTCTTTCTTCTTAGCAGTGCATCTTCTTTTGTTTTTACCCAATTAGGAATCAGCCCCCAATGGAAAAACTGAATTTCATCGGGTTTTTCCATCGTAATAATGGGAAGTGCTTTATGCTCAAATCCGGAGGTGTAATAGAAACTGAATCGCTCTTTGAAATTTTCCCAATCGCTTTGTGCTTGCAAAAGATTCCTGCGTTCGCCAAGCCGAAGTTTATACTTATTGACCAGTTGCTCACCGCTTTTATTTTTAATGAAGTTATTGTAGTTGTAGCACATGATTCTAAAGCAATTGAAAATATTTTCCTGAATAATTACGCAAGCTCTTCCACCATTTGATCACTGAATTTGAGTGCAAATTTCCAGACTTCCAATACATCCTTAATTTGAATTTCATAAGGCTGATAAAGCGGGTTCAGCGAAACAAGTAACAGTGTTCCGTTTTGTTTGATACGATTGTAAGCGCGCTTAAAAACAATTCCATCGTCCTTTGTTACAATCACATACCCTTGTCCGTTTTTAATGTCGTTCCAGTCATCAATGTAATGACAGGCAATCCATGAACGCTCACGTATGGGCAACATGGAATCTCCGCTTATCTGAAATGCCCGGTGCTTTTTGTCCTTCGGTAAAAACGGAAACTGATATGAAGGGAGCTTGCTGATAAACTCCGGATCGCCATAGCCTGCGGTGTAACCGGCCTTAGCTTTCACAGAAACCAATTCCACGTTGTCTTCATTTTTCTCATTTACCGTAGTAGCCAACACGCGCAGCTTACTTCCTTTTATATATACATCTAAACCGCGCTCCAGTTCATGCAGTTGTGCGCCTGAAAGTTTTCTAAAATCAACGGTAAGAAGGGTATTGATGTTGACATGAAAATATTCTGACACCAGTAGCAGGTTTTCGATAGAAGGATTCGAAATACCATGCTCATAATTATTGAGGATGCTGCGTTTCATGCCTATGAAGTCAGCCATATCTTGTTGCGAACGTTTTTTGCGTTCGCGAAGCACTTTAAGGTTGGTGCCGAAAAAATTTTTCATGCGCATTGTTTGTAAAATCAAAAATAATGTTGTTTAAATCATAAACAAGTAAATGACACAATCACTGTCAATTAAAATTTAACACTATGCTCTCTACCATTTCAAAAGACCGAAGTATTGTTCACCTGGATCTCGATACTTTTTTTGTATCGGTAGAAAGATTATTGAACAACAAACTCAATAACAAACCGGTTTTAGTAGGTGGTGTGAGTGACCGCGGTGTTGTTGCCTCATGCAGTTATGAAGCGAGAAGTTTCGGAATCTATTCCGGTCTCTCTATGAAAATTGCACGAAGACTTTGTCCCGAGGCAATAGTGGTTAAAGGCGATTCAGGAAAATACTCTAAGTATTCGCACATCATTACAGAAATCATTAAAGAGAAAATGCCGGTGGTAGAAAAAGCATCGGTTGATGAATTCTATCTTGACATGAGCGGAATGGATAAGATATTCGGCATCGTCAAATACTCCAACGAATTGCGCGACCGGATTATTAAAGAAACTGGATTGCCGATTTCGATGGGCATCTCACAAAACAAAACAGTTTCAAAAGTTGCCACCGGTGAATCGAAACCCAATGGCAGAATGAAAGTGGATTGGGGAAGAGAAAAAGATTTTCTCGCTCCGCTTTCCGTGAAAAAAATTCCGAGTGTAGGAAATGAAACGTATCAGGTGCTAAGTGAACTCGGAATAAAAACCATCCACACTTTACAACAGATGCCTGAGCAGGCAATGGAGAAAGTGCTTGGTAAAAACGGACAAACTATTTGGTTACGCGCACAGGGCATTGACAATACACCGGTGAAGCAATACTATGAACAGGAATCACTTTCAACAGAACGAACTTTTGATAAGGACACAATTGATGTAGCCAAGCTACGCACCATTCTCACCGCGATGGCAGAAGGGCTGGCCTATCAACTTCGCATGGGAAATAAACTCACCGCCTGCATTACCATAAAAGTCCGTTACTCGGATATGCAGACCTATTCGAAACAGGTGCGAATACCTTATTCCAGTTGCGACCATATCATCATCAGCAAAGCATTGGAGATTTTTGTAGAACTGTTTTCGAGAAGGCAGTTGGTTCGGCTGATTGGTATGAAGTGCAGTCACCTCGTATCCGGTGGACACCAAATCAATTTACTGGAAGATTCGGTTGAACTTATTCAACTCTATCAGCAGATGGATTACCTGCGAAAAAAATATAAAGACAGCCGTGTGGTAACACGCGCACAAATCATGGATGTGAAAAATATGGGTGTATGGAATCCGTGGACTGGTGAACGACCCACACCACCGGCACACCGACACGCGTAATTATAGAATGAAAAATAAAGAGATGAAATGCGCAGCATTCTATCTGTCCTTTAAAAAAAACGAATACAGATAAATTATGTTTTTGAATTGCCACAGTTTTTTCAGTTTGAACTATGGCGTGTTGTCAGTAGAAGAACTTTTACAATACGCGAAAGACAACGGAGTAACCCATCTTGCCTTAACGGACATCAACAACACATCCGGTTGTTTGGATTTCATGCGTCATGCACCGAAGTATAATATTCATGCGAGTATCGGAATTGATTTCAGAAGAAGCACGGAGCAGTTGTATATCGGCATTGCAAATAATTTGGAAGGGGTCAGAGAATTGAACGAGTTCCTTTCCATTTATTCAATGAAGCATGAACCGGTTCCGCTTCAACCACCACAACTTCCGAATTGCACCGTCATCTATCCGTGGAAGAGAGAAATGAAATTTGAATTACGGTCGAATGAATGGATTGGTTTACGAGCGGGAGATATTGTTGCGTTCAGGCTGTATGGAAAAAAGATAGACAGAAATAAACTGGTGATGTTGCCGACAGCATCTTTCAGAAACAAGAAAGATTTTAATACGCACCGTTTACTACGCGCCATCTTTCACAATGAGTTGCTGAGCAAACTTCCGAAAACAGAACAAGGAAGAGAGGAAGATAAATTCATTTCCTTAGATGAGCTAGCGAAAATCTATGAGGAGTATCCCGAAGCTATTCGGAACACAAAACAAATTCTCGAACAACCTGATATTGATTTTGAATTCGGTCAAGGCAAAAACAAAAAGTGTTTCACCGGTAATCACGAAGAAGATGTGAAGATGCTTCGCAGGTTGGCAGATGAAGGGCTGCGTTACCGTTATCCAAATCCAACGCCTCTGATTTTAGAACGACTCGAAACTGAACTTGCCACAATTGAACAACTAAACTTCACTCCGTATTTTCTTATCAATTGGGACATCGTTCGCTTTGCATCTGAACAGGGATTCTTTCACATCGGCAGAGGAAGCGGAGCAAATAGTTTAGTCGCTTATTGTTTACGCATCACTGATGTTGACCCGATAGAACTTGATTTATATTTCGAGCGTTTCATCAATCCATCAAGAAGAAATCCGCCCGACTTCGATATTGATTTTTCGCATACCGACCGTGATATTGTTCGTGAATACATTTTCGAAAAGTATAAAGGTCATGTGGCGTTGGTTGGAAGTTACAGCACGTTTGAACGAAAGTCCTGCATTCGTGAAATCGGAAAGGTCTTCGGATTACCCGATGATGAAATTGACAATCTGCAATCTGACCGGCTGAATAAAAAGAGTCTCGATAATTATGGACAGTTAGTGTTGCAATACGCGTCACACATTCATGGCTTACCGAATCAGCTGAGTGTTCATGCCTGTGGAATTTTGATTTCAGAAAAACCAATCACTTGCTACACACCGCTTGAATTATTTCCGGTTGGTTTTCCTTCTACACAATTCTCGATGCTCGAAGCAGAAGACGTTGGTTTGTACAAGTATGACATTCTATCTCAACGTGGTCTCGGTCATATCAAAGATGCCGTTGAGTTGGTGAAGCAAAACAAAGGAGAAGAAATAGACATCCATAGGATACAGGATTTTAAAAAAGATGAGCGCATCCGTCAGATGCTCAAAAACGGAAATACAGTCGGTTGCTTTTACGTGGAGTCACCGGCTATGCGTCAACTGCTTCGCAAATTACAAGTGGAAGATTATCTCGGCCTGGTGGCAGCAAGCTCAGTAATCCGTCCTGGTGTTTCGAGTTCCGGTATGATGCGCGAATACATTCTGCGTTACCGGTATCCTGAAAAAAGAAAAGAAGCACACCCTAAGTTATTAGAGATAATGCCGGAAACTTATGGAGTGATGGTGTATCAGGAAGATGTGATTCGTGTAGCTCACATTTACGCTGGACTTACTTTGGAAGAAGCCGATGTGATGCGAAGAGGTATGAGCGGCAAGTTTCGTTCACGCGCAGAGTTCCAACATGTGAAAGAGAAATTTTTCTCTAACTGTAAAGACAAAGGTTATCCCGATGCAGAAGCCGCAGAGATATGGAGACAGATAGAAAGTTTTGCCGGTTACTCGTTTGCCAAGGGACATTCCGCTTCTTATGCCGTAGAGAGTTATCAGAGTTTGTATCTCCGTGCTTACTATCCGGTGGAATTCATGACCGGTGTGCTGAATAATTTCGGAGGTTTTTATACCACTGAATTTTATCTGCATGAAGCAAGAATGCTCGGAGCGCAGATTGAATTGCCCTGTGTAAATAAGAGCGATAATCTGGCTGCACTTTTCGGAACAACTATTTACATGGGTTTCTGTTTGATAAAAGATTTAGAACAGAACACAATCAAAAATTTGCTTCATGCCAGAGTAACAGAAGGAACTTTTAAAAGCCTGAATGATTTTGTGAAGCGTGTATCTGTATCATTAGAGCAACTGAGAATTCTGATTCGCATTAAAGCTTTTCGTTTCACCGGTAACACCAGTAAAGAACTTTTGTGGGATGCGCATCTGCTTTTAGGAAAAGTAAAAAAGACAATGCCGAAAAAAGAATTGTTTGAGGTAGCATCAACTTCTACTGAATTGCCAGCGCTCGAATATGATATTTACGAAGAAGCGTTGGACGAAATGAAAATTCTTTCCTTTCCGCATACTTCACCCTTTGCTCTTCTCAAAAAGCAATACAGTGGAATGGTGTATGCGGAGGAACTTCTAAATCATCTCGGTAACGTAGTTTACATGGTCGGCTATTATGCGAACATCCGAAGAGTGATTACGATTCATGGAGACACGATGTATTTCGGATGCTTCACCGACAGTAAAGGAACCTTGTTTGACACAGTGCATTTTCCGCAGTCAATCGAAAAACATCCGTTCACCGGTAAGGGCTGTTACTTGCTGAAAGGAACTGTTCTTGAAGATTTTGGAGTTCCGAGTTTGGATGTGAGCAATATGCAGAGAATTGAGTGGGCGTTTAATGAAAGTTAAATCAAAATAGTGAGTCAAATAAAAAACCCTTATGCTTTTTGAGCCACAAGGGTTTTTGTTAGAGGTCGGGAGCGGATTCGAACCGCTGTAGCAGCTTTTGCAGAGCTGAGCCTAGCCACTCGGCCACCCGACCATTTTTTTAATGGGAGTGCAAATCTATTTAAGTTTCGAAATTCTAAAAATGGAATTTGTTTTCTAATACCTTTCGCTGCGCGATGATTACTCAGATAACAGCCAACGATTAGAGGATAATGCAAACCGCACAAAACGCCTTTATGTATTATCTGTGAAATCACTAATGTTATCCTCTCCATCATTGCCGCAGGCATAATCATTGGCTGTTAATTGTGCAATCACCTTCGCTTTCACAATGGTTGTTGAAATCGTTCACGCAAAATCATTTTTTTACTTCAACTTCGCACTTGCAAAAAACAACATGCGCCATAAACTAATTTCTCTCCTTCTATTCTGTTCGATTTCGTTCTCCTCCGTTGCATCGCAGTTACTTATACCTATGGACGAAGGGCAAACCAATCACCTCAAAGCATACGGTCTTGCCTACTATGCTTTAAAACAAGGAGCCACGCTCGACTGGTTATTGAACTATCGTGGCGGAAGTTTTGCCGTGCCTAACGTAACGGCTCTAGAAAATGAATGCAAAATTCGCGGAGTGAGTTACGAAGTAATTACTGCCGGACAATACAACGCCATACTCACCCAAATTGCCAACCCCGAAACAAATATGGATGTAATGAAGTTGGAGAAAGCGCCCAAGATTGCGGTGTATTCTCCCAAAAGCAAATTGCCGTGGGACGATGCCGTAACTCTTGTTTTAAAGTATGCCGAGATTCCTTACGATGTAATTTATGACGATGAAGTACTCGATGGAAAATTGATTCTTTACGATTGGCTGCATTTGCATCACGAAGATTTTACGGGTCAATACGGCAAGTTCTACGCTTCGTATAATGGCGCACAATGGTATCAGGATGATGTAGCTAATCAAGAAGCCTGCGCCAAGCGCAGAGGATTCAGTAAGGTTTCGCAAATGAAACTAGCGGTGGCGCATAACATTCGCGATTTTGTTTTTGGTGGCGGCTTTATGTTTGCCATGTGCAGCGCTACCGACTCTTACGATATTGCCCTGGCAGCCGAAGGCACCGATGTTTGCGATGTGATGTTCGACCACGATGCACAAGACCCCGATGCACAATCGAAACTCGATTACACCAAATGCCTTGCTTTCGAAAACTGGCATTTGCGCACCAATCCTTATGAATATGAATACAGTGATATAGATGCTACCCTCGGCCGAACCGTTCAAAAAGATTTAGATTATTTCTCGCTCTTCGACTTCAGCGCAAAATGGGACCCTGTGCCTACGATGCTTTGTCAAGACCACACCCGCACAATCAAAGGTTTTCTAGGCCAAACCACCGCTTTCAAAAAACAGTTTATCAAGTCGAGTGTTTTAGTAATGGGGCAAAATAAATCGGCAGGCGAAGCGCGTTACATTCATGGCGAATACGGCAAAGGGCTTTGGACCTGGTATGGCGGCCACGACCCCGAAGACTACCAGCACATGGTAGGCGACCCGCCCACCAATCTCGATTTACATCCCAACTCTCCGGGCTATCGTTTGATTCTAAACAACGTTTTGTTTCCTGCGGCACGCAAGAAAAAACAGAAGACGTAAGGACTGTATGGTCTAGTGTCTAACGTCTAACATCTTGCGTCTTCCCTCCTCACCTTATTTTAAGATCACCACTCGGTACAGAAAAACTCTTGCTGCAATTCAATAAAAAAGTAGTTTTGGATCCGAAATTATTAAACCCCAAAAACCCTTTTCAATGAAAAAGTTATTTACTCCGGTTTTCTTTTTCTGTTCTTTATTCCTTACTGCTCAAAACCCCTTTTCCTTTACCAACTCAAATGCAAAATTCGTAAACGCTGCTTTTCATAGTGGAAACTGCGTAAGCGTGGTAGATATGAATAGTGATGGAATGGACGACCTTGCCCGACTTAGTCAGGGTGATGACGTTTATTATACCATTCAACGCACCAACCAAACCTTTAATAATATTCATGCAGTTGCTACCGGTCTAGGTGGCGCATGGGGTATGGTTGTAGCAGATGTAGATAACAATGGAGTTCGCGATGTAGCCATTGGTTCAGGTAGCCAAGCACGTGTAGTTACCGCAAACACTGCGCTAACTACTTTTTCTATTACAGCAAATTTACCAAGGCCTTCTACTTTCTTTCCTCAAAACATGAACTTTGCCGATATAGATAATGACGGCATGGTTGATTTATTTGTTTGCAATGACGATGCTGCAGGAGTTATGTGGAAGAATGTTGCAGGGTCTTATCCCGCTACTACAAACTTTTTCAGTGTAAACAATCCCGGCACCGATAACAGTGGAAACTACGGAAGTATTTGGACTGATATTGATAATGACGGAGATATTGATTTTTACATTGCGCACTGTCGTCAGGGAACACCTTCAGGCGATGCCCGTAGATTAGATCAACTTTTTATTAATGATGGCGCAGGCAATTACACTTTGGATGCTGCCAACGCACGCGGCTTACGAAACACCGCCATGACATGGACAGCAAGTTTTGATGATATTGATAACGATGGTGACTTGGATTGTGTTTTAACTGAAACGGATAAATCGAGCGAGTTATTTGTGAACGATGGCAATGGTTATTTCACCGACATTACAGCCGGAAGCGGTTTTGTTTTAGATATTACCCCTTACCAATCTAAAATGGAAGACTTAGACAATGATGGTTTTGTTGACATTATTATTTCGGGCGATGATTCGCGAATATTTCATAACAACCACGACCACACCTTTACTCTTGTTAGCGGATTGTTCGACAACAACGCCATGCTTTCATTTGCTACGGGCGATTTAAATCACGATGGCAAAATCGACCTGTATTCCACTTACGGTACGGTGTATAACAACCCTACAAATACCGATGATGTTCTTTGGCTCAACAGCACAAACAACGGCAACCACTTTGTAACTTTCAATTTGCAAGGAACAGTGAGCAATCGCGATGCACTGGGTGCTCGTGTTGAAATTTATGGTGCTTGGGGAAAACAAATTCGTGAAGTGCGAGCTGGCGAAAGTTACGGAACTACCAATTCATTTCAATGCCATTTCGGTTTAGGTACAGCTACTACTATTGATTCTGTAATTGTTCGTTGGCCAAAAGGTTTGGTTACTCATATAGCCAATCCTGCTGCCGACCAATTCATTACCGTAATTGAAGGTCAATGTTACTCTGCCGATAACGTAATAGGTTATAGCGGTCCATCGGCACTTTGCGCGGGACAATCTGTAACCTTAACTGCACCAGCTGGTCATCAGTATCTTTGGAGCACAGGTGATACTACACAAACGTTGACTGTTTCTACCACAGGTGAATTCAACGTTAAATTGATTGACGGAAGCGGTTGTTCAAACATTTCAAAAACAGTAACTATTCTATCTCAACCCGATGAAACACCTACTATTTCAGCCGCAGCAGCTACTGTATTTTGCGAAGGCGATAGCGTGTTGTTGCAAGGTTCTACCGCTGCAAGTTATTTATGGAGTAACGGAGCAACCACGCAAAATATTTATGCGAAAGATGCAGGAACGTATACCCTAACCATTCAGGGAACATGTGCGCCCTTCACATCTTCAGGAATTACACTTGCACCTATTGCATCGCACGTGGCAAGTATTGTTGAAGCAAGCACCTGCGAAGGAAGCGGAGCAACAATAAACCTAAGCGCAACCACCACTGGAACTTCTTACTGGTATGATTCAGCAACGAACGGAACGATTGTAAACACAGGAACCACATACGCTACTTCTCCAATTGCAACAACAACTTATTATGTTGAATCACACGATAGCTTGTTTGGCTTTTCGGGTCATGTTGGCCCGGCAGATAATGCGATAGGCACGGGAAGCTATTTTACAGGAGACCAGTATCAAATTTTTGATGTGGTAAAGGCATGTGTTCTGCGTTCGGTATTAGTGTTTTCCGATTCAGCTAAAACACGGATAATTGAATTACGCGATAACGCGGGTACAATTCTTCAAGCCGATACAGTAGATATTGCGGTGGGCACTTTTACAATTCCCTTAAACTTTAACTTAACTCCCGGAAACAATTATCATTTAGGTTGGGCTTCGGGTACACGACCTCATTTGTTTAGAAACGATGGCGGTGTTTCTTATCCTTATAATATCAACAACTTAATTTCGGTAACCGCCAGTTCGGCCGGCACAAGTCGTTGGTATGCCTACTACAACTGGTTTGTAGAAGAAGATCCTATTACATGTTCTTCTACTCGCACTCCCGTTACTGCTACAGTTAATCCAAACCCTGCCGTTAGTTTAAGCGGCTTGAATGCTACATACCTTAACACCGATGCAACTGTTACTGTTAGCGGAACTCCTTCAGGCGGAACCTTTACGGGAACAGGTGTTACCGGAACAACATTTGACCCTGCGACTGCGGGCGTTGGCGGACCTTATACGGTTTCTTACTCTTACACCGATGGCAATGGATGCAGCGCAACTACTTCATTTGATGTTACTGTTGCACAGGATACTACTTCAGTAGGTTTTGTAAAACTAGAAGGTATTTCAGGAGTAAATGTTTATCCGAATCCGAATAGCGGTTCATTTGCAGTTACTTTCAAAACTGTTGGCGATGTAAAAGTTGACATCAGTTTGACAAATGAAATCGGTCAGAAAATTTTCGAAGAGAAAAATGTACTGGTTTCTAATTCATTTGTTAAACCATTACATATGGAGCAAGTGGCTAAGGGAATCTACCAACTCAACATTACTTCAGGCAAACAGAAGAATACTTACAAAGTAATTATTCAATAAGCCAATCGCATTCATTTCAAAAAGGCAGAAGGGTTTTCTTCTGCCTTTTTTATTTCCAAAAATCCAATGTCATCCTGAGCATGCAGAAGGATGCAGAACAAAAGGCTTCTCTTCGTCCCTCGCCTCTTAATTTTATATTCGCACCTGTTATGTCAGATACAAAAACTGCACACAGCAGAAACACCAAACTAAGTTTCGAAGATTTTAAAAACGAAGTGCTAAACGATTTTCGCGTAGTGGTTACCTCGCGCGAAACAAGTTTGCTTGGGCGTAAAGAAGTGTTGACCGGCAAAGCCAAGTTCGGAATTTTCGGTGACGGAAAAGAGTTAGCACAAATCGCTCTTGCAAAATCTTTCGAGCATGGCGATTGGCGCAGCGGTTACTACCGCGACCAAACCTGGATGATGGCTCTTGGTGAGTTAACCGTTGAACAATTCTTCGCACAACTTTACGCCAACCCTGACCAGAAAGAAGAACCGATGAGTGCAGGCAGACAAATGAACGGTCATTATGCAACTCGTATACAAGACGAAAATGGGAACTGGCTCGACCAAACTCAACGTTACAATTCATCGGCAGATGGTTCACCAACAGCGGCACAAATGCCTCGCTCGCTTGGCCTTGCCTTGGCTTCAAAACTTTATCGCGGTAACAATGACTTAGAAGACTACACCATCTTCAGTAACAAAGGCAACGAAGTTTCTTTTGTTTCTATTGGCGATGCATCGACCAGCGAAGGTTTGTTTTGGGAAACGCTGAACGCTGCCGGTGTGCAGCGAGTGCCTCTAGCTATTTCTGTTTGGGATGATGGCTACGGAATTTCTGTCCCAAAAAAATATCAGACTACCAAAGAAAGCATCAGCGAAATCACCAAGGGTTTTCAGGCAGATGAAGAAGGACGCGGCTTTGATATTTATGTGTGCGAAGGTTGGAACTATCCAAAACTTGTAGAAACTTACAAACGCGGAATTGAAAAAATTCGCAAGACACATATTCCCGCGCTGTTTCACATTATTGAAGTGACTCAACCACAAGGACATTCCACTTCGGGTTCGCATGAGCGTTACAAAACAGCCGAGCGCATGCAGTGGGAAAAAGATTTTGACTGCATTAAGAAAATGAGCGAGTGGATCATTGAAAGTAAAATTGCCACCCAGGAAGAACTTACCGAAATTCAAAACGAAGCACGTCATCATGCACTTGGAAGTAAAACTGTTGCTTGGAAAAAATTTAGTCAGCCGCTGAAAGAAGAGATTAATGAGTTAATAGAGTTGATGAACAGATTAGTAGATGAAAGCGGAGAACAAGAAAATCTGCAATCGTTAATCTTAAATCTGCAATCTGCAATCGATCCGGTTCGTAAGGACATTCTCAAAACAGGTAAATCTGTTTTGAGAAAATTTAAAGGAGAAAACTTTTCGGCTCTTGATGAATTAAAATATTGGCTAAAAAACTTTAAGGGAAAATATCAGCAAACATATTCTTCACACTTACATAGTGAAACGAATTTGAACGCTTTGAAAGCAGAAGTAGTTCCTGCCGAGTATTCTAATGATTCAAAAACCATCAACGGTTTTGAAATTCTGAACCATGCTTTCGATGCCATCTTTACTAAGTATCCTAACGCAGTTGCTTTTGGTGAAGATGTTGGAAAGATTGGCGATGTGAATCAGGGCTTTGTTGGCATACAAGAAAAGTATGGCGAGAACAGAATTTTTGACACCGGTATTCGTGAGGCCACCATTATGGGACAGGGAATTGGCTTGGCACTTCGCGGCTTCCGCCCCATTGCTGAAATTCAATACCTGGATTATTTACTATATGGTTTGCAAACGTTAAGCGATGACTTAGCGTGTTTGCAATACCGCACCAAGGGTATTCAAAAAGCTCCACTAATTGTGCGCACGCGTGGTCATCGGCTCGAAGGCATCTGGCACACCGGTTCTCCAATGGGTATGATAATTAATTCGCTACGCGGAATGTATGTGTGTGTGCCGCGCAATATGGTGCAGGCTGCCGGAATGTATAACACACTACTGCAAAGTGATGAACCAGCCTTGGTTATTGAATGCCTGAACGGTTATCGGTTGAAAGAAAAACTTCCTGATAATATTTCTGAGTTTACTGTGCCACTCGGTGTGCCCGAAGTTTTAAAACAAGGCGATGATGTTACGCTGGTTACGTACGGCAGTTGTGTGCGCATTGCTGAAGAAGCGATAATGCAGTTAGAAGAAACCGGAATTTCTGTAGAGTTGATTGACGTGCAAACGCTTTTGCCTTTCGATATTCATCACAGTATTATTGAATCGGTGAAGAAAACCAACCGTGTGGTGTTCTTAGATGAAGATGTGCCCGGTGGTGCAAGTGCTTATATGTTTCAGAAAGTATTTGAAGAGCAACAGGCTTTCCGCTGGTTAGATAGCGAACCTAAAACAATTACTGCAAAACCACACCGCACTGCTTACGGCACCGATGGCGATTATTTCGGCAAACCTAATGCCGAAGAAATTTTCGAAGTCATTTACAAAATGATGAATGAGGTTGACCCTGGGACCTATCCGGAGCTTTGAATTAACTAAATTTTCAACCGCTTAATTCTAAAATTTGCGCTAATACCGAGGTGGTCGCTCGGGTAATAAGTACCGTTGTTATCGGTGTGTAGTGTGTAACTATCTTTAATAAAATGGTTACTATAAAAGATATAATCTATCTGGCTGCAATCTTTATTGCTCACATCAAAACCACAATCAGTATAATCAGGTTCCGTAGAAGAATAAGAATCGATCAAAGTAACTTCGTGATTTCCGTTCGTCATTTCGGCATAACCTTTACTGTTCGGTTTAAAATTAAAATCACCTGTAACTATAACGGGTTTGCCTCCGGCAATAGAATCAATCATTACTTTTAGCAATGCCGCGCTTTTAGTGCGCGCTATATTTCCACGATGATCGAAGTGTGTGTTGAATACATAAATTTCATCGTAAGTCTGTTTGTCTTTCAGTTTTACCCAAGTACAAATTCGAGTAATTGCAGCATCCCAACTTTTGCTGCCTGGCACAGTAGGTGTTTCGCTCAACCAAAAATTTCCACCGGTGACGAAATCATATTTCTCACGCTTATAAAAAATGGTACTGTGCTCGCCTGCGTGTTTGCCGTTGTTTCTTCCTGCACCAAACACATTATATGCAGGCATCATTTTCTTTAAATCTTTACGCTGATTTTCGATTACTTCTTGCGTGCCTAAAATATCGGGGTTTACTTTCAGCACTACGTGCACCAGTGACTGTTTGCGTTTGTTCCATTTGTTAACTCCGTCAGCCGCATTTGAATTTCGGATGTTATAAGACATTACGCTTACTTGCGCTGATGCAAACATGGTGCTCACTAAAAAATAAAATAGAAAAGGCTGCTTCATTTTGATGTATAAAACTATGTTCAAAAATTATAAAACGACCGAATGAGGATATGACTAAAATATAAATGGTAAACACCAGTGCGCCATTCCTTCGTTTTGATTTCCGTTTTTCCAATAACCGATAGGTTGGATACTATAGAACCGGCACTATCCTTTAACACAAAAACCAATGGTGAAACCCAATTGCCCAAAGGAAGTAATGTTATACGTTGCGCATTTTTGTTCCAGTAAATATATACACTCTCTCGTTTTCCATCCACTTCAAAATTATGTAGTGCATGACAAAATGCCGTATCAGTCATCAACTCCAAAGGCTCTTTGCCGCTCAAATCTTTTCCGCGAAAACCGGGAAAGTTCATCGGGTATCTCTCTACTTTAAAAATTCGATTATCGCTTTGTGCAAGTTTAGTGCCTTGGGCAACCGGCACACCAAATTTTGTAGGAACTACATATTCCCACACTACGCGCTGCATGCTATCAATCTCGAACAGATAACCTTGTTTACCAACACATATGAGCTTATTACCATTAGGTAAAAGCTGAACGCCACTAGCAACAGGGGAAAACATTTTTCCTTTTTCGGGGGTTGTGTATGACCAAAGAAACGAATCGGGTAAAAACCTATAGTTGGTTTTGCCATGAGAAAAATTTTTCTTGTCGAGCACGGGTGCAAGCATGCTAACTGAAGAAGCTGAATCAGGAAAAAAATTATTAAACAGCAAAATATTTTGGTTGCGGTTTTCATTGTCTTCAAGTTCATTTTTTAGCCAATGCGCATTGTGTTGAAAAAAAAGTTTTTTACCGCTGCTGTCACCCTTGCCGTAAGCTTCCGGATTACCCCATCGCCACCACAAATCTCCACCAACACGATTCTTTCCTCCAATATGCAATGCAGCTTGCCCAGTGGAAGTGCTATGATCGATTATCCATATTTCGTTGAATGCAGGAACCGATAATAAAATCAAATTTAGTTTTTGGTTGAAATCAATAGCATTGATGTGTAACCAATCATCCTTAGTACTGTAGGTCTTATAATTAATATTGATTAGTTCGGCATGTTCCTCTACGACACCAAAATTTATTTTTGTGGAGTCAAAATTTTGAACAAGATGGTCCCAGGCGCGCCACTTCCAAACGACCTCGCCTCCAGTTTTACCAATGGGTTTTATTTCAACAATTTGGTCTGACAACATACGGTGTCGTGGAATAAGTGCAGGGTTTCTTCCAGCCGCTATTGCTTCTTCGTATGGTATCAATTCCCAAGCAATGACCAATATATTTCCATTGGGTAAAACTTTAAAATCGTGATGGGCTTTATGATGCGAATCGCTAACGCTATACGACCATAATAAATTATTATCCCAATCGCGGTGTTCAATTCTTTCGTTTCCTATTTCAAAATTAATTGTGTCTCCAGGCTCATTTCCTTTGGCTATGAATATACTTCCGTCCGGTTGAAGATAAGCAGCTTGATTGGGTACTATAGCGCTTGAATCAACCCAAGTGTGCACTACCTCACCACAATTATTAATCAGGTAAACATGGCCGGCTCCGCGGGGAAAAAGAAGATTAAGTCCATCGAACGATTTTTCTTTATCGTAATTCAATAGACCAACTGTTCTTGATTGTTGCGCTAAAAAACTACCGTGATACAGAATGAATAGAATGGTCCAAATTACTTTGCGCATAAATTTTACAGACGCTCGGTTTGTTCCATGCTCAAAATTCCGTTCGAAAGTTTTTGTCGAATGTTGAGCAATGTTTTTTCTTGTTCACTCCTCGACTTTACATCGGTAGTATGTTGATTCCTAGCGTTAGTTTTCATTATCTCATTTTCTAGTTTGAAGAATTCTATTTCTGTTTCAGAGATATTTTTTTTGACATTCGGTTCAACACCATATCCAAATTTAATCAAGGTATGTGCAGCAATAGTTTCATACAATTGAATTTCCGATTCACTCAATGTTTTAATAAACGTGTTTTTATTGTTTCGATCTACAGGGTTAACTACGTTGCTCCACATCGTACCCGAAGCAGCCGTAGACTTTGCTTCGTCTCCTTTGAAATATTCTAAAATGTTTTGGGTCCAAGCAATTCCCAGTCTATTTAAAACAGGTTCTAAAGTTGTCTGCGGATTATGAATGAAGTCTTCATATTTTATTTGCACATAACGTTCCGGTGCAAATTCATGACCGTATTCTTCGGCTAATTGTTGTTCCTTCTGCCACTGTTTGGCTAAAAAATAAACGTGCTTATCTCCTACTATCGCATTTTTAAACGAAGCCGCTACATCTCTTCCATCGCGAATGAGATGAATGTAAAACGGTTGCAAATTTTCGCGTTCAATTTCTGGAATGAAATATAAATTTGCCATGCTTTTACAGCACCAATATTTCGCTTGTTTTTGTTGTGCTTTCAAAGTATAGATGGCATTAAAAATTGCCACCACCGTTTCGGTTTTACAATGCTGAATAACTTCTGCAGAAACACAATTGAAATTTTGCCAACGAACAGGATTTACATTTACATAGTCGCATATATCGCGAACTAACTCGGTAAAAAAAATTTTGCCGAAAACCTGTTGGTAGGCTTGCATTAAAGGTTGAAAAATCTGAAGAATATGCGGAGGATGTGGTGCTTCAATCTCTTCACATTGGTTCAACATGAGTCGAAGCAGGTTAGAACCTGAACGCTGGGTCCCAATAATCAAAATAGGTTTAGGTTGGAAGTTCAATGCTGCAAATATTAGAGTCTCTTCAGCAGTAGTGCGTGTTTCCTACGATGCAGGATTCATTTCGGAAAGCGGATACCACGCTTGCTTGGTGCTCATTTCGGGCCTGCCGCTTACCTTTAATAATTTGAATAGTTCCATGCGGTAAGTGGCTAGCCAGCGAACAGGTCCTTGCATAATAGCCATGCCAAGCGGCATTTTTTCCTTCCAAAACAATTCCACTTCCACGTTCAACAAATCTTCATCCGAAATTTTTTCAAAAAAACCGAGTATTGTTTTTTGTTGTCCATCCATTCGTTCACCAAAATTTTGAAGCGTAACCGATTTGTTTTTTTCGTCCACAGTTTTCCAATCTTCATTGGTCATTCCTCCTGCATAATATTGCATCATACAAGAACCGATGGAACTTAAATATTGCATCAACTCTAAAGTGCTACGTGTTTTTTCAAACATTCGATAATCGAGTTTAGTTTCATCGATGTAAGGAATGAGTTGTTTTGCTAATTGAATTTCGCGCCCTATGCAGCGTATTAAATGTTGCTTGTACATATGGAAAGTTTTAGGTTTTACTTATTGCTCCATGTTTTTTTCTTACCACCACTCCACGAATTTCCTGAAGCAGGTTTATGGCCTGCAGGTTTATGTGAAGACGGTTTGTGAGAAGCATTACTGTTTCGCGAAAAAGAGCGGTTATCCTTCTTTGGCATGCTCACCGCCATCTCCGTTGCACTCATTGGATAAGGATGTTCTGTTACTAACGGAATTTGTTTGCCAATCAGTTTATGAATATCCTTCAACTCCCCTTTTTCTTCAGCATCGCAAAATGATATAGCAATACCACTGGCTCCTGCTCTACCCGTTCTGCCTATGCGATGAACATAGGTTTCAGGAACGTTCGGCAATTCGAAATTGATTACGTGTGAAAGGTCATCAATATCAATTCCGCGCGCAGCAATATCAGTAGCCACCAACACACGTGTGTTTCCTGCTTTAAAATCTTTGAGTGCATTTTGGCGCGCGTTCTGCGATTTGTTTCCGTGAATAGCCAATGCTTTAAATCCAACCTTCACTAATTCCTTTACTATTTTATCGGCACCGTGTTTAGTTCGTGTAAACACCAATGCTCTGTCCATTGACTTATCTTTCAATAGATGAATAAGCAGATTTTTTTTATCGCCTTTAGAAACATAATAAAGCGATTGTTTTATGGCATCAACTGTTGTTGCTTGTGGGGTTACCGAAACTTCCACCGGCTCAAACAAAATAGTATTTGCCAGTTTCAAAATTTCAGGAGCCATGGTGGCCGAGAAAAAAAGTGTTTGTCTTTTCGTAGGCAATTTTGCTATGACTCTTTTTACATCGTTAATGAAACCCATGTCGAGCATTCTATCTGCTTCATCCAACACAAAAATTTTGATGTGCTGCAAATGCACAAAACGCTGGTTCATTAAATCGAGCAAGCGACCGGGAGTTGCAATTAAAATATCAACTCCTTTTTTCAATGCTTCAGTTTGTGCAAATTGCGATACGCCACCAAACACTACCGTATGTCGTAATCCCGTGTTCCGTCCATAAGCAGTAAAGCTTTCAGCAATTTGAATAGCCAGCTCACGAGTAGGTGTAAGAATTAGCGATTTGATTTGTTTGGGCCCCGGAGAGTTTGCGGCTTCGGCAGTAAGTAATTGCAAAATAGGAATAGCAAACGCTGCCGTTTTTCCGGTACCGGTTTGCGCACATCCCAATAAATCTCTGTGTTTAAGAATTACCGGAATAGATTGCTCTTGAATAGGTGTTGGCTTGGTGTATCCTTCTGTTTTGAGAGCGTTAAGGATAGGCTCTATGAGGTTTAATTTTTCGAACGACATTCAATTGTTTAAGCGCGCAAGATAACAAAGGGAGATTGATAATTGACTAGTGATGGTTGAAATGCGAAGAATATATCCGTTGTAGAACAACACAGATTTCCAATCTAAACTACCACCCAAGCCATTTATAAAATTCCTTTTTCGAAAGCACCTCTACCTTAGGTTGCTTAAGTTTCTTTAGCGGAGCAAAACCAACATCATCGCTAACTAGTACACTTTTACTTTGCCAAGTTAGGTCAACCAAGTAATTGTCTTTATAATCATGAAGGAGTGAAAATCTTTTCTGGGTATGTTTTATTTCGGCAACACCTGAAATAAATTGCAAATAATTTTCTGGTGTTGAGGAGAGCATTTTACGTACTTGCTCCTTACTGGTAGCAATGTGGTTGAACTCCTTTAATTGTTCATGACAACTAATCAACAACAACCTTTTGAAGGAAATCGCATCGATTAAATCTTCTTCTCTATGCTTATGAAAAATAGAAACCCATACATGAGTATCTAAAACCAATTTATTTTCTACCATACGCTTTTCGTGCAGCGTGAATAATGTCTGTTATCATTTCATCACTGAACTTTTCAGCTGGTTTCCCTTTCTGAAGTTTGCGAGCAAGCGTACGAGTTTTTTCCACTTTGAGCAAATACAACATTCTTTTTTGTTCTGCTCTGGTAGAAGATTCTACTACTTCATAAATCTCATTTGCAACCGGATTATTAGTATTAAACATAGTTTCAGATTTCACTCAAACTTAAATAATTTTTCCTTTTACTTCACCTGCACAGTCATAGAATTTATTGCCGAACTCATGAAAATTCCGTAACCGTTGTTGATGTTGTTGTAAACATGCACCGGTTCAGCACCATAACCTGCGTGTTGATAGAGTTCAAGAGTGCGGTAGTATTCATAGTGGGCTTTTGAAATGTGTACCAACTCCACCGTTACAGTTTCGTGCTCGGCAAAACTGGAATCTACTCCACGAAATTGCAGTTGAATATCCTTATTTGTGCCGTTAAAATTTTTGTCACTGAACAAAAGAAAGTATCCGTTGTCGCGCACGGTGTCGTTTAGTGGGGTTATCAATTCGGGTTTTGCCGAAGAGCTAAATTCAACGTTTTGCCAAATAGAATCAACCAGAATGTGTTGTGTGCCCCATTGCCAAATATTAATGCGGTAGAAATCTTCGGTGGCTGCATCATCCTTCAATTGCATGTTGAACTTCACTAAATTTTCGGTGGTGAAAGTACCGTATGATTTTAATTCAAAACTGTTGACCACCGGCACCGTAACCATCACATCTTCTGCATTAACAACACCATAAAGTGGATGCGTAATTTTCAAGCTGTATTTATTTTCCGGGCTCGGATAAATATGCGATTGATATGAACCAAAAGTATTAGCTGTGTCAGTAGGTATGTAAGACAAGATCTCAATGAGCGAATCGTTTTCAAATAACTCAACTAATGCATCGGCAATTGGTAACAACGAAGTATTACCCGATACTGAACTGCTTTGTGTTACGTATACAAAGAAGGTTTGATAATTATTAAAAGCGCAATTCACTGTCATTCGTTTTGAATGCTCTTGCTCTTTCACCACAAAATCTTTTTCGCACGATGAAATTTGAATCGTGAACACCACTACCAAAAATAATTGGAGCAACAACTTCATCACGAAAATTTTATGGTATAAGAAAGTGAAGGCAATACCGGAAACAAACTCAACTGTTTAAACGTGGTGCTTCTGGTACCATCGGCATTGGTTCTTACATCGCTATAAACCGAAAACTGGTTAAAGCGATTGTACACATTATAAATACTGAAGTTAAACGCGTGTTCTAAATTTTTTACTCGCTTTCGATAAGTGAAAGAAATATCTAAGTGATGATAAGCAGGTAAGCGATAACTATTTTTGGGAGTATACAAGGTTATGTTTTCAGAGTAGCCATTAGGATTATACCCCTGTGAAATTAAATAGTCGTGATACCACACGCTTGGAAACGATTGGTAATTCTGCAAAGGCAAGGTGAACATATTTCCACTTCCATACACCCAGGCTACGCCTAATTCAAAATGTTTCCCTGCTAAAACTACAACCTGCGTGGCAAAATTATGTCGTCTGTCATATTTGAAAGGATACCAATTCCCTTGGTTGAGTTCAGTAAATTTTCTTTCACTCCACGCAAGTGTGTAAGCAACTGAACCGGTTACTCTACCACCGCTGCGTGCCAAATAAAATTCAACACCATAACTTTTTCCTTTACCGCCAGTTATAATTTGTTCTTCCCAAGGTTTGTAAACCGAAGCTTTAGTGGCGCCTTCTTTGTATTCAATCACATTATTTATTATGCGATAGAATGCATCAATGCTCCATTCAAAATTCAGCGGTAGCTTTTGCATCATGCCTCCCGAAAAATTCCAACCGCCTTCGGGCTTAGCTTTGGCGGTAGCAGGCACCCAGTAATCGTTTAAAATATTGGAGGAAGCAGTAGCAAGCAAATGTAAATTTTGCGATAAACCCGATGCCGAAGCGCGCATATAAAATTTTGCGACAGGATTATAAACCACATTTACTCGTGGCAAAAAGCTGACAAATGTTTTTTGCTGAACGTTGTAGATACGCAAATGAAATCCTCCATTAATCAACCAGTTTTCGCTGGGGTGATATTCATCTTCGGCATACACAAACGCATCGAGCGATTTAACCGGAGAACTTATTAATTCAAACTCTGTTTTACCAAAACTGGTATTGTCGTAACTCGATTTCCCTTTTCCTGTTTCAAAATTTACACCGGTAATTCCCGCACCAAACAAAAAAGTTTGCAACTCGGTTCCATATTCTACATCGCTGCGCCAGCTGTAATCGTTGATGTAAGTAATGTTGTTGGAGTTAAATTTAGAATGCCATTGATAATTTTGACCATTAAAACTTACTTCTTCATTGTAGTTGTCTTCATCTTTGCTTTCAATTTTGTAGCGGCTAAAAGAAAAGTGATGACTCATTTTCCAATGCTCATTCAATTGATATATCAATGCTGTAGAAGCCACATAATTTGCCCATCGTACATTTTGTTTGAACAAATTATCTACTGAATAATTTTCTCCTTTCGCATGACCTTCTTTTGTAAACGAATAAAAATCGTTGTTCGTAAAAAAATTGAACTGCCATTTTAGTTTATCAGTAAAGTGGTGAACAATTTTTGCATTAACATCACCAAAGTAGTAGTAGATATTTCCGTTGTAACCCGCAGCTTTATATTGCTTTTTTGAAATGGGCGATGAATACAAACCCGCGTAACAACCGCGAAGTGAAAGCGAAAAAGTGGTCTTCTTCTTTTTTGTAAACGGACCATCCAAATGAAAACGCGAAGTCACTAAGCCGAAAGAAAAAGTCCCTTTCACTTTGTTCGCGTTACCTTCTTCCATTTTAATATCCATTACTGAACAAAGCCTACCACCAAAGCGAGCAGGATATCGGTCTTTGAACAAATCGATGCGTTCAATAGCATCGCCATTAAACACCGAAATAAAACCGTACACGTGCGAAGGATTGTAAACAGGTGCGCCATCTACCAACATTAAATTTTGATCGGGGCTTCCACCGCGTACAAAAATTCCGTGCGAACCTTCGCCACCGCTTTGTACACCGGGCTGCATTTGCACTGCACGCATGGGGTCGTTTTCTCCCATAAAAGCGGGTAGCGAATTGAAATTTTCTTTGCGCAGCATAATGGTTCCGTTGGCTTCGTGCAGCGCGTTGAGCAATTGCTTTTTATCTACAATGGTTACTTCGTGTAATTCCAGATTTGTACGCAACTGCATTTCAATTGTAGTGTCGCGCGAAATAAAAATGTTGCTACGTTCTGAATTGAAACCGATATAGGAAAACGAAACTTCGTTCCATCCTTCTTTTAAATTCAATTGAAATTTTCCCAGCGAATCAGAAAAAGTTCCCATTGAAAACTGCGATACATAAACACTTGCATTCGACAGTGGATTCAAATCATCGGCAATAATTTTTCCGGAAAGCGTAAACTGTTTTTGTGCTTGAGTAAAAAAGCAACTCATGGAAAGAAAGAAAGTCAAGAATAGTTTTTTGTTGTTGGTGACATCCCGCAGAAACTGCGGGACTAAACACCAACAACGGCTAGTATGGGAGAAGGAGAAAAATAATTTTCGACTGAAAACCATTTCTCAAACTAAACCAAAATTATGGTTAGATAAAAAGCAATTGTAGTGTGAAGCAAAAAATAAACTGAGGGTGTAGCTCTATTCTTAGAAGCTAATTTTTTCCAAACCTTGACCAGCCGCAAGTAACTCGGCTATATCAAACACTTTTACTTCCTGTTGTTTGTCTTTTGATTTAACTCCATCGGTCAACATAGTATTGCAGAAAGGGCAAGCTGCGGCTACAATTGTTGCTTCGGTTTCAAATGCTTCTTCGGTGCGGGCAATGTTGATTCTCTTTTTGCCAGGCTCATCTTCTTTAAACATTTGTGCTCCGCCTGCTCCGCAGCACAAACCTTTGGTTCGGCAGCTCTTCATTTCCACTAATTCGGCATCCAGTTCTTCGAGCACTTTGCGTGGTGCTTCGTAAATTTCATTTGCTCTTCCCAAGTAACATGAATCGTGATAAGTGATTTTCTTTCCTTTAAACGAAGCGGCATCCGTAATTTTTATTCTTCCCTCATCAATCAAATGTTGCAGGTAAGTAGAGTGGTGAATTACCTCATAATTTCCACCAAGCGATGGATACTCATTCTTCAAAATATTGAAGCAATGCGGACAGGTAGTTACAATTTTCTTAACTCCGTAATTATTCATCACTTCAATATTCTGCAATGCCAGCATTTGAAAAACAAATTCATTGCCTGCGCGTTTTGCCGGGTCACCTGTACAACTTTCTTCGGTGCCCAGCACCGCAAATTTTATGTTGAGGTGGTTGAGAATTTTCACAAACGAGCGCGTTACTTTTTGCGCGCGTTGGTCAAAACTTCCTGCACATCCCACCCAAAAAAGAACTTCGGGGGTTTCGTTGGCGGTTGAGTATTCTGCGTAGGTTTTGACGTTCATGATTTAATATTTAAGAATTAAGATTTAAGATTTTTTGCGTTGGGTTTCGGATGCTTTTTATTTAGGGTAATTCGTGACGCACCGAATATGTTACAAAGTTCAATTGCTTCATTCAATAGATTCGTCACCTTGTTTCGCTTAACCAAGTTTTCTTCGATTGCAAATTCAATCCAAAAGGCAGATTCATCGGCCTCTTCGAAGACGATACTAAGTTTGGCTACAAATGCAGCATCGGATTGCGCAATACATACCGCCCGATAATTTGCGGCCACCGAAGTGGAACAGCGAATAAGTTGACCACAAATATGTCTTCCTAATTTATTTTCAGGTAATGAAGTAGCCAACTTCACGCACCTGTGCGCAAATTCGTTAGTTCGCTTCTTGAGTTCCCGGCTGTTCATTCTTCAATATTCAATTTTAAATCTTCAATCCCGTCACTCCTTCGCCCAGTTCAATCTGTCCTGCTGACTAAACTGCCAAGGAGCTCCGTTGTTTTCCATAGCGGTGAACATGCCATTCCATTCTGCCGGAGCGTTTGATTCTTCCATAACTAAATTTCTGCGCAGCTGCACAATGATATCGAGCGGAGAAATCATTACCGGACATTCTTCCACACAAGCATTACAAGTGGTACAAGCACGCAATTCTTCTACACTTATAAAATTGTTTTCGATTAAACTTTTGCCATCGTCTTTCCAAACACCATTGTTTTGCGCAACTATACTTCCTACTTCTTCTAAGCGGTCGCGAGTGTCCATCATAATTTTTCGTGGAGAAAGAAGTTTGCCGGTTTGATTGGCTGGGCAAGCATCCGTGCATCTTCCGCACTCAGTGCAGGTATAAGCGTCCAACAAATTTTTCCAACTCAAATCAAAAACATCTTTAGCTCCAAATTTCACCGGGGCAGCATTTGCATCAACAGGTGGATGAGTGGCGATAGGGTCCATCATCAACTTAATCTCCTTGGTTATTTCGGGCATGTTGCTGATGTAGCCTTTCGGATTTAACCGAGCAAAATAAACATTGAAGAACGCTAGAATTATGTGCAGGTGTTTTGAATACGGAAGGTAAACAAGAAGTGCCAACACACCTACCATATGACCCCACCAACCTAGACGTTCAACATAATGCAACGAGGTATAATCCCATCCGGAAAATAAATGCATGAGCATTCCACTCACTGCAAATCCATATTCACCGTGGTGCATAGCCATATCAGCTGTGTTCATACTAAAAATACAGATGAGCAAATAAATTTCGGAAAGAAGAATGGTAGCCGCATCCTGAACCGGAAAACCTTTTAGCTCGGGTTTGTTGAGGCGCGGCACTTTGATTAAAAATCTTCGGGAAAGAAAAGCGACTGTTGCAATGAAAACAAAAACAGAAACAATTTCAATAAACGAAATAGTGCCTACATAAATGAAACGAAGCACTGCTATATTTTCAACCGCATGAAAAATAATGCGGTGCGTGCCAAGCACTCCATCAGTAAAAATTTCAAGCAATTCAATTTGCGTTACGATGAATCCGAAATAAATAAAGAAGTGAAGCACTGCCGGTGTCATGTTCTTGAACATCTTTTTTTGCCCGAAAGCAACAAGCAGAACATTCTTGATACGCTCCGATTGATTATCGCTCAGTTCTTCTTTTTTGCCGAGCATAATGTTTTTGTAAACTCTTCGATAACCCCGGTAAGCATAGAAGGCTGCCATGGTGGTGAAAGAGATAAAGAGATAAATTTGAAAGTATGTTATCATAAAATTTTGTGAGCGGTACGAAAATAGAAAAGCCGTTGGAAGTTTTGAATACAAGCAACACCTTGCTCAAAAAAAACAAAAACCATTTTGAATAAAATGCCTGTACCATCAAACAAAAAAAGTCCTGCGCATTGCTGCACAAGACTTTTGTATTTCTATTCGAATCCTTTCCTTTCGGAAGGGAGGACGATTTGTTTTTACATCTTCACCAATCTTTTCTTCATATTGATATTGCCGGCTATAATTTCAGCTACATAAACACCATTTGGCATTTGGCTCATATCTATAGTTTTGTTTTGCACTTGGTTGATTTCGCTTACCAAACTTCCGTTAGCGTTGTAAATGTTTACTCGGTCAATAGTGGAACCATTGGCTTCAATAAACAATTTATTTGAAGTTGGATTTGGATATACATCCATTGTTATGCTATGGTTTGTTTCTTCAACCCCTGCAACAGTAGCTGCATCTAATTTCACCATCCAGTAATCAGAACTTCCAGCCGAACCGTGGTGATTGGTTACATCGCCATCAAACGAATAACTTCTTCCGGCTAAAGCATATCCTCCATCCGCAGTTTTTACAATAGCGTTACCCAAATCTTGGCTGGTTCCGCCAAAGGTTTTTGAATATTCCAATGCACCATGCTGACGCAACTTAACTACTAAGAAATCATATAGCCCGTGATTACCTGTTACATCGCCATCATTAGAGTTAGAGTAACCGGCAACCATATAACCACCATCTGCGCACTGCACGATTGATGAAGACTCATCGCCACCGCTTCCGCCTACAGATTTTTGCCATTCAAGAATTCCCGTTCTATCCATTTTTACTGCCCAAAAATCGCGTGCACCGTGGTTTACGGTTACATCGCCATCCATAGAACTTGATTGACCAGTCATGGCATAACCGCCTTCTGCTGTTTGAATAATACAAGCTGCATTGTCGTAGTTGCTTCCACCAAATGTTTTCTCAAATTCCATTACCCCAACATCGCTTAGTTTTACTACCCAGGCATCTACATTCCAAGTTATACCATGATGACTACTTACATCACCATCGGTAGAAGAAGTAGTTCCTGCAATTATGTATCCACCATCGGTAGATTGGGCAATTGAATAACCTTCGTCAATATCGCTACCGCCCAAAGATTTTTGCCAATCAATTAAACCAATGCTGTTTAATTTCACCATCCAGCAATCGTTTTCGCCATGCGCTGCAGTAATGTCGCCATCACTTGAGCGCGATAGCCCTACAATAGCATATCCTCCATCATTGGTTTGAATAATAGAGTATGCCTGGTCAACACCGGAGCCACCTAAAGAACGTTGCCATTCTAAAGTTCCTGTGCTGCTTAGTTTCACAATCCAATAATCGCTTTCGCCATTATTACCGGTTACATCACCGGTTTGAGAATCTGAATTACCCGCAAGTACATAACCACCATCGGCAGTTTGAACAATTGCATAAGCCAAATCATTGCCTTCGCCACCAAATGACTTTTGCCATTCCATAGTACCTGCGCTGTTACGCTTGGTTACCCAGTAGTCGCTTCCACCGTGGTTGCCGGTTACTTCGCCACTGGTTTCATCGCTGCTGCCAACAAGGGCATAACCCCCATCGGTAGTTTGAATGATTGAATACGCATCATCGCTACCATTTCCACCCATAGCTTTTTGCCATTGTGTTGCCGGTACCTGTGCGGTTGCTGCAACGGTAGTTGCACATGCTACAATAAAAGGAAGCAGTTTTTTGCTGAAGCCTTTTTCTGTTGCTTTGAAAAATTGTTTAAAATTCGTTTTCATGATGTTTGTTTTTTGTTACCTACTCGTGTTCCAGCTTTTCGGTTTCCGCTGTTTGTGCTTCTTATTCTGCTTTTTGCTCTTTCAAGTTTCAATTCAAACCGTCTATTGAACAGGTAATAACTTGTTAGATAAAACACAATGCGTGTATTGTAAGAAAAGTGATGTATTCTGTGTACATCTTGTGTAGTGATACGAGGTATTGTGCAGGCGCGATAATCTGTTTGTTAAGTCGCGGAACTTTACCATTCGCAGGTTTAGAGGCGAAACCCTGCGGAGACAATAGGGGGTAAAAGAAAATCTGGGCTACTTAGTCGAAGTCATCATTATGCTCCTAATCTGTAATCACCTTCACCTTCTTCGCCAAATCAATGGCTTTTTGTTTCACAACATTTACATCGCTGCCAATTTCGTCATAGGCAAGCACCACCGCCATTCTGCGGTAAGGGCGGGTTGTAGGTTTTCCGAAAATGCGAATATCGGTTCGAGGGTCTTTGATGGCTTCTTCCACTCCTCTATAGATAGGATGCTTTCCTTCCTTATCTGCAAGCACCACCGCGCTTGCTCCTACTTTTAGCAAAACAATTTCGGGAATAGGAAAACCAAGAACAGCACGTGCATGCAATTCAAACTCTGAAAGATTTTGTGTGCCGGCAAGAGTAACCATGCCGGTATCGTGCGGACGAGGAGAAAGCTCACTGAAATAAACGCCATCATCGGCTAAGAAAAATTCAACGCCCCATATTCCCGCACCCGTTAAAGCAAGGGTAACCTGCGCGGCAATTTGCTGCGCTTCCTGTAAATGCGCAGAGCTCATTTCACAAGGCTGCCAGCTTTCCTGATAGTCGCCTCGCTCCTGTCGGTGACCTATAGGGGGGCAGAAAAGGGTTTCGCCCTTCTTCTGCGTAACCGTAAGCAATGTAATTTCAGTATGAAATTTTACAAATGCTTCTACAATTACTTCGACAATATCACCCCGTTTCCCGCTTTGCGAATAGTTCCATGCCTTTTCAATTTCATCTTCGGTCTTTATAGTTGATTGTCCTTTGCCGCTCGAGCTCATAAGGGGTTTTACTACACAAGGAATGCCCACTTCTTTCACTGCGGTTTTCAATTCTTCGAGTGTAGTAGCGTAACGGTAGTTGGCGGTTTTTAATCCGAGTTCTTTTGCCGCTAAATCTCGAATGGCTTTTCGGTTCATGGTAAAGTTTGCAGCGCGGGCAGAAGGCACTACCTGAATGCCGTCCTTTTCATAGTCATAAAAACGCTCGGTGCGTATAGCTTCTATTTCAGGAACAATAATATCGGGTTGGTGTTTGGCAACTATTGCATCGAGCGCGTTGCCATCGAGCATATTAATGACTTCGCGTTCATCGGCTACTTGTTGTGCAGGTGCATCGTTATAGGAGTCAACGGCTATTACATATTGCCCTAGTCGCTTGGCGGCAATTACAAATTCCTTTCCCAGTTCTCCGCTGCCCAGCAGCATAATTTTTTTCATGTTCTGAATTTATAAGCTTGAATAAAAAATTATTACTTCGTGCTGCAAAATAAAAAAGCACATGCAAGACGACAAAGTGTTGTTTACCGAAAAAGTTCCCGCAGGAAAAAGAACCTACTTTTTAGATGTAGTAGAAAATTTCAAAGGTCACAAGTATTTAAAATTTACCGAAAGCCGCGCCAATGACGGGCAATACATTCGTCAAAGCGTGCGCATTTTTCAAGAAGATTTTGATAAAATCTTCACCGCATTCGACAGCATAAAAGGATTCTTAGCTGCTAATCATGTTCCTGTAGCTCCACCAGTGAGAGAAGAAAAGAAGGAAGAAAGAGATGATAGCGGTGCAGAAAAGAAGAATGAAGACTACGGTGACCTTAGTTTTTAGCCGTTAACCAACTGGGCACTGTAATGCGAATGTTGGTCATTCGCCCTTTCACCGTTACATCCTTCTTTCCATCCGAAGGATATCCCCAACTGCGTAATTTGCAATCATAATCACCCGAGAGGCGAAAATGTTTCTTGTCCGTTTCCCAATCAAATTGAGTAATGTTCAACTTGCTTTGCTCTTTAATAATATAGTAGTTAGTGCTTTGATACTGCAATGCCACAGCAAAAAGTTGAGGCGCACCTAATTTTTCAGGCTCATAAGAAATTTCAAACTGAACAGACTCAGAAAACATTTTTCCATCGGGCAAATCATAATTTAATCCATTGAAAGTAGTACTGATAACGGTGCGCGGTGTACTTCTACCATCCATAGATCCGGCTTTGTTCATAGCCAAACCACGAAACAATTGGTCATCGCGCAGCTTAAACATTTTACCATCAACGGTGGCAAAAAAGGTACCCTTGTCTTTATCGTCATCTTCCAAACCAGAACCCGGCAAAGAAGCAAAAGCAAAGAATAAAATAGTTGCTGTAAGTAATTTCATAGCGGGCGCGAATTTAGCCGAATGTGCCAAAACATCAAGCCTTGCCTGATGAAGGACCGAGTCAATATAGAAGCGGATACATGGTTTGTCAAGTGCTCAGCAAATCTTTTTTTCATTTCAGTTCATTATTAAACCGTTTCAGTTTGCAAGGCGAACGGGTGGCTACTAAATAATTGCGCGGCATGGTTTCTCTTCTTTCATTTGCCCCGCAAACAAATTCGTATGAACAAGAAATTTTTTTTCGCCATTCCAGTAACAGCCGTTGTCATTGCCGCAGTTGGTTTTGCTTCGTGCAACAAAACAAAAACCATAAAGCCCGAGCGCAAAGCCATTACCGAAGCTGTTTATGCTTCCGGCTTTTTAGTGCCAAAGAATGAGTACAAAGTTTTTTCGCTTAGCGATGGTTACATCGTTTCAAAAACCAAAGAAGGTGGCGATGATGTAAAACGCGGTGAAGAGATTTACAAAATTCAGAACGATGCCAGCGGAGCAAAGCTCGGTGCCAGCACATCGGCTTATGATTTAGCAAAGTTGAACGCCTCCGATA
This sequence comes from Bacteroidota bacterium, assembly GCA_947479455.1. Taxonomy (GTDB): domain Bacteria; phylum Bacteroidota; class Bacteroidia; order Chitinophagales; family LD1; genus Bog-950. The sequence goes on from CANJZE010000001.1 coordinate 128,428, forward strand.
ATTCTCCGGTGCTGCTCGATTTGAAAAACAAAATAAAAAGTGCCGAAGCCAAATTCAAAAACGACTCAACAAATTTTGTCCGCTACAAAAACATGTTCGATGCACAGGCAGTAACCAAAGGACAGTTCGATCAAATTGCCCTGGCTTATGATATTTCTTCGAACGATTTAAAATCATTGAACGAAAATTTCAGAAGAACGAAAGACCAATTGCAAGTGGAGATGAAGAATGCGCAAAGCGTGGTAGCAGCTTCTAATCTCGACTTCGGAAATTATTCTATACGCAGTGTAATGGATGGAATGGTTTATGAAACCTATAAAGATTTAGGTGAAGCGGTACGCAGAACAGAACTCGTTGCAGTTGTTGGCGCGAAAGGCGCAAAGCTTTTAGAACTAAGCGTTGACCAGCAGGATATTGACAAAGTAAAAATTGGTCAGGAAGTAATTGTAAAAATGGATGTGAGCGGAAGCAAAACCTACAGCGCAAAAGTGAGCAAGATTTATCCGAACATGAATCAACAAGACCAAAGCTTTAAAGTAGAAGCAGAGTTTTCAGAGAACTGCGAAATGAATTTTGTGCATACATCGGTTGAGGCGAACATCATTATTGCGCATAAAGATAGCGCGCTCATTATTCCTAAAAATGTTATTCAGGCAAACGATGAAGTGGAAATAAAATCATTGGGCATGAACCAAAAAGTAAAAATCAAAAGGGGCTTAGAAAATCTGGAGTATGTAGAAGTAGTGGAAGGTATTAAGGCAGAAGATGAAGTAGTGATTCCTAAACTGAAATAAACAAGTCCCCTAACATACGTGGGGGAACTAAACTCAAATACTAAAATGGGAAACACAATAAGTAAATTCGATTGGCTAGATAGAAACGAGTATCCGTTTAACCATAACTATCTGACGGTTGATGGAAAGCGGATGCATTACATTGATGAAGGCTCTGGCGAAGTTGTTTTATTTGTGCACGGTACTCCATCATGGAGTTTCGATTTTAGAGAACAGATAAAAACTATTAGTAAAACTCATCGTTGTATTGCTGCTGACCATATTGGTTTTGGTTTAAGCGACAAGCCTGAAAATTATGGTTACTCTACAAAGCAACATTCCAAAAATTTAGAGTCTTTTATTAATCATCTTCAACTTGATAATATTACACTGGTAGTGCACGATTTTGGCGGACCAATAGGTTTAAACTATGCCATTTATCATCCGCAAAAAATTAAACAACTGGTAGTTTTAAATACCTGGCTTTGGTCAACACGCAACGAATCGGAATACAAACAGGCGGAGATGATTTTGAAATCTCCTTTGCTTCCGGTGTTATATAAATATTTCAATTTCTCTGCAAGGTTTTTAGTGACACAGAGTTGGGGAAACAAAAAAACATTAACAAAAGAAATTCATAAGCACTATTTAAAACCGTTTTCGAAACCAAGCGAAAGAATGGGAACAATAGCTTTTGCAAAATCGCTGTTAAACGATCAGGATTGGTTCGAAGAATTGTGGAGCAAGGTTGATGTTCTTACTGGTAAGCCCACGCTATTTATCTGGGGGAAGCTCGATAAATTTATGCCTCTGAAATTTTTGGAAAAGTTTCTCACTAAATTTAAGCATGCACAAACAGCTCAAGTAAGCGCAGGCCATTTTTTGCAGGATGAAGCAGCGGCTGAAGTTACAGCTCAACTCAATTTATTTCTCACCCAATGATGAATGTAAACTTCGAAATAGCCAAAACGCATTTGCTTGCTAAACCAAGGCAAACTCTTATAGCCATGTTGGGTGTAACCTTCGGCATAGGCATGTATATTCTCATGATTAGTTTCATGCAGGGTTTCAACGAATTTTTGGAGGATACACTTCTTTCTTCTACACCTGATGTGCGCATTTACAATGATATTAAAACAGATTTCTCTCATTCCATTCTCGATGAAATTTCGGACACCGGAAAAGTGATGAACGTAATTCATCATCCCAAACCGAAAGATATAACACCCAACCTAAAGAGTTCGAGTCGTATAATTGAAGATTTAAAAAAAGATGAGCGCGTACTTGCAGTTTCTCCTCAATTAGCAACACAGGTTTTCTATGTAAGTGGACCAGTGCAAATAAACGGAACACTTAGCGGTGTAAATATTTTGGAAGAAGCACGACTCACCGGTTTGCAACCAAAAATGAAAACAGGTAAAATTGAAAATCTATTGACTATTGATAACGGAATTTTGATGGGTCACGGTCTAGCTAACAAATTAAATGTGCATGTAGGCGATATGATTTCCCTAGCTACACCAAAGGGAACCGCCATGCGTTTTCGTATTGTGGGAACGTTTCAATTCGGTATCGGTTCGCTTGACAATATCAAAAGCTATGTAAATCTTTCGAAGGTGCAGCAGCTCGTGGGCAAAGACAATCAGTATGTAACAGACATTGGTATTAAGTTGAAAAATTACGATAACGCCACCGATGTGGCAAAAGAATTTTCAGCCCGCTACAGTTATAAAGCAGACGATTGGAAAACTACCAACGCTAGTGCCATGGTTTCTATTCTCATTCGCAACGTAATGACGTTCGTGGTTTCGTTTACACTTCTTGTAGTTGCGGGTTTCGGCATCTATAATATCATGAGCATGACTATTCAGAATAAACTAAAAGACATTGCGATTTTAAAAGCCGAAGGATTTTCGAGCGGAGATATTCGACAAATATTTTTGACAGAAAGCGTGACCATTGGCGTTTTCGGTGCGCTCAGCGGTTTAATGCTTGGTTTTGTTTTGAGTAGTGGTGTTTATAGTCTGCCGTTTCCGAAAAATGATTTTATCAGCATCACGCATTTTCCTGTGGTATTTCATTTGAAGCATTACGCCTTCGGTATGGGTTTCGGAATTATCACCACTTTTATTGCGGGTTTAATGCCGAGTATAAAAGCAGGTAAAATTGACCCTGTGGCAATATTGAGAGGATAAAAACCAAGCCCCCTAACCCCCGAAGGGGGAACTAAAGACAAATACATATCTGTATGGACGATTCAAATAAATATGACAAAACTAAAGCCTCCCTTTCGGGGAGGTTTGGAGGGGCTACTGTTTTATCTGCCCGTAATCTTTCTAAATCATTTTACGAGCCAGAAGAGTTTCAGGTGCTTAAGAATGTTTCGTTCGATGTGCAGAAAGGAGAGTTTGTTTCTATCGTTGGTAAAAGCGGTTGCGGTAAATCTACCTTACTCTATTTGATTTCTACACTCGACACCGAATACAAAGGAGAAATTTTTATGAACGAAAAGAAGGTAACCGGGCTTTCGCAAAATGAACTTGCACACTTTCGCAACGAACACATCGGTTTCGTTTTTCAATTTCATTTTCTTCTTCCTGAATTTTCGGCACTTAAAAACGTAATGTTGCCCGCTGAAAAACTGGGCAAGTATTCAAAGAGTGAATGCGAAGACCGCGCTTATGAAAAACTGAAATGGCTCAACATGGATAAGTTTGCATTGAAACTTTCTTCTAAACTTTCGGGCGGTCAACAACAGCGCGTGGCTATTGCACGTGCACTAATTAACGACCCTACCATTATGATGGGCGATGAACCCACAGGTAACCTAGATTCCACTAACACCGATATTGTTTTTGATATTCTGAAAGATTTATGCAAGAGCAAAGGACAAACAATTATTTCGGTAACCCACGATACCGAGTTTGCTCAAAAGAGCGATAGAATTATTGAAATGAAAGACGGTGAAATTGTAAAGCATGAAGGTTAAAGAAGAAACAAAAATTGCTATCGGCATTATCGGTATTATCTATGTGGTATTTACGGTGGTAAAAACATTTTTCTTTCTTGACCAAAGTCTGGAGTTTCATTTACTGACCAGCGTGGTGGCACTATTTGCTATTGGTTTTTTTGGTTACATCGTTCGCGCCATTGACATTTACCTCGATAAAATCTATCCCTTTGAACGAAACGTTTTAAAAAGGTTAGCCATTCAGTTTGCAGTAACTCTAACCGTGCTACTCTTAATTCGCACGGTGCCTTACGTTTTGTTTTATGACCAATTTCCTTTTCATCCATCTCCCGATATTCTAGTAGCTACTTATGCCCTGAACATTTTCATGGTGCTCAGTGTTATCCTTTCCATTTTCGGTTATCACTTTTTTGTTAGGTGGAAACAAGAAAAAATTACAGCCGCAGAATTGGAAAAAGAAAAAGCTCTAGTGCAGTACGACAACCTGAAGAATCAATTGAATCCGCATTTTCTTTTCAATGCACTTTCATCGCTCAACTCTTTAATTTTTGAAAACCCGCAATTGGCTTCTGATTTTTTACAGCAACTATCGAAAGTGTATCGCTATGTTTTAGAAAACAAAGAGAAGAGCACAGTGAGTTTGCAAACCGAAATAAATTTTGTTAACCACTACATCAAATTGCTGAAGACCAGATTTGATGGTGGATTGAAAGTAATTTTCGAAATAAGCGATGAAACAAAAGAGAAAATGATTGTGCCGGTAACTCTTCAAATTTTAATTGAGAACGCGGCAAAGCACAACACCACCTCCAAAGATTCACCATTGGTCATCTGCATTAAAACAGTTGGTGATTATCTTTCAGTAGAAAATAATTTACAGAAGAAGAACGCCATTGAAATTTCAAACAAACATGGATTAGAGAATTTGAAAAACCTTTATCGCTTTATTTCAGACAAAGACGTATTGGTTACTGAAACAAGTAATTCTTTCACCGTAAAAATTCCGCTAACATGAAAGTTGTAATCATAGAAGATGAACCGTTGATTGCAAAAAATCTTCAGCGAATGCTGAAGCAGATGGATGCTACAATTGAAGTTCTAACAGTTCTTGATTCGGTTTCTTCATCGGTAAACTGGCTGAAGGAAAACGAACAACCCGATTTGTTTTTCATGGATATTCAGCTTTCAGACGGAGTGAGCTTCGACATTTTTAATAAAACAGAAATTGAAAGCCCGGTGATTTTCACCACAGCTTATAATGAATATGCTATTCGTGCTTTCAAAGTAAACAGCGTTGATTATTTGCTGAAACCTATTGACAGGGAACAACTGCAACTGGCTATTGAGAAATTCAAAAAATATTTTGGTGTAAAGAATGATGCGGTCAGCGACCAGTTTAAATCACTTTTAGAAAATCTTCAAAACAAAAGCACTCCTAAATTTAAGGAGCGTTTTCTGGCACATTATAAAGGTGGTATTGTCCCTGTGCCTGAAAGCAAAACCGCTTATTTTATTAAAGACACAATCATTTACCTTGGCAACAACGACAATGAAAAGTTAGTGACTGACTACAACACGATTGATGAAATTGAAGAAGTGATGAACCCTTCTAACTTCTTTCGTGCTAACCGACAAATGATAATTCATATTGAGCAAGTAGATACTTACAAAAAGCATGATACAGGAAAAATAGAAGTGCATTTAAAGTGCGATAAAAATCTGCGAGTTGATGTAAGTCGCGAAAAAGCAAATGAGTTTGTAAATTGGCTCGACCGTTAACTGCGGTCTGCACCGAAGGTAAGACCAAAAGAAAAATTTAAGCGCGCTAAGAGCAATAAATTATCTTCGCCCGAATTATGACAGCAGATGCTTACAAACAAGCCGTAAAGGACTTAATGGAAATTCCGGGAGTGGGTCGTTCGGTAGCCGATGATTTAATTCAAATGGGAATTACTAAAGTGGGTGATTTGAAAAATAAAGATGCAGAGCGCCTTTACACAAAATCGAATCGCCAGGCAGGCGCCACACAAGATAGATGTTTGCTTTATACCTTTCGTTGTGCTGTGTATTTTGCTTCGAACGAAAAGCACGATGAAGAAAAACTGAAGTGGTGGAACTGGAAGGATAAATAGTCAGCGGCAGCAGCAGTATACAGTTGCGGTCAACAGCCGAAATACAAGTAAACACGAATTAGAAATGAGTGGTGTAATTGAAAATACAGTTGCAGAATTTGATAAAGTAACTGCCGAAGCAAAATCTCTTTTCGGCAATCTCACTTCTACACAACTAAACTGGAAACCTTCTGCTGAAAAATGGAGTATTGCTCAATGCCTCGACCATTTAATTGTTTCCAACTCTACCTATTACCAGCAGTTTGAAAAGGTGTCATCGGGCAATCACAAAAATTCGTTTTATCAAAACATCAAATTCATTTCAAAGTTCTTTGGCGATTATTTGATTAAGGAAACGGGTGCAGTTGTTGCAAAGCCAATGCAAAGTCCTGCGGCATTCGTTCCATCACAAAGCGAAATTGCAGGGACAATAGTTTCGGATTTTGAAAAACACCAAAAGGAATTTTCTGTTGCCATTCAGCAGTTGGAGAATGCAGACTTGGACAAAACCATTATCTCCTCTCCTGCCTTGAAAATTATTACTTACAGTTTTACAGATGTGCTTACCGTTCTGGTTGGTCATGAGCAACGCCACTTAACACAGGCTAAAAATGTGTTGAAGGATGAAAGCTTCCCAAAGAAATTGGAATAATTATTTGCTAAACTCTTTCAGCTTGGCTTCCAGGTCATCTTCGGCTACCACGCCTACGTTACGCCAAACTTCTTTGCCTTGTTTATAGAGAATTAGAAGTGGAATTGCGTTTGCGTTCATGGTATTGGCTACAATATTATTTTGATCAACATCAATATCTAACAAAGAAACCTGTGTTGAATATTTCTTTACCAATTTTAAAACTATTGGTTTTAAAATCTTGCAAGGTCCGCACCACACGGCATTAAAATCAACCAGCACCAATTTATCGCTAACCTTTATATGTCGCAGGTAATCATCAAAACTCATTCCTGTGTTTCCATTTATTTTTTCCCCATTGGCATTTACAACGGTCTTTCCTTCTTTAAGCCACGAATTAATTCCTTCCTCCAAATTATATACCTGTGTAAAACCATTTGCTGATGCCCATTCAGCCGCTTTTTTACTTCTGCTTCCAGCTAAGCAATAAATATAAACTGGTCGCTTTTTATCCAACAGATTCATATTGGTTTCAAACTTATCATCGTTAATATTGAAGTTGTGCGCTTCTAAAATATGTTTCTCATTATACTCTTCGGGCGTTCGTACATCTACCAACTGAGAACCGGTTTGTGTAATTCCTACACCAAAATCAGCCACTCCAATATTTTTAAAAGAACTCTGGCTATTACAAGAAGTAAAAGCAAAAAGCAAAAATAGAACGGCAGACAAAATATTTTTCATGGTGTTATTTTAATTCAGTTATCAAATTTGTTTTAGAAATGTTTGTTTTTGCTAAGGCTGCGTAGCCACCCGCAACTTCGATTAAATTATTGAAACCTCTTGCTTTTAAGATAGAAACTGCGACCATAGAACGATAGCCACCAGCGCAATGAATAAAATACGTTTTGTTTTTATCAATTTCGCTTGTCCAATCGTTGATAAAATCTAGTGGTCTGCTTTCAGCTTCTGTAACATGTTCGTCTTCGAATTCATTAACACGTCTCACATCCAGCACATTCGTTTCGTTGTTGTATTGCGAAGAAAATTCATTGGCAGAAATAGATAGAATAGTTTCCGCGTTTCTACCCGACTTTTTCCATTCTTCCATTCCACCATTTAAATAGCCGAGCGTATTATCGTACCCCACACGTGCCAATCGCATTACACACTCTTCTTCTTTTCCTTCATCGCACACCAACAATATAGGTTGGTTCAAATCAGTAATGAGCGTTCCTACCCAAACCGCAAACTGTCCGCTCAATCCAATATTTACCGAACCGGGAACAAATCCTTTACAGAAAACCTGCGCCTCGCGCGTGTCAAGAATGAGAGCAGAAGTTTCTTCTGCTGCAGTTTCAAATTCAGCAGGCGAAAGCTTTTTTAAGCCGTGCGAATAGACTTCATCTAATTTACCTGCGCCTTGTTTATTCATCATGGCATTTTTCGAAAAATATTGCGGAGCAGATGCAATTCCTTCGGTGAGTTGTTTTACAAATTCTTCTTTCGAAATATTTTGTAAAGCATAGTTTACTTGTTTTTGATGACCCAGCGTATCGAAAGTTTCTTTGCTCATGTTTTTTCCACAAGCAGAACCCGCACCATGAGCAGGATAAACAATCACCTCATCGGGCAGAGGCATAATTTTATTTCGCAGCGAATCGAAAAGCATTCCCGCTAAATCTTCCTTAGTAACATTTCCGGCAATTGCCAAATCAGGACGACCAACATCGCCAATAAACAATGTATCGCCTGTAAAAATGCAATGCTCTTTTCCGTTTTCGTCAATCAATAAATAAGTAGCTGATTCGGGCGTGTGACCGGGCGTGTGTAGCACACGGAGTTTAATTTTTCCAATTGAAAATTCGTCTCCGTCTTTTGCGCTAATGCAATCGAAATGACAATCAGCATTTGGTCCATAAACAATTTTTGCTCCTGTTTTTTGCGAAAGTTCTAAATGTCCCGAAACAAAATCAGCATGAAAGTGAGTCTCGAAAACGTATTTAATTTTTGCGTTGTTCTTTTCCGCACGGCTGATGTAGGGTAATGTTTCGCGAAGAGGGTCAATAATGGCACACTCCCCATTACTCTCAACGTAATATGCCGCCTCTGCCAAACATCCGGTATAGATTTGTTCAATCTTCATACAACGAAAATGCGCATTTATACCCGTAGAAAAAACTTTTTCCTGGGAATAGAAATCAATTGCTGAAAGCAGCAAAAATTATTCTTGAATAATTTGAACAATTAACCTTCGCTCGTAAATTCGTTGCCTCTTTCAAAAAATACATTTATGGATTTTTCTTTTCAAACAGACCACGACCAACAGATTGATTTAGAAGATGAGGTTGAACTGCAACACAAACTCATTTTACATAACGACAACCACAACACTTTTGAATGGGTGATTGAAACGCTGGTGGATGTGTGCAAACATAATCCTGTGCAGGCAGAACAGTGTTCTCTACTCATTCACAACAAGGGCAAATATGCCGTGCAACATGGTCCTTTTGAAACGCTTAAGCAGATGAAAGACGCGATAACCGAGAGGGGGATAAACGCTACTATAGAACAGTAGCATTAGGCATCGGCAGGATTCAGAAATGAACAACAAAAATCAGTAGCTAATTTTTCAATTTTCAATCTTAATTTTTAAATCTCATGGGACAGTACTTTAACCAAGACCACGAAATGTTTCGCCAAACGGTGAGGGATTTTGTGCAGAAAGAAGTTGCTCCCTTCATTAATAAATGGGAGGAAGAAGAAAAAATTCCTCGCGAAATATTTTTGCGCATGGGCGAACTTGGTTTGCTTGGCATTAACTTTCCCGAAGAATATGGCGGAACCAATAATGACTTTTGGCACACGGTAGTTTATCTTGAGGAACTGGCGAATAATACCTGTGCAGGTTATGCAGGAGCAGTGAGTGTTCATCAATTTATGGCTACCAATCACATTCTTTTAGCAGGAAGTCCCGAGTTGAAAGAAAAATATTTGCGCCCTTCTATTGAAGGAAAATGGGTGGGCAGCATTGCAATTAGTGAACCCGGAGCAGGAAGCGATGTAGCAGCTTTGCGCTGCACCGCAAAACGCGAAGGCGATTACTACATTATTAACGGCAATAAAACTTTTATCACCAACGGTGTTTATGGAAATTTTGTAACCGTTGCCTGTAAAACAGACCCGGCTGCGGGTTTGGCAGGGGTAAGTTTAATAGTGGTTGACCAAGGCACCCCGGGTTTTACTACGAACAAGTTGAAGAAGATGGGTTGGAAAAGTAGCGACACAGGTGAATTGTTTTTCGATAATGTAAAAGTTCCTGTTTCGAATTTGGTAGGAAAAGAAGGACAAGGATTTTTCTACATTATGGAAAGTTTTCAGTTGGAAAGATTGGTAGCTGCCATTATGGGAGTGGCGGGTTGCGAACGCGGTATTGATTACACGCTTAAGTATATGCACGAGCGCAGTGTGTTCGGCAAGCCGATTGAAAAATATCAGGTGCTGCGCCATAAAATGGCCGACATGATTACCGAGGTGGAAATCACCAAGCGCTTTGTTTACTATTGTTGCGATTTATTTTCGAAAGGAATTTTTGCAGTGAAAGAATGTAGCATGGCGAAGATGAAAGCAACTGAATTAGGCAAGCGCGTTGCCGATGAATGTTTGCAAATGTTTGGCGGCTATGGTTACATGAGCGAGTATCCAATTGAGCGCGGTTACCGTGATGCACGAGTGGGAACAATTGTAGGTGGCACTACTGAAATTATGAAAGAGATAATTTCGAAAATGGTGATTGATGGAGTAAATTATGAAAGCGCGTATAAGAATATGAAGGCGCAGGAGAAGTCCGAGGTCGGAAGTCCTGTGTCCGAAGTAAAGGCAGAAACAAAACCTCGGACATCCGACAACGGACATCCGATATCTAAAAATATTTCTTCACTAAACACAAATGGAAAAATGGAATCAGTTCCACAAACAGCAAAGGAGATTGTCTACTCTCTCCCGCAGCGATTAAAACTTGATAAGGTAGACGACAGCACAAACTCAACTTTTCACTTTAAACTAGATGGGCCAACAGGCGGTGAGTTTACCGCGGTTATCAAAGACAAAGCGGTTACTGTAAGTGACGGATTGGTTGGCGATGCAAGTTGCGTTATCACCGCTAAAGCAACCGACTACGAAGATTTGGAATTAGGACGCGGCAATCCGCAAATGATGTTTATGATGGGTAAAATAAAAGTTACCAATTTGGGTGAGGTAATGAAGTTCATTACTTTTTTCCAACGATTGGCCTAAGTTGTTTCGTCCTCATAAAAAAGCATCTCGAAATTCGGGATGCTTTTTTTGTTAACCCAAGCTGTCAAAATTATTTACTCAACATAATTGCAAGCGAAGTGAGCAGAGCAAAATTGTTTTTACTTGATTTTTGATTCCATGTAAAAATTTCGTCTTTACTGCGAAACAACCGGGTTTCTGCACGCCAAACCACTTTAGACGAAATCACATAATCGAGATTTAACGAAACACCATGCGTTTGAAAACCGTTAGGTGTGCCACTGTATATCATCACTCCGTTTTTATCGCTGTAAAATTCGTAGCGCACCGCCATGGCAAATTTGCTTATTGGGTTATATCGCATAATAAATACTGGGCCAAACCAGAGGTTGTACTGCAAACGATTTTTTACCTTTTGTTCGGTGCCTAAATCAAATCCGAAAGTAAATGTGAGTTGAGCTAGCGGGGAATAGATTGCATAGAGATTATGAAAGTAGCGCATCTTGCGAATGTTGTCTAGGTAATCAGTTCCAATAAAAGTGCTGTAGTTGAGCAATAACTTTGCGTTGGGCTGAAAAATAATTTGAGTACCGAACGAAGGAAGCGATTTGCCTTTTGTCCAATTAATTTTTTGCCAGCCGTTTAAAACCAATACAACAAATGTCCACTTCGATCCGTGCTGATAGGTAAGTTTTACTCCGGTTTCAAAATAGGGTGTGTTCTCTGCAAGAATACTTCGCGAGAGTGTGGCGCAATCTTTACTGATGGCTGATTCAAAACCAATGTGCGAAGGGAAAATTCCCGCATCTAGCCACAACTCTTTTGTCTTGAGAAGTTTGCCACCAATATTGGCTTCAAAAATTTGTCGCAGATAAAATGGCTCTCCTGAAAGATTGGCTTGCGAATAAGTGCCAAGCATAGGTGCCATATTAAAACGCAAACGATTTTTTGCGTAAGCAAATTTCAGGAATACAAGATTTGCGTTTACCTGGTTATGATGCGAGTAATTGTAAAGAAAAGAAGGGCGAGTTCGCGATTCAGGGTTGCTAAAATCGTATCCGTAATAAATATCGGAATAACCATAAAAGGTAAAGGCACGTGTGCTGTCCTGTGCTTTTAGCCCGGTGGCAATCAGTAAAACAAAGAGAGTTAAAAGTGCGTTCACCGTTTTCAACTATAACTGACTAATTCCGTTCTCAAATTACTGTTCATGGTGCGTAACGAAATGCAAAAGAATAAAAAGCATGAGATGAACTCTAGTTCTTCGCCAGCTTAAATTTTTGCTTCAACGAACCCTTTTCAAATAAAACACTTTTGTTGGATGGAGTAGATTGTTGGCTTTGATTATCATCACTAAAACCCTCCATGGGTTGATTGTTGCCCAAAGGATTATTCATTGAATTGTTGTTCATCGGATTGTTTGGATTCATTCCTCCTGCACGGTTCTCCTCTCCTGCCATTCTTCCTCCGGCACTTCCACTTCCCCAACCAGTGCTACCTGCACCACGGGAATCACTGCTACCGGGAGGCGCCTCCAATGGATTAACTTCTACATTCAAACTGAGTTGTTCATTGTATTGAAGAACATTAGCATCGTAAAGTTCCTTCAACGGAATAGAAACTTCGTAAACGATTCCGTCTGTGCTGTCAACTCCTACGGCAATATTAATTCCGTTTTCGTTTGTCCAGGGCATTGTTCCGTTTTTTGTTTTGAAACCGGAAGCAGTGATGGTAGTGAGTTGCAGTTTGTAGTTGTTTACAATATCTATGAATGCACCATGTTTTCGCCAGTTACCTTCCCTATTTGTTTTGTTTTCGCCTTCCATCATTTGTCGCTTTGGAAAAACAACAGAGGCATTAACTTTTTTGTTTTTCTCTTTTGAAGAAAGTGAAATGCTCCAACCAGCACGCATCATCTTGCGAGCTTTGGTTTCGTCATTAGCAGTGAAACAGAAATAAAGTTTGGTGCTGTCGTTAGCAATGGTAAATAGCAAACCCGTAGAACCATCGTAAAGGTTGAAGGGTTTTTGCCATTCGCGGTTGATGCCGTCAATGCTTACCGTTTTAGTTTGAATGAACGCCTGCGTCACATCCTGCTGGGCAGTGGCCTGAAGTATGATTGCGAAAAGAGGAATGAAAATATTTTTCTTCATGCGGCAAATGGAACAAATTGTTTAAAGGAAACCGAGTTCAGCAACGATTTTATTTCTTTTTCACTTTCTGTGTTCGTTTGTTACTCTTACTCAAAGGCCCAAAGTCACAAAGGAAAGACCAAGTCAAACCAATCTTTGAGCCTTCGTGTATTCGTGTAAATTTTTGATTCACTTTTGAGATACTTTCCTTTTTCCTAATTACGCGCTATGAACATTACAGCCCTACAAATTCTCGAATCTATTCCATCGCGCTTTCGTGCAGAGAAAGCGCAGAACTATTCTGCTGTTTTTCATTTTGAAATTAGCGGAGAAGAAACTCTTCAATACACGGTTACCATTCAGAATGCGAAATGCGATTTGCAGAAAGGGCTAAACGGCAAAGCCGATTGCACGATTAAAACCCGCGCCAGTGTTTATGTGGATTTAGAAACCGGAAAAACAAATCCGCAAATGGCTTTGATGATGGGGAAAATAAAGGTTAGCAACCTCGCTGCCATGATGCAGTTTGCAAAGTGTTTTAGAAAGTGCAGCCCCACCCAAACCCTCCCCGAAGGGAAGGGCTTTAAAAACAGCCAAACACAAGTGGTAAACAGGGCAACAAAAACTGGTCCGCTGGCGGGAGTAAAGATTATTGATTTCACACGTTTGCTTCCGGGGCCTATTGCTACTATGTTTTTGGCAGATATGGGTGCCGATGTGATTAAAGTAGAAGACCCCGATAACCCTGATTACATCCGCAGTTTTGAGCCCCGCATCAATGGCATTAGTATGCTTTATCTTGCGTTGAATAGAAACAAAAGAAGCCTGGCGCTCAATTATCTTTCTGCCGAAGGCAAGCAAATTATTTATGATTTAATAAAGACAGCCGATGTGGTGATTGAACAATACCGCCCCGGTGTGATGAAGGATTTGGGATTTGGTTATGAAGAACTGGCGAAGCTGAATTCGAAACTGATTTATGTTTCGGTGACGGGTTATGGACAACATTCGAGCAAGGCGATGGATGCGGGGCACGATTTGAATTACATAGCTATTGCGGGTGCACTAGGCATAACGGGTAACGCAAATGAAATTACGATACCGGGTTTTCAACTGGCGGATATTGCAGGTGGTGGTTATATGGCTATGAACGCGGTGACGGCTGCGCTTTACCAACGCGAGCGAACAGGCAAGGGCGAGTGGATAGATGTGAGCATGACCGATGCGGCTGTGCCTTTTACCGCTTTGCAGTTTGCGTATCATCAAGGCACAAAGAATAATTTGACGCGGGGCACATTTGAATTGAGCGGGGCGATGCCGAATTACAATGTGTATAAATGCAGTGATGAGAAGTTTGTAGCACTTGGAAGTTTGGAGCCAAAGTTCTGGGGAAAGTTTTGCGCTAAAGTTGGAAAGGCTGTATGGAACGATATGTTCTTATCGCAAGGTGAGGCATTGGAGAAACTCAAAAAAGAAGTAGCAGAATTATTTTTGACGAAGACGAGAAGCCAGTGGCTCGAGGAATTTAAGCACGAAGATTTTTGTTTTACTACGATTAACGATTTGAGTGAAATAGAGCAGGATGTTTTTTTGAATGAGCGCCAGATGTTTAGTGAAAATGAGCACCCCGCAGCCGGTAAATACAAAACGATTAATCAGCCGCTCAAGTTTTTGCAAAATGATTTTTACAATAATGAAAGCGCGCCCGATTTAGGTGATGATACGGCCGCTATACTTGGGGAGTTAAATTATGATTCAGACAGAATAAGTGGACTGAAGAACAAAAATGTGGTGAAGATTAACTAAGCAATTTTTCATTCTCTATTTTGCATTTTCAGTTACTAAGATTTTCTCTTTCCCAAAAATTCTCCGAATCGGTATAAAACCATATTTTGCCGCTTCCTTTAACTGACACACAGTTTTCTCTTTTAAAAACTCACTATGAAAAGAATTTACGTTCTGTTTCTTTTGGCTGTTGCCTTGTATAGCAGTGCGCAGCAAACCACTTTCCGCATTCAATATAATCTAGGCGAGTTCGACATACCCAGCGGAATGGTGCAGGCACCTTCGCGCAATTATGTTTTTTCGGCTTTGGTAACACGAAATTTTTCGGGTTTGCCGCTTGGCGTTCAAGGTGGCTTAACCGAAGTGGATACGAATGGTAATCATATTCGAAGCACACTTTACCGCAACGGTTCGTTTACCAGCGATGTGAGTTTGAACGATGTAAAAAATGCAACAGGCGGAGGTTATATAGTTACAGGTGATGCGGGCGGTCAATGTTTGGTGATGCGATTAACTACAGCAGGGGCTGTTACTTGGCAGTATCGCTATTTGCCTGTGTCAGGAGCCAGTGCAAGTGGTGCGCGGGTATTACAAGCTAGTGATGGCGGTTTTGTAATTGCCGGCAGTGCATCGGGTGTTGACCCGGATGGTGCGGGAACAATTGCGCGACAGGATTCATCAAAGATGTTTTGTTTTAAAGTTGATGCCGGTGGTAATTTGTTGTGGATGAAAACATTTTTTTCGACAACAGGTTTTGACGATGACGATTATTTAAATGGATTGGCAGAAACTACCGATGGTTATGTTTTTGTAGGTCAGGCAACGATGGTAGCCGGTGACGGACAAAATGATGCAACGGTTTTAAAAACTGATTTAAACGGAAATTTTCAGTGGGCACGTAGATTTGGAAACAGCAATGATGAAGATGTGCAATCGGTGATTCAGGATGCGGGAAATAATATTGTGATGTCGGGCTTAGATAATTTGGGCGGCTACATTTATAACTGGAGTGCTGCTAATGCAGGCCCTTCGGTAACAGGCACTAACACTCGATACTATGCGGCAGGTTTGCCCGTTAGTGCGGGCAATTTGACTAAAACTTTCGACAACAATTTTGCAGTTTTTGCTTCGGGAGCATCGCTGTTTAATTTCACCTCCATATTGTTAAAGTCGAATCGATCAACCGGTGCGGTGATGTTTGCAAAATCTTACAACAGTTTTATTTCTATTCTGCCAACAGGAATTCAAACGGTTGATTCCGGATTTTTGATTAACAGTTTAAGTGCCGATACCACTGGAGGAATTGGGTATTATGATTTTGGTGTTACCAAAACTGATGTAAACGGAAATCAAGGTGGTTCAGGTTGTGCGCCAACCACACCACCTATTGTAACGCAAGCTTATAGCCCTACGGTAAATACACTAGTGCCTACCATTGTAACTACCAGTGTAAGAAATAGCGGAGGTATTACTACAGCTAGTATAACAGCCGGTACAGTGATTAATTGTATTAGCGTGGTGTGCAATGCACCACCTACTCCCACAGCTTCGGCTTTGCCTAGCTCTATTTGCAATGGTTCTTCAACTGTTATTTCGGGAAGCGGTTCAGGTGCAAACGTTACTTACTCGGTTTACAATGCGCTAACCAATGGAACTTTACTAGGTGCCGCACCACTTACCGTTTCGCCAACTACAACTACTACTTATTATGTTCAGGCAAACAGCACAACAACACCTGGCTGTGTAAGTGCACGTAGTAGTGTAACCGTAGCAGTGACTAATCCACCAAGTGCAGTAGGAAGTATTTCGGGGCTTACATCAGTATGTGTTGGTGCTCAAACGTATTCTATTTCGGCAGTGGGTGGTGCTACCTCATACGCATGGAGCGTAAGTGGGGGCGGAACAATTCAATCGGGACAAGGCACTACTTCTATCAGTGTAAACTGGACAACAGTTGGCGGACCTTATACGGTTTCGATTACTGCAACAAATACTTGTGGCTCTACTTCAAATACGAAACAAGTAACGGTCTTAGGTTCTGTTTCGGGTGTTACAGCAAGTGCTTCACCAAATCCTGCATGTGCAGGAAATAATGTGGTGCTTACAGGAGGAGGAACAAATGTTACTACGTGGACATGGAGCGGACCCGGAGGTTATTCTTCTTCTACACAAAGTCCTACTCTCGGAAATATACAAACAGTAGCAGCGGGAACTTACACGCTTAGCGCAAGTGGTGCATGTGGTAGTGGAACGGCTACAGTTAGTGTTGCAGTGAATGCGCCACCAACAGCAGTAGGGGCGAGTGCAAATCCAAATCCTGCCTGTGCAAATAACACAGTGAACTTAATAGGCAGTGGAACCAATGCAACATCATGGAGCTGGAGCGGACCAAACAGTTTTAGCGCAGCAACGCAAAATGCTTCGGTACTCAACGCGCAATCAAACGCAACAGGAACTTACACCGTTACTGCTACCAACACTTGCGGAAATACAACAGCAACGGTGAACGTTACGGTGAATGACATTCCCTTGAGTGTTACAGCTACTGCAAATCCAACAGCGGTTTGTCCGGGTGCTGCGTTAAGTTTAGGTGGAAGCGCCACAGGTGCGACTTCTTATTCGTGGACAGGACCAAGTTTTACTTCTTCGCAGTTGAATAATTCCATCACCAACTTTCAGGCGGCAAATGCAGGAACGTACACACTCACTGCAACTAATCTTTGCGGAAGTGCATCGAGTCCTGTATCAGTTACTATTTCATCGGGACCAATCAATCCGACAGCTAATGCTAACCTCACCAACATTTGCAGCAATTCGAATTTAAGTTTAACGAGCAGCGCCACAGGTGCAACTTCGTATCAATGGAGCGGACCGAATGGTTTTTCTTCTGCTTTGCAAAATCCTTCTGTCAATAATATAACCGTTGCTGATAGCGGAACGTATACAGTAGTTTTCACCAATATTTGCGGAACGGCTTCTGCTTTTGTAAATATAGATGTAGATAATCCGATTCAAAACATAACAGTTAATGCAGCACCAAACGATAGTGTTTGCACAGGCAGCAATATCAATTTATCGGCAAGCGGAAGTAATGTAAACACCTGGAGCTGGACGGGACCAAACAGCTTTACTTCATCGGCACAAAACCCGAGCATTTCAAATTCAACTGCTGCTAACAGCGGAACCTATACAGTAACTGCAAGCAATGCCTGCGGAACTTCACAAGCAAGTTTAGATGTGGTAGTGAGTGGTACTGCATCAAGTGTTACAGCAACTGCCTCATCCAACGGACTTGTTTGTAACGGTGCGACTGTAAATTTATCGGCAAGCGGTTTGAACATCAGTTCATATACATGGAGCGGACCAAATGGATTTACTTCAACTCAACAAAATCCTGCAATCAATAATGCAACAGTAGCGGCTACAGGAATTTACACGGTAACCGGTTACAATACCTGCGCAAATGTAACGGCAACTGTTTCGGTAGAAGTAGATACACTGATTCAAAATCTTTCTTCATCAGCTTCACCAAACGATACAGTTTGTGCAAACGCTACTATCAATTTAACTGCAAGTGCCAGTGGAACTACTCTGACAACTTCATGGACTTGGACAGGGCCAAACAGTTTTAGTGCGGCCACGCAAAATGCTTCGGTGCCAAATGCACAGGCAAATGCGAGTGGCACTTATACGATTACCGCAACCAATGCTTGTAACACTTCTTCGTCAACGATTAATGTCTTGGTGAACGATGCTATTCAAAACTTAACCGCTACTGCATCGTCAAGCGGAGTTGTTTGCAGCGGACAAACAGTAAATCTTTCTGCCACAGGAACAAACGTAAACTCATACACCTGGAGCGGACCAAATAATTTTTCATCGTCTTTTCAAAATACTTCTATTGACCCTGCATATACTTACAACAGCGGAACCTACACCGTGAGTGCATCGAATGCCTGTGGCAATGTAAGTGCTACGGTTTCTGTGCAAGTAGATACCGTGATTCAGAACTTTACCGCAGTGGCTGGCGGTGCAGGTGATACAGTTTGTGCAGGTGCAAATATTCAACTCAATGCAAGTGGCACAGGCGTTACATCGTGGAGTTGGAATGGACCGGGATTTAATTCGGCACAACAAAATGTTTCACTTACGAATGTGCAGGCAGCTAACAGCGGTGCTTACATAGTTACAGGAACTAACGCTTGCGGAAGTGCGACTGACACCATTACTGTTTTGGTTAATACTGTTCCTATTACTCCTTCTACAATTATTGGTTCGCTTACTACATGCGGAAACGATACAGCAACGTATTCGGTTTCTCCAATTGCCAATGCAACATCATATACATGGACCATCAGCAGCGGTGGAACAATTACTACCGGTCAAGGAACGAATGTAATTGTTGTGACTTGGTCAACTGCGGGTAGTTATACGGTTTCGGTTGTTGCTTCGAATAATTGTGGTGGAAGTACAGCTTCTTCTATCAATGTAACAGTGAATGCACCTGCACCTGTAATGAGTTCAATCATTGTTGGCGATACGAGTGTTTGCCCCGGAGTATTTCCCTACAGCATCAGCAATATTCCAAATGCAATGAGTTATACCTGGACTGTAAATGGAGGAGGAGCTATTGCAAGCGGACAAGGGACAAATGCAGTTACCGTTAACTGGACTACCGCGGGAGTTCACACTGTTTCTGTTATTGCATCAAACACCTGTGGAAATTCTTCTGCTGAATTGCTCAATGTAAATGTGCATACATCGCCCACTCCTGCAACAGTTACGGTTGATGCAATAAGCAATACGATTTGCGAAGGAACTACTGCCACACTCACTGCTACAAATTCAGTTGGCGGTATTATCACTTACAACTTTTACGATGCTGCAACGGGAGGAAATTTTGTAGGCATAAGTCCGCTTACTGTTTCACCAGCTAACACAACTGTTTATTATCTCGAAGTAGTCAATGATTTTGGTTGTACCAATAGCGGTGGAAGAATTCCAACAACTATTACCGTGATTCATGCACCTGAAGTTTTAGGAATAAGTACATCGCGCGATTCTGTTTGTTATGGAAACACAACCACACTTACTGCTAATGTTTCTCCAACAGGAGCAAGTATAACTTGGTGGGATAGTCCGATTCTCGGAAATCAAATAAGTACAGATAATCCATTCACAACTTCAGTGCTTACACAGTCGACTATTTTTTATGTTGATGTAACAGTTTCGGGAGTTTGTCATACTTTGTCTGGACGATTTGCAGTTCCTGTTACGGTGATTCCATTGCCGGTAGTTACATTATCTAGCGACAAAGAAGACAACACTGTTTTCCAAAACGAAGTGCTCACGTTTACTGCACTGCCTGATTCATTTGATAATTATGAGTTCTTCTGGAATACTCCACCATCTGTTCAAAGCGAAAGCAAGAACACTTTTGCATCGAGCAGCTTCATCGACAAAGATTCTGTTTGGGTAATTGCCACCGATAACGGTTGTGCGAGTTTAGAGAGTTATGGAATTGTTCGCGTAGTTGATTTCCCTAACGTATTTACTCCGAACGGTGATGGCAAGAATGATTTCTTCCTTAAAGGATATGATTTGGTAATTCTGAATCGTTGGGGACAAGAACTGTATCGCGGCATTGATGGATGGAACGGCACATACAAAGGCGATAAGGTTTCACCAGGCACTTACTACTATGTGGTGCAGCTGCAAAACATTACCGACCGCACCACCACAGTAAAAGGAAACGTATTGTTGATTGAATAAAAAACTACAACCTCTCCCAACCCTCTCCGAAGGAGAGGGCTTTAAAGACAAATACATGAAAAGAATAAAGAACAAAACAATAATTACTACTGCATCAAAGTTTATTTCGTTGCGAGTACTCTGTTTAATTTTTATCGGACTAGGAATTGCAATTACATCGTTTGCACAAACCAATCTTGAATTGGCTACTGATGCATTCAACAATAAGCAATACACGGCTGCATTGGACTTGTATCAAAAAGTTTTAAAGAAACCCGAGAAGAAAATTGATTTGGCGCAAATCAATTTCAATGTAGCTGAGTGCTATCGCTACACGGGCAAATGGGATGATGCAATAAAAGGTTACGACCGCGCGAAAGGCGAAGGTTATCCGAATCCAAATTATCTTTTTCATCAGGGAAATATTTTGATGAAGCAGGCGAAGTATGATGAAGCGCAAAAAAAGTTTGAAAGTTTTTTGGCTTCTCAACCGAATGATAAAGATGCAACACGCTTACTCAACAATTGCAAATTTGCTACGAGCGCAGCACCCGATGAGTGGCTTTATACTTTCAAAAACGAGAAAGAATTAAACACTACTTACAACGACTACGCTGTTGCCCTAGTAAAATATTTATTGGTTTTTACATCATCGAGAATGGATGATAAAGACGAAAAGGTTTACTCGTATGACGGGCAGGGCTTCGCTGATTTTTATCAAACTGCTTATTTCAAAGAAGATAAAACATGGAGCAAGGCGAAGAAGATTGAATCGCTGAGTTCTATTGCCAACGATGAATTTCTTTCGTACTGCGAAAAAACAAAGACAGGATATTTTACCCGTTGCAACGATGGAAAAACGAAAGATAATTTCTGCAAAATTTATCAGGCAGATTATGATGATGCCGCAAATCTTTGGAGCAATGTGAAAGCTGTTTCGCTTTCTTCTGCACAGAAATCGGATATGGAACAGCCCGCAATTTCTGCCGATGGCAATCAACTTTTTTTCGTCACCAAAATGGAAGGTGGCAGTGGCGGAGCCGATATCTGGTATATGCGCAGAAGCGGTGATAGCTGGGGCGATGCAGTGAACGCAGGGAATATTATCAATACAGAATTTGATGAAATGTTTCCGGTGATGCACGATTCTGTTTTGTGTTTTTCGAGTGATGGACACACAGGTTTTGGTGGATTGGATTTGTTCAGCTCTGTTTATGCAAACGGTGCATGGAGCAAACCAGCCAATTTGAAATCGCCTTTCAACAGCAGTGCCGATGATTTTTCATTGGTATTTAAAGCCGATGGCAAGAGCGGATATTTTTGTTCGAACAGAAAAGAGGGTGTGGGTGGTGATGATATTTATTCCTTCTTCCTTACTCCTGTAAATCTTACGGTGAAAGGAAGAATTACCGATGACCCGAACAACACACCAGTTGCAGGAGCAACAGTTATACTCACCGCTGCTGATGGAACTACCGATACAACAACCACAAACGCGAACGGTGAATACAGTTTCACGCTCGACCAGGATAAAGACTATAAAATAAATGTGCTTAGCCCCGGCTACTTTGGTGACTCGCGCAAATTGACAACACAAGGCGAAAAGTATTCGAAAGAATTTTCGAAAGCCAACGGACACAATTACGATTTCTCGATCAAGCGAATTCCGAAAACAGAAATTAAGATTGACAACATCTATTACGACCTCGACAGTTTTGTATTGCGCGAAACTTCGAAACCCGAACTGGATAAACTCGTGAAAATTCTGGAAGACACTCCTGATGCATTTGTGCAAATCAATTCACATACCGATGAGCGCGGTAAACCGGAATACAACAATCTGCTTTCAGAAAACAGAGCGAAGAGTGTGGTTGACTATTTAATTTTAAAAGGAATAAGCGGAGGAAGATTATCGGCAAAAGGTTTCGGGTTTTCGCAACCCGTAATTAAAGGTGCAAAAACTGAAGAAGAACATCAGCAAAACAGACGTACAGCGTTTCAGGTAATACAAAAATAACAGCCCCCTAACCCCCGAAGGGGGAATAAAGGCGAATACAAAATACATGAGTATGAAAAAACTTTTGACATTTTTTGCAGTGGCGCTAACAACTTTAAATCTAAAGGGGCAGAATGAACCTGTGATTGCACATTTTGCATATCACACCAATGTGTTTAACCCCGCAGTAAGCGGTAACACGCGCGATATTTATGCGGGTGTTTTGTATCGTCAGCAGTGGGTGGGTTTTAAAGAAGCGCCCGGCACACTTTTGATTAATGCCTATGGTTTTGTTCCAAAAATAAAAGGCGGAGTTGGTTTGGTGATTAGTAATGATATGCTCGGCAAACAAAGATTCACTACTGCGAAAGTTTCTTATGCGTATTCACAAAGATTAAATGACCGTTCGCGTTTATCAATTGGTTTAAGTATTGGTTTGCTCAATAGTTTTGTAAAAGGAGAAGAATTAATTTATCAGCAGAGTGCAGACCAAAGCGGCATCTATTCTAACACGAATCGCTTCAAAGCTTTTCTTGCTGCGGGCGTTGAGTTCAGCGGTTACAACACTACAATTGGTTTTTCAGTTTCAAATCTCGATCAAGGTTTAAAAAAGGCAACACCGTTTCGTGTGCCGCGCCATTACTTTGGATACGCTAAATACGATTGGAAGATTAACGACAAGTTGAGTATGACTCCAGCCTTGTTTGTTCGCTCTATTGATTTTATTGCACAAGCCGAAGTGAATGTGAATTTCACGATTAGAAAACGTGTGGTGGTAGGTGTTCTTTATCGCTCTAACGATGCTGCAGGTTTAATGCTGGGTGTGCACATCACTAAACATCTTCTCGCAAGTTACGCTTATGATTTTGGTTTTGGTGAATTGCGCAAACATCAAACAGGTTCGCATGAAGTGCAGCTCATTTATCGTTTCGATGGTGTGAAACCGAGAACTGTTTTTCTAAAAAGTGCGCGCTATTTCAATTGATTCTAACTTTCATTTTCAAACCAAAAATTTCTTATGATGAAGAAACTTCAACTCGCTTTTCTATTCGCAATTATTTCAATTACGGTTTTTGCTCAGTTGGATACCGTATCGAGCCGCTTTGCCAAAATAAACGATGTAAAAATTCACTACAAAATTTACGGAACAGGAAGCGATGCGCTTTTTCTGTTGCACGGCTCTATGGAATGCATGACCGAATGGGATAGACAGTTGGTTGATCTTTCGAAACGTTATAAAGTGATTGCGATGGATAATCGAGGTCACGGCAAGTCCACTTTTACCGATAGAAAAATGGATTACTTTTTAATGAGTCAAGATGTGCTTGCTTTAATGAGTGTTTTGAAAATTGATAGTGCACACATCGTTGGTTTTGGCGATGGAGGAATTATCGGCTTGTATCTGGCTATCACCCATCCCGAAAAAGTAAGAAAGTTGGTTGCCATTGGTGCAAACTACAAAGTAGATACAAGTGTGGTGTATCACGAAGTGTTGGAGAAAGTAAAAGCCTGGGATGATGATAAAGTTTATTCGTTTGTGCGAAATAATTTTCGCGGTTGGCCAAACGACAACTTGCTTACACAGTTTACATCGCGCATGAAAACCATGTTACTTACCGAACCAAATTTGACCATAACAGATTTGAATAAAATAAAGTGCCCTGCACTTTTTATGACAGGCGACCACGACATCATCAAGATGTCGCACACGAGCGAAATGTTTGAAAGCGTTCAGCGGGGATATCTTGCGGTAATTCCCGGTGCAAAACATTATCCTCAAAAAGACAAACCCGCTGTAGTCAACTCTATCATTCTTGATTTTTTGAGCAAGAAGTTTATAAAACTTGCGCGATTCTAAAAATGAGAAGTTTGTCCTGCTGGGCTTGTCGAAGCATTTTTTGTGTGTCACCCTTCGACCCGCTCAGGGTGACATAATGTTTTATAACCAATAAAATAACGCGCATGTCAGGATGGTCAACCACCACAAGTAATTTTTTCAATCGCTCCGTTGTTCCTCTTTTACTCATGACGCTTACTCCGCCATTCGCTATGTTGATGTGGCATACGAATGTTGAACTCAACGGTTCATTCATTTCGTTAGGCAATGAAATTTTAGAAAAAGGAATTATTCAAATCATCAAAGATGTTTGGTTGTCGCGCTTCTTTGGTTCAGTAATGGCGTGGAAGATGATTGGAATTTTTGCTGTGTTTCAATTGTTGCTGATGAAAATTTTGCCCGGCAAAAAATACAAAGGCAACATTACCGCTATGGGCAACGTGCCCGAATACATCGACAACGGACTTTTTTCTTACCTGCTTACGTTCGCTATCTATTTTTTCTGCTCGCTGTATCTTCAACTTTTTCCTGCAGGAATTATCTATCACCAGTTTGGCGATTTATTAGGCGCACTCAATTTCACCGCTTTGATTTTTTGTTTGTTCCTGTATGTGAAAGGAAGATTTTTTCCTTCATCAACCGATAACTCGCACACCGGCAATTTCATTTTCGATTACTACTGGGGCACCGAATTATACCCGCGCATTTTGGATTGGGATATAAAGCAGTTTACCAATTGCCGCTTTGGTATGACAGGCTGGTCGCTCGCTGTGGTATCGTTTGCCTTTGCTCAAAAAGAAATTTACGGCTCGGCAGATTGGAGCATTATTATTTCTGCTGCCTTGCTCTTCATTTATCTGTTCAAGTTTTTTGTGTGGGAAAGCGGCTACATGAAATCAATGGATATTCAGGTTGACCGCGCGGGTTATTATATCTGCTGGGGCTGTTTGGTTTGGGTGCCCGCCATTTATACTTCGCCCATCATGTTCATGGTCAATCATCCCATCGGTTTGAACATATTTTTTGCGGCATTAATTTTTATTCTTGGTTTCGTTTCTATCTGGTTGAACTATTGGGCCGATTATCAGCGGCAGGAAGTGCGCGCTAGCAATGGCAAAACAAAAATTTGGGGAAAAGAACCTGTGCTTATCAATGCAAGCTATGTTACCGAAACAGGAGAAAAGAAATCTAATTTACTATTGGCTTCCGGCTTTTGGGGCGTGGCTCGGCACTTTCATTACGTGCCCGAAATACTTGCTGCATTTTTCTGGAGTTGCGCAACAGGCTTCACCTTCTTCGCTCCTTTCTTTTATGTTCTATTTCTTACTGTTCTTCTCACTCACCGCGCGTTTAGAGATGACACCAAATGCAGAAATAAATATGGCGAAGACTGGAACAAGTACTGCGCCATCGTTCGTTACAAAATTATTCCGGGTATAGTGTAAGAGCAAATGAAAAAGAAACTCCTCATCACAGGTGCATCAGGCTTTCTCGGTTATCATGTATTGCGAGCCGCTGAAAACGATTGGGAAATATACGGCATCACCCACTCTAAAAATTTCAATTGCAAAAACGCCATTCCCATTTCCTGCGACATTCGCAACTACATTGAACTCGGCAACTTCATTGACGATATTGAACCCGATGCTATCATCCACACCGCGGCAATTGCCGATGCCAATTTTTGCGAACAGAACAAAGACTTGAGTTATGAAGTAAATGTAGAAGCCACCAAAAACTTAGCGGGCATTGGTGCCGATTACAATATTCCCTTTGCGTTTACTTCCACCGATTTAGCTTTTGATGGCGCGCAGGGCATGTATAAAGAAGACGCTCAAAAAAATCCTCTGAATGTTTATGGCGAACAAAAATCAATTGCCGAAGAAGAAGTGTTGCGCATTTATCCAAACGCCACAGTGTTTCGTTTACCGTTGATGTTCGGTGAACTCGAAGCAAGCCCGTCTAATTACTTGCAGAAATTTATTTCGCAAATAAAGAACGGAGAAAAAATCTCGCTCTTCCACGATGAATACAGAAGCGTATGCGGAGCAAAAAGTATAGCTAAAGGCATTTTGAAATTGCTGAACGAAAAAGGAATTATTCATTTAGCAGGAAAAGAAAAACTATCGCGTTATGAATTTGGTTTGAAAGCAGCCAAAGCATTTCAATTGAATGAAACACTACTACACTCCTGTTCGCAAAAAGATGTGAAGATGGCAGCCCCAAGACCTGCCGATGTATCGCTCGACATTTCAAAAGCAGTAAGTTTGGGCTTTGCTCCCTTGAACGCAGATGAAGAGTTGAAACTAATTGCCGATAAAAAAATTATCTGAGTGAAACATTCCCTTTCTATTTTCTGCCTGTTGTTCTTCTGCCTGCTAAATGCACAAAGTCAACACCAACCCTTCGATCGAATTTTAAATCCGAGCCGTGTTATTTTTTACAACGTAGAAAATTTGTTCGATACGATTGATAATCCTGAAACGAATGATGCCGAATATCTTCCTACTTCAAAGAGTGAATGGAATACAAAGAAGTATCAGATAAAACTAAAACACACAGCAAAAACGCTTGCGGCTTTGCTCGATACCATTCAACCATTAGTAATTGGCTTAAGCGAAATTGAAAACAAAAAAGTGTTGGAAGATTTACTGGGGCAGCCGGATCTAAAGAAATTTAACTTTGGTATAGTACATCGCGACTCGCCCGATGAAAGAGGAATTGATTGCGCCATTCTTTACAACAAAGATGCGCTCAACGAATCATTCTCTGCTTTTATTCCAATCAATTTCCCCTTCGACCCGGGTGATGGGACCCGTGAAATTGTTTACCTCAAAGGTTATATCAACGAAGGTGAGCCTATTTGGTTTTTTGTAAATCACTGGCCCAGCCGCTTAGGAGGAAAAGAAAAAAGTGATGCGAAGCGCGCGTATGTAGCGCAAGTGCTCAAAGACAAAATCGAAAATATTTACCTCGGTGAAAAGTATGCACGCATAGTAGTGATGGGCGATTTCAACGATAATCCAAACGATTCTAGTTTATCAATTCTTTCGGTGGTGAAGAAAAAATCAAGAGCGGAGTTGATGATCAATTTGATGAAACCGCTTACAGGGCGAAATGAATTCTCACTTCGTTATAAAGCAGAGAATGACATCTTCGACCAGTTTATTGTTTCGCAAAATTTGCTCGACAGGAAGAATCCATATTACATGCGATTAGATGGTGCACACATTTTCAATCCGCCTTTCCTTTTGTATAATGATCCTAAGTATGGCTTAGTCCCCAGTCGCACTTTTGCAAGAGGTAGATGGGTGGGCGGTTACAGCGACCACTTGCCAGTATATTTTGACATTACTTTTAGATAAGTAAACCTCATACCTATGAGATTCTTTTTAAGCCGGATACTCAAAATAATTTCTCTCAGTTTCCCAAAGGCGAACCTGTAAATCGTATTTCGCATCAATTTTTGCTCGAAGCAGATTATAGATGACTACCACAATATTTTCTCCGGTGGGATTGAGGTCTTTGAATTCAGGGCAATCTAAGTTGAGGTTCCTATGATCAAAGCGTTTGTGCACTTGGTGCTGAATAATTGTTTTGACTTCATTCAAATCAATCACGTATCCTGTTTCAGGATTTATTTCACCGGTAATTTTTACATCTAAACGATAGTTGTGACCGTGGAAATTTTCATTGGCACACAATCCGAACACTTCTTTGTTTTTTTCATCGCTCCAGTCTTTGCGAAAAAGTTTGTGAGCGGCATTGAAAGTTACTTTGCGAAAGACAGAAACTCTTGGGTGGGACATAATTATTTAGATGATGAAGGTTGAAGGGCAAAGGTGTGAAAAAAATCTGCAAGCAGATAATATAAGGAAGCCGCTATCCAACCTACTAACTTGCTGAAATGGATTTCAACAGCAACAACAAATTAGAAGCTTGTATTAAATTCCCCTTTAGGGGATTTAGGGGTCATCAATCTTTCCAACTCATGCTGTTCAATACCGAAAAGCATTTTTAAACTTTTTACTTGTTCCAAAATTTCTTGCCGAAGAACTTTTTCTGTGCTTGTTTTTACACCAACTATCAAAATATTTTTTGGCGTGTGTTCCGTTGAAATAAATTCAAACACTTTTGTTTTGTAGCCGTGCGCTTCTAAAATAAGGGCGCGAATAGTATCGGTAAGAATTTCAGCTTGCCGCTCTTCGAGAATTCCAAATTGCGTAATAGCTTTTAAATCATTAGCCGGCTGAATTTGTTTGCGAATTTGTTTATGGCAACAAGGCGCGCAGATAATCACTCTGGCTTCCGCTTTTATTCCGCGGTAAATTGCCTGGTCTGTGGCAGTGTCGCAGGCGTGCAATGCAATCAGCATATCTGTAACTGGCAATTCAGCGGTATCAATAGAACCGGTTTGGAAATTCAGTTTTACGAAGCCTGCTTTCTGCGCAATTTGATTGCAGGTATCCACCAAATTCTGTCGCATTTCAATGCCAGTAATTTGCGGACTAAGATTTAAAACATTAGTGAGGTAATCATACAAAGCAAAAGTGAGATAACCTTTCCCCGCACCCATGTCGGCAATTTGAAAATTAGCGGGCAACGCAGCCGATTCAACAATGCTCTCCACAATTTCTACATACTTATTTATTTGCCGAAACTTATCCTGCTTATCGCTCTTTACTTTTCCTTCGGCAGAAGCAATACCAAGTTCACGCAAATAAATATTGTTCTCCGTTTTTACATATCGCTTCCTGGCTTTGTCGTGCTCGGTAGAAGGCGGCTCAGTGATTCCTGCCGACTTTTGTGTGAGAATTGTTTTACCGCTTTTCATAATCGTTAGATGAAAATCTTTTGCAGTAGTAAACAAGTCAGCTTTAAAAAAATCTTTGTCGAGCATGTGTTGAAGCGTGGTGATTGCTTCGGCCACCCCATAGTTTTTGGTAACGTCCTTAGTGGGATAACGATACACAAACGAAAGATTGAATCCAGATTTTAGTTGAACAGGTTTTACAAAAACATTTTTGAGTTCGTTGCTTTTGTAGCGTCTGTCGCTAAGCGTAAGTTTTATGAATTGATTTTGAGAAACACTTTCCCGCAGAGAAGAGAAAAATATTTCTGTATCATTTATTTGCATGCGGCAATTTTAGGGAAGTTAAAATGGAAAGCAGAAAAAACTCTGTTGCAACTCTTTTATGTATGGATTAAACTTATTTCTTTAGTGCCTGACACACATTAATGAAATAAATTTTACCGCTTATGCGCCAGCTTAAGATTACTAAGAGCATCACCAATCGTGAGAGTGCTTCACTAGAAAGGTATTTACAGGAAATTAGTCGTGTTGAATTGATTACTGCCGAAGAGGAAGTTCAATTAGCGCGAAAAATTAAAACAGGCGACACCAACGCACTTGAAAAATTGACGAAAGCAAATTTGCGTTTCGTGGTTTCAGTAGCCAAGCAATATCAAAACCAAGGGCTCACACTTCCCGATTTAATTAACGAAGGAAATTTGGGTTTAATAAAAGCTGCTGAACGATTTGATGAAACACGCGGCTTCAAGTTTATTTCTTACGCGGTGTGGTGGATTCGTCAAGCTATTATGCAAGAGTTAGCAGAACAATCGCGCATTATTCGTTTGCCATTAAACAAAGTAGGCGCATTGAATAAAATCAACAAAGCATTTGTGCAGCTTGAACAGGAGTTTGAACGCGAACCAACGCCAGAAGAATTAGCAAGCTTGTTGAATATTGAAATAGATGAAGTGCGCGCCACTATTGGTGTTGCAGGCAGGCATGTGTCAATGGATGCGCCATTTGTAAAAGGTGAAGAAAATTCGTTACTCGATGTGTTGGAAAATTCTCATGCAGAAGCTACAGATAAGCAAGTAACGTTCAGCGAATCATTGCGCTGCGAAATTGAACGAACCCTTACTACCCTAAGCGGGCGGCAAGCCGAAGTAGTAAAACTTTTTTTCGGTATTGGGTTGGAAGAGCCCATGAGTTTAGATGATATAGGCAATCGTTTTGACCTCACACGCGAACGTGTTCGGCAAATAAAAGACAAGGCCTTACTACGATTGAAATCATCTTCGCGTTGCAAGCATTTAAAGTCTTACCTCGGCACTTAAATCTGTAGCAGCTAAAAGGTAAATTCCTTAGGCGCGAGTTTTATTTTTCTATCACCTTTGCTCAACATTATTTCGTCAAAAACAAGTTTGTCCCCTTTAGCAGCTCGCGAAATAAACGAACGAAGTTGAGGCGAGAAAAGCACATCGGGTCTTCCGCCCATCTTAAAAATTTCTCCCTTTGTAGTAAAAACAACTTCATAAGAAATCACTTTGTATGCAGTAGGCAATGCAAGTGCTTCTTCAATCGTTTTAAATTTTAAAAAAGAAGTATCAATCGGTAAATTTTTCGTATCCGCTTTAGCAACCTGCGCAACAGAAATAAAATAGAAGAAACAGAAAGCAACAAGAGTGATAGCTTTTTTCATTGCACTAAATTTTAGTAATTACCTAAAATTAAAAGATTGAAGTCGGTTTTGCCTGAAAAATTATTTTCGCAGTACTAAAAAATGAATCATGAGTTTGAAAACAGTAGAACACTTCAACTTTGCAGGAAAGCGCGCTTTAGTTCGAGTAGACTTTAATATTCCGCTCGATAAACAGTACAACATTACAGATGATAGCCGTATTCGCGGAGCAGTTCCTACCATTCAAAAAATTTTGAAAGATGGCGGAAGCGTTGTGCTGATGAGTCACCTTGGAAGACCGTTGAAAAAGCTGAAAGAAGATGGCACGGTTGACTTTGCAAAGCACACCCTGAAACATGCCGTAAAGAGAAGTTCGGAACTACTTGGTGTGGATGTAAAATTTGTGGCTGATTGTATGAGCGATGAAGCGTTTGCACTTTCGTCTTCAATAAAAGCGGGAGAAGTTTTGTTGCTGGAGAATCTTCGCTTTTATAAGGAAGAAGAAAAAGGTGATGCCACATTTGCAGAAAAACTTTCGAAGCATGGTGATGTTTATGTGAACGATGCTTTTGGAACTGCGCATCGTGCACATGCTTCTACCACCATTGTTGCCAATTATTTTTCGGAGCAGAATAAAATGTTCGGTTACCTGATGGCCAATGAAGTAACAAGTGCTGAAAAAGTTTTGAAGAGCGGAGATGTGCCCTTCACGGCCATTCTTGGCGGAGCAAAGGTGAGTGACAAAATTCTAATCATCGAAAACCTGTTAGACAAAGCCAACAATATTTTGATTGGAGGCGGCATGGCTTATACTTTTTTTAAAGCGATGGGAGGTAAAATCGGAAACAGTTTAGTGGAAGAAGACAAACTCGAACTCGCGCTTCAGCTCATTGAAAAAGCAAAGTCGAAAAATGTAAATCTACTTTTACCGGTTGACAGTGTGATTGCCGACAAGTTTGATGCTACTGCAAATACTTCTACAGCAAACAGCAATGAAATTGCTGATGGCTGGATGGGATTAGACATTGCAAACAATGCGATTTATGATTTCACGCAAGTCATTCTTTCTTCCAAAATAATTTTGTGGAATGGTCCCATGGGTGTTTTTGAAATGGAGAAATTTCAACACGGCACAAAAGCAATTGCAGAAGCAGTAGCATTGGCTACTTCAAAAGGTGCTTTTAGTTTAGTTGGTGGTGGCGATAGTGTTGCAGCCGTTCATAAATTTAATTTGGCTGATAAAGTGAGTTACGTTTCTACAGGTGGTGGTGCTATGCTCGAATATTTTGAAGGGAAAGAATTGCCGGGGATTAAAGCGATTAACCCCTAAATCCCCTAAAGGGGACTTGAATACAAAATACAAGTAAACTACATCAACCTTCTGTGATAATTAATTTGCCCAATATGATAATTGAGATGAGACAACAAATGAAGAAGCATTTCTTCGGTGCTTACTCGTTTATCGTGTTTTAAAAGTGGAAACTCTTTTGCAAAATCCTCTTCCTTCATTTGGCTTAAAGTGTTTCTAATCATTTCAATTGTCTTATCAATTTCGGCTAAAAGATTTTCGCGCGAAATATTTTTAAAGGTGAATTCGTTTTCGCGATGACGCACATAACCTGTGTTACCCAAGGTTGCCCCAATAAAATGATTGAGGTTGCCAATTAAATGCAAACACAAATTTCCGGCAGAGTTGCTGACCTGTCCGCGCACCGACCACAACGCCTTTTCATCGTTATACAAATTGATTTCAGCCTTCAGTTGAAGCAAATTTCTATCATAAATTTCAGTGAGCGATTGATGGAGCATAGTTTCAGTTTATATCTCAAAAATAAGAACGAATTGTTACGTGTTATACCAGTTTATGCACTTTGAACACCCGATAACTCGCCCTCTTTTGACTTGACAAGGTTTTTCCGTGAATATATCTTAGCGGAAACTTTTAAAGATGAAACCTCTATTCACACGACTACTTAGTTTCGTATTTACCACATCATTTTCGCAAATGGCTTCGGTAACTAAGCGCACCGATTTCACCGTTTCCATTGATGAAAATACAGTCGTAAAGGATAAGAACGGTCAGCGCTTGCCTTATGCGCTTGTGATGAAATTGATGGCAACCGGTCAATACACTATTGACTTAGTAAAAGACAATCACGGCAATGCGATTGAATGCAAACTGCGCGAGGCGAAAAAAGAAGATGCTGGCAAACGCGAAACATATATGCGCACACCAGGTACCGAAAACCTTCCTAAACCGTTGGTGGGTCAAATGCTTCCGAATTTTGAAATGGGA
Source organism: Bacteroidota bacterium (assembly GCA_947479455.1). GTDB lineage: Bacteria > Bacteroidota > Bacteroidia > Chitinophagales > LD1 > Bog-950. Next base: position 161,459 of record CANJZE010000001.1, read on the forward strand.
ACTTTAGATGGCAAGTTGATTACTACTGATGAGATTAAAGGAAAAGTAACAGTGCTTTGCTTTTGGTATAGCAACTGCAAAACGTGCATCAACGAAATTCCTTTGCTCAATGAGCTGAACAATAAATATGCATCAACATCCGATGTAGTTTTTCTTGCACCTACCATTGATTACCGCGATTCAGTTTCGCAGTTCATCAACTCGCATCCTTTCAACTATACCGTTTGTCCTTATGCAACAGCATTGACTGATGCATTGAAAGTTGAAATCTATCCAACTCACTTAGTAGTTGGTCGCGATGGAAGAATTATCAGTTCTTATTCGGGTGGTTTGCCCGGTGTAGATGATTTAATCAAGCGCGACATTGATACTGCGCTTAAAAAATCACTTTCAATGGTGGGGAACTAATTGTTGGGATACCTTTTCATTTCATAAGGAATCACGGAAAATATTTATTCATCAAAATATTATCAATGTTATCCTCCTGTTGATGACAACTGATACAGTCTTTCCCTTTCTTAGCAGCTGATATTTCTACATTTCCATCTGCTGAAACAGCATTCCAAATCCATCCATTTTCATCGGCATCAGTAGCCCCTGTTTTTTTGTAAAGCATGGTATAAACCTTTATCGCTCCATTTTTGTCACACATTTCTTTCACAATCAACGAACCTTCATCGAAGGATGCTCCTTTTCTTACTTTACCATACACCGTAAGTCTGCTAGCTGCAATAGAGTTAAAGCGGGTTTTTATGAACGGCAACTTGTGCGCGCTCCCCGGGCTTTTCGGTAATAAAGTATCTGAAAATTTATACCAGATAAAGCCGGTAGTGTCTTTCGCCATTTTGTAAAGCTGGCGGTCGGTGCCGGTAGCCGGCTTTTTTTTGCACGAATGAATGAGAAGCACACATGCCATGCAAAAAAACAAATAGATGATGGTTCTTAGCTTAGATTGCATTCTGTTTATTTTCTGTTTCTATTCCACGTAATACATCCTCAACTTCCCTTTATTTTTCGCTTCAATCTCTCCACGGTATTCGCAAGCGAATTTATCATTCACCAATTCATATGTGGTTTGCGAAATATTAATTTTCCCACCTTCACTATTTTGTTCCATGCGGGCTGCCGTGTTTACCGTATCGCCCCAGATGTCATAGGCGAATTTCTTTACCCCTACAATGCCAGCAACTACATGACCGGAGTGAATTCCTATTCGCACTTCAAAAGAATCGGGATTTTGTTTTCTGCGTTTCAACATAAAATCTCTGATTTCAATAGCTGCATTCACCGTGTCTTTTGCGTGGTTAGGATTAAGCACCGGTAAACCACTTGCGGCTAAGTAAGCATCGCCCACCGTTTTTATTTTTTCGATGTTGTGTTTTTCAAGAATATGGTCGAAAGCACTGAAACATTCGTTAATCTCTTTTACTAAATCATGTGCCGATAGATTTTCGGCATGAGTGGTGAAGCCTTTGAAATCTGTAAACAACACAGTTACTTCATCAAACTGTTTAGCATCGGAGTATCCTTTTACTTTCAACTCTTCAGCTACTTCAGCAGGAAGAATATCTAACAACAAACTATCGGAACGTTTCTTTTCCTGCTGTATACTATTCATGAACCATGCAGAAGCGGCAAAAACAACGGTTAAAGAGGTGCCTATATTCATAATATAGAACAGCGTTCTAACACCATCTGAAACTTGAGATTTGGTTCCCAGTAAAGCCGGTTCAATTACCGCTGAAACAACAAGGATGAAGAGAAACATCAGCATCCAAACAATGGCAAACCTATTTGATAGAAATATGACCGCACCCAACGGAGCAAGAAAAGCCCAGGCAATTACCAAACCGCTTTCGTCCATACTGCCAATGGTCCATTGTATAAATGCAGTAACCCACATGATACAAGTTAGCTGGGCGTAAACCAGAATTTTATAGTTGCGGGTATAATGCGATACCAGAATTGCCGAGCCAACAATAAGGGTAAATGAAATAGGCAAAAAAGCAATTACACCAAAACCAAAAATAAAATAGTACATCGCTGACCACACCACACCGCACATACTGCAGATAGATGCTATCAACAGAATCAGAAATTTGCGAAAAGCTAATTCCTGAGAATCGCCTTCTTCTTTTGCAAATGATTTGAGTTTATTAATCATGCAGTAGTTGTATCATGCGAATAGTATAAATCAACTTACAAAATACATTTTCAACTTCCCTTTATTCTTGGCTTCAATTTCTCCACGGTATTCAAAAGTAAATGGAGAAGTTCCACTTCTTAAAGAAATGGAACTTCTATTAAGTATCTCATAAGTAGTTTCCGAAATATTGATTTTACCCGCCTCGCTGTTTTGTTCCATGCGGGCGGCTGTGTTTACAGTATCGCCCCAAATATCATAAGCGAATTTTTTTACGCCAACTATTCCCGCAACAACATGTCCGCTGTGAATTCCGATTCGTGCATCAAAAGTTTCAGGATTCGTTTTTTTTCGATTGAGCATAAACTCGCGTATCTCGATAGCCGCTTTCACCATTTCCTCAGCATGGTTGGGGTTGGCAGTTGGCAAACCAGAAACAGCCATATACGAATCGCCTACCGACTTTATTTTTTCGATGTTGTATTTAGCGATGATATTATCGAAACCCGAAAAGCATTCGTGTAATTCATTAACTAGTTGTTTTGCGGTTAGCTTTTCGCTGATGCCAGTAAAATTTTTGAAATCGGTAAACAGCACGCTAACATCTTCAAACAGTCTGGCTTCAGCACTTCCTTTTTCTTTCAGTTCTTCTGCTACTTCTTCGGGCAGAATATTGAGAAGTAATTCATCACTACGTTTTTTCTCTCTGCCAATTTTATTACGCTGACGAAAAAATACTCCAGCAAACAAAACCATTACGCTAAAGCCACCCAGTAAAGCCATCTTCTGAACTTTCTGCCGCCTTAATTCTGCTTTTGCAATACCGTCTTTCTTTTCTTGTTCGGCTTTAGCGATAGCTTCCTTTACATCGTACTCGTACTTAAACTGATGCTGAATTACAGCTTTCTGATTTTCTTTACCAGCTATACTATCGCGGCTTGCAATTTCCAACTGATACATTTCCAGCGCATCTTTAAACTTACCTTGTTTAGTATAAATCTGTTTCAATAAACCGGCCGATTTCAGCGTAAGATTTACCGTGTTTGTATTAATGGCGAGCACTATAGCCTGCTTAGCGCAATCTTCGGCTTGTGCAGTTTCACCTTTGTTTAGGTAAACATTAGCTAAGCCATTTAGCCCTCTGGCCTTACCCAATTTATCTCCTATTTCGCCTGACATTTGAACGGCCCGCTGATAATATTCGATAGCTTTATCTGTACGGTCTACTTGCTCCATTAAGTCACCTATATTGCAAAACAAGTAGGTTGAATTGTGGTTCCTGTAGTTGTTACGCTCAAAAATATCTAATGCTTTTGTATAAAAAATCATGGCGCTATCCCAGAGTCTATTTTTAAAATAGAGAACACCTATGTTATCCAAAGTAGCTACCACATCTTTAGCATTGCCGATTTCTTCCTGTAATTGTAAAGCGAGTTTGTATTTTTTTCCGCGTTTACTGCATCGTTCTGCCGCTCGTAAATAGCCCCTATACTGCTTAACACTACACCCGAATTAATCTTATTACCGGTTTCCTGATTTAATTTTAAGCAACGTTCGTAATAGTCGAAAGCGCTTCTATAATCTCCCATTTCGGCAAAACCGTAGGCCTTATTATTTAGATAAACCGAATAATATTTTTTCCCGGCCAGTTTAATGGCAGGGTTAACGTTGGTCATAAATTTCTCGGCCAATTTACCGAGCGTATTGCTGTATTTCTGCCATTCGCCATCAGGGGCAATATCGGATATGTCCTCCAAAAGTTTTAGCTTATTAGTATCCTCCGGCGCTGTTTTTAAAATTTTTAGAAGCGAATCTAACTCTGAACTTTGCGCATGAGAGAAAAAAACCAAACCCGAAAGCATAATAAAGAGAAATTGTTTTTTCATGCGCAGTAGTTAAATATGGGTTTTTATCTTCACCCCCTCAAAACTAAAATACTATGTCACAGATTGCCACTATCGAAAAAAGAAATAACGGAGTAGCCATTGTTTGGCTCGACCAGCAGAACGAAAAAATAAATAAAGTATCACTCGAATTTGTGGAGGGCATTGATAAAATATTTCAGGAACTCGAAAACGATAACAGTGTAAAAGCCGCGGTTATTATCAGCAAGAAGAAAGACTGGATTGCCGGTGCTGATATAGACATGTTCGGCAAGGTGAAACAGAAGGGCGATTTTATTCAGTTTACGCGCAACGGTCACGTGTCGCTAAATAAATTAGAGAAAGGAAAGAAACCGGTTGTAGCTGCAATCAATGGTGCATGCCTTGGTGCAGGAACAGAGATTGCACTTGCATGTCACGGAAGAATTGTATCGGATGATAAGTCAACACACTTTGCACTACCCGAAGTAATGCTCGGCTTATTGCCCGGTGGTGGTGGAACGCAACGTCTTCCACGATTGATTGGAATACAAAAAGCACTCGACATGATGCTTACGGGAAAAAAGATTTACGGCAAAAAAGCAAAGAGCATTGGTCTTGCCCATAAAGTAACGAACAAAGAAAGTTTACTGAATGCTGCTATTGATTTCGCTTTGCAACTTGCCGCTAAACCTTTAGTGCGCGAAGACAAAAGAACTTTTGTAGAAAAATTATTGGAGAGCAATCCGCTTACGCGCAGAATAATTTATACCAAGGCTAAGGAGATGGTGATGAAACAAACGCAGGGAAATTATCCTGCACCTCTTCGTATTCTTGAATGTGTGCAGATAGGAATGGAAGAAGGAATGGAGCGCGGGCTCGATGCCGAAGCCGTGAAGTTTGAAGAATTGATTTTGACGAATGAGAGCCGTCAGTTGATTCGCATTTTCTTCAACATGACCGAGAAGAAAAAGAACCCGTATGCAGCAGACTTAATTAAATCTACCGATAACATTGCGATGATTGGCGCGGGATTTATGGGAGCGGGTATTGCGCAGGTGAGTGCTGTTGACGGAATAAATGTTTTGCTCAAAGACATAAAAGAAGAAACGCTTCAACAAGCCAAACAAACTATATGGAGCGATTTAGCCAAGAAGATTAAACGCAAAACCATGAGCGCGCCTGAAGCAGAGCAAATAGTTAATCGCGTTCAAAGCAAATTAGATTACAGCGGCTTCGATAAAGTTGACATTATAGTTGAAGCGGTGTTTGAAGAAATAAAATTGAAGCAGCGCATAGTAGCCGATTGCGAAGCAGCTTCTTCACCCAACACTATTTTTGCGAGCAATACTTCTGCTTTACCAATTAGCCATGTAGCAGAAAAAGCAGCGCGACCGGAGAATGTAATTGGTATGCACTACTTCAGCCCAGTACCAAAAATGCCTTTGCTCGAAATTATTAAAACGCCAAAAACTGCCGATTGGGTAACAGCTACTTGTTTCGAACTCGGTATTCGCCAAGGTAAAACATGTATTGTGGCAAATGATGGTCCCGGTTTTTATACCACGCGCATTCTCGCTCCTTACATGAACGAATGTTATTTGCTGATTGAAGAAGGTTGCGAAGCCGGCTTTATTGACAAGGCCATGAAGCAATGGGGTTTCCCGGTTGGGCCGGTTACTTTGCAAGATGAAGTGGGCATTGATGTAGGCGCACACATTATGAAAGGCGAACTTGCACAAATGGCGAAACTGCGCGAAGGCGCGCGCACCAGCGATGCCATTATAAAAATGTTTGCCGATGGTTACCACGGCAAGAAGAATAAGAAGGGCATGTACAAATACGATGAGAAAGGAAAGAAGCAAGGCATTAACGAAGACATCTACAAATACTTCGGCAATCCTAAACGCAAGGAGTTCACGAAAGAGACTATACAGAATAGAATGGGTATGATGTTTCTGAATGAATGCCTTCACTGCCTCGAAGAAAAAATTTTAGAAAGCCCTACTGATGGTGATGTAGGTGCAATTTTCGGTTTGGGCTTTCCTCCGTTTACCGGTGGACCTTTCCGGTTTATTGATACCATGGGCGCTGATAAAGTAGTAGCGCTTATGGACGATTTAACGGCTAAGTATGGTGCGCGTTTTAAGCCGGCAAATATTTTGAAGGAGTATGCGAAGGAGGGAAAGAAGTTTCATAAGGAATAACGAATGTTGAAGTAAAGCAGTTCGATTTTAACTTTGTTCTTGGTAATAATTTCAGCAAATGCAAATACCACGCAATGAATAAAGCCGACTTAGAAAACAAGAGTCTAGTTTTTATTGTCCTCATTTCTTATGTGCTTAATCTACTTTTCAGCGGTATAGGTGTTTTGTGCGAATACAGTTCGAACGAGCAAATGCTGGTTTATCAAATAAGCAATGCCTTCGCTATTACAGCATCTGTAATGGCAGCACGCTACACAGGTTTGCGCGGGCAACACGTTGCCGCATCTGCATATATTTTAATGGGTATTACACACGGTATTTCGCTAGCAGCCCTTAGCCGTACGGGCATTAATATTGACCGCGGCATGACTATGGTTATGCCAATGATTCCTGCTTTGGCGGCTATATTTTGGTGTAATTTTTACCCAATTTGGCTTCGGGTAGCAGGTATAGTTCCCATCATATTATTTACGTTGGTTTACGTAAATGTTCTGCTAGGTAATTCGTATTTCGATTGGCCATTAACTTGGGGCTATGGAACACTGCAAATAATTGAAGTGCTATGGGGTGTTTACCTGATTAAAGATTGGCAAGAGAGTAAAAAGTAGAATTAATTTGTTGGAGAGGATAATAGCAGCAACAGCAAATAGTGAATACCGAAGTAAAGCAGTTCGAAGTATTTACAAGTATCTTAAATCGCTCCGCCACGTAACAAACGAAACAGGTTCATACGTACAAAAAAATGCAGGTGCTTAAGTTTGCTACACTTCCTCTACGCATGGTTTCCGCCTCGGGACCATGCGAACTTATCTTTAAGTGCATTTTTCATGTTTCCAAAAACTTTTAGCTTTACTCATCTAAACCAAAAACCTATGCCTAAGTACATCATTGAAAGAAATATTCCGGATGCTGGTAAAATGACACCGGAACAATTAAAATCTATTTCCCAAACTTCCTGCACCGTGTTGGGTGGAATGGGTCCGCAAATACAGTGGAAACACAGTTACGTAGCGGGCGATAAAATTTATTGCGTTTACATAGCGCCTAACGAAGAAGCAATACGCGAGCACGCTGCACAGGGCGGATTTCCGGCAAACCTGGTTACCGAAATTTCATATGTAATTGATCCAACCACCGCTGAGTAATAAAAATACTTCATGAAAAAAATACTGAGTTCATTTTTCTGCGTGTTTGCGCTGCTAACAATTCATGCACAGGGCTTGTATATTGAAATGAAAATTTCTACCAATGGTGAAAAGGAAATTATTAATGGCTTAATGAAAGCGTATTCACAAGATGGTAACAGCCGCACCGAAATGAATATGAATATGCCGGGTGCACCGGCCGGAATGGGCAACATCACTATGCTCACGCTGAAAAGCAATGCGAACACAGTTTACATGATTAACGAAAAAAATAAAACATACAGTGAGTTTACATCAGCTTCAGAACCTGAAGACATGAAAGATTATCCGCAAAGCGAGTATGAAGTTACTTTGCTTGGAATGGAGAAGGTGAATAATTACGTCTGTAAACATGTAAGCGTAAAACGAAAAGGAAATAACCACGAAACCGAAATGTGGACGACTACGGAAATTGATGGGTATGCTGACTTTGCAAAAGTGAAAACAAAGTATACCGGCAAAGCAAACATGTATAAAGCGCTTGAAGCAAAAGGTGCTGTTGGTTTTCCGGTGAGAATAAAATCTATAGACCATGGACACGAAGTTCGAATTGACTTAGTTAAAGCAGAGAAGAGAAATAATCCTGCTGTTTTATTTAGTTTATCGGGTTACACAAAACAGGAAGGCGCAGCAATGCCCGGTGGAGCCGAAATGCAGGAAATGATGAAGCAACTTCAAAACATGACTCCATCAGAACGCGAAGCATGGATAAAGAGAATGCAAGAACAACATGGTCACGACCCGCACTAAATAAAAGTCTCAGTTTTTTTGGGCTTATTAATTTCTCAGGAACAAAGCATTTGTACAGCTGACGGCACAACCGAAATTTTCAAAGGTGTATAGCCTACAAATTCTCCGTCCATATCTATGGGTTGGTTTTCGGTTTCAATAAAAATTTCTTGAGCGCGCAGGTAATTCATTTTAGGATGTTCAACTTTTGTGCAAGCCCGAATCTTATTCAGGTTCTTCAAATAATCCCACAACGAAATTTCAGAAGCCATAATAATTTCAAGCATACCGTCATCGGGTTTTGCATCGGGTGCAATGCCTAATCCGGCACCAAAATATTTTCCGTTAGCAATAATATAGCTGAGTATTTTTCCTTCATACAAAAAATCACCCGTTCGTATTTTCATTACCTGATGCTTGTAGGTAAGAAACGTGCTTACAATTGCCCACTGAAAAGTAAGCGTTGCCCCCATCCATTTAGAAGAACCTGAAAGCTTTTGCGCAATAAAACCACCTAAGCCCACATCAGAAATATTGATGAAATAGCGCGAAGAATTTTCTCCTTTTAAGTCTTTGAAATTTGCTAAGCCGACATCAACATTTTTTATGGAATCATTTTGAATTAATTTTTTCAACGCATAAATATCATTGATCAAACCAAGCATTCTTGCAAAATCATTTCCTGTACCGTGCGGTAGTAAACCAAGTTTAACTTTTTTGTTTTGCGAAAGCAGAACTCCATTAACAACTTCATTGAAAGTGCCATCGCCCGTTACCGCTATAATGTAATCTGCATTTGAGTTCGCTATGTTTTTTGCGAGTTCAATTCCGTGACCGGAATATTCGGTGTAAGAAAAACTCAACTCATAATCAGCTGAAAAAGCAGAACTAATTTTTGAAACAAGTTGCTTGTTTGTGCGCAGTTTACCGTGTAGAATAAAAGCAATGTGACTCATACTGCACTAATGAAAATGGAGAAAATATTACACGTCAAAAAACCTTGCCGCACCCGGCACCACTATACTATTGGGAAAAAGATGAGCAGCCACTTTTCCGGCTTTGTTTACAAAACCGGGAACAACAACTGCCTTATTTTCCATTAAGCCATTCATCCCGATTTTCGCCACATCTTCTGCCTTCATCATAAACCGAGAATTTTTTTCAATTACTTTTTCCATTCCTGCGGGGCGAAAAAAATCACTTTCTGTTCCACCCGGGCAAAGTGCAGTTACGTTTACATTTTGTTTTCGCAACTCAAAACGTATTGCCTCAGAAAATGAAAGCATAAAAGATTTGGAAGCGCAGTAAACCGCCATGTAAGGTGTAGGTTGAAACGCACCTGTGCTTGATGTGTTGAGCAAATATCTTTTTTGCTTTGGGTCGCTGGCATTCAAAAATTCGTGCGCCATACGAATCATTGAATCCATATTCAAGTGCATGACTTCTAAATGTTTCTCCAATGGCTTTTCATCGAACTTACCGAAGTAACCCATGCCTGCATTATTGATTAACATGTTTACGTTCCATCCGTTTGTTTTTATCCAATCAAAAATTTTCTTGTGTACCGAATGGTCAAGTAAGTCAGCGGTGTGTGTATGAACGTTGATATTTTTTTTCGAAAGCTCTGCGGCTAACTCTTCAAGCAAATGTTGTGAACGGGCTACGAGAATTAAATTCATTCCTCTGCTGGCGCATTCCTGGGCAAACGCTTTTCCTATTCCTTTGCTTGCTCCGGTTATGAGTGTGTAATTCATGCTTAAATTTACTTGCTTCCTTGAAAAGTATAGTAGAGTGTGGTCGCTCCCGTTTGCGTAGCCATGCCGTTAAGCGTAAGATTATTTCCACTCAAAGAACCGCCTCCTGTAATGTGGTATAGGCCTAAATACCCGTATACCGTTCCGTCCTCATTAATAGTTACAGCTGTTGACGAATTTAGTTTGCCGCTTCCAATTGTAGCAAACGTGTAGTATCCTCCACCTACCGAAGCCTGCAATTCAATTTTGATAGTGCTGTCATCTACTTTTGAAACGACTACTCGATTAACGGTACTGCTGCCCGCAACGCCAATGTAAGTACCCACCCAAGCTGTAGCTAAATCTTTTTTGCATGATGGAAGAAAGGTGATTAGAACAAGAGTAACAAAAAGTAATTTGGTTTTCATGGTTTCAATTTTTAGTAAAAATAAAAGAATGATTGAATGCAAATTTTTAGCAATTATCTGCTTCGTAAAACTCAAGCACGTTTGATGCTACATGATTTAGCTCCGCATCGGTCATATTGTAAAAGAGAGGCAAACGCAAAAGCCGTTTGCTTTCGGTTGAAGTAAATTCATCGTTGCCATTAAACCTTCCTGCTGTTAAACCAAACTCACTATTATGCAATGGTGTGTAGTGAAATTGTGCGCTAACTTCTTTTGCAGTTAAAAAACAAATAAGGGCATCACGCTCTTCTTCGTTTTTTGCCTTCATAAAAAAACAATGAGCGTTGTGGTGAGAATCAGTTGAAAGTTTTGGCAAGCGGATATTATTCTGCGTTTGTAACACGCTTAGTTTTTCGAAATACAAATTCCAAAGCTGAACAAAGCGACCGTTAATCTTCGCTATATTTTCTAATTGCGAGAAAAGCATAGCTGCATTCAATTCTGAAAGCGGAAAATTAGAGCCCAGGTTTTTCCATTCGTATCGATTCTCTTTTCCTTTGAAAAAATTTCTGCGATTAGTCCCAAATTCATAATGCACAAAGAAGTTTTCAAGAAGCTTTTCGTTATTAATAGCAATTCCACCACCTTGACCGCAACTGATATTTTTTAAATGGTCGAAACTAAAAGTGGAAATATCGCCAAAGCTGCCGAGAGAATTTTCACCCTGCTTAGCTCCTGTGCCATGCGCATTATCTTCAATAACAAATAGCTGATGTTTCTGAGCAATGTTTTTAATGGCTGTGTAATCACAAGCAACACCGGAATAATTGATGGTGAGTATTGCTTTTGTTTTGGGAGTTACTGCTGCTTCAATTTTTGCCGCATCAATATTCATCGTGTTCGGTTCAACATCTACAAACACACAAGTAGCACCGCGCAAAGCGATGGAATTAGCACAAGCTACAAAGGCAAACGAGGGCATAATTACTTCATCCCCTGTTTCAATTCCTAATGTAAGCGCAGCAAGTTCTAAAGAATGTGTGCATGATTTGGTTAGAAAAAAATTATTTAGTCCATGGTTTTCTGCAAACCAATTTTCACATTTTGAAATAAAATTTTTTTCGGCAAAAGAATTTCCATCGTGCAACACCTGATGCACATATTGCTCTTCATCACCGGTAATAGCTGTTCTAAAAAAGGGAACCTTCATGCGGCAAAGTTGAAATTACAAACCGAAAACAAAAACAGCCCACGTTTTAAGTGAGCCGCTTTAGTTTAAAGGTAAAATTTCTTATTCGTTTGTAGAAGAATTCATGCTGGTTCCCATCTCGAGCGATTGACGAATGACTTTCGAATTGGTGCAGCCTGTTTTGTTATATCCTACCAGCCGCACATCAAAATTTCCGGGAGCATCGTATATGTGAACAGGATTTGCAGAAGCTTCTGAAGTGCCATCACCAAAATCCCAAACGAATTTCATATTCGGCTGCACGCTTTTGTTTTTGAAAGTGCAAACAAATGGGGGAACCTGTGAAGGTGTAGCCACTACATCGAAATCAATTTTTAGATGATCAACGTGTACGTAATTTTCTAAGGTAACGGTTGAATCGCAATTTTCGTTATTGAAAGCTGTAAGCGATACAGTGTAATAGCCGTTTTTCTTGTACGTGTGATAAGCATTTTTTGTAGTAGCCGTTTCTCCATCTCCAAAACTCCACAAATAAGAAGAGGCATTTGGAGTCATATTAGTAAACCGCATAGCAGAACCTATGCAACCCAATGTATCTACAGCAAAGCGAGCCATTGGTTTAGCCGTTTGAATAAAATTTTCTTCGCGCTTTGTAATCGTGCATCCCGATGAATCAGTAACCGTTAAGCCCACAGAAAAATTTCCTGTTTTAGCAAAGACTTTTTCAGCTCTTGGTTCAGTCGAAACTGTTCCATCACCAAACTCCCACAAGGCTAAGGCAGATTTAGCTGTTGTGTTTTCAAAGCTTACTTTTTTTACCGGCTCGCAAGACACTTCGGTTGTGCTTGACTTAAATGAAACTGGATTGCCTGGAGTAACGTGTATGTAAGAAAGCTTGCTGCTTGTTTGACTACACTCTCCTTCTTTCACTGTAAATTTTACAGTGTAGTCACCAGGCGTTGTGTAAACTTTATTCGGGTTGCGTTGCGTGGATGTTGTTCCATCACCAAAATCCCAAGTGCAAGCACTGCCTCTGTAGTTAGAGGTGTTAATGAACTTTACATTTTCACCGGCACAAGTACTTTCTTTCGAAGAATTAAAATCAACTTTCAAATTGGCTATTGTAATTTTCTTTACTAAGGTATCGGCACAACCGTTAGCATCTTTAACCGATAGTGCCACCTGATGAACTCCCTGATTAAAAATTTGTGAAGGATTCACCTCAGAAGTTATTTTGTTTTCGTTGAAACTCCATAGATATTCCAACTCCTTTCCTACAGAATGATTGGCAAATGATACTTGTTCCGTTTCTTTACAACCGCTTTGTGTTGACGGAACAAAATCCGCTACCGGTTTTGGCTTAATTTCTAAAGAGGCTAAAGTTGTTTTGCTTGATGAGCAACCATTCACATCAGTAGCTACTAACGTTACATTGTAATTGCCTTTAGCTTTATAACGATGTTGTGTGTTTTTCTCGACTGCGGTTTTGCCATCACCAAATCCCCAAACATAATTTACCAAAGTAGAGGCGGAAGACGAACTTTCATTGATAAACTTTACCGGTTCATTTTCACAAGCACTTGTTTTTTCAATTTTGAAATTTACAACTGGTGAAGCATGAGCCGTAACTGTAATGGAGGATGATTCAGTTTCCAATCCCTTAGTAACCGTAAGTACTGCTTCATAATTTCCTGCCTCAAGAAAAATAACAGAAGGATTTTTTTCCTTAGAAGTAACCCCGTTGCTGAAACTCCATTTCCAGTTAGCATCTTTCAAATCGCTAGTTCCGGAAAAATGAATTTCCATCGGAGCGCAACCTGATTTTTTATCGACCGCCACGCGCAAATTCGAATTTTCAGCCGCCATAATAAATGAAACACAAAAAGCAAATGCAGCCGAGAGGGTGGTTTTCATACACGTATGTTTGAGTATGTAAACGGATTCACGAATAGGTTAGATGCCAATTCGTTGTTTAATAAAACAGATTGTGATTTGTAGATTACTGAAAAATTGGCTGATATAAATCTTAAGTTGCTACTGATTCTTCTGCTCTAGCAAGAAATATTTGATAGAAACTTTGGTTCCACTTTTACTGCTTTCAAATTTCAGCTCGGCACCAATTGCTTTTGCACGGCTTTGAATATTTTTTAGACCTAAACCTGACTGTTTCATTAAGTCCGATGCATCAAATCCATTTCCGTTATCGCTTATTTCGAGCAGAATGTTTTGTGCGGTGTAGTGGATAGTTGCATTTATTTCAGTGGCGCAGCTATGTTTAATGGCATTGTTTATACATTCCAAAGCAATTCGGTACAAAGTAATTTCAGCTTCTCTTTTTTCCTTCTTGTATTCACCGACTAACCGAAAAGAAATTTTTATTCCTTCATACCCGTTTAGATCTTTACAAATTTTTTCTAGCGCAAAAGAAAGCCCGTTCAAATCCAACGCACTAGGATATAAGGTGTGCGAAATGGAACGTATCTCATTTCTTATTGCTTCTAAATCATTTTTTGCCTGTTCCAAATAATTAGCCTCATCGGTTTCTTTTTTAATGTTCATCAATCCTCCTATAACCTTGTTTTTAACCGATATCAATTTCAAACCAATATCATCGTGCAAGTCCTTTCCTATGCGTTGCATTTCATCTTCCTGTGCTTTGAGTGTTGCGCGTAAAAGTTCCCGCTGCATCTCTTCTTCTTTTTGTTGAATCTGTAATTGATGGGCAATAACCCTGCGCTGGTAAAACATAACAAAGGAAATTACCGCCACCGCCATAAAAAGTAAGGCAAAAGTTCCAAAAATAAGTACCGGTAATATGCTCATGCCTTCTTTATTTTAAAAATACCCATAGCCAAAAACAAATTCATAACCACTAACATGGTTGAGTGAATGAGCCAACCATTTTTGCTTATAGCAGGATAGTCTATAAACAAAGTATCGTGCAAAGCAAAATAGAAAATGCTTCCACTGTAATAAAACAGAAAGCCGCAGGTAATCCAAAACATAGGATTTTCGGAAAGAAATATTTCATTCATCCGTTTCATGCGATCGGCAAAAAATAGAAGTAGAGGAACGAGCATGACCACCTGATGAAAAGGGTAAGTAAAGGACGGTATAAAAAGTTTGAAGTCGAGAAAAACATAAACGCCTAGAAAACCAAGAATGTAGAATGGCAATAGGATGGTTAAAAATCGCTTGATAGAAATTTCTTCAATAACACTTTTGTAAAGAAGAATGACGAGGATGCCTTCAATAAAACTGAAGAAGAGCATGGTTTCCAGATTGCGCATTTTGTTGAGTGCCATGCTGATGGTAATCACTTCACTGATAAAATGATTCATTAAATAAAAACTTAAAAGTCGTTGGTTCTGAAACACACTTTTAGCACGTATAAAAGCAACAGTTAAGGGAAGAATGATTGTTGCCGAACTCAAGCAGGCAAGAAAAAATGTGTAACGCAATAGCTACTTTTTATAAATAAAAAAACTCCAACCAATTTTAAACTAATTAGTTGAAGTTTCAGTTTCCTTAGGCAAATTTCCTAAGAGTTCAGTGCGTTATCCGTGCTACAAAGATCGGGACACCCGACACCGGTATCCAAAATATTATTCATGTTGTCATTACCACTAGCATCGGCAGCTACTAAAACCAGTGTTAGTTTTCCGTTTGCATCTTGTCCAAAATAAATGCGCAACCCCTTGGTGCCTGTTTGTGAGGCCAAAATTTGAATTTTGTTCTTACCAAAAAAATACCCCTTTTTTTGAGTTGGAAAATTAGCTCTGAATTCAGCGGTTAATGCACCTGCATCTTTAGAACTGATAATTTCTCCTTCACTACCATTAAATACATCTGCCATAATTTTTTGTTTTTTGAGTTAATAAATTTGTGTGTTTAACCTTTTACTACACAAGTTACATATTGTTTCAAATTTTACAATCGATTTAAAAAAATAATTTGCTTTAACCAGGATAGCGAGCGCAATTGTATAGTTCATCTAAATTTTCACCTTCGTTGCCCAATTGATTTTAAGGAATGGAAATTTCACCTGATATTTTTGAAGATACACAAACGGCTTTCGCCAATTTAAGTAATGGCGACTTGCAAAAAGCAAAAGCCCTTTTCACCTTAGTTGGAAACAATTCATTGGTAAACTTAGGTAGCACTTTGGCAAATTTGGCATTGTCACTTCATCTTCCTGTTTCACCTTTGTTTAAGTTTTCGGTGTATAACCATTTTTGCGGTGGCGAAACCTTTAGCGAATGCAAAAAAACGATTCAAAAATTAGAGACTAGTCATGTAGGGGTGCTACTCAACTATGGAGTGGAACTAAAAGAAACTGAAGAAGATTTTGATAAAACGATTACAAAAAATCTAGAGGCTATTGAGTTTGCTGGAAAGAATAAATCGGTGAAAGCACTATGTATAAAAATTACAGGCTTCGCACGTTTTTTCTTGTTCGAAAAAATACAGCTTGGAGAAAAACTGAGTATCGAAGAACGCAAGGAACTGGCAGCGGTAAAAAAACGGTTCGAGAAATTGTGTGACGCAGCTTTAAAAAATGAAGTGTCCTTGTATGTAGATGCTGAAGAGAGTTGGATTCAAAATCCATTAGATGAGTTGGTAGAAGAAGCTATGGCAAAATATAATGGCGAATGCTGTACCGTGTTTAACACGTTTCAATTGTACCGTTGCGATAGATTGGAATATCTGCTGCAACAAATTGAAAAAGCTAAAGCAGGAAATTATTTTTTAGGTGCAAAATTAGTTCGCGGAGCTTATATGGAAAAAGAAAGAGAACGTGCAACAGAAATGAATTACACTTCTCCCATTCATAAAAACAAAAAAACAGTTGACAAAGATTTTGATGAAGCTATAAAGATTTGCCTCTCTACTATTGCACACGTTTATTTTTGTGTGGCTTCCCATAGCGAATCCAGCAATCTTTTTGCCATGAAGCAAATGGACAAGCTGAAAATTGCGCGCAACAGCGATAGGGTTTTCTTTTCGCAATTGTATGGAATGGGTGATAACATGACTTTTAATCAAGCCAAGCTTGGTTTTAATGCTACCAAGTATTTACCTTATGGTCCGGTGCGCGATGTAATTCCTTATTTAATGCGCAGGGCACAGGAAAACACTTCGGTAGCCGGACAAACGGGAAGGGAGCTTTTGCTCATTAAAAAAGAAATTGAACGAAGAAAAAACTGTTAGGTCAATCATTACTTCCGAAGCAACTTTTCAATATCTGCTTCAAGAGTTTGTTCAATCCCGGGCAAGCCGCCAATATAATCAGCCATAATTTTTCCATCCTTACCTACAATAATGTTTGTTGGGTACGATTTTATTTTTAGTGTGCTGATTAGAGTGGCTGCTTCTGCACAAACTGTATAATTGAAGAAATGTGTTTGAAGAAATTGGGCGACCACACTTTTCTTTTCCCAGCCAACGGCCAAAAAAACTACGTCCTTATTGTCCTTATATTTTTCTGTTAGTGCATTCAAGCCTTTCATTTCGTTTATACATGGCCTACAAGTAGAAAACCAGAAATTAAGAACAAGAATTTTTCCTTTTAAATCTGTTGAGTTTATCACCTTACCTTTTATATCAGTCAACACAAATTCGGGAAAAGTTTCTCCTCTATTGGTAGGAGCCGCTTCTTGGTGAAGCGTTTTACTTACTGAAGTTTCTCGTTTGCTTCCGTCTTCACTTGTGTTAGCTCTTATTTTGTATTCTATGATTTTTCCACTTTTATCTCGCACGGCATCTAGCGTATAAGCGCGTGAGGCAAGCATCTTTGCTATTTCCTGGTAAGGCAACCGTTTACCATCCTCATTTCGCACAATTGTATTCTCATCTAGTTGAACAGAGAATTTGCTTTTGGTTACCGTAGAATGCATGGTTTGCCCGAAAGAAAAAATTATGCTGAAGAAAAACGAAAAGAGAAAACACACAAAATATTTCATGAGTAGATTAATAATGATGCACAATTTTAAAAATGAATTTCACTCAAATGAAACGGGTGATTTACTGTTTCATTGCCTTGGGCATTAAAAATGTGAAAAGTGAGTTGCGGGTCTGTTTGTTCCCAATCTATCTCCAGCATTCCGAAATTATAACCCACAGGCGAAGTGGCAATTTGATATTTATTAAACCACGGTTCATTGGCGTGGCGAGCGAGCGGACTTGCGGTGCAATCATAAATAGGATACAATCCATTTTCTTTTCGCTTACACAATTCACCAAAATGAATATCGCCACTTAGAAATAAAACTCCATTGGCCTGTGTAGTGCGAATCAGTTGAAACATCCGCTCTTGTTCGTCAGGGAAATTTCCCCAACTCTCGCCACCATCAGCTTCGGTATTGAAACGACTGCTGCTGCCAATAATTCTAAGTTTAGCTGGTTTAAGCAGTTCATCATGTAACCAATTCCATTGTTCATTTCCCATCATGGTAGCCAATGAATCGTAATTAGGTGAGTAGCCATTTCCGAAAGACCCAATCAAAGGTGTGCGGAATGTTCGAAGGTCGAGCAAAATTACCTGCACAAGATTTGAAGAATCGCCATAGGTGTACGAGGAGTAAACTCCTTGGTGACTTTGGCGTGTGGCATTATTTTCTTCACCAAAAAATTTAAGAAACACTTGTTTCGATTCTTCCTTCGGTTCGTAATCGTCACCCGAATCGTTATGCCCGTAATCGTGATCATCCCAAGTGGCAATTACATTAGTATGCGTGATGAGATTTTGAAATTCCTTTTTGCAGGAAAGTTTCCCATATCTCGCTTCCAACTCGTGTATGTTATATGAATCTCCATAGATGTTGTCGCCAAGGTATACGAACAACTGCGGTTGTTTTTTCACCACTTCATTTAAAATAGATTGGTCCAAATCTTGGTCGGCACAAGAGCCGAAGGCAATGCGGGTTAGTTTTGGAATAGGTTGTTTAAGATAAACTCTGTCGCACATGCGCAAGGGGTCGATGGAGCAAGAAGAAAATAGCAGCAGTATGCAGTAGCAGTAAGCGCAAAATGCAAATACAAAATTACGTTTCATTAAAAATGAATTTCGCTTAAGTGAATGGAGTGGTTGTATGTTTCGTTGCCTGTAAGTCCATAAATTTTGAAAAATATTTCGGGGTCTGTTTGCGACCAATCAATTTGAAGAGCACCAACGTTGTAATCAAAATTCACGTTTCCTACGCGATAAGTATTTGGAATATCTACTTCTTCTAATTGCGTAATGCCGCTCGAAGTCAAATCGTAAATAGGATAAAGATTTGGTACTAAACGCTTTGATAATTCAGCTAAGTGAACATCGCCCGAAATAAAAATAACTCCGTTTGCTTGAGCATTGCGAATAGTTTGAAACATTTTTTCTTGTTCTACAGGAAAATTTGCCCAGGTCTCGTAGCCATTGAGTGAGCGACCGAACTGAGTACTACTTCCAACTATTCTTATCTGTGCAGGTTGTTGAAACTCATTTTGCAACCAAAGCCATTGTTCGGCACCCAACATAGTAGCAGCTGAATCTGCATTCGGAATGTAACTATCGTTTGCATTAGTAATTAAAGGTGTTCTGAACGTTCTTAAGTCAAGCAAAATAATTTGCACGCGATGCACCGAATCTCCGTAGTAATAGGAAGTGTAAATGCCCTGGTGATTTCTGCGTTCAGAAACTTTGGGCTCGTTCCAAAAGTCAAGAAAAATATTCTTCGATTCTTCTTTCTTAGAATATTCCACCCCACCATCATTCACCCCGTAATCGTGATCGTCCCAAGTGGCAATTACTTTGCAAGAGTTTAAAAGATTTTGAAATTCAGCTTTGCAACTCAACTTGCCATATTTTGCAAGTAGCACATTCATGTCTTCGGTATCGCCATAAATATTATCACCCAAGTAAACGAACAAATCATTCTTCTTCTCAGCTGCAGCATTTAAAATTGGCTGCTCTTTATTTTGCGATGAGCAAGAGCCAAAAGCAATTTTTGAAATATTACCCTGCGGCTCGACATGTTGTGGACGATTGCAGAGAAGAACAGAATCTGTTTTGCAGGAAGTTAAAGATGATAGTCCGTAGCCGATAGACAATAGAAATGTAAGTTTCGTTTTCATTCGAAATTGAAAATAGCAATTGATTACTTTCATGTTATAATTGCCAGCATGAATCCGAATCTAGACCCCGATAAAGAATTAAATAAAGAAGAGCAGGAAGTGGAGCGCGCCTTGCGCCCTAAAGCTATTGACGATTTTATGGGTCAGCCGAAGATTGTAGATAATCTGTTTGTATTTATTGAAGCAGCTAAGCAACGCAACGAAGCACTCGACCATGTGTTGCTACACGGACCTCCGGGGCTTGGTAAAACTACCTTGAGTTATATCGTTGCCAATGAAATGAAGGTGAACATTAAAATCACCTCTGGTCCGGTGTTAGAAAAGCCGGGAGACCTTGCGGGTTTGCTCACCAATCTTGAAGTAAATGATGTTTTGTTCATTGACGAAATTCATCGCCTTTCGCCAGTGGTGGAAGAGTATTTGTATAGTGCCATGGAAGATTACAAGATTGACATTATGATTGACACGGGACCAAATGCGCGCAGTGTTCAGATTGCGCTGAATCCGTTTACGCTAGTTGGCGCTACCACACGTTCTGGTTTGCTCACTGCACCGTTGCGTTCTCGTTTTGGTATAACGCTGCGCATGGAATATTATGATGCAGAAGTGTTGAAGAACATTATCAAGCGTTCGGCAAAAATTTTGAAAGCAGAAATAAATGAAGATGCTGCATTTGAAATTGCGCGTAGAAGCCGCGGCACTCCGCGTATTGCCAATTTGCTTTTGCGCAGAGTGCGCGACTTTGCACAAGTGAAAGGTGACGGTACGATTACCCTCAAGATTACGAAGTATGCACTCGAAGCACTCAATGTTGATTTGTTTGGTTTAGATGAAATGGACAATCGTATTCTTTCTGCCATTATTGATAAATTTAAAGGAGGTCCTGTGGGGCTTACTACCATTGCAACAGCCGTGGGCGAAGAAGCGGGAACCATTGAAGAAGTGTATGAGCCGTTTTTAATTAAGGAAGGATTCATTAAACGCACTCCACGCGGAAGAGAAGTAACTGAACTTGCTTACAAACATTTAGGAAAAACTCCGCCAACGATTGGAGGCAGTTTGTTTTAAGCAAAATATTTCACCATTCAACTACGTTTACTAAGCAATCAAAACATTAACGATGAACAGAAAACTAGTCTTCGGCCTTGTATTAACTACCGTTTATTGTCTAACGTCTCTTGTCTGTTTTGCGCAGGAACTAAAAGCCGACATGACACACGCGCTACTGAAAGTGGAAGTGGTAGACAATAAAAAGAAACCACAATCCAATCAAAAAGTGAGTTTTGTTGCAGTAAAAGACGGAAAAGAATTTATTGGAACTACCGATGTGCAAGGCAAATTTTCCATGCTCATTCCTCCTGCACAACAGTATAAAGTGAAGTATAAAATATTTTCCAAAACAGAAAGCGACCTTGTGCTCGATATGCCCGAAGCACCGGGGCCTTATACGTTTGAATACACGATTACCGCTACGCCACCGCGCACGTTTACGCTCGACAATGTTTTTTTCGACAGTGGTAAATCGACACTGCGAGCCGAATCGAATAAAGAGTTGAATGAACTTGCCGAATACATGAACATCAAAAAAACTTTGGTGATTGAAATTGGCGGACATACCGATAATGTAGGAGCAGCAGATGCCAACCAAAAGCTTTCGGAAGAACGCGCTAATGCGGTAAAAGAATATTTAAAGAAAAAAGGCATAGCTGCCGAGCGTGTAAACGCAAAAGGGTATGGTGATACTAAACCTGTAGCTGATAATACTACCACTGCCGGCAAGCAAAAGAACAGAAGAACCGAGGTGAATATTATTTCGGAGTAGAAACAACTATACACCCGCAATTACAAACTCAGCTGGAAATTTTTGCTGCACTAAGTTTTCTACTTGTATCAACATGCCATCTACATCATTTAGACTGAAAGGTATGCCTAACTCATCGAGTGCTTTGTGTGTGTTGTTGCCGAGGTTACCGTCTATGTTTCCAATTTTTTTACCTAAGCGAATGAGACCCGATTGCAAGGCCGCTTCTTTTTGGTTCGCACTAAAATCATCTACCTGTATACCTACCGAAAGTATAGCACTTACAGCAGCTGCTTTGTAAGCCGGAAAATTGTTCTTCGCTTTTGAAGCATAGTAATCGTACACCAATTGATGACTACCTCGGCAATCAAAATGCCAGGCTTCACTTTTGCCGGGCTTAGGTTCGTTGATGATAGGCACCACCTTGTACTTAGCGGCAAGTTTCCAAAAATCGGCTAACGAAATTTTAATGGAACTTAAATCTAAATCGAAACCACGACCTGCCTCATGAAAGCTGCCGCCAGGTGGTGGGCTGAATGCTTTTTTCTTTTTGCTAACATAGTCGCTGTGCGATTGTGCCTGCATATCGTAACTACGAAACAAATCGCTGAGCACAAGCTTCCCTCCTTTCTTTGCAAGGTCAACGGCAATATTGAAAATGGCAGTTTGTGTATCGGGTGTGCATTGTGCCATGCGCGCAGGTAAAGGCAACCGATCACCCAATTTATTTTTGTAAATACTGATAATACTGATGGGAACAAGCGGTGTTTTCATGGTTATAGGCGATGGTTTACAGGTTTAATAAATAAATACACTCAGGTACCAAGGAGTTGGATAATCAACAGTGAGAGTGGTGATATCAATATTTTCAGCCGCTAACATTTTTTGAATTTCTAAAGCGTAACGGGTTTCGTTGTAACTGTCATTAGCGGTATACCGAATTACATTTGACTTAATGTTATAGCCCGTGCCGGCATTTTTAATTTCAGATAAAATGCGAAGCGGTCGCACGTTGAATTTTTTGGAAGCTTTCAAGAGGGCAACAATTTTTTCGGCCTTTTGTTTAGAGGTGGCGTGTGTTTCTTCGCAGTAGAAAACTTCGATGTCAATCAAGTCTGCCGAAACATTAGCACTTGCTTGCAGGTTTTTAAGATTGAGATGTTTTGTCTTTAAAGCCAGGTGTTGCACTAGTGCGCTGTCTTCGGTTTGGTTGATAGCTTGGTTCACCAAATTGGTTTTTATCTCCTCTTTTAATTCTGGCGATTTAGATGACACGGCTAAAACGCTAAGCATAGCTTCTAAAAACTTTTGGTCGCTCACCATGTTAATGACATACTCTTTTGAGGCGCGTTGAATTTGATCGTTGTTTGATTTTATAGCGTCCTTTACATCGGCATAAATTTGGGTTTTAAAATCGCGCTCAAACTTGAGTGAGTCATGTACGTATTCTAAAATTTTTTGGTTCTCGCCTATGGCTTTTACCTTTTCGTCTACTTGATTTGTTTTAATAGTTATCCAAATAGATAAGCCTACAGTTACAAGTCCTAAAACTTTGCTGAGTGAGTCGAGTGGTTTTTCCATGAGATTATGATGAAGTTATTGGTAAGTCTTAAAAAAATCAGCACATAATAATCAGCTTCTAAATTTTACCCAATCAGGAATTGTAAGTTTCCAATCGAATCGAAAATAGCCGGTGGTTAAGCTATTACTATTTCCATCTTTAACACCTACATTTTTCATTCCCCCGTACAAACTCAACCATAAGAGGTTGTAAACACCTACTTCTGTTCCAATTGAAAAATTATTGGTGAAATGAAGGGCACTATGTTCGTCTTGCTTAAACCCAATTTGTTGCTCGGTTAAAAATTTATACTTGGTTACACCAGCATAGAAACGGCTAGTCACACTTAACTCGTAAGGGGGTCTATAACCAACACTTCCATCTTCCATTTTTCTTTCTTTTTCGAACCCGGCATTACCATAAACACCTACGAGCCACTGTCCATGTTTTTTTATTTTTATTGAACCCGTAAGCCATAAATTTAAGGTAGAAGGGGTAATCGTTTTTGTAACTTCATTTGAAATGGCGACCAGAGAAAGCGCAAAATCTAACCGGTTTGCATTCCAATTTTCGATTTCAAATTTTTTATCTGCAGCTCCTATAATGATGTTCGTTCTTATAGAATCATTTTCGCCTGCGGCAATAAAATCGGTGTATAAATCCGGGAAAGACTTTTTTGCTTCTGTAAGCGTAAGGTCCTTTAAATCTTCCGGGTCACTTAAACCAAATTGTATTTTATTTTTCTGTTTAAATTTTTGCCAAAGCGAAGCACGGTTTTGGGTTAGATCTTCGAGCAGTTTATTGATATGTTGCCTGTGAGTATCATTCAAAAATTTATCGGCATCATTAACAAAAGTAGTACGCAAACCAATCGAAATCTGATTCAGATTGTTGGAGGTGTTCAAGCTGCTTGCGATAGAAATACCAGTGTTGTAAGCCAGATACGTTGCTTTCTTTTTATAATCAGCAATGTTTAAAATCTTGTCGCGATAAATTAAAGCAGCAGGAGAAACTTCCATGGCAAAACCACGCGGCACTGTAAAGTGTCCGTTTTCAATAAATGGAGCAAAGTCCACAACCATGGCTCTTATGTCCGAAAGTCTTAAAAGGTTTGACGGATTTAACTGCAGTGCATTAAACGCAGGTATATCGGATGCGGCATTCGGTGTTTCGTGCTTTACCGATTCGTTTGAAAGATGTTCATACGCATCTGCCATTGTTTTTTCTTGTGCTAACGCAGATGTGCTTACCCCTAAAAGTGAAAGTAGTGAGATAATGTAGTGGGTAAATTTCATAATGTTTAAAGTTTAATCACCAAACGAAGCATCAACTGATCTTCCGTAACAACCTTAGGTAAAACACCGTTTATCTCATCGCATAACTCCAGTTCGATGCCATCCTGGTGGGCGCTTAGCTTTAGTTTAAATGGTGTGCCAACCAATGCATTGTTTCCTGCTCTGTATTTAAAGACACAGGATACGCGTGTGTTCTGTTCAATGGTAGCGGCAGGTTCTAAAATTAAGGTCTTTACATTTTCAATATTTCCTGACTGAGATCGATAAGGTTCGTCAGCATTAGGTGCAAAAATATCAATGGTGTAACCGCAGTTCATCAATCCTTCCATGACAGGAATTACTTCCACAGGTCCACCTTCCTTTATAAATTTTGTTTTTTTAGCCATAAGAATTGTTGTGCTTAAATAATAGTTTAGAATCTCTAGCTTTTACTTCTTCCCTTCCTTCACTGCTCCGCGTAACTGCACAAACTTGTTCAACATATCGAACCAGAAAGGTGCGCCCAGCGAAATAGCAAAAGCGGTAAGCAAAAAGCCTAAAAATTTGTGCGTGGTAAATAATAAATACCACACATAAATAACCCTGAATGAACCGCGCTTGTTTTCATACAGCTTTGCAACTGCTTGTTTATCCGAAATTTCGTTGGAGTACACTTTTTTATTCGTGGCTGTAGTAGCCAATGAATCCGAAAGCATGACCAATCCTATTCTCGCTTTTTTTAACAAGAAGGTTTTTGGCTCCCCATCTTCGCGCAATTTGAGCAAACCAAAACGCCTGATAACCCCCAATTGAAAATTAAGATCGCGGTATTGTTGCTGTTCCATTTTTCTGCGAACAATCAATTGCTCATTGTTATAGCTATAGAGTCGCGCTAATCGACTAGCTGCCGTATCAGCCACTGTGGTGTTCCACCAAACAATAGAGTCGGTAATTTCAGATGGGATAATTTTGCCTCGCTTGTTTTTCTTAACCGCTAATGTTTCCTGGCGTAACGCTAAAAGTTGCGAATCTGGATTGGCCATCCATTGTGCCGTTAAATTTTCGAGTAACACCGTATCTACAAGCAACCGTTGAGATTGCGCAATAGTACCACCGGTGCGCAAGGCTAAAAGCTCTTTTCCTTTGTCATTCAATGCTTCGTTTACCAAATGATTTAAATTCAAAAACTCAACGTGCACTTCGAGCGTATCGGTAATTTTTGCTTGCGCTATCAACTGTGTTTTCAGTTCAATTTCCTGCGATAGTTGTATGCATTGGTCCGTTAATCGTTGTGCAAAGGTGTCAATAGATTTTTCGCGTTGCAATTTAAGCATAGGCAAGAGTGTATCTACCAAATTATTCGCCTTTTCTAATTGCGCTATCTCGGTATTCACAACGTCAAGCGCAGCTTTTTTTAATTGCGCCAGAGTATCGCCATAACATGGGTAAGGCATAGCCGCAAAAAAATTATACGACTGTCCGTAAAAACCAAACTCTGATTTACGGTATAACAGATGTAAAAAGTAAGGGTCGCTAATTCCCCATCCGTTATAACCTACACTCACAATATTATTCGCTTGGTCAATATCCTTGGTCAATAATTGGCGAGAGTAGTTGACCAGACTATCGTAAGTTTTTTGTTGCGCATCGGCATTGGTACTTTTTAGATTTTCAGCTGGACGCTCTTTGTTATACGCCATGGCCAAGTCAACTAGTTTGTCGCGAGCGCTCTTGTCTTTACTTAAGCGGTTGGCGATATCTATGGTATCAATGTTGAAACCTATGGCCATGAGTAAACCAAGCAAAAACAAAATCCATTGTGCTTGCCGTTTATACCAACCACTCACTCTATTCATTTGATCGTTGAACCATACTTCTAATTTTTTCGAAAACTCTTCCATTGTCTTTACCGCTACTTGTTCATCGCTGTAAGGCATAGTGCCGGTAGGTACCGTGCCGGCTTGTGCTTGTTGTGCTGCAAAATTAGCGAGCATCGTAGCTCTAGCTTCTGCATCTGCATCACATAACATTTTAGAAATAATTTGAGCTGTTTCTTGCGAAACTGAACCACCGTTTGCTACCGCCTTTACTAAAAGTTCTTTCAAATTAGCCACTTCACATTTTGCAGTTTTTTGAATTTCGCCCTCTATTATCGGTTCCACAATCAATTCTGCTTTGAGTACATCTATCAGTATACCTGCAAAATTTCGTGGAGGCAAATAACTTGGCTTGGAGTAAACTTTACTTTCTCCGTAATTTTTAATTAGCGGATGGTCGTAAAATTTTTGATGCAATAAATCTTTTTTGCCCGGTTTGCGCGCCACAAAAATTCCTTTTACAAAAAACCAAATGGCCCTAAGTAATTTGCCAAAGGGAACAATCGTTTCTATCAATAAACTTCTCTTAGGAGAGCTATCGGTAAGCATTTGTGATATGCCTTTTGATAACATGCGTGCGCGCAAATTGAATACAACTGCCACCCCTTCACTAACCGAGGTTGCCAGCAAGCTATACAACAAAAAAAATAAAGGCTAAGCCAATAACAACATCTATAACTCCTGATGAAAGCATAGGTTAATGTTTAACGAGTGTGCATAATGTGTAAATACAACAAACGAATTAAAATCTGGAATTCCAAATTTACAATCCGTATTCCTTATTCATTACTAATCTCTAAACAACATTTTATTACAACGCAGTAATCATAAGCACCTCGTGTAATGAAAAGGATTGCAAATCAAACTTTGGTTTTGGGATAGGTTTTGGTTTTTTGACAGGTGGAGCAGGTTGGTAGGTGGTGGTTGAATTTTTCATGATTAAAATATTTGTTGCAAATCTTCAACCGCCAACGCGAAATAAAAAGCGTACTTCTACGCAAAAACCGCGTATTTCTACGCAATTTTCGTTACCCGAAAGCCTAAAATTAACGAACGCGAATTTTTCAGAGCAATTAACTCAGTATTTATTTTTGAGTAAAAAGAAGCCAAAAATGACTGCCTTTAATCTGCGTTATCTACGGTGAAATGTTTTTCGTTGTATTGAATTTTTAAATTGCATCAATGAATCTTTCGCAACTCTTCAAAATTATTACCGAAGAAAAACCAAGGGCAAAAAAACAAAGCGCTCAACAGCGTAATCATCAACTCGAGATTGAAAATGCCATTCTGGTGTTAGCCTCCGAAGTTATTCGTTGTAATAGAAACTACACTGACCACACGCAACAATTCATTCAAGAATTTATTTCCACCCAATTTGGAGAGCGCAGTGTTATGCAACGACTAAAAGCTATAGATGACCACCTCTTCAGCGGCACCGAGCCGTTTACCAAAATTGCCTGTAAAGAATTAGTACTAATCACTACGTTCGAATCGCGCATAACCGTTATTCGATTTCTTTTGGGAGTTGCCGCTGCCGATGATTTTGTGAATGCTAAAGAACTACGTTGCGTTCAGCGCATAGCGGGCTATTTAAAAATAAATGAAGTTGACTTTAAAAAAGTGAATCAAGATTTTTTGAACCATAATAATCCCTTCGGTATTTTAGGAATAGAAATGGGGGCAAGTTTTAGTGAAGTTAAAACTGCTTATCGCAAAATGATTTTAAAACATCACCCTGATAAACGCGCAGAAGGAGTAACAGAACGCGAAGCCGAAAAAAAATTCAGAGAAATACAACAAGCGTTTGAAAAAATAAAAGAGATAATGGGAGAAGATTGATGCAATTGTCATCCTGAACAAACCTGTCCTGATACTCTTATCGGGAGGCTTTACGTAGTGAAGCAACTTGAGTTTTCTTGCGTAACGCGTCCCTCGTCCCTATTTTATTTTCCTCTTAAAGTAAAATAGAAATTACTTCCAGAGCCGGGTAAGCTCTCTACCCACAACTCACCGCCATGCATATCAATAATTTTTTTGCCAATAGCAAGACCTAGACCATTGCCGGTGTATTCGTCTACGCGGTTGAGGCGTTCAAACAGTTCAAATATTTTGTTGTAATACTTTTTTGAAATGCCAATGCCGTTATCGCGCACGCAGAAAATAATATTGCCTTCAAACTTATCGAAGCCAATATCAATGACCGGCTTCTTCGTTTTTTTACGAAACTTAAGTGCGTTATCTATTAAGTGATAGACTAATTTTTCGGTGAGTTCGCGGTCGGCATTTACATCGGGTAATTCCGTAAAACTTATTTCGGCACCGGCTTCATCAATTTTAGGTTTTAGCTGTTTCAGCACATCTGCTAAAACCAATTTCATAGAAACTTTTCCCAATTGAAACTTGTACTCGTTCAGGCCTATATAAGTTTTTAAATCGCTCAACAACTTCTCCATTCGCTCTGCAGCATCTTGCGCAAAAGCGGTATACTCCATCGCTTGTTCATATTTTTTTTTCGAAAGATTCTCGGAAATCAATTGGGTGTAATTCAAAATAGTGCGTACGGGTTCACGCAAATCGTGTGAGGCCAAGTGCAGTACACTTTCGCTGTTAAATGAGTCTTCTTCACCACTTCGTTGAGTAGGAATGTTTTCCTTTTCAATTCTTCTTTCGAAAGAAAGTATTTGATAAAACTCATCACCTACATTCATAGGCTTTATAGAAAAACTTACAGCCTGTAATGTACCATCACGCATACGCAATGAACCCTGCGCTCTTTTCTCTGCTAAAAAACTTTGGATGGAAATTCCTTCAAACAGAGGCTCGCTGCTCTCAAAAATATCGGCAAGTGTAAGTGCATTTAACTCACTCTGCTTTAATTTCAATTGTTTCTGAGCCGGTTTATTTGCCAGCACAATTTTATCACCTTTGAGCACCAGCACATTTTCGTCAATGGAATTAATTAGTGTCAGTAAATTTTCATCGGCATAAAATGCTTCGGCACTTTTATCATTCTTCTTCGTACGTTCCAGCAAAAACAAATTTGTACGTTCGCCATTCCAATCCAGTTCACTAATTTTAATTTGCAACGAAAGATTTTTGCGGGGTCTTAAATCAATCACCTCCTCTTCTTCAATTTCACGATAGGCCAGATAATCGCCTAAATGTTTGCGAATTGTTTCATCGCCTAAAATGCTATAAGCTTTTGCGTTTGCGTAACGAATAGCATTTTGTGCGTTCACTACTAAAACACCGGCATCAATGCGGTTCAACAATTTGTACAAAGTATCGTGCTGCGTAACAAACTCATTGAAAGTGTTATCGAGTTTGGTTTCGGCTTCGCTTAGCTTAAGCGCGTTTACAATTGATTTTTGAAGATGAAACAAATTGATTTTGTTCTTTACCAAATAATCGGCCGCTCCTGAACGCTCAGCTTGCTGTTGGGCATCATTGTTTCCGGTTTCAGAAAGAAGAATGAAGGGAATGTTTTCTTTAGCCATGAACTGTTTGAAGGGAGCAAACTCCCTGGCTTCAGCAAATACGGCATCTAACAAAACCACATCGGGTTTACGACTTTTTACATAGCTCACACCTTCAATTATACTAGAGGCATGGCTCACCGTTAAGGTATAGGCACTCACTTTCAGAAAACGCTGTATATCGAGCGCGCTTTGCTCATCGGCATCAAGTAACAGAATGTTGTGAGAAGAAGAATCCATGTGCTTACAGCAAAGTAAACTGTATTTGCCGAAAGCACAAGGGTGATTAAAAACAATTGTGCACTTCTGTTTACGAAGCTACCAACTTCTTGTACTTGAATTTCCGCGGTTGGTCGTCAGTAATTCCTAAGCGTTGTTTTTTGTTTTCTTCATAAGCACTGAAATCGCCTTCGAACCAGTAGATACTTCCTTCGCCTTCAAACGCAAGTATGTGTGTGCATACACGGTCAAGAAACCAGCGGTCGTGCGAAATAATAACTGCACAGCCTGCATAATTTTCCAATGCTTCTTCAAGCGCGCGAATCGTGTTCACATCCAAATCGTTTGTAGGCTCATCTAGCAAAAGCACGTTAGCTTCATCGCGTAAAGTGAGTGCTAAATGCAAACGATTTCTTTCGCCACCCGAAAGTATTTTGATTTTCTTTTGTTGATCGGCTCCGTTAAAATTAAAGCGCGAAACATAGCCGCGGCTGTTCATTTTCAAACTGCCAAGTTCAATCCACTCACCACCTTTGCTTATCACTTCCCAAACGGTTTGCTCAGGGTCAATGTTGCTATGCGCTTGATCAACGTAGGCAATCTTTACGGTCTCACCCACTTCAAATGTTCCTGAAGTAGGTTGTTCTTCGCCCATAATCATGCGGAACAACGTTGTTTTACCTGCACCGTTTGGCCCGATGATACCCACAATACCTCCCTGGGGTAACTCGAAACTTAAATTTTCATAGAGCAATTTATCGCCAAATGCTTTTGAAACATTCTTGGCAACAATAACTTTTGCTCCCAGTCGCGGACCCGGTGGAATATAAATATCCAACTTCTCTTCACTCTGTTTGGTTTCTTCCGAAGCCATTTTTTCGTAATTCTGAATACGCGCTTTCGATTTTGCCTGACGCGCTTTTTGTCCCATGCGCACCCAAGCCAACTCACGCTCCAACATTTTCTGACGCTTGCTTTCGCTCTTTTCTTCCTGCGCCATTTTAATTTGTTTCTGCTCTAACCAGCTAGAGTAATTTCCCTTCCATGGAATTCCTTTGCCGCCATCTAATTCCAAAATCCATCCGGCAACATTGTCGAGAAAATAACGATCGTGCGTAATGCAAATAACGGTTCCCTTGTATTGCGCTAGGTGATGCTCTAACCATAAAACTGATTCTGCATCTAAGTGATTCGTTGGCTCATCGAGCAACAACACATCGGGTTCCTGCAACAGCAAACGGCAAAGTGCCACTCTTCTTTTTTCGCCACCTGAAAGAACTTTTACCGAAGCATCTCCATCGGGACATTGCAAGGCACTCATAGCGCGATTGAGAACCTGATCAATTTCCCATGCGTTAGCCGCGTCAATTTTATCTTGCAAAACGCCCTGACGTTCAAGCAATTTTTCCATGCGATCGCCATCTAAATTAGGGTCGTTGAACTCATCGCTTATTTTATTGAACTCTTCCAGTAAATTGAAAATCTCTTTCTTGCCTTCACGAATGATTTCAATAACGGTTTTGCTTTCATCTAACTCAGGTTGTTGCTCTAAATAACCAACCGAATAGTCTTTGCTCTTTTCAATTTTGCCCAAATAATTTTCATCGAGCCCTGCAATAATTTTAAGCAAGGTTGATTTACCCGACCCGTTTGCTCCAATGATTCCGATTTTAGCTCCGTAAAAAAAGCTGAGGTAAATATCTTTCAGAATTTGCTTTTGTGGCGGAATGGTTTTGCCAACTCCCTGCATTGAAAAGATAACTGTATTGTCTGCCATAATTTTTGAAATGAGGGGCGAATATACAAGAGAAGTTTACAGTTTGAAGGTGTGTGTTGCGGGCTATTGAAACGGTTTCTCTTATCTGATTTAGTTTTATCAAATTCACGCCTCAAAATTTAAGCAAAACATGAAAACCCTACTCGCTTTTTTCTGCATCACTTTCGCGTTAGTTTCTTTTTCGGCAAGTGTTACGCACGGTCCTATTGTAGGTGCGGTAACAGATGTAAGTTGTCGTGTTTTTGTTCGCACTGATTCTGCAGTGAGTGTAACCGTGGAGTTGAGCCCCACCAGTACTTTTCTTTCTATTGTTTCTACAGCAACAGGAACAACGGATTCAGCGCGAAATAATATTGCAACATTTGCACTTAATGGTCTTCAGCCCAACACAAAATACTTTGTTCATTTTTTAATCAACGGAAATATTTCTGGCGATGTAGGAACCTTTGAGACATTTCATTCCACTTCTTCTTCGGCACATCAGGTATTTTTAACGGGCTCGTCAATCAAAGATTTAACGAGTGCCGATTCTTCCATATTCACTCAGGCAAAAACTGAAAATGCAAAAGGCTTTATTGAAATGGGCAATTGGGGTTACCCTGACGGTAACGGATGGTTCGATATTTATTTTAGCAGCCCACCGCAAAGTTGGGCAAACACCTACACGAACGTTCAGGACCTTTATAAGCAGCGATATACTTCGCTCATACATCAAACTTTTATTAAATCCATAGCCATGGATTATGTTTACAGCGACCACGATTTTTTGAATGATGCAGCCGCGAAAGATGCAGTAAGCGGAATTGTGATTAATCCTTTTTTAGGACTTCCTCTTGGGCAAGCTGAGCTTTGGACACAGCTGCCGGTGGGGCGCAACAATTCTATGCAAGGTTACCGCGATTGGTTTCCTGCCTACCCTTTATACGACTCAACAGAAGGTATCTATCACAGCTTTCGCTCGGGTAACGCTGAATTTTTTGTAATTGATACTCGCTCTATGCGTCAACCACAAGCATTGGCAATTGCTTATAGCAGCGTGACCACGCTTTGGTCGTATGCACCGGCTTCCAACTACACTATGCTAGGCACTAATCAAATGAATTGGTTAAAGAATGGTTTGCAAAATTCTACAGCTAAATGGAAGTTCATCATCAGCACCGACACTTATAACCGAGGTGGAAGATTGGCTTATGATACGTTGCTCAAAATAGGCAACGGTGCTGCTCCATATTGGGAATTGGAAACCGTAGGCATTACCATTGCAAACAAAGGTTATACTGCTGTTCAATACTTTGCCGATATGTGGGCAGGTTTTCATGAAGATGCCGATTCACTTTTGTTTTATGTGTTGGATAACAACATCAAAAATGTTTTTATGATCAGCGGTAATTCAAATACTGTTGGTTTAGATGATGGTATTAATTCGGGATTGCCTGAACTCAATTCCGGAAATCTGAAACAAACCAATTCGTACAGCTGGAAATATTATCAGCAGTTTATGGGTTTTAATGAATGGGATTTGGGTGGAAGTGGTTTGTGTGGTCAAGATAATTTCAATCCTACTTATGGCAGAATTGAAATTTTCAACGATGATTCTATTCGCCTGAGTGCTGTTGATGCCAATGGAAATGAAGTATGCGGGGCAAACTTTTTTGCCGATGCACCTTACAAATACAATCCGCTTTATCATGCCAACCGTTTGCCCGTTGCGGCTAACGATGTAGCTACTGTTGCTAATAATGACACCGTAAATATTGCTGTTTTAACCAACGATTCAGATTTTGAAAACGACCCGCTGTATGTGGGTGTGGTTACTAATCCTGTAAACGGAACAGTGGTTACAAATCCTGATAACAGTTTTACTTACACTCCCGATTCTGCTTTTACTGGCACCGATACATTTAGTTATCAAACCTGCGAAAGCTCAAATGCATTGTGTGCAAATTGTGTAACCGCTCGTGTTACCATTACAGTAACTCAAGCAACCGCAATTCAGAATTTGCCCGCTAATGTTCAGGTGAAGGTTTATCCAAACCCAACTCAAAACACTTTGTTTGTTGAAGCATCAAACTCTGACGAAGTTTTTCAAATAGAACTGACAACTACTTTAGGAGAAAAACTGTTGAGTAAAAAATTTACATCGAAGACATCTTTAGATGTTTCTCAACTTGCTTCGGGTAGTTATTTCTATAGTCTTAAACGAAATAAAGAAGTGGTGAAACACGGTAAGATCGAAGTGCTGAGGTAAAATACTTTTCTGTTTATTTGAAAATCTGAATTGTGATTTTACATTTGCGCTCCGCTTTTTAGAAAGGGGAGATTAGCTCAGCTGGTTCAGAGCATCCCGATACAGTCGGGAGGGTCAGAGGTAGAAAAGTTCTTTTGTTCTTTGTGAAAATTAAATATTGGGAGATTAGCTCAGCTGGTTCAGAGCATCCCGATACAGTCGGGAGGGTCAGAGGTAGAAAAGTTCTTTTGTTCTTTGTCGAAAATTAAATATTGGGAGATTAGCTCAGCTAGTTCAGAGCATCCCGTTACAATTGGGAGGGTCAGAGGTAGAAAAGTTCTTTTGTTCTTTGTCGAAAATTAAATATTGGGAGATTAGCTCAGCTGGTTCAGAGCATCTGCCTTACAAGCAGAGGGTCACAGGTTCGAACCCTGTATCTCCCACTAAAACCCTCTTGATTATCAAGGGGGTTTTTTTTATCCTAATTCGTAATCGTTTTTTCTGTTACAAAAGGTGGAAATGCTTTGCAAATTTCAACAAGACTTGTCATAAATCCTAAGCAACAGCAACATTCAAATTTAAACTTGGTTCAAGAAGACAAAAACAGGATGCCCATCTTACATTGTAAGTGTGCGTAGTTTTCTGTTTGATTTGCTTCTACTGATATCTGATTTTTTACCGTATCACCGTCACACTTCCTTTACGGAAGATGCCGGTATCATCGCCAAACAAACCGAGTTTGAAGATATAAATGTAAACACCCGGAGGAACTGGTTTGCTTTTGTAGTTGCCATCCCAAGGATAACTTCCTTCGTGCACTTTTTCACCCCATCGGTCAAAAACCTGAAAGAGAATAACACGAACACCACTTTGCGCCTGGATATAAAAGTTATCGTTGTTGCCATCACCGTTTGGAGTAAAAGCATTGGGTATGTAAAAGTTGTTCGGAAAAATGACCCGTATCAAAGCCGAATCGGTAGCGGTGCAGCCGCCAGAATAAACGGTAACACCATAATACTGTGCCGGCACAATTGGCGAAACAAAAGGGTTATTGCATTGCGTGCACGAAATATTGATAGCCGGATACCACCGGAACGAATCAATAGAAGCTGAACTCAAATTAATATCGGTGTAAAGCATTACGCTGTCACCATAGATTATCAAGGTATCGGGATCGACCTGAACGGTAGGAGCAGCAACGGAAGTTATGGTAATTATGTTGCTTGTGTCTTTACAACCGTTAGCATCGGTAACTACAACGAAGTATTGTCCGCTTTGATTGGCTTGAATACTTGAAGTAGTGTTTCCTGTGTTCCAGGTATAAGTTGAAAAATTTTGTGTGGTAGAAATAGTTACACTTTGGTTGCTGCAAATAACTGTTGCACCGGTAGTGTCAATTTGAGCAGTAGGATTAGCCGTAGATAAAACCATCATCGTATCGTCACTAAAACAATCGGGGTCGAAAACATGCACGGTATAAAAGAAAGTATCAATTGTTCCTACCGGAACATTTGCTTGTGGGTTAGCTGCATTAGTACTACTCAACCAACTTTGTGGCAAAACATTTTCGCCACTCCATAAAATAGATGCGCCATTAGTTGCAGTAGGATTTCCTCCAAGATTTACTAAACCACCTTCGCATAAACGAACATCGGCACCAGCATCTGCCACCGGAATTGGTTTCGAGAAAATGTACATGGTATCGTGCGCCACACAAGTGGCAGTAGTAGCCGTAAGCGCATAAAAGAAAGTATCAATTGTTCCTGCCGGAATAGTTGCTTGTGGATTTGCAGCGCTTGTACTATTCAACCAACTTTCCATCGTTGCACTTTCGCTGGTCCATAAAATAGTAGCTGCATTAGTTGAAGGGCTTCCTCCAATTAAAACCGTTCCCCCTTGGCAAAGAATAATATCTGCACCGGCATCAGCAGTAGGAATAGGACTACTGAAAATAAGAATCGTATCCCTTCTGAAACACGAAGATGTTGTGGCTCTAACTACATAAAAAAAAGTATCAATAGTTCCCGCTGGAATATTTGCGGTGGGGTTAGTAGCTGTAGTGCTTGTTAACCAGGATTGAACTAAACCTGTTTCGCCAGTCCATTGAATTGTCGCAGTTCCTACCGATGTAGGCGTTCCACCTAATTGTATGGGACCTCCGGCACACAAGTGCGCATCGAAACCTGCATCGGCTGGTGGTGAAGTAGTAACATTAATTTGAGCATCATTCGTTGGCGCAAAAAGGTTGCAGGTATCAAACGCAATACAGCTAACAAAAATACTTTGGTTTGGGCTTACCGTGTAAGTGTTAGAACCATAAATTGTATCAAATGTATTACCGCCATCTTGTGTCCACAGATAATGATAAGGCGGCACACCACAACTTGGATGCGCAGTTAACACCACTGGTTGACCTGCACAAATAGTTGATACAAGCGGAGTGATATTAGCTTCAATTTGGCATGCCTCCACGGTCATTTGCCACATATATCCCATTGCACAAAGCCAACCACAAACATCATTACAAGTAGAGTCTCGGTTTTTTAAAGTAAAATCAATGGCGTAATCGGGACACTGTGGTGAAAAGCAGGCGAGATAATTAGGAACAAAAGAATTAATAAGAATGGCTCCTGCGCCCGGAACTAAATTTGGATCTGTTGTACACGTTCCAGTGAATGGAGCTACCTGCGGATTGCAAACTAAGTTGCCCGTGCTTGTTCCGCAGGCATTACAAACAATTTGTTGAGTAACTTGCGAGAAGGTGCAAAACGGTGCAGGGAGTGGTGGAGTACCACAGGTATTATCAAATTGAAGGCGGTATTCCAAATCAACCAAGGCATTCGTCAATTGACTTTTTCCAGGTACAATTACCGTCATTTGATAATCGCAACTGAGCGGTTTAGTTGTAAAACCCATGCTCTCCGTAAAGCCACCGGGAGTGGTAACAAAATCACCTTTTTTAGTAACTCCCGAAACTGTAGGGTCAATGAATAACGGGTAGACATTTTCAATTCGAGTAAGCCATGATATAGGAACAAAAAGTTTTAGCGAGTATTCATTTCCATTTTTTTCTAATTGATAATTACCTTTTATACCCCAAGCCATAGCGTCAACAAATGAAGGCCGCTCATAAGTAATGCGAGTATTTCCTTTTTCATCTTGCACCAAATAATCGCCACTAAAAAATTTACCGTCATGTTCGCCTTTCTTCGATTCAACAATGGAGTAACCATTTGGCAAAGTGATTATGTCTTCAATCACCATAAATCCTTTTGAAATTGGAATTTGAATTGGCTCATTCAACACAAAATTTGTTTTCACTTCGCCTGCACGAAACGTTTCTTCCATGTTTATTCCGTTCCAGATGTTGTGTACTTCGAGTCCCTCCTCTCCTACATTTTCATGCGAGAAATCGGCAGGAAGAGCAGTTGAATAAGCAACGCCTTCGTCATAGAAATACATCGAAAGTTTTTTGTTGTATTCAAATTCGAAACCTCTGTCAATGATTGATGTGGAATGTTTGTTCAAATCAATTTTTGTAGGACAAGGCTGGTCGTTAGCTGTAAAAACTCCTGCATGGTTTGCCTCGGCACGAAGACGAAAATCAATGGTTCTCCAAATATCGTTCTCGTTTTTTTTGTAATGCAGCGGGAAATAAGATTTCTGAGAGTAGGTATGCCCTGCATCATACGCATCAATAAATTGCCGCGAATCAATCGTTCGCTTTTCAATCAACTCGGCACAATCGGCACATTGCGCATTGAACGGAACCAAACCAAATTCGGGATGCTCCTTGGCTACAGCGGGAGCAAGTTTATTAATGAGTTCGGCTGAGGAAATTTTTTGTGTGCTATGAAAAGTTTTGAAGTTAGGTTGCTTCACTCGCATTTGCTGCGCATTACCAAATAAAAACAGAAAAATTACGACAGACAGGGTTAGAGTCTTTTTCATAAGGTGCCAAATATAGTAATATGGGTAAGACGTAAAATGAGAAGGAAAAGGATGCAACCTCATCTAAAATCTAAAGCAATTTGTCATTCCGAGTTTTAGCTCCCGATAGGTCGAGCCAAGTTTTCCAAAACGAGGAAACTTGTATTTCTATAGGTAACCTATACAAGTTCCTTCGCTACGCAAAGCCTACGTTCAGGATGAAAGCCCAATTAGACTTTAATCTTTATCACTCCCGCATGAGCACTTGAATAGTTGTGCGCGAAATTTGACGAAGTAGAATATCCTTATCCTTCGTCAACTTATCAATAATGCCCGGGTTATAATGACGAATAGTGAGCAACGAAAGATTATCGTTTCGGGTAATGCTGAAATCGTTGGTGAGTTGTTGAATAATGTTTTCAATTTTTTCTTTTTTGAAATCAACGGTAATGGAAAAACTGATGGCAGCGTTTTGCATAAGATTAATCCGTAAACGGTTTTCGGCAAAGGTGGCAAACACTTTACTCAAATGTTCTTCAGCAATGAATGAAAAATCTTTTGCTGAAAAAGAAAGCAAAACCTGACCTCGTTTCCAAATAATAACTGGTGGAAGAAAATTCGTATTCGCATTGGCGGAAATTACTGAACCGCGTTTAGCCGAGTTTACAAACGAGCGAACTTCCAACGGAATATTTTTATTCTGAATTGGCTTAATCGTTTTCGGGTGAATAACACTTGCACCATAGTAAGTCATTTCAATGGCTTCATGAAAAGTAAGTTCGCTAATGAACTGCGCATCGGGAAATTCCTTTGGGTCGGCATTCATAATTCCTTCTACATCTTTCCAAACGGTCATGCGTTCAGCATTGAGTGAGTAAGCAAAAATAGAAGCTGTGTAATCAGAACCTTCTCTGCCGAGTGTAGCGGCAAATCCCTCGGGAGTAGAGCCCACAAAACCCTGTGTAATTACAAACCCTGTTTTCACTAATTCAGCAACCTTGCTTTGAATAGCTTCTTCTGTTTTTTTAAAATCAACAATACCTTCGGTGTAAGCATTGTCGGTAAACAAAACCTGCTTCACATCAAGCAAAGTATTTTTTAAACCAAGCGAATTAGCGTAGTCACTCACTATGGTGGTAGAAATATATTCACCAATAGAAACTACTTGGTCGTAGATATAATTGTAGTTACGCGAGTTGTTCTCGGTCAGAAATTTCCGGGCTGCTTCTATCATCAACCTCACCCCCTGCCCCTCTCCGAAGGAGAGGGGAGAAACAGCCGTCACCTCTCTTGAAATTGTTTTGTTGTAGAGTTTCTCAATTACAACCAAATGTTTTTCGAAAACATCGTCCAGTGTTGTTTCCCAATTAGGATTGTTAGCATAGTATTGATTCACCACTTCTTCCAACGCGTTGGTTGTTTTGCCCATGGCCGAAATAACCACTACCTTTTCGTTAAAGTTATTATGCTGAAGAATAGCGGTAACGTTTTTTACTGCTGCGGCATCTTTAACCGATGCACCACCAAATTTGTAAACCTGCATGATTTAAATTTGAGAATTTGAAAATTTGAAAATTCGAGAATGAGAAAACGGAATTTCATTTCCAAATTTTCGAATTTTCGAATTTGCACATTTATAGTTTTGATACATACTTCCCTATCTGCTCCTTACTCATTTTCACCGTAATCCATTCGGTATCCATTTCAACTCCCAGTGATTTATAAAATTCTATAGCTGGTGTATTCCAATCTAACACTTGCCAGCGAATTTGATTAACGCCTTCTTCTTTAGCAGCTATTAAAAATTCATTAATTAGTTTTCTGCCGAGTCCAAACCTTCTGCAACGTTCAGTTACCACCAGGTCGTCAAGAAAAAGTAGTTTGCCTTTCCATGTGGAATAAGCCGTGTAATACAAAGCCATGCCTACAATTTGATTGCTACTTTTTTCTACAGCAACAAAAGCCCTGTAAACAGGATTCTCTCCAAACCCATCGCGTAACAAAACCGCTTCGGAGTTCACCACTTCATTTGGGGCACGTTCAAACTCCGCTAATTCTTTCACCAAGCGGAACATACCGGATACATCGTGAGCTTCAGCTTTTCTAATAATAAAATTCATGCTTGGATTTATCGCTTCGATTGCGGAATCACAAATATATTCAGCGCTGTGATAATTAGTAGTGGCAAGGGGATAGCCTTACTTATCCGAAAATTTATACCCCACTCCATGAACCGAAAGGAAATATTTTGGTTTACGAGGATCTGCTTCGAAGTAACCCCTAAACGACAAAATAAAATTATCAATTGTGCGTGTGGATGGAAAATCTTTATAACCCCAAACAAAATTCAGAATCTCCTGTCGCGAAACCACCTTCCCTTTTTTAATAATCAAAAAATTCAATAGTTCAGTTTCGCGTATGGTTAACTCCACCTCCTTGCCACGGTTTCCAATTGCTTTTTGAGTAGCAAAATTAATTTCGTTTTTGCCGAAGGTGTAGATTTTGAGCGGCTCGTCCTTTGCCTGGTTCTTTACGCTGCGCTTCACAAGCACCTTCACGCGTAACAACAACTCTTCTAAATTAAAAGGCTTTACTAAATAATCATCGGCACCGCGTTTTAAGCCTTCCACTCTATCCTTTCCAGCATTTTTTGCAGTGAGAAAAAGTATAGGCGTGTTCTTATCTTTCAAT
Organism: Bacteroidota bacterium; assembly: GCA_947479455.1. GTDB lineage: Bacteria > Bacteroidota > Bacteroidia > Chitinophagales > LD1 > Bog-950. The sequence continues at coordinate 201,858 of CANJZE010000001.1, forward strand.
CTAATTTTTTCGCAAATATCAAAACCGTTCATCTCCGGTAACATCACATCAAGTATAATGAGGTCAAAAACTCCATTGCTAATGTATCGCAACGCTGCGGTTCCTGTAGCCGCGTCCGCTACTTCATACTTTTCCATCTCTAAATTCATCTTTACTGCTTCGCGCAAAGAATCTTCATCTTCTACCAATAGAATTCTTTCATTCATAAGTTGTTCTTATTTACCGGGTAAAGGAAATTTATTTAACCGACAAAAAACTGCTATCCCGAAAATAATTGTCATGAAATTGTAAAAAGAATTAACGCTTTAATTGTTGGAAGATGCACTTATTGTTTGCGGAAACGTAACCGTAAAAACCGTTCCTTTTGGTTGGTTATTTGTTACCGAAATTCTACCATTATAAATTTCGGTAACTCTTTTTACAATGTAAAGTCCTAAACCAGTTCCTTTAACGCTTCGCGTTTCCTCACTGCCTATTCGGTAAAATTTTTCAAAAATTTTCGTTTTAAAATCATCAGGTATTCCTACTCCGTTGTCGGCTACTGAAAAGATTATACCGGAGCTGTCTGTGCTCAATCGCAATTTTACTTTTGTATTTGCATCAGCGTACTTCATTGCATTCTCCAGTAAATTGATAACAACTGAACTATACGCAAGGCTATCTACCTGCATATATATGCCTTGTTGAATTTGAGCATCAATGACTATTGCTTTCTTGTTATCATAAAATTTTTGCACAAGATGCAACGTCAGTTCTGATATATCTGTTTCAGCATCGCTAAAACCAGTTTCGCTCCGTTCAATTTTTGCGGCAAACAAAATATTATCAATGAGCGAGTCAAGTCGATCAATATCGCTTAACGAGTTTCCAATGAGTCGTTCTGATTGGTCCGGTTCTAACTTCCGTTTTCTCATGGTTTGTAGCGCAAGCTTTATGCTGGATAAAGGCGATTTCAATTCGTGTGTAATGGAAAGCATAAAATTTTTCTGTTGCTCAGCCAATTCAATTTCCTGCAAAAAAACTTTGCGCACGCGCAACAGTCCTAAGAGCATTAAAACAAGAAACGCCAAACCTTCCGACAGAATCATAAATTTTTGCCGCTTGTATTTTGAATATACCTTTGCAAAATCATCCGTAGACTGATAGTCAATTGTCGCATTGGTTTGGCGAAATCGAATTTCATTTAATTCCACCGTTTCGGTATAAGCCGTTTCATTTTTGGCATACAAAAGGTAGGCCCACCACAATGTAAATGCGATAATATAAGTAAACACTACATAAAAAGTTCTAAATGGATTAGTTGGCAAACTATTTTTCAATTTGATCGAAAATAATTATTTAAGAACATGTTTTCTTTCGCAAAAAAACAGAATTCTTATTTTCAAACTATGGCTAATAGAAAACGAAAACAAAAAGATGCTGAAGAACTTAGCACCGAAAACGAACTGTTAAAGTTGAAAATGATGGCTGAGTTAGGTGGTAATTTTTTGGGCAGCGATGAACTACCTCCGGAAATAGAAAATAAATTTCTGAAGCAGATTATGAGTTTTCATAAGAAACACGATACAGCAAAACGCACCACACTATATCAGAAGATTGGTTCGCCAGAATATAATCACGTAAACGATATAAGTGATAAACAATTGGATCGTGAACTTTCAAAGATTTGGAATATTATGAATAAGCATGGAGTTGGCTTGAGTGTGCTCTATGATGTATCAAAACGTGAAATTTTCCGTTTCATAACCGAGGAACTTTTTAAACTGGAAGTAGATGACGTAACAATGAAAGGTTGGACAAATCAATACATCTACGAAGAGTTTCACCCCACCGAAGATTACGATTTAAAGGTTGCTGTTCAACAATGCGTGCATATGATATTCACGAAGGGGATGCCATTTTTTGGAGAGCAGTTTAGCGAAGAATTGAAAGACAGTATTGGTCTTTCTATTGAGCCGGAAGAGTTGTTGGAAAAAATCGAAAAATTTCAGTCTGAGTTTTCGCAACTGGATTTACATCAAATAAAAATGATAGTGAACAGCAAAAATGAAGAAGCAAAAATTGCGCATGTGACTTGCGAAGCCAACTATAGAACACAAAAAGAAAAGGGACAACGTTTTAAAAAGGAACTAGCCGTGATAGAATTTGAATTGGAGAAAGCAGATGATGTCCTCACCTTCTGGAACATCAAACAGATCATAACCGATTTGTTTTAGCAGTTAAGTTATGTCCCGCTGAGTTTGTCCCCGCCTAAATGGCAAAGTCGGGCAGGGAAGCGTTTCGTGAATGAATCCTTCGACAAGATCAGGATGACAAACTTTCGCTTTACTTCCACTTGATATTACAACCAATGCTTGGTCGCTGAAATGGAGAAACCGGTTTTTCGGCCAAAATATTTTCGAGCGCGGCACGAATATCTTTTCCACTCAGCGTAATGTTATTTGATGGACGCGAATCATCTAATTGCCCTCTGTAAACCAAACGCAAGTCTTTATCGAAAATGTAAAAGTCGGGAGTGCAAGCGGCATCATAATCTTTAGCTATTTGTTGTGTTTCATCATACAAATACACGAAAGGATATTTCAATTCAAGTGCCAGTTGTTTCATTTTTTCAGGAGCGTCTTCGGGATGAGCAATCGCATCGTTTGAACTGATTGCAACAAACTTTATTCCTTTCTGCAAATAATCATTCGCCAACTTCACCAACTCTGGATTGATATGTTTTACATAAGGACAATGATTGCAAATGAACATCACTACAGTAGCGTTTGTTCCTTTTAAATCGTTCAATGAAAAAATTTTCCCTGAAATTGTATCAGGCAAAATAAAATCGGGAGCCTGTGTTCCCAATGCCAGCATATTAGAAGGTGTAAGTGCCATTTTTGAATTGTTTGTGAATTTACGATTCTAAAAAACTGATGATTTCTTTCAAAAATTCCTGTGGTTTTTCGGCATGAACCCAATGCCCTGCTCCTTTTATTTCTACCAATTTATTGTTCGGAAACAATTTTTCAATAGAGTCAAAATTTTCTGCGTTGATATAAGAAGACTTTTCGCCTTTTATAAAAAGCGTTTCGCCTGCAAATTGTTTTGAAGAAGTAAGTACCGCAGAAATTTTAGAATAGTTCTTGCTTAACGAATCGAGATTAAAACGCCAATGAAAACCACTTTGACTGTTTTCAGGGCGCGTTAAACTCTTTAGCAAAAACTGAACAGTAGTTTCGTCATTATCCAATTTATCGCGAAGCACTTTTTCTACTTCTTCGCGCGAATTTGTGTTTCTCACATCAGCAGCAAAGAGCGCGTTAAACACATCGCTGTGGCGGTCTTCATATTGAACAGGAGCAACATCAACCACAATCAATTTCGAAACTTTATCTGAATGCTCCAAGGCAAACTTCATTGCGGCTTTTCCGCCCATGGAATGCCCAATGATGTGCGCTTTTTCAATTTTCTGTTGCTCAAAAAATTCTAACAAATCGCTCGAAAGCAAATCGTAATTGAACTCATCTGTATGCGGTGAGCGACCGTGGTTTCTCTGGTCGAGAATGTAAGTTGCGAGTTGTGAGTTACGAGTTTGTTTCATCCCGCCTGTTTCAGCGGGAGCGGGTTGAACAGCCGCAAGACGTTTTGCAATTGTTTGCCAATTGTCTAATGAACCTAATAAGCCATGAAGAATTAGGAGAGGAAATCCTTCACCAAATTTTTTGTAGTTGAGTTGCATTTGTCTTGAAGCCCCCTTCGGGGGGTTGGGGGCTGTTAAAACATTTTTGTGCGCTTCGTTAAAAACGGCAGCAACACCTGGCGAAAATCTTTATTGATATCGGCTTCCACAAAATCAATTTTGTATTGCGCGCAACGAAGCTTCAAACTGATTTCGAATTTCTGCATTTGCTCTATGTAAAAGTTCTTCACCTCTTTAGCTACGAACTTTATTTTCTCTCCTGTTTCCATATCAATAAACTGATATGGTCGGTTTTCAAACTGAAAGTCCAGTTCCTTCTTCTTATCCACCACATGAAATAAAATCACTTCATGCTTATTGTATTTCAAGTGTTGCAGGGCAGAAAATAATTCATCGCGCGTTTCCTTATCCATATGCGAAAACATGTCGCTGAAAATAATAATCATGCTTCGCTTGTGAACCGTTTCAGCAATTTGATTCAAACACTTAGCAGCATTTGTTTTTTTATTGAGTGGTTTTTCGTTAAGTAATTTTTCGAGCTGTGCAAAAAGTAATTGATGATGTTTAGTGCTGCTTTTAGCATCGGTACTAAAAATAACTTCATCGGTAAATACAGTTAAGCCAGCAGCATCGCGTTGGCGTTTCAATAAATTTACCAAAGCCGCAGCCGAAACAATAGAAAAACGAAGCTTGTTTGTTTTCGCATCTACATCATTCGGAAAATACATAGATGAAGAAGCGTCAATTACAATTTGGCAACGCAAATTGGTTTCTTCTTCATAGCGTTTCACAAACATTTTTCCGGTGCGTGCTAAAACTTTCCAATCCATGTGCTTTGTTGATTCACCCGGATTGTAGAGACGATGTTCAGCAAACTCTACCGAGAAACCGTGAAACGGTGACTTGTGCAATCCGATAATAAATCCTTCCACCACTTGCTTGGCAAGCAGTTCAAGATTTTCTATTTCGGGAAATTGATTTAGCTCAAGCATTTTCTACTGAAATTTCGGGACAATCAAAAATAAAAAAGCGCAACAAAGATTTTTCGTTGCGCCTTGTATTTGCCTTCAAAGCCCCTTTAGGGGTTTGGCGTTGTATTTATGAAAGATGTTTATTCAACGTAGCTGCCAATTGCGCTTTAGGCACAGCCCCTACTACTTTATCTACCACTTGTCCGTTTTTTACAAAAAGAATTGTAGGAATATTTCTGATGCCGTATTTCATTGCGGTTTCAGGATTGTTGTCTACGTCCACTTTACCTACTACTGCTTTGCCTTCGTACTCTTTTGAAAGTTCTTCAATCATAGGACCTATTGCTTTGCAAGGTCCGCACCACTCTGCCCAAAAATCTACGAGTGCTACTTTATTGCTGTCTAATACGGTTTCTTTGAAATTGCTGTCGGTTAACTGAGTTGCCATAATTATTGATTTTAAATTTTGAAATTGTTTTTGATTTAATCGGGATTGCGAATGTAGTATGCCTTCAGGCAATTTGTGAACCAGTTTTAGTTTTTGTTTTCAACACCCTTTTCTTTCAGACATTTTTCTATCGTTTCGGTTATTTTGTCGTTATCAGGCAATTTCCAAGGGTTAAACCAGTCCACTACTCTGCCATTTCTGTCAACAATGTATTTCTGAAAATTCCATATCGGGTAATTGTTCCTTAGCAATTGCTTTGTTTCTGTCGCCAAGTATTGATAAAGCGGCTGCGCTTCGGCACCTTTCACTTTTCCTTTTTCAAAAATCTTGAATTGAACACCAAAATTTACTGAACAAAATTCTTGTATAGCTCCTCCTCCTTCTGGCATTTGCGCACCAAATTGATTTGAAGGGAAACCTAGGATTTCAAACCCTTGCTCGTGATATTTTTGATATAGCTTTTCCAAAGAATCTAATTGAGGAGTAAGCCCGCAGCGCGATGCAATATTCACCAGCAAAAGAACTTTCCCTTTATAATTGGATAGTTTGACGGACTTACCGTCTAAACCTTTCACTTCAAAATCATAAATGCTTTTAGCCATAATTTGTTTTCCGTTTATTAGAGACGCAAGGCGGGAAAGTTTATTGCTTCAGTTTTGAAAAAAAATCCCAAACCACCACTCCTACACTCACCGCAATGTTAAGCGAATGCTTCATACCGTATTGAGGAATTTCAATTACTAAGTCCGAAAAATTCACAACTTCCTGGCTTACTCCTTCTACTTCATTGCCAAAAACCACTGCATACTTCACTCCTGCTTCAGCAACAAATTCGTTTAGCATAGTTGCGCGCTCTGCCTGTTCAATGGAAATAATTTTGTAACCATTTGCCTTCAATTCATAAACTGCATCAAGCGTTGAAGGAAAATGCTTCCAAGCCACCGTTTCAGTAGAGCCCAATGCGGTTTTATGAATATCGCGATGTGGCGGTGTGCCAGTAATGCCGCACAAACAAATTGCTTCAATCAAAAATGCATCTGCGGTTCTAAAAACTGAACCTACATTCAAATGACTGCGCACATTATCTAACACAATCATTACCGGAGTTTTCATTTGCCCCTTAAATTCCTCTTTCGATAATCGCTGCAATTCTTCATTCAATAATTTTCGCATTACTCGTTCTGTTTAAAAATTTCGGTTCGCAAAGTAAGCACAGTTCTTATTTTCACACCAATAGTTTTTTGGAATACGAACGATACACTTGTATTTCAACATAAACACATTAACACGTAAACACCTTAACACATTTGTAAGTGGCAGTTCACCGAAGTATGATTAAAAGTGCCATGAGCGAAACCGAAACTCCGCTCATGAAGCAATACAATGCTTTTAAGGCAAAGTATCCCGATGCTATTTTGCTTTTTCGTGTGGGCGATTTTTACGAAACATTTTCAGATGATGCGAAGAAGGCTTCTGCAACTCTTGGAATTACCTTGACGAAAAGAAGCAATGGCAAAGCCAGCGAAGTTGAGTTAGCCGGATTTCCGTATCACGCGCTGGATACGTACTTGCCTAAATTAGTTCGTGCAGGACACCGTGTAGCAGTTTGCGACCAAATTGAAGATCCGAAGTTTGCGAAAGGTATTGTAAAGCGTGGAGTAACTGAGATGGTTACACCCGGTGTTGCGCTTAAAGACAATATTCTGAGCACGCGAAGCAATAATTTTCTTGCATCAATTTACTTTGAGAAAGATTATTACGGCATTTCTTTTCTTGATATTTCAACTGGAGAATTTTTTATTGGTGAAGGAAATTTTTCGTACATCGAGAAGATGATTCAAACACTTTCGCCAAGCGAAGTGTTGTATCCAAAATCGAAACAGAAAGATTTTTTACAGCAGTTTGGAAGTAAACTCTACGCTTACAAACTTGACGACTGGATTTATAGTTACGATAATGCGATTGATATTTTATTGAAACTTTTCGAAACCAATTCATTGAAAGGTTTTGGAATTGAAGAGGAAAGATTCAGTGTAATTGCAGCAGGTGCTGCTATTCAATATCTACGCGATACAGAGCACAACAATCTCGCGCACATCAGCAAGGTGACCAAACTAACCGATGAAAAAAATGTTTGGCTCGACCGTTTCACCATTCGAAATCTGGAATTGATTTATTCGCCACATCAGGGCGGAAAAACTTTATTGGATGTGTTGGACAATACCACTTCTCCTATGGGAGCGCGAATGCTCAAGCGTTGGACGGTGATGCCGCTACTCGATATTCAGAAAATAAACGAGCGGTTAAATGCGGTTGAATATTTTGTAAATCATACTGTAGAGTCGGAAGAATTAAAAAAGTTGATTCGCACTATAGGTGATTTGGAAAGATTGATTTCGAAAGTATCCTTGGAGCGAGCTAATCCGCGCGAAATGGTTCAACTGAAACGCGCGTTGAATTCCATTCCTTCGCTAAAACAAATTCTTTCTGCATCAAAAAATATTACGCTTCAAAAAGTAAGCGAACAATTAAATCCTTCGCAAACACTGGCAGATAAAATTGAAAAAGAAGTTTGGGAAGAAGCTGGACCGTTAATTTCGAAAGGGAATTTTATTCGGAGCGATGTAAATGTTAAATTGGATGATTTACGGGCAGTAAAAAATTCAGGGAAGGAATACATCACGGGCATTCAGCAAAAGGAAATTGTAAGGACAGGTATTAACTCACTTAAAGTAGGTTTCAACTCTGTATTTGGTTATTTTTTAGAAGTAACCAATTCGCATAAAAGCAAAGTCCCCAGTGATTGGATTCGCAAACAAACACTCACTGGTGCCGAACGATACATTACCGAAGAGTTGAAAGAATATGAGGCAAAAGTTCTTGGAGCAGAGGAAAAAATTCAAACACTTGAAGAGAAAATTTTTGCCGAGCTGATTCAGTTCTCAAAAGATTATGTGCAAACCATTCAACAAAATGCTTCGCTCATTGCAGGCATTGATTGCTTTCTTTCATTGGCAGAAACAGCGGCTAAAAACAATTATGTAAAACCTGAGTTGAACGAGTCATTCGCTATCGAAATAAAAGAAGGAAGACATCCGGTTATTGAAATGCAAATGGATGCAAGTGAAAAATATATTGCCAACAATGTTTTTCTCGATAATGAAACTCAACAGATTCTCATCATAACAGGTCCGAACATGAGTGGTAAATCTGCTTTGCTTCGTCAAACTGCTTTAATAGTTCTTCTTGCGCAAATAGGTAGTTACGTTCCTGCTGCTTCTGCAAAAATTGGTTTGGTAGATAAAATATTTACGCGCGTTGGTGCGAGTGATAACTTAAGTGCAGGTGAATCTACCTTCATGGTAGAGATGAATGAAACAGCGAGTATCATGAACAATCTTTCCTCGCGCAGTTTGATTTTGCTCGATGAAATAGGAAGAGGAACTTCTACTTACGATGGTATTTCGATTGCCTGGAGTTTGGCAGAATATTTACACAACAATCTTACTTCAAAACCAAGAACACTTTTCGCCACGCATTATCACGAGCTAAATGAACTGGCAGAAAAATATAACCGCATCAAGAATTTTCATGTAGCCATAAAAGAAACAAGCAACAAAGTTATTTTCCTCCGCAAACTTGTGGAAGGCGGTACTGAGCACAGTTTCGGAATTCATGTAGCTAAAATGGCGGGAATGCCCAAAGCAATTATTGAACGTGCAAACGAAATGCTGCATGAATTAGAAAGCCAGCGCCAACAGCATGATGATATAAAGAAGACCGTGAAGAAACTTCCTGCTCAAAATTTTCAACTCAGCATTTTCGACATGAGCGACCCTAAAATGAAACGTTTAGCAGAGGAAATTGAAAATATAGAGATAAATGCCATGACTCCCGTAGAAGCTATCATGAAATTGCATGAACTTAAAAAGCTCTTGGAGAAAGAATAATTCACAAACGGTTTTGAGAATTTAGTGCCGTTTCTATATTTGCAGTCCTCAAAAGAAAAAACGTTCTTTTTTGACAGTATGCGGGACTTGCGGCTCAGAATGATAACCGCCACCTTGCAGACATCTTTTAAATATTTTTCTTCGAAAAAATATTTCGTTCTTTTTGACATTATGCGGGAGTAGCTCAGTTGGTAGAGCGCCACCTTGCCAAGGTGGAGGTCGCGGGTTCGAGCCTCGTCTCCCGCTCTATAAAGAGCAGCAGTAGGCAGCAGCAGTCAGCAGTTTTACTGCATCAGTTGTTGCCTATTGTCTTTTTAGAAGTTGCCGTGGTGGTGGAACTGGTAGACACGTCCCGACCTTTAAGTCGGGATGATACTTAAACACTGTGCGGATTTAATTTTTGTTCTTTTTTTGCCGTGGTGGTGGAATTGGTGGACACGTCCCGACCTTTAAGTCGGGATGATACTTAAACACTGTGCGGATTTAATTTTTGTTCTTTTTTTGCCGTGGTGGTGGAATTGGTAGACACGTCCCGACCTTTAAGTCGGGATGATACTTAAACACTGTGCGGATTTAATTTTTGTTCTTTTTTTGCCGTGGTGGTGGAATTGGTAGACACGCAGGACTTAAAATCCTGTGATACTTAAATATCGTGCGGGTTCGATTCCCGCCCGCGGTACAAGACAAGAAAGGTTTCAAGCAATTGGAACCTTTTTTATTTAAGCAGGATTAGATAAGCACTATACCACTGTGAAAGAACATTAAGCCAACACTTTTACCAAGCCAAACTGTGGTTAACCCTTTAGTTTGCTCCTTTATTTATTTTTAGACATCAGTTAATTCAAATTAGATGCTCGAAAAATATTTCAGAACACTTAGCTTCTTCGGTTTAGTTTATTTTTTCATTGGCAGTACAAAGGTAAGTTGCCAGGATAATTTTTCCATATCAAACATTAAGATTGAACGTCAAAAAATTAAATCCATAAACAAGTATGCTTCTGTCAAATTCTTTGTGAACAATCAAAAACAGGAAATCGAATCGTGTATATTGAAGAGTGATTCGAGCATTGCCTCTTCCTGTGATTTAAACAAAGGTCAACCATCAATACTTGCTTCGTTCAAAACAGCAGGCAAACATTATTTTGGTTTTGGTGAACAGTTTTCACATCTGGATTTTAAAAACAAAAAGCCCTATATTTTCACAGAAGAACAGGGAATTGGCCGGGGCGATAAACCGCTGAGTAAGTTCACCAGGCTATTCGGTGTATGTGGTGATGAATTCAGTTCTTATGCTCCAATGAATTTTTTCTTTACAGACAGAAACGAAGCTTTCATTTTTACCGGAAGTCCATACATCAGATATGATTTCACAAAACCTAATTCTTTTTCAGTTGAAAGTTGGAGTAAGGAGTTGAAAATAAAATATATCAACGCTGCTAATCCTAAAGAGATTCTTTATAAGACCACCGAACTAACCGGAAGAATGCCAATGCTACCCGATTGGGCATTTGGTACGTGGCTCGGCTTACAAGGAGGAGAAAAGAAGGTTGAAGAAATTATTAACCAGGCACTACTACAGAATAATCCTGTGAGCGCAGTATGGATTCAGGATTGGGTGGGAAGAAGAAAAACCCGTTTCGGTTCGCAGCTTTGGTGGACATGGACAGCAGATACTATTGCGTATCCAAATTTTCCTGAGTTCTGCAAACGAATGCGTAAACAAAACATTCGGGTTCTTGGTTACATCAATTCTTTCATTGCAAGCGAAGGAAAACTTTTTGAGGAGGCTAAATCAAAGGGCTATTTGGTGAGAAATAAAAAAGGGGAAGATTATGAAATTAAGACAGCTGGATTTCCCGCCTTCTTAATTGACCTTACAAATCCAAATGCATTTCAGTGGTTGAAAAATGTTATCCATCACAATTTGATAGATCAAGGCTTAAGCGGTTGGATGGCTGATTACGGAGAGTGGCTTCCTTTGGATGCGAAACTATATTCAGGTATAAATGCATTAGATTACCATAACCAATACGCTGTTGATTGGGCTAAGCTAAATAGGGAAGCAATTCATGAAGCCGGCAGAGATAGTGATATCGTTTTCTTTACCCGAAGTGGAGCGCTAGGCTCAGCTAAATATTCAACCCTCTTCTGGTCAGGAGATCAACTGGTTGATTGGGGAGAGAATGATGGTTTACCTTCTGCAATTTGCGCCTTGATTACTTCAGGCTTATCCGGAATTACACTAAACCACTCCGATATTGGCGGCTATACTACTGTAGATAATATTTTTCTGAAAGTAAAAAGAGACGAAGAGTTATTAAAGCGTTGGATTGAATTTGCCACGTTCACACCCGTGTTTAGAACGCACGAAGGATTAATTCCTGAAAGCAATATTCAGATATACTCAAATGATTCTATCATGAAATTTTTTTCAAGATTTGGGAAAATACATTTTGCATTAAAAGATTATTTCAAAGAGCTAAACAAAGAAGCAACAGAAAAAGGTATTCCCATTGTTAGAGCTTTGCTGCTTGAATTTCCGGACGATACGATAACCTATCCCATTAAAGATGAATTTTTATTGGGGGAAGATTTGCTGGTAGCACCGGTTGTTATAAAGGGAGCTAAATCGCGCGAAGTTTATTTTCCTGCAGGTGAATGGGTAAATGTTTGGACTAATGAAACTATTCAAGGAAAGAGAACAAAATCTATAAATTCAGAAATCGGTTTCCCATCTGTATTCATCAAAAAGAACGGGAGATGGTATGATCAATTAATAAATATTTTCAGAAAATTCAGTTCTACCTAAGTTTGAAAAGTAATTGTTTAGAACAAGAACTAAGTCACTTAACCTTTCGGTAAACTTTTTATAGCCTTATGAATTTTGTTTTTCAATTCCTTAGAAACCGGAACTAAAGGCAAACGAACGTGGCTTTCGCAAACATTAAGAATTTCAAGCGCGCACTTTACACCAGCCGGATTTCCCTCAGCAAAAAGCATATCGGTGATGTCGTTGAGAAGATAATGAAGTCGTCTGCCTTCGGGCACATCATTGATTAAACTCATTCGAACCATTTCTGTAAATATTTTTGGAAACGCCTGACCAGCTACGCTAATCACTCCATCAAAGCCATAAGCAATTAAACCCAGCGTAATATTATCGTCACCCGAGATTACCAGAAAGTTTTTCGGTTTATTCTTCACGATCTGCATGCACTGGTTAAAATCGCCAGATGCTTCTTTAATACCGATAATATTTTTCAGTTCTGCCAAACGCAAAGTGGTTTCGGCTTTCATGTTTGATGCTGTTCTTCCAGGCACATTGTAAAGTATCACCGGTTTTGAAGAAGCTGCAGCCACTGCCTTGTAATGCTGATAAATTCCTTCCTGCGTTGGTTTATTATACGATGGCGAAACCGATAACACGGCATCTACTCCATTCATATTTGCGGTTTTCAACTCGCTTATGATTTCAGCCGTATTGTTTCCGCCAAAACCAGCTACCACGGGTACACGACCTTTGTTCTTCTCAACAGTATAACGCAATACTTCTGTTTTTTCTTCTTTGCTAAGCGTTACACTTTCACCTGTAGTGCCCAGCGAAACGAGATACTCCACACCACCGTTTATGCAATGGTCAATTAGTTTGCCTAAACCTTTGTAGTCAACTTTTCCTTTTTTAGTAAAAGGAGTTACCAGTGCCACTCCTGTTCCGCGAAGCTTAGTTTGAATCATATTTTATTTCGTTTAAAAAATGGGTTGTTTGATTTAAGAAGTATTGCAAATCGTTTTTGCCGCCTGTGTTAATCATCATTTCGTAATAGTCGGTTTTCTTTTCATCAAAATGACCTATGCGCCATTTGGCAGCAGAAACACGAGCTACATATTCTAATGGAAAGTTTTGTTCCAAGAAACAAGCAAGGAACAAATCAAAATTCTTAGCAGCAAATTTTTCTACGCGCTCATCAGTAGGTGTTAGATTCCAGCTGATATTGTTGGTGTTAAACACTTCAATATCGGCTTTGTGGTCAATCTTTTTATCGTTGATAAAAGCCAAAATCTCTACAGTTTTTCCATTGTTACGTAAATGCTCTGCAAACTTGGTTATTATAATATCGTTATCAGGATTTGTGCTATCGTAAACAATACCTATGGTTCTGGCATCGTGCAAATTAATGAGGTGGCGTTTAGTATTCGTTGCACTTAGTTTAGCCTCAATATTTTTTTGGTAGAAATAATTCCGTATGTCGTCCCACAATTTCATCGCGTGCTATTTATCATCAATGGTTTCGTACACGCCAATGGCCGAATATTTTTGAATGCGTTGTTCAATTCGTTCTTCGGCAGTTTTCGAAGTCAAATCGGTCATGTTTTTAAGAATCACACGCTTTAATGTTTTCGCCATTTCTTCGGGATTAGCATGTGCGCCACCCAGCGGTTCTTTTATAATACCATCAATGATTCCGAATTTCAGCAAATCTTGCGGAGTAGGTTTCAACGCTTCAGCCGCTTTTTCTTTATGCTCCCAACTGCGCCACAAAATAGAGGAGCACGACTCAGGTGAAATAACCGAAAACCAAGTGTTCTCCAGCATCAATAATTTGTCGCCCACCCCAATGCCCAACGCACCTCCCGAAGCACCTTCACCAATAACGATGCACAACACAGGAACTTTCAAAGCCGCCATCTGCATCAGGTTACGCGCAATGGCCTCGCCTTGTCCGCGTGCTTCGGCTTCTTCACCGGGGTAAGCACCCGGTGTATCAATCAAGGTAATTATCGGCTTGTTGAATTTTTCAGCCAGCTTCATCAATCGCAACGCTTTGCGGTACCCTTCAGGGTTCGGCATTCCGAAATTGCGATACTGCCTTGCTTTTGTATTACTTCCTTTCTGGTGACCAATGAACATGTAAGTCTTGCCGTCAACATCACCTAGCCCGCCAACAATGGCTTTGTCATCTTTAAAATTTCTATCACCAAAAAGCTCAATGAATTTGTTGCAAATGTATTCGATATAAAAAAGTGAATACGGTCTATCGGGATGACGACTTGCCTGAATACGCTGCCAGGTAGTAAGGTTGGAATAAATTTCCTTTTGCTTATCGCGAACCTGATATTCGAGTTCGGTAACTTTTTGCTGTATAGAAGTTTGACTGCCTTGGTCGTTAGTTTTTACACGCTCCAACTCAGCAAAAAGTTCTTCAATAGGTTTTTCGAAATCAAGAAAGTTCATGGAGCGAATAAACAAAATTATTGGTGGAGGAGAATGCAAATTGAAAGGGAGACTGTCAAGCTGAGCCTGTCGAAGCATCTTCTCCTAAAAACCCTTCGACAAGCTCAGGGTGACAATGCTGCAATAGTCGTGTTACTTCCTATAACTATACTTCAGCGTTCTTCCCCAATTGCCCACGTGAATCAAAATGCTTTTCTCCACCAGTGAATCGTAATTGGCAAGAGCAGTATCTCTGCGCATTTGTAACGAAGAAATATTAAAGGTGAGATGAAACGGATGACGCTCTTTGCATTGAGTATCCATCAATTGAAAAAGCTTTACGTTGGTTTGTGCCGGAAGCGATTTCATCATGGCTCCGTTCCACATTAATTTGAAATTATCGGCATCGCAAGCCAGAATTTTTTTCGTCAATAAATGCAGCGTGTCTTTTGCAAGGTAAACCGTGTCGAGCGGAACCAATTCGGTGGTAGAATTGTAAAGTTCTTTATCTTTTATCAGCTTGCGAAACGAATTGTCAGTAATCGTATCTTCTACCGGGGCCGATGCCACACCATTTTGTTTTTGTGTAGTGCAAGAACCAATGAGGATAAGAAAACCGAATGCTGAAAGAAATATTTTTTGCATGCTCATTATTTCAAAATTAGTTTTTGCACGGCTTTGCCAAAACTGCTTTGCGTTTCTAAAAAATAAACGCCTTTGTTTTCTGCACTTAAATCGATGCTGAAATTCTGTTCGATTGTTTTCTTTTCAAAAACAATTCTGCCCAGCGCATCAAACACCCGAACACTTTTCTCTGTTGCTTCATCAAACATCAAACTAAAGACTCCGTTCGATGGATTAGGAATTATGTTTAGCCGCATTTCTTTCGTTTCATCTATGGAAGTTGCTGCTACACAAAAATTATGTGCTTCCTGTGTTCCGAAATTTGCACTCGTTAAAGTAGCGTAAGTAGTGGTATTACCTGTTAACGAAAAACTTCCAATGGTTCCCGAACTTACTCCATCACCATACGAATCGTAAATTGTAAAAGTGTAACAGCCTGGAGCAAGGCAAGCCGTTTCTGTGATTGACTGCCCGCCTGTAACATCAGTATACGTTCCACCTTCTGCTACTATTTGACTGTTTGCATTTGTAATTTCCCAACGTGTTTCAGAGCCGTAATCATCGGTATGTAAATTTAAAACCACGCTACCGCTTGGAGGAAAAACCGTAATTGTAATAGTTTGAATGTCGTTTGCAGTATTACCATCGGCTTGGTTATTCGGCAAAGTGGTTTCGAAAGTAAACGTATGTGTTCCTACACTTAACACAATTGCCGGAAGTGTAATAGCTGTTGTGTTTCCTGAAAGTAACATGCCATTGAATTGATATTGAAACACATTACCATCAATGGTGTAATTAATGGTAAGTTGTGTAATCGTATTCACACCAAAATTGCGAATCACAATTTTGGGTGTGTCGCTAACGGAAGTAACCACATTACAAATATTGGAGACCGGTCTATTAATGTTTGATATACCGGCATCGTTTTGCACCGCACTTCCACAAGGCGCGTTGACACCGCTTATAGAATCGGCTGAAGTATTATCAGGATCTAACCAAACTTTTAATTGACGATTGGCAGCAGTGCCCATCGAAGTCCAGCCATAAAACACTCTGCCGTATTGGTCTTTATTGTTTGGCGTTACGCAATAAGAATCGCCACCGGTAAGAGTGCCTATAATTTGCTTCTGGTTATTGAAAAGAGGAGAGCCCGAAGAGCCCGGCTCCGTTACACCATGTCCGTTGGCGGTTGCCGCCCACTTCACATCCCAATGGGTATTATTCACACTTCCCCCCCACGAAGTTGTGGTAAGCGGGGTTGTGTACGTAGATATTTTTTTGATGTCACCATCCGGATGATGTATGCTAACGCCCGATGGTGAAGGTGTAGTCAAATGATTCCAACCACTGAAATAGGCATTGTAGCTCACCGGCACATTTGAATTGAATCGAAGCAATAAAAAATCGGGACCTGTATCACCACCGCTATCGTTGCTATCAGCAATTTTTGTGCAACCGTTTACAATTTTATTTGTTGGTCCGGTTGTGCCATTGCAAGTAGCGGCTTGATAATTGAAATAGAAAACCCATTGAGAATATTGATTGGCAGTTGTTCCTTCACTGCAATGTTGTGTAGAGAGAAAATAGGGAGTGCAGTCGGCTCTTACATTATTAATCAGTGCTCCGCTGCAAAAGCCGTTTCCACCATTGCTTACTGCTAAAATGCGTGCTGCGCTGCGCACTTGGTCTGCCCAGTTAGCGGCTTCGCTGCAAACCACATTTACTTCACATGCACCGGCCGCGGTTGCGCTATTTGTGCTCCGGCTCAGTGGTGCAATCCATCGGTAAGCATGACCCACTTGATTGATGCTGATGATTCCTTTACCCTTCACTTCTTTCGGTTCGTTGTATTCCACAATGCAGGTTTCGCCATGAATAATGCCTGTACAAAAAGCGCGAACCTCGGGAGAATTGTCATGTGTAAATGCGCCAAGCACTTCTTCTTTGCCGGGCATGTAAACATACATAGTTGCCCCTTCGGGCAAATAAAATTTATCGAAAAGCGGAACAAGTGCCAACGCATTTACTGAAGTAATTTTCACACGCCATACTCTGCTACCATCGGGCAAATCATTCCAAACACCAGAATTATTGAGGGTGATATTGGTGTTGATGTTTCGCGAAAACAATGCGAGGTGACCGTTCTTTGCATCGTTCTTATCTAATTGTTCTGCCTCGGTTAAAGAAAAAGCAGGTAGAACAATTTCTTGCGGCTTTGTAAAAAGTGCAGCGGAGTAAACCGTTGATTTTGGAAAAATAGTTTCGTCAAACTGAGCAGTAGCAACTGTACAAAAGATGAAACTGATAACTACTATAGCATTAATCCTTTTCATTTAGCTACGATTGATTTTGAAGACGTGTGAAAATAGTTTTTTTTGATACTGACTAAATCAACGCAAAACTACAAATGAAATTTTGTGAAGCAGGCTTCGTTGTATTGTAGTAATTGCACCTTAATAAGATGAGCACCGAAAATAATTTACCGCACAATAACAGCATTCGTACAAAAGATCGATGGAAGAAGTTTGTACTCATCACGCTCTCTGTTCTTGTCGTTATAACTACACTTTTAGTAGTAACGGCTTTTGTTTTAGAAGCGAAAATTAAAGCTGGGCTTATTGCAGAAATAAATGCACGCGTTACTGTTCCTGTAAAAGTGGAAGGCGGTATTTCGCTTTCCTTATTCAAACATTTTCCTTACGGTTCGGTTACTTTTTCAAAGGTAACTATTGACGATAAGTTTGATAAGAAGAATAAAAAACTGTTGCGCGTGGAAGAGATTTCGCTGCTCTGTAATATCTATTCGCTGTTTAGCGATAGGATTGAGTTTTCGAAAATTGTTTTGCGCAATGGTGAGTTGAATTTTTATAAAGATGAAGCGGGCAAAATGAATTTCGATATTCTGAAACCAACCAAGGGCGATTCGAAACAAAAACTTAGCATACAAATAAAAAAGGCGCTGATAAACGATGTGAAGCTGATTTACCTAGACAAATCGCAGGCAACTAACATTGACGCGGAAGTGAACGAGGTACTCCTAAGCGGCAATTTTGATGAAGAGAATTTTGAGTTGACAGCAAAAAGTCAAATCAGGGTAAATAGTATTACAGCCAACGGAGAAATGCTTATAAGCAATAGAAATATTTCGGCCGAAACTATTTTGAATATTGACAAAGCCAAGAATAAATACAGTTTCAAAAACGGGAAAATTTCTATTGATGAATCGGAATTCAACATCAACGGTTTTTTTGCGCTTTTAAAAAACGAAACTCAACTCAATTTCAATTTGAAGAATGAAGGCAGCAACATGCAACAATTATTTTCGCTCTTTCCCGAAAAGTATAAAGCAAGTTTTACTGAAGCAACAGGAAGTGGTGAATATGCTATTGCTGTAAGTGTGAAAGGAATTTTAAGTAAGTCGATTTTCCCTTCTATAAAAGTTTCGGCTGATTTAAAAAACAGTGAGATAAAACTGAGCCAATACAATAAGTTATTGCAAAAGGTAAATGCAAAAGCGAGTTATGAATTAGATACAAAAGGCAACGACCGAATCATCATCAGCAATTTCGATTGCACTTTGAATAACGAGCCGTTCAGTTTTAAACTTTCGTTGGAAAATATTTCTAACCCGGTTTTTAATTTTTCGGCCAATGGAGTTTTGCATTTGAATGAACTCACCACTTTTATTCCCGATTCGGTTATTCAAGATATTGACGGCACAGTAACTTTTTCGAATTTTCATTTACAGGGAAAGAAGAATGATTTTACAGATGTCGAAAATTCAACGCTGCTTGGTTCCGGTGATTTTAAAATGGAAGGAGTAGAGTTTCGTCAAAACGGAATTACCTACGGTAATATCAATGGTGTGTTGAAATACGAAAACAGAATTATTGAAGCACATGATTTAACGCTAAACTTTCTAAGCACCGATTTTAATTTTTCGGGAAACATTGAAAACCTTTTTGCGTTTGCTTACAACCTTGCAGTTAAGCGCAAAGCAAATGATGTAGTACTTGGCGTAAACGGTAAAGTAAAAATGCAAACATTCAATCTGAGTGGTCTGCTTGAAGCTTTCGGAAAAAAGAATCGTCCACAACCAGCACAGCGTGAAAAAATAAATCCGCGCGAGATATTCAGCATGAAAGGAAATGTAGAAGTAGAAGTTGGAAAATTTATTTTTCGTCAAATGCAGTTCGATGCTGTTAGAGCGAATTTGCAGGTAGCACCCGGCATTGTTCAAATCAATCACTTGCGTGCCAATGCAATGGAAGGTGAATTGAAAACAACAGGTCAAATTGCCTTTACTCAAAACAACACGCTCTCTATGAAAATTGATTTGGTGGCGGTGGAGTTGAACATACCCGAAATATTTAGACAGTGCGAAAACTTTGGTCAAAGCACGTTGACCGATAAACATTTGAAAGGAAAAGTGAGCACCTCAATTTCTTTAAATGCCGATTGGAGAAATTACAAAGACCTTGACATGAAAACTTTGTCATCGGTAATTGATTTCAGAATTGCGAATGGAGAACTGAATAAGTTTGAGCCGTTGCGAGCAGCTTCAAAGTTTGTGCGGGTAGAGGAATTAGAAAATATCCGCTTTGCAGATTTAGAGAACACAATAAATATGGCTAATGGACGTATAGATATTCCCGAATTTGAAATAAAAACTTCGGCACTCAATCTTATGGTTTTTGGTTATCACAATTTCGACAATACGGTGGATTATCATTTGAAAATAAATTTGCACAAGCTGTTGGCGCAAAAATTTAGACGAACCACGGGTAACGAACAATTTATAGAAGCCGACCCTTATGAAGGAGTAAACCTGTTTCTTACCTTAACTGGTCCCATCAACAATTTGAATATTAAGTTCGATAAAGCGGGAATAAGAAAAAAAGTTCAAACCGATTTTAGAAACGAGCGACAAGTACTTAAAGATTTATTGAACAACTCGCGAAGGAAAATTGACGAGAACGAACAAAAGCGTGAGGAAAAATATTTTAATGTAAAAGAAGAGCCGCAGTTTATGGACTTTGATACGATAGAAAAGCAGTGAGTAATTAGACCGCAGCCGTTTTTTATTCGCTAATTGAATTTGTATTTGCATCTTGTATTTCATTTTCTCATTTTCAAATTTCCGAATTTCCGAATTAGTATTTCATGGACGTTTACTCGCGCAAATCAAATCTTAAACTCATTCTGCTGTTGTGCGGTGTTTTAATCGGGCTTAGCACGCTCGTGTATACAAATCATTTGGCTAATAAAATTGCGGATGAAGAAAAATACAATGCGCGCCTGTGGGCAGAGGCAATAGCACGCAAAGCACGCTTGGTTCGATACACCAAAGAACTTTTCACCAAACTGGCTGCCGATGAAAGAAGAAAGGTGAACGTATATGCACAATCAACCAAATTTGTTTTGAAGGTTGACGACAATGAAATGCTCACCTTCTTCAATGAAATTGTTACTTCTAACAATGACATTCCAGCCATTCTGGTAGATGAAAGAGGAAATATTCTTGGCGCGCGCAACATTGAAATTCCTGCGGTGAAAACTTTTTTTGAGTTACCACAAAAAACCATTGCTGAGTTTTCCAGTTACCCGCCAATTTTGGTTGATTATAAAATCAACAAGAATTTTATCTACTACAAAGACTCCAATCTTTTTACCAAACTGAAACAAACCCTTAGCGATTTGGTGGAAACCTTTATTTCAGAAGTGGTGGTGAATACCGCTTCGGCTCCGGTAATTCTTACCGATGAAAAAATGAATGTGATTGACTATGGTAATATTGATTCGTTACAAATGAAAGACGATGCCGCGGCACTCAAAATGATTAAAGCTATGCAGGCGGCTCATGAACCTATTATGGCCGATTTGGGCGAAGGAGTGTATCGATACATTTATTATGACGATTCACAAACGTTGAAACAACTGCGAATTTTTCCGTTTGTACAACTTGGAATTTTTGCCGTGTTTCTCCTCATCTCTTATTTCGCTTTCAGCAATGCGCGCAGAGCCGAGCAGAATTTAGTTTGGGTGGGCATGGCTAAAGAAACTGCGCATCAACTGGGCACTCCTATTTCATCGCTAAGCGGTTGGGTAGAATTACTTCGCGACATTGATGGAATGAAAGGAAATGAAAAATTGCTTGATGAATTTGACCTCGACATTCAACGACTTACTTTAGTGGCCGACCGTTTTTCGAAAATTGGTTCGGTGCCGCAACTCACTGCACAAAGTGTGCGCGAAACGCTTGAGCGCAATGTGGACTACATGCGCAAACGCGCCAGCGAAAAAGCACAGTTCAGTATTTTTTGTGAAGATGATTTGCGCATCAATATCAACAATCAACTTTTCGATTGGGTGCTTGAAAATTTATTAAAGAATGCGCTGGATGCTATGGATGGTACCGGAGAGATTGATTTGGAAGTGAGCAGCGATTCAAACAACGTTCATATTGATATTACAGATACCGGCAAAGGAATTGCAAAAAACAAATTCGAAACAATTTTCGAACCCGGCTATTCTACCAAACGCAGAGGTTGGGGTTTAGGACTATCACTCACCAAAAGAATCGTAGAAGAATATCACAACGGAAAAATTGTGGTACGCAGTTCAGAAATTGGTAAAGGAACTACGTTTAGAATTTCTTTGCCCAAGGCGTGATGTAAAATTTTGTTGATTTATGAAACGCAAAGAATTTAATCGCCTTAGTGTTTTGGCAATAACTTCCCTCCTATTTCCGCCTTTTTTGCAAGCAGCAATTGCTGTTTCAAAACGCCCCTCGCCTACTCAACGAAAATTTGTGAGCAAAGCCGTTGATGAATTAATTGAGGAAATAAAACGCAACATTAGCGATAACGAGTTGTCGCAGCTTTTCGAAAACTGTTTTCCGAATACCCTCGACACCACCGTATTTTTTGAACTCCACAATGGGGTACCCGATACTTATGTTATAACCGGTGATATTGATGCCATGTGGCAGCGCGATTCATCGGCTCAGGTGAATCCTTATTTGCCACTTTGTGCAAAAGATAAAGAGTTGTCATTAATGGTGGAGGGATTAATCCGCAGGCAAACGCGCAACATTTTGCTCGACCCTTACGCCAATGCGTTTTATAAGGATGCAAGCAAAATCAGTCAATGGAAAAACGATAAAACCGAAATGAAACCGGGTGTGCACGAACGCAAATGGGAACTGGATTCGCTTTGTTATTGCATACGACTGGCGCATCGTTATTGGAAAATAACAGGAAATGTTTCTGCCTTTAACGAAACCTGGTTGCAGGCAATGAAATTGGCAGTGGCCACTATGAAAGAACAACAGCGCAAAAACGATAAGGGCACTTATCACTTTCAGCGTGTGGGCAATCCTCACGATACTTTAATTAATAGCGGATATGGAAGTGATGTAAAATATACGGGAATGATTTGTTCGGCTTTTCGCAACAGCGATGATGCTACAACGTACCTCTATAACATTCCCGAAAATCTTTTTGCTGTAACAGCTTTGCAACAATTGGCAGAAATGATTCAAACTGTTTTTCCCAATGAAAATTTTGCGAAAGAATGTTTGGAATTGGCAAGTGAGGTTGAACAGGCGGTAAAAGATTACGGCATTGCACACCATAAAGATTTCGGAAAAATTTACGCGTATGAATGCGATGGCAAAGGCAATTATCTTTTTATGGAAGATGCCGGCATTCCCGGTTTAATCACCATTCCTTATTTGGGATACGGAAATATGAACGATGAAATTTATCAGCGCACCAGAAGTTTTGCATTGAGCAAAGACAATCCTTATTTTTTTAGATCCGAAAAATACGAAGGCACGGGCAGCCCTCATTTAGATTGGAAAGGAAACATGATTTGGCACCTGGGAATTATTTCACGCGCTATAACTTCGGTAAATGACGAGGAAATAAAATACTGTTTGCACTTATTAAAAACTACACACGCGGGCAAAGGCTTTATGCATGAAGGCTTCCGAAAAAATAATTCGAATGATTTTACTCGCCCGTGGTTTGCCTGGGCTAACAGTTATTTTGGCGAATTGATTTTAAAAATATACGCAGATAAAAAGCACTTGCTGCAGCAATAGAAGAACGTTTCAAAAAAAATTAGTCGCTTTTATTCCCCTGCAAATTTTTATTTGCCAACTACCGTTACCCTTTATGGAGTCAAATAATTTTATGCAATATCGCATCCGCTTAAATTAATAGTGAGTTAACCAGAGCATAACTGCATAGCATGAATACAACTCCGGATAAGGAGAATACATACGGAACCGTTACGCCCGAAGTACCCAACACTAAATACTTTTTAACCACTGAGCAATTCAACAGAGGAGTGGGCACCCATTTTATTAAACATGCCAACCGCACTTTAGAAAAGGGACAAAAATTTATGGTGGGGCTATCGCACGGGCAATCGCCTGCGGGTGTTTATCAGTATATTTTTGAACACTATAATGAACTCAAAAATCCGGAGAACATACTTTACACGTTTGTAAATTCACCAAGCACTAGGCAACGTAGCTTAGAGGGAATTATGGATGCGCGCGAATTTGTAAAGAAACTTTTTCGCAATCGTTTAATTACCCGCGAACAAATTATTGGTTACAGTTTCAGTCACGAAAGCATGGAAGCTTATGTAGCCGATTTCAATTTATCGGTTTCGGCTTATTTAAAAGAGCATAACAAAGAAGGTTTTGATTATGTGTTTCTTTCTTGCAATCCACGTGGTATGGTGGCGGCTATTGAACGTAAATCAACCGCTTTCAATTCAACCGAAATTGTGGTAGTGGTAGATAGTAACAAACAGAAAAAAATTACCGGCACTCCGTATTTTCTCATGCGTTCTAAACGCATTGGCTTTCTGGCAACCAAAGCCGATAAGAGACGACCGCTTGCCTGGCTTTTTGCTATTGATGCAAAACCCGATCAAAGCCCCGGCTTTTTGCGCTACATACCTGGCGTGCAAAAACGCATGACCGTTTTTATTGACGATAAAGCATTGACATGGCCACAGGTAGAAGTAAAACGCGAAACACCTTATGGCGTAAGCACCATACGTGTTGATACCGCAAACACCTATAAAGAAAACGCGAAAGAAAAGTTACCGGTAGTTATTCTCATTCACGGGTTCCTCGGTTTAAATTCTTACGATGGATTGTTGTCCATCATTCCTTCGCACTTATACCTAGCTGCGGCTATGCACTACGGCTCCATACCAAACGATCTTCCACCTTCCGAATACTCGCATCACATTGCCAGCAATATTGATGCAGTGGTTGATTACTTCGGCTCCAAAGGTCACCCTGTTTATATTTACGACCACTCTATGGGCAACATTTATTTTATGATGATTGACCGAGAGTTGAGTAAATATCCTGCGGTAAAAAAATATTTGCGTGGTCGCATTGGTGCTAATCCTTTTTTTGGAGAAGAAGCTAAACACGCAACACTTGGTTTCTTAGATAATGTGATTCTGCCTTCCTTAAAACACATCAAAGGATTTGCAGCTAAAACTATGCTGGTTACACTTAGAAGAGTTATTCCTTTCGATTCGAAAAACGGAGTGCGCAAACGTGGCATTATACTTTCCGACTGGCTCATTAGTAAAGAAAGCAACATGCGCGAACGTATTTGGATGGCGGCTAAAGAGCGTATCCTGTACTTAATGACGAATATGGATTCGTTGCCGCATCTTAATCGCATTCCAATTGAGCGTGCCTTGAATCGTTTGCCAGCAAAAGTTTTTGCCATACAAACACATTCAGCTCTGGAGCAAAGTATAGCGTTCGACCAACAAAAGGGGTTAGTGAATATTCCTAACAAAAACATTCCTGTACTCATACTCAAAAGCGAGCGCGATGGCGTAGCACGTTTTGTGCCGCGCATTTATGAAGGCAAAAACATTGAGGTGATGGATGTAACTAATCATAACGAATACGACCTCTTTCGCGAACATCTCTTTCACATGGCGCATCCACACCGCGCAACTCGCATTATTGACGAGTTTATTAGAAAAACCGAAGAAGAGAATAAGTAATTCTGTTTCAGCAATTGTTCCTGTTACTTTTTCCATGCGCATAAAAAATTAGTTTCGAGCCCCAAATTTTTTGAAACAGAACCATGAGTATATCTTTTAAAGAAGTAGCCAATAAAATAGAACTGCATTATTTTTTTTCTGACGAATCGCACAGTATGAACGCGCTGGTTCGCAATAAATGCGAACACAACCTCTTGGGCATTTTGAAAGAAATATCAACGGTACTCAGTGCGCGCCTAAAAGTAGAAACCGAAGCCTATACCGAAGGAGGATTGAAAGAACGTTTTGTGTTGTTGAGCAATAGCGAGTTTCTGCGTGGTTTTGCCGCCAGTGTTTTTCAGTACGTGTTACCGCTCGAAGTAGATATTGAAAAAACAGTGAGTGAAGAAAACAAAGAAGACACCAAAGAACGAATTGAAAAACTGCGCAAAGAATTAAAAGAATATGAGCGTGATAATGATTTGAAAATAGATGCAGAAAATGTGGAAACACTCTTTCGCAACAACTTAAAGATTATTAAACTGAAATCAAATTTCTATAGGCAATTGAGCAGTTGCGAGAAGGTGACCAAGTTTGCTGTGCAACGCGTTAATGCCGATGGCGAATACTGCGGCAAATCATACACCATCAACCGCAAACGATTTGATACCTATATGTTAATAGCCGACACTTTAAAACCTGAAACAGACGAAGCAGCTGTGATTGAAATTATTTCTCCGGTGCTTAAAACTGGCAGCTATAAATGGAAAGGCATTTATGTGCAAACCGGAAAAATCATCAGCTTTTACATGAAAGATGAAGGGTTTAAAAACGAAGTTATCAGCCAAAGCATTCCGTTTAAAAACGGAACCCGCATTGAATGCACACTTGAAAGCACGCGCAAGATGAATGAGTTCGGAACCGAAGTAGTAACAGGCTATTCTGTTTTGGTAGTTACAAAAAAGTTAGATGACGAAGTAGTGATGGAAATGCCAAAAGTACGCACTGCACCTAAAAAGAAAGAAACCGAACTCAAGCAACTTGATTTGTTTGGAACGTTGTTTTAATGAGTGACCTATTATTGTGTAGGCTACCTGAAAATCGCATGCAAACACTCCTGAATTTATTTTCATTTGCATTCTCTTATAAACTCCATGCGCAGACTAATCAGTTTTTCTGTTCTCTTATTTTTAAAAGTTTTGTCGGCTGTTTTCTATAAATTTAGAGTGGGTTGGCCTACAGAAAAAATTCGTTGGAATGATATACGCCTTATCATTTTTCTAAACCACACTTCGCTTTTCGAACCCATTTTTCTGGGCTTTCTTCCGGTTAGCTTTTTGTGGCGGCTTTCGGGTCACCTGGCTGCACCCGGTGCCGATAAAACAATGAACCGCCCAATAGTAGGTACCTTTTATAAGTTAATGAGCCCGGGCATTACGTCTATAAGCAGAAAGCGTGACGACACTTGGGAACATTTTATGGAAACAATTTCAGAAGATTCCATTATTGTAATTGCACCAGAAGGTCGTATGATGCGCAAAAATGGATTAGACCTGGAGGGAAATAAAATGACTGTGCGAGGCGGAGTGGCTGATATACTTGCGCTGTTAGAAAAAGGACAAATGGCTGTTGCTTACAGCGGTGGTTTACATCATGTGCAAATACCCGGTGAAGGATTGCCTAAACTTTTCAAAACCTTGAAAATAAATATTGATGCACCGGAAATTGCTGACTACAAAACAAGTTTCAGCGCAGCAGTAGGAACCAGCGAGTGGAAAAAACAAGTGCTTGATGATTTGCAACATCGTTTAGAAACAAAAATTCCATAAAATATTTTGACATTACATTATATTGTTGCACTAATTAATTTACAACAATGAACCCATTCGTAAAATTTTATTTAGCAGCTTACAATTTTGTTGCTTTTGTTTTTTGGGCACTGTACCTGACGTTCTATTTTTTAAGTGGCTTTCAAATGAACAGCACCAACCTGTTGCTGCTCAACATAGCGCAAGGAATGGCCGTTTTAGAAATTCTACACGTTGTTATAAAATGGGTGAAATCACCGCTGGTTTCCACGAGTGTGCAAGTGTTTTCGCGCATACTAATTCTAATACTCATCAATATTTTCCTGCAAAATCATGCTGCACTTTTTGTTTTTGATTGGGGCGTAAAAATTGTTTCGGTGGCTTGGGGTATTACTGAGTTGGTGCGCTACTCTCTTTATTTTCTTTCGCTTTTTGGCAAACAACCCGCTGCGCTTTTGTGGATGCGCTATTCATTTTTCATAGTTCTATATCCGCTTGGTGTAACCGGTGAATGGCTTATTTTGATTACGCCTTTGGTTGCAAATGGATTTGCGTTGAACGCTTACAATCTTTTTTTAGGAGCAAGTGTTTTTTCTTACGGCTATTATTTTCCGGTACTTTATAAATACATGTGGGCGCAGCGTAAAATAAAACTTCAATAAATTTTAGCTATGGGAAATTTAAAAACACCTATAGAAATGCTCTACCATTGGGAGCAAACCACGCCTGACAAAATTTTTATGCTGCAACCATTCGAAGGAGAATGGAAAAAGTTTACTTGGAAAGAAGCAGGACTGGAAATTAGAAAATTAGCTGCTGTTTTACAGTCATACAACTTTCCACCAAAATCAAGAATTGGTTTAGTATCGAAAAACTGCGCACACTGGATGATGGCTGATTTAGCTATTATGATGGCGGGTTACGAATCTATTCCGGTTTATCCCAACGTAAATGCCGAAACACTGAACTATGTTTTGACACATAGCGATACAAAATTATTGCTGGTAGGAAAATTAGATGACTGGAATTTTATGAAAGCCGGTGTGCCCGATGGTGTTGGTTGCATCAGTTTTCCCTGGTACGGTCCAAAACAAAATGGCTTTCAGTATTGGGAAGAATTAGTGAAAGACAAAAACCCATTGCAAGGATTTCCAAAAAATAATCTGGATGATGTAATGACTATTATCTACACCTCTGGCACTACCGGAAAACCAAAAGGCGTGGTGCATACGTTTCGAAATTTTGCATGGGCCACCACCATGGGCAAAACGTTTGTGGAGTTAAAAGACGGTGAGGAAAGATTGTTCTCTTACCTTCCGCTATCGCATATTGCTGAACGAATGCTTATTGAAATGGCTGGCGTTTATACCAATAGCGAAATTTGGTTTGCAGAGAGCTTAGATTTGTTTGCAAAAAATTTAGCAGAGGCGCAGCCCACCATTTTTCTAGGAGTACCGCGCATTTGGACAAAATTTCAAATGGGTGTTTTAGCCAAACTACCGCAGAGCAAATTGAATATACTGCTAGCTATCCCTTTCGTAAAAAATATTATTCGTAATAAAATTAAAACTGGTTTGGGCCTAAGTAAATGCCGGCATGCCATCACAGGCTCTGCGCCAATTTCTGCTTCGCTCATTGATTGGTGGGCAAAGTTGGGAGTCGAAATTGAAGAAGTTTATTCTCAAACCGAGAATTGCGCCATCTCTCATTTCAATCGCAAACCCGATTTTAAATTAGGAACGGTAGGCAAACCAATGCCGGGAGTAGAAATGAAATTTAGTGAGAGCGCAGAAATTTTAATTCGGGTTCCTTGTAACATGCAAGGGTACTATCGTGAACCGGAAATGACCGCAGCGGCACTTAAAGACGGATGGTTACATACGGGCGACAAAGGTGCCTTGGATGCAGAAGGCTTTTTGAAGATTACCGGTCGCGTGAAGGAAATTTTTAAAACTGATAAAGGAAAATACATTTCGCCAGCGCCTATTGAAATGAAAATTTTAAAAAATCAATTGGTAGAACAAATTTGCGTGGTTGGTGCTTCTTTGCCCCAGCCTATTGGTTTAATTGTGCTGTCGCTCGATGGAAAAACAAAAGACAAAAATTATTTGCAACAAAGTTTATCAGAAACGCTGCTCGAAATAAATCAGGAATTAGAAAAACACGAACGCATTCAAAAGTTGGTGGTCATGAAAGAAGAATGGAGCATAGAAAACGGATTGCTCACTCCAACTATGAAAATAAAACGCAACCCAATTGAAGATAAATACCAATCGGGTTATGAGGGCTGGTATAAGCAAACTGATCCTATTGTTTTTGAATCGTAAAAGGTTTTCTGTTTATTAAAATTCTGTTCATGCAAAATTTCTTTTTTATCGTGTTGGTGTTTTCGCAATTTTTTTTGTTGTCGTGTGGCAATCAAACTTCCACTGCGGTTGACGAAAATCAAAAGTTGGTTTTTCGTTTTGAGTTAGACAGCACAGGCGCGGTAAGTTCTTCAGAAATAAAAAAGCAATTGGCTGATTTAGCCGTAAAAATAAGTGCCAATGCCGATAGAGTGGTGATGCACAGCTTTACAGAAAAAATGAATACCGAACAACAAAGTATTGATACCGCATACATGCTAGCTGCGGCAGCTAAAGAAATTATGTTTCATTCGGCCACCGAAAGAATTTATTACAGTGTGGGGATTGATGCTTTAGGTTTTAAAAATCCGATTGATGCGGCACATCCTTTTTCAAGAGTAAACCGAAGACTTGAAATTGAATACTTGAAATAAAAACAAAGCAATCTTTTTCAGAATCGAAGATGCTTCACCGTCATTCCTTCATTGATCAATTGCTTCAACGAATCAATTCCAATTTTTAAATGTTGCTCCACAAAACCGGTGGTTACTTTTAAATCGCTCTTTTCTGTTTTAACTCCCTGCGGTACCATGGGTTGGTCCGAAACTAAAAGCAAAGCACCAACTGGAATTTCATTTTTAAAAGCGGTGATAAAAATTGTGGCGGTTTCCATATCAATAGCCATCACCCGTATTTCGCGCAAATACTCTTTGAATTTATCGTCCCATTCCCACACTCTTCGGTTAGTCGTGTAAACAGTTCCTGTCCAGTAATCTTGTCCCGAATCGCGAATGGTAGTGGAGATTGCTTTTTGCAAAGCGAAAGAAGGAAGCGCAGGAACTTCAATAGGAAAATAATCGGCAGAAGTTCCTTCGCCACGCACAGCAGCAATGGGTAAAATAAAATCACCTATTTCATTTTTCTTTTTTAAACCGCCACACTTACCTAAAAACAAAGCTGCCTTCGGCTCAATAGCCGAAAGTAAATCCATCATAGTGGCAGCATTGGGGCTTCCCATACCGAAGTTGATAATCGTAATGCCATCGGCAGAGGCGTTCATCATTGGCCTGTCAAGACCAACTATAGGCACGTTGTGTTGCTCGGCAAACATGTGCACGTAGTTATCGAAATTGGTAAGCAGAATATATTTATCGAAGTCTTTCAATTCGCGACCGGTGTAACGAGGCAACCAGTTTTGTACAATTTCTTCTTTTGTTTTCATAAAAACAGATTTTAGATGTTATGTTTCATCGGGAGATAGTAGACCTTAAAAGTTAGACAAATGCAAAATACATTTTAATGATTTTATTTTCGGACTAAGTTAAAAACATGACCGAAGTAATATTTTCCACTTACAATTTCAGAACTGAAGAGCGGACCGGCAATCGTTTTATTTTTGACGTAGTGCGAAAAAAAATGGTGGCGCTTACTCCCGAAGAATGGGTGCGCCAGCATATTCTTCATTACTTAATTACCGATAAAAAAATTCCCAAGGGATTGATTGCCGTAGAACGTGGAATTGAATTGAACGGTTTGCAAAAACGATTTGATGTAGCGGTATTCAATAATCAAGGTCAACCAAAAATGCTGATTGAGTGTAAAGCTCCGGAAGAAAAATTAAATGCTAAGGTGTTTGAACAAATTGCGCGTTATAATCTTTCGCTCCATGTAGATTACCTATGGGTGACTAATGGAGAAAATAATTTTTGTTCAAAACTTAAAAACGGAATTGAGTTATTGAAAGAAGTGCCGGGATACGATGAATTGATTACGGCAGATTAACTCTTGCGTTTCCGCTATAGATTGCATATATCAACAACCCAACTAATCCCAGGATAATTACCCACGAAACTTTACTGGCAAAATTCAACGTCCATCCAAAAACCGGAATTTTTTTAGGAACCAAAATGCGTGGGTCGCTTTCATCGTAATAGAAGAGTCCGTATTTCCAGGGATTAGGTGTGTTTTGATTATCTGCCATCGGTTTATTTATATTGAAGATGAAATCTTTTATAGAAAATCTCTCGTGCGCAATTTTCTGCCCGCCTTTTTATCTGAAAGCAATTTTTTCTTTTCTCTAATGGTTTGCTTTACTGCTTTCGGCACGTTGGTTGGAATTCGTTTCTTCTCCTTCGCCATTGCCTTGGCAAGCATTTCGTAAAATTTCTTGATTACATGCTGCTTGTTGGAACTTTGCGAACGATGTTGACTACTGCAAATAGTAAAGATACTTTCATCACTCACACGGTTTTTCCATCGTTTAATAAACTTCTCTTTCTCTTCTTCGCTTAACAAAGAAGAGTCTGCTACATCAAACAACAATTCAACTCGTGTTTCTGTTTTGTTTACGTGCTGTCCGCCCGCTCCACTGCTACGCGAAGTGCGGAAACTAAATTCAGGTTCAAAATTTTTTTTCTCTTTCATGATAAAAATCAAACTTCTTTTAAGTGCAAATGTTTTAGTTCACATTTGTGCCCGCAATTTACACAAGATGAAAAGAACCAAACTTTATTTTTTAGCTATTCCCTTTTTGTTCACCATTTATTTAGTGAGCTGCAATTTTCTCAAATCGAAAGTGGCGCTGGATATAACTGCAAAACCTTTTGAAAAACTTTCGGAGTATCATTTCTTTGAGGGAACTATCAATGAACTAAAACCGAATGCGCGTGTTCTTCCTTATGATTTAATTACTCCGCTCTTTAGCGATTATGCATTTAAAGCACGTTTTGTTTATATGCCCGAAGGCAAAAGTGCTGATTACGACACTACCAAAGTTTTACAATTGCCCATTGGTTCGTGCCTCATCAAAAACTTTTATTACCCCGATGATTTCAGAAACCCTACAGGTAAAAGAAGAATTATAGAAACGCGTTTGCTGGTGCATCGCGAAAAAGTATGGGAAGCCCTCAACTATATTTGGAACGATGAACAAACCGAAGCAGTTTTAGAAAATGCTGGGGACATCAAAAAAATTTCATGGACGCATTACGATGGTTCTAAAAAAGAGATTGACTACATCATTCCGAACAAAAACCAATGCAAGGGTTGTCATTGGAACAATGTGGATGGGCTGATACCTATAGGACCAAAAGTGCGCAACCTCAATCGCGATTTTGAATATGCCCAAGGAAAAGAAAATCAATTAGTGCAATGGGAGAAAGAAGGTTTTTTGAAAAATATTCCTGCACCAAACAATGCACCGCGCATGGCAGATTGGAAAGATTCAGTGCATTATTCGGTGAATGAACGTTCGCGGGCATATTTAGAAACGAACTGCGCACACTGCCACCATCCAAACGGACCGGCTTACACTTCGGGTTTATATTTGAATTTAGAAAACAACAATCTCGAAAATCTTGGTTACTGTAAAACGCCCGTTGCCGCAGGTAAAGCCACAGGCAATTTGTTTTATGACATTGTTCCATCGGAACCTGAAAAATCTATTCTGCTCTATCGTATGAAAAACGATGATCCTGGTATTCGAATGCCCGAAGTTGGTCGTTCGCAATTACACAAAGAAGGCGTTGATTTAATTGAGCAGTGGATTCGTGAAATGAACCCAGATGTCTGCAACAAAATGTAAAGGACTAAACCACTTCTTCTTTTATCTTCGTGCTCTATTTTTTAGCCATGCACAAACGACAGAAATACCGCGACCTTATTACCCAAACTTTTGATTTTCCTCAGCGCGATTTTAAGGAAGAGAAAAATTTGCTCTACTGGAACGACCTTCCGCTAATGGATATTATTGCGCAATACGGCACGCCTTTGCGCCTGACTTATCTTCCAAAAATTACACAGCAAATTCAAAAAGCAAGACGCCTTTTTAACTCCTCCATTGCCAACAACGATTACCGAGGCGATTATCACTATTGCTACTGTACAAAGAGTTCGCATTTTTCTTTTGTGGTAGAAGAAGCGTTAAAAAATAAAGTGAACCTGGAAACATCTTCTGCATTTGATTTTGAAATTTTGAAAAGACTCGAAGAGAAAAAGAAAATAAAAAAGGAAGCTTACATTGTTTGCAACGGCTTTAAACCACAGCATTACATTGATAAAATACTGGAAGCATACAGCAACGGTTACAAAAACATTATTCCTGTTTTAGATAATCTTGATGAGCTAGAAAGATACGGCACACCGAGCGAACCGATGAATATTGGTATTCGCATTGCGGCTGAAGAAGAACCGAAGTATGAGTTTTATACTTCGCGTTTAGGCGTTCGCTATAACGATATTGTTCCTTTCTATCAGCAAAAAATTCAGGACAATCCGAATTTTAAATTGAAGATGCTTCACTTTTTTATTGACACCGGAATAAAAGACGTGAACTATTACTGGACGGAGTTTCACAAAGCATTGGGTGTGTATTGTGATTTGAAAAAGATTTGTCCGGAGTTGAACACTATTAATCTAGGCGGTGGAATGCCGATTAAACATTCGCTGGCTGCCGATTTCGATTACGAATACATGATAAACGAAATTGTTTCGCAGATTAAAATAACCTGCAATAATGAAGGTGTTGATGAGCCCGATATTTTTACTGAGTTCGGAAGTTATACGGTAGGTGAAAGCGGCTGCGTTATCTTCGGTGTGCTCGGTGTAAAAAATCAGAATGACAGAGAAACTTGGTACATGCTTGATGGTTCGTTGATGAATAATCTTCCTGACATCTGGGGTTTATCACAACGCTTTATCATGCTGCCCATTAACAAGTGGGACGATGATTACAAGCACGTAAACTTAGGCGGCATTACCTGCGATGTAGGCGATTACTACAACAGCGATGCGCATATCAATCAAGTTTATCTTCCGAAGATTAAGCAGGGAGAAAAATTGTTCATCGGCTTCTTCAACACAGGTGCTTATCAGGATACGCTGAGCGGTTATGGCGGAATAAAACATTGTTTGCTTCCATCGCCACCTCATATTTTAATTGACGAAAAGAAAAAAGGAGAATTTACTTACAAGGTGTTTGCCGAGGAACAAACTTCGGATAGCATGATGAAGATTCTGGGCTACTAAAAAAGCTTAACCAATAAGGACATTAAAACCCGTCAACAAGTTTAGGACAGATTTTCTTTCTCTTCTTCCAACTGCGATTTTTTCTGCTTGTAATAAGAGCGCGCTTCTTTTTCTATAAATTCCAACACGGCTTCTTTGCCGTGTTTTTTTTCTGCCGAGGTAACAAAGGTCACCGGCAGTTCAGCCCATTCTTCCAGCAATTCATTTTTAAACGACTGAATATTTTGCAGGGTGTCTTTGCCACCTGCTTTATCGGCTTTGGTAAAAATGACAACAAGCGGCACGTGGTTTTTTCCCATCCAACCGATAAATTCCAAATCAACTTTTTGTGGTGGTATACGCGCATCAATTAATTGAAACACATACATCAGTTGCTCGCGATGAAGAATGTAATTGCGAATCATGTTATCCCATTTGTTGCGCATTTCTATAGAAACACGGGCAAAACTGTAACCCGGTAAATCAACAAACTGAAGCGTTTCATTAATATCGAAGAAGTTAAGCGTTTGGGTTTTGCCCGGTGTGTTCGACACCTTCGAAAGTTTCTTTCTGCCACACAAATAATTGATGAGCGAACTCTTGCCCACATTCGACCTGCCTATAAATGCAAACTCCGGCACTTCGCCCTTTGGGCATTTTGCCACATCCACATAACTCGCTTTATACTCGGCTGATTTTATTTGCATGGCGCAATGATAGCGAAACGAGAAATGGAATAATGGATAATTGGATAATTGGAATAAACAGCCGCGTTTCATCATCCATCATTCCATCATTCCAAACGAGTAAATTTGCATTGCAACACCTTTTTAAATGTTACAGCTCCAATCTACCAATCACTGCTATATTCGCCCGCTTTTATGAGCAAGGCAGTTACTCCATACAACGATACACGCAGCAAGAAAGCGCAGGTAGAAGAAATGTTTGACAACATTGCTCACCGTTACGATTTTCTGAATCATCTTTTAACGCTGGGCATTGATATTACATGGCGCAAAAAAGCGGTAAAGTTTATTGGCACGGTTCAACCTAAGAGGATTTTAGATGTGGCCAGCGGCACCGGTGATTTTGCTTTTGAAGCATTGACTTTGAATCCTGATAAAGTTGTTGGATTTGATTTGAGCGAAGGCATGATGAATTACGGAAGACAAAAAGCAAAAGACCTTAAGGTTGAACATATTGTAGAGTTTGTAAAAGGCGATTCGGAGAAAATGCCTTTTACGGATGATTCGTTTGATGCTATTACCGTTGGTTTTGGCGTTCGTAATTTCGAAAACTTAGAAGCAGGTTTAAAAGAAATGTATAGAGTTACGCGCAGCGGAGGAAAGATTGCCATTTTAGAAGCGAGCATGCCGCACAACACAATAATTCGTGCGCTTCACGGTTTATACTTCGGTAAAATTGTTCCGCTGGTGGGAAGATTGTTTTCGAACGATGCCAGAGCGTATAATTATTTGCCCGAAAGCGTTCGCGCTTTTCCCGAAGGTTTGGAGTTCGTGAGAATTTTAGAGAACATTGGCTTTCGAAATATAGAATGGCAGCCGCTTACGTTTGGGGCTTGCGCGTTTTATAAAATGGAGAAATAGTTAACGGTTAACAGTTCGCGGTTCACAGTAATAATGAAAAAACTAAACATTGCCTTGCTCTTATTGGTTTTCACTTTTGCGGCAAATGCGCAGTTCAATGTGCATGAGTTAGGTAAGAAGGATGTGTATTTTGGTATTGCGCTTGGAGTAAACATGGCGGACTTTAAAGTTTATCACACAGCGCGTGTTCCACAAAACGATTCTGTTCGTTCGGTAGTGCCGAAGTTAGGACCCGGGTTTAATCTCGGTATTATCTGCAACTATCAGTTTCATAAATATTTCGATTTGCGTTTTATTCCCACGCTTTCTTTCAGTGATAAGAACATTCAGTACGAAGACCTCGATCACAACATTGTAAAGAAAAGTATCTCGTCTATCTATCTTGATTTTCCGTTGCTGATTCGTTTCAAGTCAGAGCCGATTAAGGATTTTCGGGTGTATGTAATTGCAGGAGCGCGTTACGATTTCGATTTGGCTTCGAATGTAAAGGCGCGTAAAGCCGATGATATAATTAAGTTGAGTAAACACGATATAGCTGCTGAGTACGGTTTCGGCTTTATGATTTACTTCCCTTATTTCATTTTGAGTCCCGAGTTGAAAATGAGCCACGGACTTATCAATGTGCATTCGCCCACACCCGGGTTAATTAATTCGCGCACTATCGAGCGCATGTATTCGCGCACGTTTACCTTTACACTTAACCTCGAAGGTTAATGTCGCTCTTAAAAAAAATAAGTTCCACCGATTTTGAAATTGCTCTTTGGCGCATTGAAGAAGAACTCTCGTTCTTTGAAGAAAAATTTCATGCACAACCCGATATTAAAAACGAAAACAAACGACTGCAATGGTATGCTTCGCGTTATCTCGTCAACGAAATGCTTGGCGGCAATTCAACCATTGAAAAAGATGCGAACGGCAAACCTGTGCTTAAAAATTCTGAGGCGCACGTTTCTATTTCGCACACGCAGCAGTTTGCGGCTGTTATGTTTAGTAAGAACAAAGCAGTAGGAATTGATTTGGAAAATATAAACCCCAAGGTGGAGCGCATAGCGCACAAGTTTTTGCGCGAAGATGAAATCAATGCCATTGATGAAGAAGAGAAGATTGGCAAACTGATTTTGTATTGGAGCGCCAAGGAAGCTTTGTATAAACTGCACGGCAAAGGCGATATAGAATTTACCACGCAATTGCTTATTGAGCCCTTTGATTTAAACCCAACCGGTGAACTGAAAGCCGAAATTGCAGGCATTGAACAGCCGATTAAAAACCTAAAACTTAACTACGAGTTTTTTGAAGGACATGTGCTGACGTATGTAGTGGCATAAACCCCTAAACCATATTGTCCTTTCTGCGTATAATATAGGATTGAAAAGACTGTAAAGCCTTCAAATACAATTATGGAGAACAAAGCATCAGAAAACATACCTTCTTATATCCGGAATTTGCCTCCGCGCCCCGTTGATGACATGGAACGAATCAATGCTTTGCTGCAGTTTGCTATTTTAGATACGACTCCCGAAAGGGAGTATGATGAAATTACCCTCCTTGCTTCTGAAATTTGTCAAGCGCCTATCTCATCAATAGGATTTATAGACCAAAATCGTCAGGTGCTTAAATCGAACCGCGGCTTAACCTATGTAAGCCCTCGAGAAGACACATTTTGTAATCATGCCATTAGTAAACCGCAAGAAATACTAGTTGTTCCTGATTCGCGGCAGGATCCCCGTTTTTCAGATCATCCAGCTGTACTCAACGAACCGAACGTAATTTTTTATGTCGGTGTTCCCCTGGTTACTACCGATGGATATGCAATAGGAACAATTTGTGTGGTAGATAACAAACCGCGCGAACTCACTCAAAAACAACTTGATTTATTAAAGGCACTTGCCAATCAGGTAATGAAACTGCTCGACCTTCGAAAAAATAATATGGAGCTCGCAAGCATAGGTAAACAATTGCGGGAACGCGCTATGGAATTACAGGATGCCAACAAGGAATTGGAATCGTTCAACTATACCGTGTCGCACGACTTGCAATCGCCTTTGCGCTCTATCAATGGTTTTTCTAAATTTTTACTAAAAGGATACAGCGATAAACTGGATGCCGAAGGCAAAGAATTTTTACTGCATATCAGTAGTAGCGCACTGCGAATGAACGATCTCATACGCGACTTGCTTCAATTTTCTAAATTGGGTAAAGTGCCTTTAACCAAAACCGAAGTGGAGATGAATGCGTTAGTTAGTGAAGTAGTTAATGAAGTGCAACTGGAAAAGCGAAATGAAAAAGCACAGGTTAAACTACAAGCTTTAAAACCAGTAATGGCAGACCGCGGTTTACTTAAACAGGTTTGGGTAAATTTGATTAGCAACGCGTTTAAATATTCCTCCAAGAAAGATGAACCCATTGTGGAAATTGGTATGACAGAAATAAACAACGAGTCAGTATACTTTGTAAAAGATAACGGGGCAGGATTTAATATGGAAGCCTGCAACGAAAAACTGTTTGGTATATTTCAACGCATGCACACCGCTGATGACTTTGAAGGAACTGGTGTTGGTTTATCTACCGTTCAGCGCATCGTAAACCGCCATGGTGGAAAAATATGGGCAGAAGCCAAAGTGAATGAAGGGGCTACGTTTTATTTTACGATGGCTGCGTAAACCTACTAGCCGTTTTTGGTGTTTATTCCAATGTTTCATCGGGAATCACCAACAACATTTGTATGCCTTTTCTTTTTGTTGACCGCATGTACCATGAATGACGAAAACAAAAAAAAGGCAGCTCAATCTTTTACTTTGGGAACTCGATAAGTAGTGGCAAATTTCAAGAGTGCAATCAACGCTTTGTCCTCTAACTGTTGAACTGATTTTATTTTTATATGCCTAAATAGTTTACCTGTGCCTTCGAGTAAACGATAAGGATCGGGAAGTTCCGTCCCGTAATTAAAACCCAGATTTACGTGTTTGCTGGCAGGCATCAACCAACAAAAATGTTCAGTCCTTTTTTTTGCACCGGTTCCAAAGCCAATGTTTTTTTGTGGCACCCAAACTACTTCTACTACGGTAGCAAGAACACGATGAATTAATTTTCGGGTTTCGCGGGCAATCTCTTTTATATCGGCAGAAAAAGTTTCGATTGCTTTTTCAAATTCTTCGTTAGTCCGTATCACTATAGAATGATTTTATAAAGGGAGAATTACGTAGTCGGTCTGTAAATCACATTGCCCACGGTTTTGGCAAATTCTTTTTTCTGCTCTATAAAAAGCTTGTGCAGCTTCATCAGCTTAATCAGTTCGGTTTCGTCTGTCACTTCTTTCAGTTTGGCTTCAATCTTCTTTAACTCGGCTATGTTCTTAAACTGCTTAAAGCGTATGCAGGCGCTCTGAATATCTTTTACAAACATCAGTTTCTTATCGGGCAAAACAATCTTGTATTTCTGCCACCAGTTATCGCTGAGAGAATAGGGTTGAGTTAAAAGTTCAATGGCAAGCGAGGTCACTTTTTCATCTTCGTTAGCGGTGTAGAATTTTTCATCGTGCACAGTGCCGCTCAAAAATTCGCGCTTCACTAGGTCAAACATCATACGGTATTTATCGGTCTCCATTTCGAGCCCGTCCAAATCGTTGAGTACATAAGCGGTCACAGAATCGGCATCCTCTTCTTCACCGGTTTTCCAGCTTCCGAATTCAATTAAAATGCGGATAATGTCCTTCTCCAAAATATGAAGATTAGATGTTGCCTGATTAAACTGCTCCTGATGAAACGAATCGGGCAGTTGGTCCTGCTTGCTGTCTTTGGGTTGTTCGGCTTCTCTGTTCTCCGCAGTCTTTTGGTCGTTCGCTTTTTTTCTGCGCAGCTTGTTTACCTCGGTTATCAGAATCTGCTCCTGAATTTCGAAAAGCTGGCTACACTCTTTCACATAAACGGAACGGTGAATATTGTCAGGGATTTTTGCGATGGATTCAACAATGTCGCGAATCAGTTCCGATTTTTTTATCGGGTCATGCTTTGCTTCGGCAGCAAACAACGATGCTTTGAAAAGAATAACATCCTTGCGATTTCGCTGAATGAACTGCATAAAAGCTTCAGAGCCCACCTTCTTCACATACGAATCGGGGTCTTCGGCATCGGGCAAAACCACCACGCGCACATTCATGCCTTCTTCCAGAATTAAATCGGTTCCGCGCAGCGCGGCTTTTATACCCGCAGCATCGCCATCATAAAGCATGGTAATGTTTGGGGTAATCCGTTTTATCAAACGAATCTGGTCAACCGTTAGCGAAGTGCCCGAACTCGAAACCGAGTTTTCCATACCCGCCTGATGCAGCGAAATAACATCGGTGTATCCTTCTACTAAAAGACATTCATCCTTCTTTCTTATTTCATTTTTTGCGAAGTAACCGCCATAAAGAATTTTGCTCTTGAGGTAAACTTCACTCTCGGGTGTGTTGACATACTTAGGCGCTTTCTCATCCTTAATCATGATGCGCCCGCCAAAGCCCACCACCTTGCCCGTCATGTTATGAATAGGAAACATTACGCGGTTGCGGAAAAAATCAACCGTACTGTTTTCTTTTGGCGAAGTGAGCCCTGCTTTCTTGAGCACTTCCAGTTGAAACCCTTCTTTCAACGCGTGCTTCGTAAACACATCGTAACCTTCGGGCGCAAAACCCAATTGGAATTTTTCAATCGTATGATTCAGAAACCCGCGCTCTTTAAAATACGCCAAACCAATTTTGCCGTTTTCGTTTTGCAGCATGTAATCGGTAAAGAACTTCTGCGCTGCTGCATTGGCTATATGAATACTCTCAACTAAGTTGTGCTTCTCCTGCTCTTTCTGTTTGTCTTCATCGGTTTGCTCGTCTTCTTCAATTTCAATATTGTATTTCTTAGCCAGATACTTCAACGCATCCGGGTAGCTCAACTGCTGATAATCTATCAAAAACTGAATAGGTCCGCCCGCCTTGCCGCAACCAAAACACTTGTAAATGTTGCGTGCAGGGTTTACGTTGAACGAAGGCGTTTTTTCGTTATGAAACGGACAAAGACCCAGCAGGTTTGCCCCGCGTTTTTTAAGCGTAACAAATTCACCCACCACGTCTTCCACACGCGCTTCGTCATTTATTTTTTGAATGGTCGATTTTGAAATCATGATTTCGGGATGCCGAAAATACAAGAAATTATGGAAGGTAATTCATTACACAAAGGCACGAAGACGCGAAGAAAAACCCTTTGAATTTCCTTTGTGCCATCGCGCCTTTGTGTAACACTTTCCTCATTTACATTTTTTTGCATTCGCTCAATCCCCCAATGAAAACAACAGTTTCAACCACTCTCCATTCAGTATTTTCCATTCACCATTAAACCTTGGCACTACTTTCGAAATCATACAAGCATAATTTCTTCACCAAAAATTAAAAGGAGGAAACAGGTTATGAAAACGATTACACTCAACAACAACACAAGTTTTGAATCAATGATTCAAAAGAAGATGCAAACGCAAATCAAAAAATTAATGGTGCTTGCACTTTTAGCCTTCGCAGCATTCGCAGCATTTGCACAAACCTATCAACCAAACATCTCCATTCTTAATTTACGATTAAGCGATGGCGCTGCATTCAAAGTTTTTATTGACGGACAACAAGCAGGTGGCACAGGCACAGTTGCCAAATTCAACAGCACACAAGGCGAACACTACTTACAGGTTTACAGAATTGGCAAATCGTGGGGCTATGAAACTATGGACAATGCATTTAGAGGAAATGTAGTTCTTACAGGAAATGCAGAAGCGTTTGCAACGGTTTATCCCGATATGCAGAAGATTAAATTCGACAATATACTTGCCCTGAACACCACGCCACAATTTGGTCACAATAAACCAATCATCTGTTATTATCCTCAACGCCCGAATTTACATGGAGATGTTATACAAACTGCTTACACGCATTGCAATGAAACACTGGTTATACCGCAGGCAACTGTTGCACCGCAACCTATGTGTATGAGCGAGTTCAACCAGTTGAAACAAACGATTGACCATGCAGGTTTCGAAAGCACAAGGTTGAGTATCTTCAAACAGGCATTACCTTACAACTACTTTACCTCGGCACAGGTGCGCGACTTAATGGATATGTTTTGGTTCGAAAGTACCAAACTCGAAATGGCAAAGCTTGCTTACCCAAAAACTGTTGACCAGAACAATTACTACATCGTTAACAATGGCTTTAATTTCAGTAGCAGCGTGAATGCGTTAGGAGAATATGTAGCTATGAGATAAGCAGAGTTTTTTCTCAAAAGCAAAACCGGCAGCCGAATATTAGTTGCCGGTTTTTTTTGTCTTGTCGGGTATCAGGCGAATGAGATTTTCTTTCAAATCTATCTTGCCTTCTTTATACAAAATGCCTACTGCTTTCTTAAAATTCTTTTTGCTTATACCCAGCACCTGATGAATGACTTCGGGTGGAGAAATATCGCTGAGTTGTAAAAACCCTTTGTGTTCTTTCAGTTTGTCGAGCAGCACCTGTGTTACATCTTTTGCGGCAGCAATTCCCTGCCGTTGCAAAGCCACATCAATCTTTCCGTCTTCGCGAATTTTTTTCACGTAACCGGTTACATGCGTTCCTTTTTCTATGGGTTTAAATATTTCGTTCTTGAAAAGTATACCCCAGTGTTTGTTGTTGATGATAACGCGAATGCCCACTTCGTTTTCGTAAGTAATCAGCAAATCAACTTCATCGTTCTGTTTCAATTCTACATCG
Organism: Bacteroidota bacterium; assembly: GCA_947479455.1. Classification (GTDB taxonomy): domain Bacteria; phylum Bacteroidota; class Bacteroidia; order Chitinophagales; family LD1; genus Bog-950. Next base: position 244,307 of record CANJZE010000001.1, read on the forward strand.
CGGTTCTTGATGAACTTGTTTAGGTTGGTAGTAGCCGCAACTCGCTTTGAAGCTTTGTCGAGATAAACGAAAACCAGATAATATTTATCTACATCCACATGTTGCGCCTGCTCACGAAAAGGCAAAAACAAATCTTTGTCCAAACCCCAGTCGAGAAAAGCTCCAATGCCGCTCACCTCTTTCACCAACAAGTAAGCCGCTTCACCAACTTTCGCCAATGGCTTTTGTGTGGTTGCCACAGGTCTGTCTTCCGAATCTTTGTAAAGAAACACTTCCACTTCTTTGCCTTCTTTCATTTCGGATGTAATAAATTTCTTCGGCAGCAAAACTTCTTCAACTTCCTCCTCTCCTTTCGGGTTCGGGTCAGCTAAATAGAATCCGTTTTCGGAACGCCTTGAAATTTTAAGTGTATTGAATTTACCGAAGTGAAGCATAACCTGTTTAAATTATAATGAAGCCCAATGATACGGAGATTAAAACGAAGAAGCATGAGTCGCGGTGCACAAGCACTTTTTTTAATTACTTTTCGGCTGCAAAAAACTCAAACCCTTTGCTATGAAAAAATCTTTACTCAGTTCAGCTTTGTTCTTTTTATCGCTTGTTGCGTTTGCACAAACATCATCTACTGCATGGAAAACCAATTTTGAACCGCGTAAAGTTTTTATTGAAAACAAATCGCAGTTTAATAACCACGTAAAAGAAGCCGGATCCGAAATTTTATTCGGCAGCGAAAGAAATCATTGTGGTATTTATTTTACCAAAACCGGATTGGTTTACCGCTTCGATAAAACAGAACGTAAACACACCGAAGAAGATGGTTACAAATCCGAAAAAAACAGAGAGGAAGAAGAACATGAAGTTAAAACCACTACTGATGTAGTTCAACTTACCTGGCAAAATTCTAATCCTGATGTTGATGTCATTGCACTTGAAAAAACTTCCGATTATTTTAGTTACGAAGTAAACGGCAAAGGCATAAATCATGTAAATGCGTTCAGCAAAATTTTGTACAAAAATATTTACCCGGGTATTGATGCCGAATATATTTTTCATGCACAGGAAGGAATTAAATATTCATTGATTGTTCATCCGGGTGCCGATGTATCGCAGGTAAAAATGAAATACAGCGGTGCTTCGAAAATAAGTGCCGATGAATCGGGCAATATTCACTTCAAAACTTTGTTCGGAGATATTGTTGACCACGCGCCTTTTACTTTTTATGAATCTTCTGGCAATCTTGCTATTGAATCTCATTTCATTCAAAGCGGAAAAACAATTTCCTTTTCGTTGGGTTACTACGACAAAACACAAACTATAATTGTTGACCCCTGGACAACCGTTCCTACACTTCCAAGTGCAAACAGTGCTTTCTACATTAAAACGGACACAAGCGGAAATGCTTACGTGTATGGTGGTGATTCACCATTCCGACTAGTGAAATACAATTCAGCAGGTGCTATACAATGGACTTACAATACTTCCTGGACTGGTGGTGATTGGTTTGGCGCGCTTGCCACCGACCGTAACGGGAACTGCTTTATCACCAGAGGTAGTGAAGCAGCGCTTACTAAAATCGATTCTTCGGCTGCCTTCAAATGGACGAACAGTCCACCGGGCGCCCCGGCAAATGCCATTGAATATTGGACGCTCGATTTTAATTGCGACCAAACTGAATTGTATATTGGTGGAACAAAGGATATTCCTTTTTCTTTCACCTTTCGTGGCACTTTGTTCAAGATGAATATTAATAATGGTGCAGTTATCAGTTCGGTTGATGTGGTGTTCCCAACCTTTGGTTTTGGTTCTATTGGGTTCAATGAAATACGAAGTATGTGCGCTGCGCCAAACGGCAATATGTACTACCTTACCCTCGACACTGTTGGTGCAGTTTCACCCGCTATGGCAGTTCAGTTTGGGAAAAGGAGTGGCTATGCTTTCCCTTATTATTTGCCATACAGCAATGGAGGAACCGGCCAGGGACAAAACAATATTCGGGTTACATCAAACTATATTTATACCACCGATGGCACAAACTTACATAAGCGAGATATCAATACCGGAATAATTATTGATTCCGTAGTTATTGCAAACGGCTCGCTAAACAATAATAGTGGTGTGGCTATTGATAGTTGCGGTAATGTTTACGTAGGTGCTCAGGATAAGGTATTAAAATACGATGCTGATTTGAATTTGATTACTACCGCTGCAACACCAGAAGCCGTTTATGATATTTCTATAAGCCGGAACGGTGATGTGTTAGCAAGCGGTCATAATTTTGCGGTGGCATTAAACATGTCGGCTTGCACACAGATAAAACAGCTTTGCTACATAACTATGCAAGCAAATGCTACTTCCACGAATGCAAATTGCGGTCAGTGTAACGGCACTGCAATTGCGACCCCGGTTAATGGAACTGCTCCTTTTTCTTATTTGTGGAGCAATGGGCAAACAACTCAAACTGCAAATTCACTTTGTGCAGGTCCATACACAGTTACTATAACTGATGTAAATAGTACAACTGCTTCTGCGGCTGTTACTATTTCGCAAACAGGAGGTGCGGGTTCGGCAAGTATTTCAACAAGCACTCCTGTTATGTGTGCGGGTGACAGTTCGCAAATTTGTTTAGGCGCAACTTATACATCGTATTTATGGAACACTGGTGCCACTACCCAATGTATTATTGCACACACCGCAGGCAATTATTATGCAACGGTAACAGATGCTAATGGATGCACCGCTTCTTCTAATCACCTTGCTATTAATGTATATCCGCTTCCTCCGGTTTCTATCAGTGTGAATGGCGATACACTTACAGCTTTCAATGCAGTTGCGTATCAATGGTATTTGAACGGTGGTATAATTGCAGGAGCCACTTCAAACGTTTATGTAGCAAATCAAACCGGTAATTACACAGTTGCAGTAACCGATACAAATGGCTGTACTGTTTTATCAAACCCTACTTACATGAACGGAACTGGTATTAATGAATTATTGGGCGAAGGAAAGATAAGCGTGTATCCAAATCCATTACAAAAAGGCAACTGGCATTTAGAAGTTAGTAAGGAATGGATGAATGCTGTTTGTGAAATTTTTGACGCAGAAGGCAGATTGGTTTACAAAGCTGAAATCAAGATTTTGAAATCAGAAATTCCACTCAATGTGGCTTCAGGAATTTACATGATGCGATTGCATACCAGCGAAAGAAATACAGCTATTGAATTAGTGAAATTGTAAAGAAGTAAAGCGATTTGTCATCCTGAGCCTGTCGAAGGATTCTTTTACCAAATGCTTCGACAAGCTCAGCGTGACATTGCTTATCAATTCGCGAGCAATACAAGCAACGATTGTAATTTGTCTTTGAGGTTTTTTCGCTCTACAATAAAATCGAGAAAACCGTTCTCTAATTGAAACTCCGAAGTTTGAAAACCTTCGGGTAGTTTTTTCTTAACTGTTTCCTCAATCACGCGTGGTCCTGCAAAACCAATCAATGCTCCCGGCTCAGCAATATTCAAATCACCTAACATGGCAAACGAAGCGGTAACTCCACCAGTAGTAGGATTTGTAAGCAAACTGATGTAAGGAATTTTTGCATCGGCTAACTGATTCAACTTTGCAGCTGTCTTTGCCATTTGCATCAATGAGAAAGCACTCTCCTGCATGCGAGCTCCCCCCGATTTTGAAATGATAAGCAAAGGCGTTTTGTGTTGAAGGCAATAATCAATTGCACGCGCAATTTTTTCTCCCATCACCGACCCCATCGAGCCACCGATAAAACGAAAATCCATTGCGGCTACTACTAATTTTTCTTCTCCACATTTTCCTTCTACCACACGGATAGCTTCGCGCAATCCTGTGGTTTCCATCGTATCTTCAATACGCTGCTGATAGGGTTTCAAATCAACAAACTGCAAAAAGTCTTTGGGAACTAAATCGTCAAAAAGTTCATTGTATTTGCCGCAACCTAAAATGATATTGAGGTAATCTTCGGCATCAATTTTTTCGTGGTAATTGCACTCGGGGCAAACGTGCAGATTGTCTTTCAATTTAGTAACAAGCACAGTGGCTTTGCAGTTCGGGCATTTATACCAAACTCCTTCGGGTGTTTCCTTTTTTTCTTCTGTCGAAGTCTGAACACCTTTTCGAAATCTCTTCCACCAAGGCACCTTTTCATCACTCATACTTCGTGTTTAAAAAAGAATTACGCAATCGTTACTTCCTTCGAAAGATATACATCCTGAATTGAATTCAACAACGCAACACCCTCTTTCAATGGACGCTGAAATGCTTTGCGACCACTAATCAATCCCATTCCTCCAGCGCGTTTATTGATAATAGCTGTTGCTACTGCTTCCGCTAAATCAGTTGCACCACTCGATGCACCGCCAGAATTTATCAATCCAACCCTGCCCATGTAACAGTTCGCCACTTGGTAACGACACAAATCAATAGGATGATCAGTCGTTAATTCTGAATAAACTTTTTTGTGGGTCTTACCAAAATTGATAGCGTTGTATCCTCCATTGTTCTCAGGTAATTTTTGCTTAATGATATCTGCCTGAATAGTTACTCCGAGATGATTTGCTTGGCCTGTTAAGTCGGCTGAAACATGATAGTCTTTTTCAGGAGTTTTGAATGCCGCATTGCGCGCATAACACCAAAGAACGGTAGCCATTCCTAACTCGTGTGCATATTCAAATGCTTTAGCTACCTCCACAATTTGACGCTTCGATTCCTCGCTGCCAAAATAAATTGTAGCACCCACTGCTGCAGCACCCATATTCCATGCATCGCGAATAGTGCCGAACATAATCTGGTCGTAAGAATTCGGATAACTCAAAAATTCGTTGTGATTAATTTTTACAATGAACGGAATTTTGTGCGCGTACTTTCTGGCAACATTTCCCAACACACCATAAGTGGTGGCTACTGCGTTGCAACCTCCTTCAATAGCCAACTTTACAATATTTTCAGGGTCAAACATGGGAACGTTTGGAGCGAAAGATGCACCCGCGCTATGCTCAATGCCCTGGTCAACCGGAAGAATAGATACATAACCTGTACCGCCCAACCGACCATGCTCTGCAATGAGCGAAAGGTTACGCAACGTTTGAATGTTGCGATTCGAATCTTTCCAAATGGTATCAATAAACTTTTTATTCGGCAGATGTAGTTGATCTTTCGAAATTGTTTTCGATTGATGATTGAGCAAGTAGTTCGCTTTTTCTTCCCCTAAAAGTTTTTCTATGTCTTCTCTTTTCATTCGTAATTATTATTTTTTAACGGTCTCATGGAATTCGCAATTGGGTGTCTATGGGAAACAAATGACAATTGCTCATTTCATTTTTAAAAATTTGAGAAGCGAATGTAAAAAAAGGAGGTAAACGTTTACTTAAAATTTGCCTCATACAATATTCCATTTCCCTAAAAGTTTTCAATTCATATATTGCATAATAATGATTGGCGCAACAACAATTGAGGTCTCACTTTCTGAAGTTCAGAAATCTGCTCTCAAAACCATCTTTTACTTTGACATTTTTGATTATCCTCTCTTAGCTACAGAGTTGTACGAATACAGTTACCATGCAGGATTGACCTACAGCAATTTCCAAAGCCTGCTGAATGAGTTAGTGAGACAAAATATGCTGACCGTTTCCGAAAATTTCTATCACCAACCTTCCCCAAAAAATTTAGCAGCTATTAGAAAAGATTTAAACGCCCGAGCTGCTGAGTTTTTGCCGAAGGCAAAAAGGTACACACAACTAATTTCAAAATTTCCTTTCGTTGAAGCTGTTTTCATAACCGGTTCTCTCAGTAAAAATTGTATGCCGGCCGATGGCGATGTAGATTATTTTATTGTAACAAAACCAGGCAGGTTATGGATGTGTCGATTGCTTCTAACGGCCTATAAAAAAATATTTCTGCTTAACTCCCGCAAATATTTTTGTGTGAATTATTATCTCGATTCCAATTCTCTGCGCGTTCCTGATTCAAATATTTTCACTGCTACAGAAATTGTTTTTGCCATGCCTGCATATAACCATACACTTTGCAAAGGTTTTTATGACGCGAATGAGTGGACAGATAATTTCTATCCAAACAAACCGCGCGTAAGTGGGTTTGCTGAAACTAAGCAACACTATTATTTAAAAAATATCACTGAAAAAATGTTCTCCGGTTCAATTGGTGAAAAATTGGACGAACTCAGTTACAGACTTTTTGTTTGGCGCTGGAAAAGAAAATTTTCCTGGATAACCGGAGAGATGTTTAATGTGAATTTGCGCTCTGCAAAAAACACCTCGAAACATCATCCGCTAGGTTTTCAGTTCAAAGTTTTGAAAGCCTACGAAGACAAAATCAAATCGTTTGAACAAAAATACGGTGTTGATTTATCATGAGCGCGCGCCTTCTTTTCACTCACTCTTACTTTATGCGTTTCGACCCAAAGCAATGGGCACTGAAACAACCTTATCCACCTTTAGCCACAATACTTGCTGCCGCGGTAATGCGCCAAAAAGGACATGAGGTAAAGTTGTTCGATACCATGTTTGTTCAATCGCCTGATGAAATTATTCCACTTCTCGATTCTTTTCAACCCGACTATCTCGTAATTTACGATGATGGTTTTAATTACCTGACAAAAATGTGCCTCACCAATATGCGCGAAGCCGCATGGAAAATGAGTGAATATGCACAAGCGCGCAATTGCAAAGTGATTGTTACAAGTTCTGATTCAACCGACCATTTTGAAGATTACCTGAATAACGATGCTGATTTTATTATGCTAGGTGAAGCTGAACAAACACTTTCGGAATTAGTGAATGATCCTCCAAATTTTGAAAACATAAATGGGCTTGCTTACAAAAAGGAAAACGAAATTGTAAAAACTAATCCAAGAATTTTGTCGAAAGAATTGGATTCATTTCCGATACCAGCCTGGGATTTGGTGGATGTAGAAGCTTATCGAAAAATTTGGCTGAGCCGATGGAATTATTTTGCGTTGAATGTGGCTACCACTCGCGGCTGTCCATACAAATGCAACTGGTGTGCAAAGCCAATTTATGGCAATGCCTACAATATGCGCAGCCCGCAACATGTGGTGACTGAATTGAAATTTTTGAAAGAGAAATTCAACTACGATAACATTTGGTTTTGCGATGATATTTTTGGGTTACGCAGAAATTGGGTGATTGAATTTGCTGAATTAGTCAAAAAAGAAAAGCTGAATTTTAGTTACAAAATTCAATCGCGTGCCGATTTGCTGGTGCAGGATAAATATGTAGAAGCGTTGGCAGAATCCGGATGTTATCAGGTGTGGATGGGCGCAGAAAGTGGCTCTCAAAAAATTCTTGATGCTATGGAAAAAGGAACAACAGTTGAACAAATTCGGGAAGCGAATAAAACGTTGAAGCAATATGGAATTGAACCAGCTTTCTTTTTGCAGTTCGGCTATTTGGGAGAAACGATTGACGATGTAAAACAGACCATTGATTTGCTGAACGAATGTTTACCGGAAGATATCGGTGCCTCTGTTTCTTATCCTTTGCCTGGCACAGGGTTTTATGAAAAAGTAAAAAACGATTTACATCAAAAATCAAACTGGACGGACTCAGATGAATTAACGTTGATGTTTAAAAACACCTACACCCCTGAGTTTTATAAGCAACTTCACCGGTACGTGCACAAAAATTATCGTAAGCATCAGGCGTATGAAGCCATTGGAAATATTTTTTCTTCTGCTCCCAGTTTCAAAAAGTTGAAACGTGCTGCTTCCGCAGCTTATTACATTCCTACTGCTTTTATAGAAAAGCAAAAGCTGAAAAACATTGAATATGCAGCCGCAGCCCTTTGATGCCTATGCTAAAAATTATGATGCACATTTTACCCATACAAGTATTGGCAGAATGCAGCGTGGCTTTGTGATAGGTTGGTTAGCACGCTACTTAACATCACCCAAAAAAATTCTGGAAATAAACTGTGGCACAGGAGAAGACGCTGTGCAGTTGGCACTGCTTGGTCATTCGATTTTAGCCACCGATGCATCTGAAAAAATGATTAAAGAAGCGCGAAAAAAAAACTTATCCAATCAAAACTCTACGGTAAAATTTGAATGCACCAACTTTAATTCGCTGAATAAAAACTTCAACTCACAAAAGTTTGATATCATCTTCTCTAACTTTGGCGGATTGAATTGCGCAGATGAAGAAGAGTTAAGTAAGCTGAGTGCAGATTTTGGAGAACTACTGAATGGAAACGGAAAACTTTTTTTTGTGGTGATGGGTAGAGCGTGCAAATGGGAGCAACTTTATTTTTTGCTAAAAGGAAATCTTGAAAAAGCATTTCGAAGAAAAAGCAGTGAAGGAGTGCTTACACAAATTGGCGAAGTAGCATTTAACACCTACTACTATTCACCTTCTGAACTGAGAACCATTTTCGGAGAACACTTCGATTTGGAATTTAAGCGACCGATAGGGCTTTTTGTTCCGCCTTCATTTTTACAGCCATTTTTCGAGAACAAACTTTGGCTTCTTAAAATCTTAGGCTTACTCGATTATAGTTTGACCTATTTTTCTTTTCTGTCAAATTGGGCCGATCATTATGTGATTGTTCTAAGCAAGAAATAGTATTTTCAAGAAAATGAAAATTTTACTTACACATGCTTACTTTTTAAATGATGACCCGAAGGAGATGGTGATTATGAAACCGTATCCCCCCCTCGGCATTTTGTACGTATCGGCCTATTTAGAAAAGCATGGTTTTCAGAATGATGTTTTCGATTCTACTTTTTCAAATTTTGAAACACTGCAAAAACAAATTCTTGAAACAGAGCCCGATGTAATTGGAGTTTATACCAATTTGATGACGAAGCTAAATGTGTTGAAGTTGATTCAGTTTGTACGTGCCCAAAAAAATCTTTCTACAAAAATTATTCTTGGCGGACCTGAAGTGCGCCATCACAAAGAAAAATTTTTGGAACATGGTGCCCATGTAATTGTATTTGGTGAAGGTGAAGTAACCATGCTAGAGTTGATGAAACACTACTCCTCACCTGACTCAAAAACAGAATCACTAAAGCACATTACCGGAATTGCTTTTAAAGACGAAAATGAAATCGTAGTTATAAACGAAGACCGTGAACTGATCACCGATTTAGATACGCATCCACAACCAAACAGAGTAAAAATTGATTTGCAAAAATATTTCGACACGTGGAAAAAACACCATGGGCAAAGTGTGGTTTCGCTGAGCACTATGCGCGGTTGCCCTTACGATTGCAAGTGGTGCAGCCGTGCGGTTTACGGCCAATCGTATCGCAGGCGAAGTCCTGCAAAAGTGGTGGACGAAATGCAATGGCTTAAAGAAAATTATCAGTTCGATATGATTTGGTTCGTTGACGATGTGTTCACGGTAAACTATCCGTGGCTGCGCGAGTTTGCTGCGGAACTAGATAAACGGAAATTGAAAATTCCTTACGAAATAATTACTCGTGCCGATAGATTGAATGAATCCATTATTCAAACACTGAAACAAAGTGGTTGCCACCGTGTTTGGATTGGTGCCGAAAGCGGCTCACAAAAAATTATTGATGCCATGAGCAGAAGGGTGAAGGTAGAGCAGGTGCGTAACATGATTCAGCTTTCACAACAACACGGCATGCAAGCGGGAACATTTATTATGCTTGGATATCCCGGTGAAACGCAAGAAGACATTGCAGAAACAATTCATCATTTAAAAGTTTCTGACCCTGATATTTTCACGCTTACCGTAGCGTATCCTATTAAAGGAACTCCTCTTTATACTGAAGTTCAAAATGATTTCATTCAGCCTTTGCCGTGGGAAAGTTCGAGCGATAGAGATATTGATTTCAAACGCACCTACAATCGAAAGTTTTACGATTATGCCATTCGCTGGGTGAATAATGAAGTGGCACTGCACAAAGCGCAAAAAGCAAAAGCACTTTCAAAAATTCCGATGTTAAAGTTGAAGTCGGTGGCTGCGCAGGTTGGAATGGCTTACCACAAAAATTAATTTTTCAACTTTCTAATTGCTGATGAAATTAGATCGGTTACCACCTGCTGCCCCCTTGAATTTAAGTGAATATCATTTTGATAATAGAGCAAATTTCCAGCGGTATCAATTTGCTGAAATGATTCTAATGGACTTATTATTTCAACTCCCTCTCCCTTCAATTTCTCTTTGAAGAGGACACAAAAAGGAAAACTCAAAGAGTGAATAGCGGTTTTGTCGGTAAATTGCGCTCCTACTTTTTCCATTTTGTTCAAATAGGCATGGTTAACCTGTGCGCAATGAGGAATAAGCAGAACAATCAAGCGAGCATTTTCTTTTTTTACAATTACGTTTAATTCTCTCAACCCATTCACTAGTACTTGAGCATCCATTTCCCTTCCGTTTTTCAGCAGTACAGAATTTTCAATCAATAAAGGTTCTGCTCGCAACAATAATTTTTCACGACTCGAAAAACTTTGAACTGAAAAGATTTCATCGTTACGATATTGCTGATGAATTGGATTGATGCCTAGAGTGTTTTTGAGTTGCCCTGCTTTGTAGTTGATGTAACGAAGAACAAGAAGCCGGTCGGTCAACCACCAAAATATTTTTCTGCTTAACGAAATATTTCCGTTTAGTGACTTTCGGATATCAAACAAATCGTTGCCTATGTATATTTGGTAGATAATAAGAGATGGCTTAAATCGCTCTATTCTGTTTTTAGCAATGCAATTTGTTTCCAAAATTCCCGTACCGGGAACTGCCGCATTGATAAAATTAAATTGAGGAAACCGGTGTTGGAGTTTGCCAACGTAACTATTGGTATCTGCTGAAAACGAATCTCCGAGTACAAGAACTCTGTTCTTGTCACTGCTGTTCAGAACAGCTTTTGAATTTAAGCCGTTTAACTCTGTTGAATAAAAATCGAACCATTGCAATCTGTATGCAAGTTCTGCAATGCAGAAAGAGAGAAACAAACCAAAAGCAAGCAATACGATTTTCTTAAAGATTTTCATTCGTCAACTCATTATACAAGGTGACATAGTCTACAACAGTTTGTTGTATGGTCGCAGTTTCTATTTGGTTAAAACTATTTTTTGCTTGCAGAATTTTCAAACAATTAGTTGCCAATTCCTGTGTTGAATTTCCGATGAGCGAATTCTGTTCAGTAACCATACCCACAGCATGAGAAACAATTTTCATTCCGCTCCATAATGCTTCGGCAAACACGTAGCCATAAGATTCAAATTTAGAAGTATGCAGTAGCATTTTACTTTGTTGCATTAGCTGTAAAACTTCTGCGCGTTGCAATTGACCTTTAAAATTTATGTTGGCTGTTAGATTTAATTGTTTCACTTTTTGTTCAAGTTCTTTCCGTAACAAACCATCTCCAGCTATTACAACATTTACGTTAGGAAAACGTTCGTTCACCAATGCAATTACTTCAACAAACTCATTCATGTTCTTCACTTCATTCAAAGAACCAACAGCAAGAATATCAATGCTTCTGTTTCCAGTGTTAAAGTTCGGAAATTCATTTTTATCAATTCCCCAGGGAATTATGGTGTGCACTTTATTTTGAGTTGTGCGAGTAAAAGTAGCTGCATGATATTTTGAAAGTGCTACTAATCTTTGCTTATGAGTAGAAAGAATCTTTAAATAATTATTCGAAGGCAAAACATCTTGACCAATTAAAGTGGTGAGATGCGGCAGCGAATATTTTTTAGAAATAAAATTTCCTACCAACACTGTATCCTGCAACCAAAAACTATGCAGCATATCAACTTTGCTTTTCTTATTTATTGTTTTAAAAAGTGCAAAAGCTTTCAACCAGGTTATGGGTTTAGCCACGGTAGAGTTGCTACCACCACAACTATATACATCTACGTTATTCCATTTATAATTTTTCTTTTCCGGGTACTCAAGTGCAATGACAGTTACCTTAAAATTATGTTGAGATAAATGCTTAGCAAATAACTGCAGCGGAGGTATACAAGACGAATCATTTTCATCTTTAGCGAAACCCGGTGTTATAAAAACTATGTGCTTCATGCCTCCGGTTTTTTTATCGCCAGCCAGTAAAACGGAGAAAAGTAAATTCTTAAAACCGATAAAAATTTGTTCCTGAATTTATTTGGAGAATACAACAGTTGTGGTGCATATTTCTCCACCTCATCCCAGGCGTGATGGTGATAATAGTTTTTCATTTCTAAGGCATCAGCGGCTTCGAAATATTTTAATGAACGACTTCCTGCTTGAGTGATTTCTTCTTTGGCATAAAAAGGAGAATCGATTATATGGATTTCGCCATCCTCTTTTAACATTACAAAAAGCCTTTGTATTAAGGTTTCAAAGCAATCAAAATACTGCACACTAGCATTTAATACAATTACATCAAAATATTTTTTGGGAAGATTTGCCTCAAACAAGTTGGCGTAAAGCCAGAAAATATTTTCTTTCTTAAAAACTTCAGAAGCTTGTTTCAGTTCGGTCAGGTTAATGTCTATGCCAAAAACATTTGCCGTAGGGCAAGTGGTTTTTATAGCATTGCTAAACCATCCGTTTCCACAACCAATTTCTAAAATACTCAATTCGGTGTTTTTGCTTTTTAAATAATTACAAAACCGAGTGGAAGAGTGTTGTCGCATTTTCCACATATTCCAATTTGGTTCATCTTTTTCTACTTGTGGCAAACGGCTTACGCTGTTATTGTCGAGAAGCCAACCTTCCTTTTCCCGAATATGGAGATATGCATTTTCGAAATTGCGGCTCTCGGGAGTTAGAAGATATACACCCTGCACCAGTTCAATATCATGCAAAAAATCAGGCTGCTTCATTTTATTTTTTTGAAACAATGCGAAATAGTTCCCATCCGTCTTTGCGTATAGCGAGTGGCTCAAGGTTGTAACTTTTTTTGATTTCGTTCCAATTCAGCATAGGGTTTTTGTTACGCCATTGCGTTTGAAATTTTGTTTCGTTGAATAGAACCATAGCCGGTGTTTGAAACTCTTCAAATTTCCTTTGCCAAAGATTCTCTATTGTTTTTGTGGTACCATAACTCTTGATGGCTACATCAATATCAAATGAATACAGCACCGAGTCAGGATATTGAGCCACTAAGGCTGAAAGGTTTTTCTCCAATGAATTACGTTGATAAAATTCTTTGAAGGAAGAAACAAACAAAATCAAATGAAGAAGTATAACCAAACTATAAACCGCATTTTTTTTATTGGTGCTTCGCAGCAACCGAACAAAAGCCGGATAGAATAAAATTACAATAAGCGGAAAACTCATGAGCAGAAATCTCTTGTTCTGAAACGGAATGCCGGCCAGAAAAAAAGCATAGAGCAAAACACTTATTAAAAATACTTTGGGAATCAAGCCTGAAAAATCCTCACGCTTTACACAAAACAAAAGCGGAATGCCAAGCACCCAAAAAGATGGGTGAATGACATTCACAAACACGAAGATGAAATTTGGGAGCAGGTAATAGGTGGTCCCGTCATGAGTGGTAAATTCACGTTTAAAAAAATTTGAAACGCTCCACTCCTTCAGCCATTCGTGGTGCACAAAAGCAATAGGCGCATCTAAACGAATTAAAAAGTGAGGGAGAAAAATTACGGCCACAATAACTATAACCGGAATAAATTTCAGAAACTCCTTTTTTAAAAAAAGGTGGTAGGCAATCAACAAACTAAAGGGGAACAAGATAACTGCAGTTGCATAACGTGTCATAAAAGCTAGTGCAGCAAATGCAGCAAATCCAAACAACCAACTTGTATTTTCAGCAATTAAGAAATTTTGAGCTGAATAAAGCGCCAGCAAAACCAGGGCAATACTGAGCGTATCGCTCATGCAAACAATTCCTTCGCGCAGTATAAATGGAGAAAAACCAACTGCTATAAGCGCAAAAGCAAGTTGAATTTTTTGATTCTTCTGACTAACGTGTTTCCAAGCAGCTACCACCCAAACAATAACAGCCAAAGAAAAAACCGAAACAATTTGAAGTGTTAAAAGAACATTGATGTGTGTTACAAATGAAATGCAAGCCCCCAACAACGGATACCACACGGGCCAGAAATAGTCTCCAGGATTTTTTCCGGTTTCAAAAAACGAAAGCAACGCCTTTGAATAACGATAATACTCATGCGCATCTTGACCGTAAAGTCCATTGAACTTTGTCAAAAAAATGATTGACGAAGCAAGCACCAGAACAATAAACGATGGGAGAATTTTTTTCACTGATTATTTACAAGGATAAAGAAAGCGAAATGGTTATTTTTTTTGGGTGGTAAGTTCTTCGGTTTGTATAAGTAACTCTTTGTCTTTAACTGAAACATTCCACTTGCCAAATACTTTCCAATAATATTCCTTGTTCATTTTTTGCCAATGAATAATTCCTTTGGCATACTGCGCTGTTTGAAAAACGTTCAAAGAAATGAGCAATGCCAGTAAAGCGAAAGAAAAAATCTTAATCATTTTCATTTGCTTGAAAAGAAATTGCACCAAGGAGGCTGTAGGCAATGCTAGGATGGCCAACGATTCAATCATTACACGGCAGCCAAAACTTCCACCATAATACCACTGCCACCAACAAAAAACAACATACAGCATTACTGAAAAATAAACCGCAAAAGGAAGTAGATAGAAGTTCAACTTCTCATTTTTGCGCAGTAAAAATACTCCCAAAAATCCAACCAACGCCAGAGGAGTATATACAAACCATCCTTTTCTATAACTGAATAAACCATTTGCAATTTGCCAATTACTGAAATCAAAATGTTCGTTTTTATAAGTATAGTAAAGCCAATGACCGGTAGAAAATTTCCATTACATCAATTGAAGGAAAATTAAGAACGCGATAACAAGAAGCATGGAAAATATTTTTTGCCTTTGCGCGCTCATCACCGAAACAAAATATCGCATGGACAGCTTAGAAGTGAAGCACCAAAGCAAGGGAAAGAAAATAATGAACACTGCTGTTGCGCGCGTAACCATACACATACCTATAGCGAACGCTAAGAACAAACTTTGATTCCACGAAAAACTTTGGTACCAACGCTGGGTGCTATACAACACAACTGCAAACAGAAAGAACAGATAGATATGACAATTTCCGGGTTGCGTAATTGTTTGCGCAAAAAAATTAGTGCCTATAGAAATAATAAAAAGAGTGATGCCAGTGATGCGCTCATCAAAAAAATCCAATAAAAATTTGCGTAACACAAGTAAGCCAAGAAAAGAAAACAGCACAGTACTTAGTGCAACCGACAGTTGATAAAATGCAGAATAGCCATCTGCAGGATATTGGTGAGTAAGAAGGGTTAGCCCGTGAGCCACAAAAAATAATGGAGCCTCAAAAAAGGCAACTCCATAATTGTATTTGAAATACATGTTTCCGGTTTCGTGCGTTTGTTGCACGGCATAATAAACCACTCCGTCAGCAGGGTTATAAACTGAATCTACATAGGGGTAGAAATTGCAATTGAGAATATCGTTGTAAATAAAAAGTGAAGGCAGGTAGACATAATAACCAGCAGCATCACTTTTAATAACGGTGTGTCGTTTCCATTTTCCTCCTGCTAGGTCAATGCAGAAAAACAAGAACAGCGAAACCCAGCAAACAAGAAGCGACCAACGATTTTTGAAAGACATCATGCAGGCGTAAAATTAACTGTATCTGTTTACCAAAACTTTCCTTTTTTCGTGCGCTCATGAGTCAGGCCATTTCTTCTACCATACTTGAACAGGCATTATCGTTCGATGATTACGTGCAACTCACAAAAAATATTGTGGAAGAAAAAATTCCGCGCGCAGGAAAATATTTACCCGACAATACTTTTCGTTACACGCGTTCGAATTTAGAGCGCATGACCAAAGTTTTCCAAAACATGGTGCTCAATCAAAAGCTTTACAATTTGATAACTGATTTGAAAGAAGAATGGACTTGGGTGGTGCTGACAGAGCCATGGTGTGGTGATGCAAGTTGGGGAACTCCTGCACTTTATATGATTGCCTCCACCAGCGATAAAATTGATTTTAAAATTTTGCTGCGCGATACCAATCCTGAAATTATGAAAGCGTATCAAACCGCAGGAAGCGATTCCATTCCGAAACTCATTTGCATTCGCAAAAGCGAAGGAAAAGAATTAGGCACCTGGGGACCGCGACCAAATATTTTGCATCAGGAAGTTTTGGAGAAAATGAAAAATCCGAATTTCGATTACAAAGAAAGTGTGCGCGCTATTCATGCTTGGTATGATGCAGATATGACACGCAGTATTCAGGATGAGATAATTGATTTGGTAAAAGAGTGGAAAGGCAATGGATAAATGGAATAGTGGAATAGGGGTAGTTTAATCCACCTATTCATGATTCCATTATTCCAAATCATAGTTATTCTCAAACAAAATTTAGTTTTTAGAACACATACATTAACAAATAAAAAAGGACAAATGAGCAAGGTGGTAAAGCAATCGGAGATTCGATTCAAAATTGGTTTGGACGAAAAAAATGTTCCGCTTGATATTAAATGGATGGCGACTGATTCAAAAAACAATGAATTGCGCGATTGTAAAAGCATCATGATTTCAATTTGGGATATGGTGCAAAATCAAACGCTTAAAATTGATTTGTGGACGAACGACATGACTACTGACGAAATGCATTCACATTATTTTCAAACGTTGCTTTCTATGACAGAATCTTATGCAAAAGCTACAGGCAATCCTTATGCGGTAGAAGAAATGAAAAAATTTGCGCAGTCGGTTGCGAAGCGAACTGCCGATTGGGAAGACAGTAAATAGATTGTGGGTTTCACGAATTGCTTTTTACTAAAAGAGTTTACTTTAGAACCAATGAAGAAACTTCTACTCCTTTATTTATCGCTTTTAGTTTTTCAGTTTAGTCGCGCCAGTGGCGATAATTTTTCTGCCGGTGCGCGAGGTGCTGCTATGGGCGATGCATCTATTACAAACGCTGATGTTTTTTCTACAACGACCAATCAGGCCGGCATTGCTTTCATGAATAATTACTCGGTTGGAATTTATACAGAACGCAAATTTTTGAATGCAGCTATCAATAACTTTAATGGTGCAGTAGTAATTCCGGTGAACAATAAAATCGGAACCTTTGGGTTGAGTGCAAATTATTACGGCTACAAATATTACAACGAAACAAAAATTGGTTTGGCTTATGCGCGCAAATTCGGTGAGAAATTTTCTATCGGTTTGCAGTTTGATTTTTTGCGCATGATGATTTTTGAAAACGGCAGCAAAAATTTTTACACGCTCGAACTTGGCTTTCAATACAAACCGTGGAAGGTGCTTACGTTGGGCGCGCACATTTACAATCCTATTCCTTATAAGGTTGACAAAATTTTTAATGACCGCTTACCAACTGTTATCAAATTTGGTATGGGTTACGAGCCATCGCCAAAAGTTTTACTCGCAGCAGAATACGAGCAGGATATTCATTACAAACCACGCTTCAAAGGAGGAATTGAATATCGTCCCATCAAATACTTTCATATTCGCGCTGGTGCGCAAACAACTCCGTTTAGCGCATCATTTGGTTTCGGTGTAAATGTGAAAGGGCTGAACCTTGACCTTGCCTCTTCTTATCACGCTGTACTTGGTTTTACTCCGCAGTTGGCACTTATTTATTCATTTACTAAGAAACAGAAAAAGTGAAACCTCACCCCAAACCCCTCTCCAAAGGAGAGGGGCTTAAATACAAAATACAAGTACGCGGAGTTTTTTTAACTCTCCTGTGCTGCTTCATTTTTGTAAGCAATTCTTTTTCACAAGCACCAACAAAACCCGTTGTGCCTCAAACCGATGGCAACGATGTGCAGGATATAATTGAAAACAGCGCACAACAAAACGAAAGCGAAACTTTTGATTACGATGCTTCGATAGATGATTTAGAAAATTTCAAAAAACATCCTATTGATTTAAACACGGCAGATGCAAATGCCCTAGACGACCTTCCTATGTTGAATGCGCAACAAATTGCTTCGCTATTGCAACACATTGCCGACAATGGGAAATTGATTTCTGTATTTGAATTACAAGCTGTAAACGGTTTCGATTTGCAGCTCATCAATCGCATTTTACCTTATGTAAAAGTGGAAGACAATTTTAAGCAGGCCCATTTCACTGCTAAACAATTATTCAGTAAAGGAAGTTTCGTTTTTGTTTCGCGCTATAGACAAATCATTGAAAAATCGGAAGGCTATAAGCGCACCGATGGCACAGGTTATTTAGGAAAACCTTTTGGGTTAACGGTACGCTTTCGTTATAACTTTGGTAACACATTGAGTTACGGAATTACTGCTGAGAAAGACCCGGGTGAAGAATTTTTTAAAGGTTCAAACAAAAAAGGATTCGATTTTTATAGTGGGCATTTCTTTTTGCGAAACATTAAACAATTGAAAGCACTAGCTTTAGGCGATTACGAAGTTCGCCTTGGTCAAGGCTTAATTATGTGGGCTGGTTTTTCGCAGCGCAAAGGACCGGCAGTTATGCATATTAAGCGCGAAGGCACCACCTTGCGTCCTTACACTTCGGTGAACGAGTTTAATTTTATGCGTGGTGCAGCGTTCACAGTTGGTGTAAAAGGAATTGAAATTACGGGCTTCGCATCGTTCAAACAAATTGATGCAAACGTTATTACCCTAATTGACACCAGCTTTACTTACGAAGCTTCCTTCTCTTCATATTTGCAATCGGGCTTTCACCGAACCCAACGCGAAGTGGAAGACCGCAATACCATAAACCAATTGATAGCGGGAGGAAATGTTTCTTACAACAAACGCAAATGGCATGTAGGGGTTAATGCTGTGTACACAAAATTTTTCGGCAACTATCAACGCAACTTAAATCCTTACAGTCAATTTGATTTTAATCGCAGTCAACTGGTCAATGCCAGTATAGATTATCATTGGGTTATTCGCAATGTTCAGTTGTTTGGTGAAGGAGCAGCGAGCGATAATGGCGGTTATGGTTTTGTTAACGGCATTATGATGAGTGCCGATAAAAACGTTGACTTCTGCATTCTGCATCGTTACTTCAGCAAAAATTTTCAAACACTTTATGCCAGCGCTTTTGCCGAAGGCAGCCGTCCGCAAAATGAAAATGGTTTGTATTTGGGCCTAACTGTTCGCCCTGTAAACATGTTGCGCTTTGATGCTTATTTCGATTTGTACATGAGCAAGTGGTTGAAATATTTAACCGATGCGCCAAGTTGGGGAAGTGATAATTTTTTACAGGCAACGTTTACGCCTACAAAAAAAATGGAGATGTATGCGCGTTATCGCTTTGAGTTAAAAAAGAAAAATCAACCTAACAACGATGGCGCATTCGATTATTTAGTGAACGAAACTCGTCAGGCACTACGCTTCAACGCCAAGTATGCAGTGTCACCTTCAGTTACACTATCCACACGTATTGAATGGAGCCATTACACCTTTGGCAAAGACAAACCTGAAAACGGCTTTCTAATTTATCAAGACATCAATTTCAAAATGTTGAGTGTTCCTGTTTCGTTCAATGCACGTTTAGATATTTTTAAAACGAGCTCTTACAACACGCGTATTTATACCTATGAAAATGATGTGCTTTATTCTTTTTCTATACCCGCTGTAAGTGGTAATGGCATGCGTTATTATTTAACGGTACGTTATGCAGCCATGCGCAATCTTGATTTCTGGGTTCGTTTTGCGCAAACGCAAATGCTTGACCGTAGCGTTTTCCTCAGTTCTTTAGATTTACTCAACACTAATCACGCCAGTGAAATTAAAGTGCAAATGCGGTTGAGGTTTTAGAACGCTTTGAGTTTCTTACATTCGCGCGCATGAATCGCATAGGGCTTTTTCAACTCATTAAAAAGAAGCAATCTTTTCTTTGTATCGGTTTAGACACTGACCTTTCACTCCTACCGCCTCATCTTTTAAAACTGCCAGACCCCGTTTTTGAATTCAACAAAGCCATTATTGATGCCACACACGATTTGTGTATTGGCTACAAACCCAATCTTGCTTTTTATGAAAGTATGGGATTAAAGGGCTGGGAAAGTTTAGAGAAGACCATGCAGTATCTCGCGCCATTCAAAAATGAACTCTTCACTATTGCCGATGCCAAGCGCGGTGATATCGGCAACACTTCGAAAATGTATGCGAAAGCATTTTTCGAAAATTTTGATTTCGATTCGGTGACGGTAGCTCCTTATATGGGTGAAGATTCCGTAACTCCTTTTCTGAGCTACGAAAACAAATGGGTTATCCTTCTCGGTTTAACTTCGAATAAAGGCAGTAACGATTTTCAGTTTCTGGAAACCGGAAACGGAAAGTTGTATGAAAATGTAATTCGCAAAGCGCAGCAATGGGCAAGCCCCGACCAATTAATGTTTGTGGTTGGTGCTACGCATCCCGAAGAGTTCAAAAATATTCGCGCACTGGCTCCAGATTATTTTTTTCTTGTTCCTGGTATAGGCGCTCAGGGTGGCGACTTAGAAAAAATTTGTGAGAACGGAATGAATAGCCAGTGCGGCTTAATCATCAATTCTGCACGTCAAATTATTTACGCATCGAAACGCGAAGACTTTGCACAAGCGGCAAGAGCAGAAGCATTAAAAGTAAAAGAGGCGATGGCGAAGTTTGTAAATACACTATAACTACTAAGTTGTCATTCTGAACGTAGGCTCTGCGAAGTGAAGAACCTTGTATTTCATTTCAATACAAATACAAGATGCCTCGTTCCCCGGCATGACAAAGGAAAATTATCCATTTGCTTTCGACACCAACTCATTGAAAGCATCGAGTGTAGTATCTTTAGTAGTAAGAGCCACTTTGGTTTTGATATACTCTAAAACCTTATCTTCAAAAAGTTGCTCGCGGGTTTGTTGAACCACTTTCTTATCGGCTAATTGTTTTTGAACGAATTGTTCTACCCAGTCTTCACCAATGTTTTTCAAGCCGTAACCATACAATTGCTGAATCATGTTGGCACGCACACGGCTCGTTACATCTTCATCGGTAATTTCAATATTCTGCGCAGCAATAATTTTTTTCTGAATCAAACTCCAGCGAAGTGATTTTGCAAAACCGTCATATTCTTTTTCAATGTCTTCAGCGGCTACAGGTTTCTCATTGGTAATCTCAATCCATCTTTTCAGGAAGTCGTCTGGCAAAGGAAAATCCAGTTTGTCCATTAATCCTTTGTAAATATCGTTCACTAACAATCTATCGGTGTTGCCATCGAAGTATGCTTCTAAATCTGTTTTAATCAAATTGCGCATTTCTTCTTCAGTCTTCACTCCGTTTTCGCCATACACTTTCACAAAAAACTCTTCGTTTATTTCTGCAGGTTTTGAACGCGTAATATTATTCAGCGTTAAGCGGAACAAATTTCCAACCTCCTCTAACTTAGAAAGGTCGTTCATGTTCAATACATTCTTGGCAACACCTTCACGGTCGCGGTCCATCAATTCAAAAACGTTGTAATCGAAACTTTCCTGCTTCTTAAGTGGAAGCACTTTTGCTTTAGCATCATCCTTCAACAAATCAACCATCAAAGTGGTTACCGTGTTTTGTCCGCCTTCTCGCTGCGTTCCATCGGCATCTAATTCTTCTACACTAAATGTGAGCACATCTTTTTCACCAATGCTTTCAGGATACTCGTAAACGGCAAAGCGATTGCGAACGCGAAGCATTTCATCATCCAGCATTTTATCGTCAACGGCTATTTTGTATTTAATGAGCGAAGGAATTTGCTCAATAAAATCGAGTGTAAAATCAGGAGCGTGACCAAGGTCGTAAGCAAAATCTACATCGCGCAGACTATTGATATCAATATCCAGTTTCTGGTCACTTGAAGGAATTGGCGAAGCGATAATTTCAATCTTGTTTTCGTTGATGTATTTATAAACCTCTTCGTTCAACACTTTGTTCAACTCTTCTACTAACACACCATTGCCATACATTTTCTTCACCATATCCATGGGCACCATGCCCGGACGAAAACCTTTCAACTGTACTTGTTTCGAAAGTGTTTTAAGCTGTTGCTTCACCTTCGGCTCGTAGTCTTCTTTTTTCAAATTCACTTTCACCTTTGAGCGAAGTGTGTCAATTTTTTCCTGTGTAATGGTCATGAGAGATTGTTTGTGGTTCGCGGTTCGCGGCTCACAGTTCGCGGCAATACAAAATTTGTATAACCGTGAACTGTAAACCATCGACCGTAAACCGGGTTTTGTGCGGGCGGAGGGACTTGAACCCACATGCCGTGAGGCGCTAGATCCTAAGTCTAGTGCGTCTGCCAATTTCGCCACGCCCGCATTCAATGAACTTCCCTTTTTAAGGGACTTGCCCGACTTTCTTTAAAGGCGGGGCGCAAAAGTAAAAATTAGAAGTAGAAATCAAAGTTGTGCGAAACTCTTGTGTTGTTGTTGTATCCCACTTTGCCCTCTCCCTCGTCTTTATATCTTTACTCCATCAATTTAACTTCATGAAGAAACTGGTTATTGTATTTACGGCTGCTGTTTTTTTGCTGTGCAACGCTGCCTGCAAAAAATGTTTTCACTGCTTTAACGATTGTCAGCAATGCACGCTTACAGTAGGCACGCATTCATTTTCTCATGTTTTGTGTCGCGATAGTTTTGATACCGAGCAACAATACAAAGCTGCCCTTGCCACAGATTCGGCTTATGGTTACGTATGCGCACCAACTGCTTCTACCTATAATTACGATTTCTGCACCAACCAATCGGGCGAAGAACCTTACCCCGCGTATTTCAATAAAGGCGGCAAGGCCACTTGTAGCCCAAAGTAAACCCTTCTTATTTTCCCTTTTTTGGATTTCAATCACTAATTAGGAATAGTTAGAAATACCGAAGGTTTGGAGTGTTCAATAAACTGTGTCAGGTTTAAAAATATAATTTTGTTGCGTTGAGTGAAACGGACTTGAGCTCTGCTGGGAAGCAACTCAAGAAGGGATAACTCAACCGACTGGAATAGTCCAAGC
>CANJZE010000002.1 GCA_947479455.1 Bacteroidota bacterium
ATTCAAGGAACAACTGGCGCGAACGGTGCTACGGGAACACAAGGTGTTCAAGGCATACAAGGCGTTAGTGGAGTTGACGGTGTAACGGGCGCGCAGGGAATCCAAGGTATTCAAGGAACAACAGGCGCGCAAGGTGTTCAGGGCATACAAGGTGTTAGCGGTGTAGATGGCGCAACTGGCGCACAAGGAATACAAGGTATTCAAGGAACAACTGGCGCGAACGGTGCTACGGGAACACAAGGTGTTCAAGGCATACAAGGCGTTAGTGGAGTTGACGGTGTAACGGGCGCGCAGGGAATTCAGGGAGTAACAGGGGCTGCTGGAACGAATGGAACAAACGGAACAAACGGAGTTACTGGCGCCACCGGTTCAACCGGAACAGGAGCTACAGGAAGCACAGGACCAACAGGTCCAGATTGGACTATTTCTAACTTCGAGTTTAATACCAGCGGCACCCTGAACATTACGACCACTTATCCTCAAAACCTTAATACTACAGTAGGGGCATGGTTAACTAAAGGGAATACAGGAATAATCAATCCTGCAATGCCCGCAACTTATGGCACTACTACAATTGGTGCTACGGAAAACTGGATTGGAACCACCGATGCCAGAGATTTTACCATAGGCACAAATCAAATTGAAAGAATGCGCGTGAAGCAAACTTCGGGTTATGTGGGAATAGGAACTGCCGCACCAAGTCTTCCCTTGGAAGTTTCCAGTGGTGCATTGGCTAATGCCATTTATGGTCACAGTAATAGTGTAGGCGGTTATGTGGGTTACGAAGTCAATATTTCTTTCGGTACTCCGGTTCAAACTTTAAGTGGTGCAGGTGTTTACGCTACCAATCCTTCAGCAGGTTACACCAGCATTTTTGCTCAATCAACAGGTGCGGCTACGGTAGCTGCTAACTGTAACTATTCGAGTGTGTGGATGGCTAACTATAATTATGTAGATAATGCTTCTACTCTTTACAATCCTTCAGCCAGTTATAACCAATTAAATGTTACGGGAACTACATTAGGCGGAACACAAATTGCATTGAGAGGTTGGAACGAACGCGGAACAACTACGGGCAATCCTGGCTATACAGTCGGTGTGCAGGGACTTGCCAATACGCAAAATCAGGATGCCTTTGGGGTTCAAGGTTTGGCTTATGGAACTTCCGGCTTAACAACGGGAGGATATTTTCAAGGGTTAAGTTACGCGGGAGTAAGCTATGCCTATGCGTACGTAGGTGGAAATGTTGCAGGAACTAACCGGAAAATTACCGGTACAGGTTCAGTGGCAGAAATTATACCTACCGAAACGCACGGACGTGTTACGTTGATTTGTCCTGAATCGCCTGAGTATTGGTATACTGATTATGGAACGGCTACTATGGTAAACGGAACAGCACATGTAGAACTCGACCCTATTCTTGCCGATGTTATTTTTGTGAACGACAGTAACCCTGTAAGAGTTTTCTGCACTCCGGTAAACATGTTGCAGTTTAATGGTGTAACCGTAGTTAACCAAACCGAAAAGAGTTTTGATTTGGTAGAAGTAAATGGCGGCACGCACTCAGGCAAATTGTATTACACGCTTTCGGCTAAACCACGAACTAACTATGGTGAAGGAAGATTTCCTCAGGCACCGGGACCTGCTTACATAAAAGCTGAAAACGAACCCGCTGCGGCTAAAGCCAAGAACAACCCTGCTGATGGTCGCGCTATTTTCCATTGGGCAAGTGACAGCGAAGTTTACAAATACGACCCGGAGCAAACAACTCCCGTTGGTGATTTAATTCCTGCCGGTCCTCATGCCGGTAAAGTAAAATTAGGTAACGGTCAATACGGTATTGGTTTAGGTGCCAGCCGACCAAAGACAAACCATTAATACAGGTTTTCAAATTCTTAATCAAAAATCCCGTATTGGTTAAACCGATACGGGATTTTTGTTTGGTGCATATTTTAAAGGAATAGCAAAACAAAAACTGTCAGCAAATAATTCAGAAACATATCGACAACTGTTAAGTACTCGTTTATTTTTGAGCGTTCATAAAAACGAAAAGAGTTTGTTTAAAAAGTATTTCAATAAAACACTTGGCTACAATTTGCTGGCAGCATTAGTCATAGTAATTGTGTTATTGCTCATTGTGCAGTCGGGGTTAAAAACATATACGCGCCATGGGCAAAGCATTAGCGTACCTGATTTACGCGGAAAGAATTTTGAAGAAGTTAAAAAACTATTGAGCGATAATAATCTGGAATGGTTGGTCATGGATTCGGTATACGATATGAGTAAACCTCCCATGAGTATTGTTGACCAAAACCCGAAACCGAGAGCGCATGTAAAACAAGGGCGAACTATTTACATTACACTAAATGCCACTACGGCTCCATCAACAGAAATTCCTGATTTGATTGGAAGAAGTTCTTTGAAATATGCGACTATGCAATTACAGAGCTATGGATTGAACGTTGGCGAACCTGTTTATAAACCCGATCCGCACTTAAACGCAGTAATTGGAATGATTGTAAATGGAAGAAATGTAACGAAGAAGATGAAAGTACCGAAAGGAACTGTAGTAACGCTGGTGTTGGGCGATGGATTGGGCAATAGTCGGGTATCAGTTCCTTACCTCCTTGGGTTACGATATGAAGAAGCTGAGTTTAAATTAAAAGGATATTCGCT
This sequence comes from Bacteroidota bacterium, assembly GCA_947479455.1. GTDB lineage: Bacteria > Bacteroidota > Bacteroidia > Chitinophagales > LD1 > Bog-950. Next base: position 2,677 of record CANJZE010000002.1, read on the forward strand.
CAATGTGGGGGCTGTTATTCCGGATGAAGGAGTAACGGATACACTGGGGGCTATAGTTTACAAGCAAATTCCTGACTATGGAGGAGGGCGCTCTATTCGCGTTGGTGAACCAATCGATTTGTTTGTGGCAAAAGAATTACCTGCGGGAATTTCCATCGACCCTTCGCTCTACGATAAAATGGATTCTATTCCTACTCCATAAAATTATATAGCCAAGGATGGCACAGACTTTTACCGATTTTGTTTGTCCTCGTCTGTGTTAATCTGTGTAATCTGTGGTGATGTTTAAATTTCTAACCCAATAAAATTATTTCCTTTACGTTTGGTTGAATCTATATTTAAAACAGCATGAAGAAATTTTTTTCCGTAATTATCCTATTGATAGGCGTGGCTCAGTTTGCTTTTGCACAAACCGAAAAACTAAGTCCGCTTCAACTTAATTCATCACTTTATTATTCCACAATAGGTAAAGAGTCTAAAACCCATCAGCACCGCTACGTGGTAAATAAAGGAAACATCATTCTAACTTCCGATACCATTCAACTTCCTTTTTTCGATGATTTTTCACATCGTACTATACCTGATTACAAATGGAATGAAAACCATGTGATAAACACTTATCAAAATGTTAGGTCGGTTTGCGTTACCACCGAAGGTATAGATAACGTACAAGGATTTTTTATGCACGATACCGCCTGGACCTACACGTTTAATGTAGATAGCCAGCGGTTAGATTCTGTAGCGCAACAACCCATAGCTTTTAATTATTTCAATGGAAGTTCAAATTGTTTTTCATCAACACCCAGTACTATTTATTACTGGAACACCTTTTACCGCTACACGTTCGATACACTTGGTCATGCTATTGATTCTATTTTAGCTCAACCCGTAGATTCGTTTTACTACGCTCCTCTTATAACTTTAGTGCAAGGGCAACCCGGCACTTTGTGGATTGAAAACGATGCGCTCATTAATAGTACTTATCCCATCAATCCTCCAACTATTGGTGTTGCTACTTTTGATGGATTAGATCAATATGGTTTACCCTATAACAACAGTAGCAACACAACTTATGGGTTTGCCGATGTGCTTACTTCAAAACCCATTAACCTTTTAGGATTAGATACTGATAACGTTTATCTCAGTTATTTTTTCGAGCCACAAGGCTTGGGAGATTTTCCCGACCATTTCGATTCCTTGATCTTGGAGTTCAAAGACCAAAGCGGTATATGGCGTTATGTGCATTCAGACACCGGCTACGTAAATATTGCTTTAGTGCCACAATCATTCCAACAAGTTTTAATTCCTGTGCCTTATGCCACTCCACCCAACAGTTATCATCATGCTTCATTTCAATTTCGTTTTCGCAATAAAGCATCGCTATATGGCAACAACGACCACTGGCATATTGATTATGTGAAGTTAGATAAGAACAGAAGCGTTGCTGACACGGCTATTTACGACATTGCTTTCCAATATCCGTTTCCTACTATCCTAAAAAATTACACACGCGAACCTGCCGACCAATTCAACTATCCCGATGATTTGAGTGATGGATTTAATCTTTCCATTCATAACCTTGCTCCAGACGCCAACACCAGTTCACCGGCTACAAATTTTATTAGAGGTGCTACCGAACTTTATCCTGATGCTGGGTTTGTAATTTCTGATGACACTGTTCAAACCTTCAATGCGGCAGCGTATACGCTTCAGCAATTATCGCCTAAAACAAGTTACAAGCAACCTAGCGCGCCTGCTTGGCCTACAGATAGTTTGGTTTTACTTTCAAGAACTTTCTTGCAACAAACCGGAAACACTGGTTATGCAGGTAACGATACTTTGTATCACACTCAATGTTTCGATTACACTATGGCGTATGATGATGGCTCCGCTGAACGTGGTTATGGTTTATCGGGAGTTGATATAAAAAAATTTGCTTACGAGTTTAACCTGAATCATCCCGACACGTTGGCAGGTTTCCAAATTCAATATTCGCAAATTGATCAGGATGTTTCGAATCTTATTTTCAATATCAACATCTGGGATGCTATTACGGTAGGCAGCGCAACCGATAATCCGATTATTTCTTTCGACAACAAGAAGCCACTTTATATTGATTCAGTAAGTGGCTTTGCTACTTACAAACTTGACAGTGCAATTGTTTTTCCCAATAAAATTTATGTCGGTTGGGCGCAAACCGATACCAGAAACCTTACCGTTGGTTATGACCTCAATAGCCCACTTGGTAGAAGCCACATGTTTGTTTATATCAACGGACAATGGAAGGCATCTACAATTACGACCAACGGCTCTCCTATGATTCGTTTGATATTAGACAGCAATTTCTGGGGACAAACTTCAAGTGCAGTAAAAGACATAACTGCTGAACAAAATATTTCGCTGTATCCAAATCCAACAACAGGCGATGTTTTCATAACCAGCGACAGAAAAAATTTATTGTTCGATGTTTCGGTGCATGATATGGTTGGGCAAATAGTGAAGCAGGAAAAAAATGTAAGCAACCATTGCAACATCAGCGATTTGCCAAGTGGAATTTATCTGTTCTCCATAACTGATATTGAAACAGGAAAAACAATTCATCACAAGGTGATTAAAAACACTTACTAATGCTTGTGCTTTTGTATGACGGGGTCTGCAATCTCTGCAACAGTTCGGTGAACTGGTTGATCGACCACGACACGAAAAACAAATTTCATTACGCTTCGCTTCAATCACAATTCGGAAAAGATACGGCTGCTAAATTTCAATTGCAAGGCAATTACATGGATTCTCTTGTATTGTTTGAAGGCGATAAAATTTATCTACGTTCCGAAGCCGTGTTACGAATATTCAAACACCTTGGAGGCGCATACTATCTTATCTATCCCTTAATGTTTATTCCCGCTTTTATTCGCGATTTTATTTATCGAATTGTTGCAAACAACCGTTACAGTTGGTTTGGGAAACGGGATGCGTGCAGAGTTCCTACTGCTGAATTGAGGAAGAAATTTTTGGATTGAATACTTTACACAAAAGACACGAAGACGCAAAGTAAAACCAAGATTATAACTCACTTCTTTGTGTCTTTGCACCTTTGTGTTAGTCACTGAATTTTACAATCTCCAATCAATCTCTGTCTTGCCTTGTTGTTTCAGCAAAGCATTTGTTTTTGAAAAATGTTTGCATCCAAAAAATGCTTTAACAGAAAACGGAGAAGGATGTGCGGCTTCCAGCACAAAATGCTTCGAAGTATCAACCAAACTTTTTTTTGCGCGTGCAAAATTGCCCCAGAGTATAAAAACGATTCCGCTTTTCTCATCGCTTATCTTTTGAATAACGGCATCGGTAAACGTGTGCCAGCCGCAATTGGCGTGTGAGTTTGCTTCACCGGCATTTACTGTGAGCGAAGCATTCAGTAACAGAATTCCCTGCTTTGCCCACGATTCCAGATTGCCGTGCGTTGGCGCATCAACATTTAAATCAGTTTTGATTTCCTTAAAAATATTTTTGAGTGAGGGCGGTGACACCACACCATGAAGCACCGAAAAACATAAACCATGTGCTTGTCCTGCACTATGGTAAGGATCTTGTCCGAGTAGGACTACTTTCAATTCAGAAAACGGTGATAGAATGAATGCATTAAAAATCAATTGGCCTGGTGGATAAACGTTTTTGCCTTTTGCTTTTTGCTCAGCAATAAACTGTTTGATAAGCGAAAAATAGGGCTTCTGAAATTCATCAGCCAAAACTTTTTTCCAACCCTCCTCCATCTGAACCGATGTAATTTCATTCATAATGTAAACATGATTTAGAGGTGATATCTCGCCAATGGTTCCGCCTGTTGATTCGAAAATTCCTTATTCAAAAACTTGTAGTGCGCAGCAATGGCAATCATAGCGGCATTGTCGGTGCAGTATTCAAATTTAGGAATGTAAGTAGCCCATGAATTTTTCTTGCCTAATTCTTCAAAGCGCGTTCGCAATTCGCTGTTTGCGGAAACTCCACCTGCCAACGCAATTTCTTTAATCTCTAATTTCTTTGCCGCCTTCGCTAACTTCTTCAACAAAATATCTACGATGGTTTTTTGAATAGAAGCACAGAGGTCGTAAAGATTTTCTTTGATGAAATCAGGATTCTTCTTCGTTTCTTTTTGCAGAAAATAAAGAATAGAAGTCTTTACACCGCTGAACGAAAAATCAAAATCCTTTATCTGCGGCTCGGGAAATAAAAATTTTGTGGCATTGCCCTGCTTCGAATATTTATCAATCAATGGTCCACCGGGGTAAGGCAAACCCAACAACTTTGCCGACTTATCAAATGCTTCACCAGCCGCATCGTCAAGCGTTTCGCCAATCACTTCCATTTCTAAAAAATTCTTAACAAGCACTATTTGTGTATGCCCGCCCGAAACCGTTAAACACAAAAAAGGAAACGATGGATTACTATCAATAAAGTGCGAAACAATATGCGCTTGCATGTGGTTGACTTCAATAAGCGGAAGGTTTTTTGCGAGCGCAAATGCTTTCGCAAAACTAACTCCCACCAATAGAGAACCAATCAATCCGGGACCTCGTGTAAACGCCACAGCACTTATTTCATCTCTCGAAATGCCCGCTTGCTGAATTGCTAAATCAACCACAGGAACAATGTTTTGCTGATGAGCGCGCGATGCTAATTCGGGGACTACACCGCCCCATAACTCATGCACTTTCTGCCCCGCAATTACGTTGGCAAGAATTTTGGCATCTTTGCTCACAGCGGCAGAAGTATCATCACACGATGATTCTATAGCAAGAATGATTATACTCATGAGGTAAAAATCAGAATAAAATTTGTTTTCTGCGTTGATTCATTAAAGAAGAACGATTGATAAAGAAGGTTTTCAGAATATTTCTTATTGTTTTTTTAGTGTCGTTCCTAGTCGTGGGTGCTTTGATTTTTGCGTTGCGCTATCCTACGGTGCAAACCTATATTGCACAGCGTTTCACTACTATTCTCTCCAAATCATTAAACACAAAAGTTTCGATTGAGCGCGTAGAAATTTCGTTTTTCAACAAAGCTGATTTGGTTAATTTTTATTTAGAAGATTACAACAAAGACACGCTCATAAGCGCCAAAGAATTGAAAATTGAGTTTAAGATTTTCGATTTGTGGAACAAGAAAATAAGCGTGAGCAAAATTTTACTGGATGGCGGAACCGTTCATTTGCATCTCGATTCAACAGGAGAGAAAATGAATCTCACTGAGCTTTTCAAAAATTTCAATTCAAACAAAGCAAAAGCAGACACCACTACTAAGAAATCGAAGTTCACCTGGAAAATGGATTTGAAAGAATTGGAACTGCGTGCTACGGACTTTCGCTACTTAGACGATAGATCACATACCGATATAAAGGTGTTGGTGCCGAGTTGCGAAATTTCTATGAACAGCGTTTCGCTTGAGAACAAACTCATTTACATAAAATCAGCACGAATAGATGGAACTGATGTACGAATTGACTTGGATAAACACGAAAAAACTGCCGATGATGATTCCATTCTTCATTTGCATTTTATGCCTGACGGCATGCAATTAAAGTTTGATGAGTTTGCGCTAACGCACACGCGCTTTCGCATGAACGACCATAACAACGATACCATTTCTCCGAAGGGAATGGACTTCAAACATTTGGATGTAAGCGATATTAATTTGCTGGCAAATGATGGAAGCATTATTGCCGATACGATTCTTACCAATGTAAAACAACTGACCGCAAAAGAGCGAAGCGGTTTTGAATTGAAAGAACTGGCTACGGAAATGCGCGTGTCGGTTAATGAAATAACGCTTGATAAACTGAATTTAAAAACCGGAAACAGTGAAGTGAAAAATTATTTGAGCTTTCGCTTTTCTGCCTATCACGATTTTAAAGATTTCTTAAACGCCATTCGCATTAAAGCAAACTTTGATGGCACAAAACTCTCCTTGCGCGATTTGAATTATTTCATTCCGAAATTAGATAAGGTAGAACACAACCGCATTGCCATAAGCGGTGAACTTGACGGACGAATCAACAATTTAAAAGGAAGAGGAATTGAAATTCGAACAGGACAAAACACTATTTTCAAAGGCGATTTTTATACGCGTGGCTTACCAAATATTTATGAAACATCATTGAATGTTCGTGTAAATCGCTTAGCCACTACCGCAAGTGACATTCAGAAATTTTACCCGGGAATAAAAATCCCCGACAACCTCAACACACTCGGTTTGATTTATTACAGCGGTTCGCTTGATGGATTCTTAACCGATTTTGTTTCGAATGGAAAAATGGTGACCTCGATAGGTTCTGCTACCACCGATGTCAATTTTAAATACGACAAGAAAAACAACAAAGCTTCTTACAAAGGAAATCTTGCGCTAAACGAATTTGAACTCGGCAAATATTTCAGAGATGAAACCAATTTGGGTAGAGTTTCGCTACGCACAAAAATTAATGGTCGCGGTTTAACACTCGAAAGTTTACATGCTGAACTCGATGGAAATGTTTCGAGCATCGTACTGCGTGGTTACGATTACCGCAATATAAAAGTGAATGGTTTTGTGTTGAAGAAATCGTTCACCGGTTCGTTAAGTATTCACGACCTGTATTTAGATATGGACTTTAACGGTACGGCTGATTTATCGAAACAAACGCCCGAGTTTAATTTCAGTGCTGATATACGAAAAGCAATGTTGAAGAATCTGAATATTCTAAAAGAGGATGTTGAGTTTTCGGGTAAAATGACTTCAGATTTCATTGGCAGTAAAGCAGATGATATTATCGGCTCGGTGGAACTGGAGGATGTAACCATCAGACGTGATACCACGGAGGCAACCGTGCACCATTTAAAATTAGATGCGAAATTTTTAGCTGCCGATAAAAAAGAGATCTCGTTGAATTCAGATTTTGCTGAAGTAGAACTTAACGGACATTTCTCTTTCAAAGAATTGCCTAAAGCACTTTTGTATTTTGCGCGTTACACTTACCTGAAAGATTATGTTGACACCTCTTCCATCAGTCCGCAGGATTTTTCTTTTGATGTGCGCATTTTTGAACCCGGCACACTCACACAAATTATTTATCCGAATTTCAAACTCATTCGCAACTCGCATATAGCAGGCGATTTCAATAGTGTTGACCACAAACTGAATCTTACTGCGTTCATTCCTGAATTCAAATTTGCGGACTACAACATCAAACGCACCGATGTTAATACACATTCGGAAAATGGAAAAATTGTTTTCAAAACTTCGATTGATAAAGTTTATAATGGTGATAGCTTGATGCTTGATACGGTGAATCTTTGGATTCGCACCCAGGAAAATAAAGACATTCGATTGGATGCCTTAATAGCTGATAAAAAGAAATTCAACTACGCAAATATTACAGCATTCTTAACTCCGCTTACAGATAAAGCAGTGGTTCATCTGGAACCTTCGGATGTAAAACTTGGCAATTACAATTGGCGTTTTGATGCAGTCAATTCTATTTTTATAGAAGGCAAAAAAATCACCACCAACAACCTTGCTTTTAGAACCTTTGACCAAACTATTTACATCAGTAGTTATTTGAAAGGCGATACTTCTACCTGTTTTAAACTTACGCTCGATAATACCGACATCAGCGATTTCACGGGAATTTTTACAAAAAAAATGACCGACATGAGCGGTGCCCTCAACGGAAAATTAGTAGTGGAAGATGTTTTCTATAAACCAAAAATTTATGCCGATTTAGTGTTAAACGAATTTACTCTCGCCAAAGAATTGATTGGAGACGTAAACATTGAATCGCGTTTAGATGAAAGCGGGAAAAAAATTTTGCTCTACGTTTCGGTAAAAAGTATCAATAACAATTTAGAGGCGCGCGGCTTTGTTTCTATTGATCCGCTGCATCCTGATTTAAAAATTGATATCAATGCATCGCACCTGGGTTTAAATTTTCTCAACTATAAATTTTTCGACCGTTATGTAAAAAACTGTCGTGGTTATGCTATTGTGAATGCGCGCGTAGAAGGAACGCTGAAAAAACCTTTGCTGTTAGGCGAAGTAGATTTAATCAACGATACCGTAACTGTTTCATTTTTGAACACCACATACCACATTCATAAACACAAAGTTTATTTAGATGAACTAGGCTTTAAGATAGGCGACATTACCATCTTTGACCACCGCAATCTTCCTATTTACGGTAGCGGAAGGATCAATCATAACAGTTTTCGAAATTTTGCGCTCGATATAAAAGTAAACACCGAAAACGGACAGTTCCTCAACACCACTGCAAGTATGAGTCCCGGCTTTTACGGCATAGCATACGGCAAAGGCGGCATTACGTTTTGGGGCGATATCAATAGCCCCGTAATTCGTGCTACTGCGGTTACAAGTGCAGGTACTTATTGCAAGCTACCTATCAATACTTCTTATGAAATAAACAAGTATGGGTTCTATCGTTTTGTGCATACCGATGAAAAAAAACCTGCCGTTAATATTTCTGCTCCACAATTAAAACTTAGTGGTGTTGATTTTATGCTCAACCTCACCGCCACCCCCGATGCACGAATGGATATTGTCCTCGACCCCGTAGCGGGTGATGTGTTAACTACCTACGGCAAAGGCGATTTGGAAATCCATATTCCGCGAAACGGTACAACCACTATGCGTGGCAATTACGAAATTGAACGCGGAAGTTATTTGTTCACTTTGCAAAATATCATCAATAAACATTTTGAAATTAGTCGAGGTAGTACCATCAATTTTACGGGAGAAGTTACTAAGGCAAGTTTAAATGTAAATGCAGTATACGAATTGCGAAGCTCGGTGAGTGATTTAATTCAAGACCAGATTGACGCGCAAAACACCACCAACACCGGAACTCCTTCGCAACAATCGGTGGCGGCACGAAGCCGTGTTCCGGTTCAACTTTGGTTAAATCTGACCGGTATTCTCGAAAAACCTAACATAGCTTTTGATATTAAAACAATTGATGTTGACCCCACCATTAAAACCTATGTTGACCAAAAACTTGCCCTACTAAAAACAAACGATTCGGAAATGAACAAACAGGCTTTTGGCTTGTTGCTCATGAATCGTTTTCTACCACCCACTGCCAGTGCAACTGATTTAGTAAGCAAAGGAAACTACGCAGGCGGAACGGCCGCGAACACGGTAAGCGAATTTCTTTCTTCTCAGCTTTCAAATTACATGAGCAATCTTTTTGAATATACCGGTAACAGCGCACTGCAAAATCTTGACATAAATATTGGCTTTCGCCAGTATGATCAATCGGTAACCAATATCAGCCCAAATCCCACACAGCAAACGTTGGATACGCGAAGAGAGTTAAAGTTGGCGCTTCAGCAACGCTTGCTAAATAACAGGCTAACGATTAACGCAGGAGGAAATTTGGATTTTGGAAACTCCACTACCGTAGAAGGAGGAATTTCAAATTCCAAAAGTACGGTTATTCCTACGGGCGATTTTCAAATTCAATATGCCTTAACTCCTGATGGCGCTTGGAGCGCTAAGGCGTTTAATCGAACAAACTACGATTACTTCAACTCACGAAACACAAACCGCACTGGCATAGGTCTTGCTTACCGGCAGGAATTTGATAAGCCAGCCGAAATTTTTCGAAAGAAAAGCAAGAAGGAGAAAAAGAAAAAATAATTTTAGCGGTCATTGGAAACGGCACCTACTGTTCTTTATTTCACCTTGTACTTGCAAAAGTATTCGAGATGTTTATTTTTGCGTCCGCTTTAAAACAAGCATTGGCCCATCGTCTAACGGCAGGACTACAGTTTTTGGTACTGTGTATATTGGTTCGAATCCAGTTGGGCCAACAAAAGCCACTCTAGAAACAGAGTGGCTTTTTTGTTTTAAGGAAGTTAAAACGTGCGGCTGATACCTACCACCCATCGGAAATCAAAATGTTTTTGATTGACATAAGGCGAATTGCTGAGGAAGAAGGGAACATCGAAACGCAAAGTAAGCGGCTTAATGTTTTGCAGCACACCCCATTTTTTAATGGTAAGCGCCATACCCGCTCCGGCATCTACGCGCAAGTGCGAAAGCTGCTGCTCGTTATTGCTGTTGGTGTAAGCTATAGCACCGGCATCGGCAAAGAGGTAAGTGTTTAAATTAAAATGGTCGCGCAGCCAGGCATTTTTGCAAGGCACTATGCGGTTGAAATCAATTTCCTCATTAAGCGCAAAACCCGAATTGCCTTTGTAAGCAGGCATTACATTGCCGTATTTATCGCGCTCTGCCAGTAGGTAACCTGCATAGCCACGCATGTTTAATCCTCCACCGAATTGAAGATGGTTAACATCCACATCATAATTGCCCGCCCACGTTTGCGGAACAAAACCCGCAGCTCGATAATATTTGCTGTCCATCATCTCCTCAGGATTTCCGCCCGCAAAAAACAAAGCACTTTCGCTTGGCAAATCTTTTCCTGTGCCGTAGCGCGCATAAACGCGGGTGTTGAAATCAAATTTCCATGCTTTGGCTTTGAGCACCGAAGTGAGTTCGAGATAATGATAATCGAAAGAAGAAGTGAGCGCACCCGAGCGCAAATGCGCTATCAGGAAACCGTTGTAGTTGGTATGCGCGTAAGTATAAGTAGCCGACAGGTTCACAGAAATATTGAACTTCTTATTGCTCGTCCAGATAGCGTCCCACTCATTGGGATATAGCAAATAGTTTCTGTATTCCTCGCGGTTGCGCGTAAATGCTTTTAGATTAATGTCGGTAGAAAATCCTTTAGGGAACTGTTTGTTCAAACCAATTTTATACATCTCGCAACCATCTAACCACTGCGAATGAAAATAGAATGTGCCTTTACGAATTACTTTATCAATAGCCGTTTGATAATCGAAACGATAAGAGAAGTAGCCCGCTTTTTTGCGCGTGTCTTCATCTAAGCCATAACGCTTGCCGCCTTGTGCAAGATGTGTGTTTATCCAAATCGAAAGCGTGAACACATGTTTCACTCCCATGTAATTTCCACTGGCAACAGCGCCTATTTTAAACCCGTCATAAGCATTCCACCAAATATCGGGGCGCATATACAAACGATATTTTTTTGAAGAAGCAGGAGGATAAATGTGCGAATCGAAACGCAGTTCAACATTACCGTGTTTACGATTGTCGAGCATGTTGATGTCGGCTAATCTTTCGGTTGGGTCAATGATTACATTCTTGATTCCTGAAGGAATTGTAACCACGGCATCATAAGTTGGTTGAAGTTTATCCCAGCCGTACCACTTGGGGAGAATGTCCGATGTCCGATGTCCGATGTCCGATGTTGTATTTGCTTCCGACTTCGGACTTCCGACCTCCGTCTTCTCAAACCACGTATTCGGAATCGTATAATCATAAACGGAATCACTATTTGAAACTACCCGAAGGTCAATAGGCATTTGCATTCTGCCTTTGCGTTTCAAACGAATAACATACTGGTCTTTGAGTTGTCCCTTCTTGATTCTGCCAATTTTGTAATCAATGTTCTTGGTGGTTTCCATCCACTCATCAAAAAACCAATTCAAATCTACATGCGTAAACTGCGAAATGCTGTTGCGAAAATCTTCGGGATAAGGATGAAAAAATTTCCATTGCGCTACATAATGTTTCATTGCGGTACTAAAAAGTGAATCGCCTAAAACGTATTGGAGATTATAGAGCATGGTGGAAGTCTTTGCATATACATGCCTGTAACCACCGCCTTGCCCAAGCGCGCCATTGAATCCATCGCTGTGTGTGTTAATGGGTTCGTCATCATAACGAATAGCATCGGAGAGATAACTGTAGTAGCATTTGCTTTCGCGAACCTGTGTAGGCTCGAAAAAACGTTTGTAATACCAACCCGTTTTTTTGCCAAACTGATAAGGAATAGTAGAGCCATCAATATGTTCTAAACCCCAGGCGGTGAGAAACTGTGTGAAGCCTTCATCGAGCATGGCGCGATAGGTTTCGTTATTGCCAATCATTCCGTAAAACCAATTGTGCCCCACTTCATGCACGAGCAAACCCCGATACTCCACATCGCGACCGCCATCAAGAGTAAGCATAGGATATTCCATTCCATCAGCCGCATCGGCCACTACAATTTTTGGATATTCATACACGCCAAAGTCGCGCGAGAAAACAGAAATTATTTTGGAAAGATATTCCGAAGCATTCTGCCATCCGGTTGCGTGCTGCTCCTGAACAATGGCGGTGCAATGAACAGCCACCCCTAAATCCCCTAAAGGGGACTTAACAGCCGTCTTCTCGTTTTGGTTAGGTCTTAAATAAATTATCGTGTCATGAATTCTATAACTCGGGTCAGCAGTGAAAGCGAAGTCGTGAACATTCTCGGCATGATACTTCCAGGTTTTTGTTTCTCCTTTTTTATAAGGAGTAATTGTATCAGGTTTTGCATCCCATTTATTGTCTTTGAAATTGTAGATGTCGAGTTTTTTCTTGAGCGTATCAGGCAGTACTTCATTTTCATTTTGCAACATGCCCGTAGCTTCTACCACATAGTTTGAAGCGAAAGTCAAATCCACATCAAAGGTTCCGTAGTCGCCATAAAACTCGCGGTTCATATGCTGGTCGGTGTTCCATCCGCTCTTGCGGTCATACACACAAATCTTCGGATACCACTGACAACCGTTGTAATGATTCACCACGAAGGCTTTGTATTTTTTCATTCGTCTGCGTGTAGAACCCGCATCGTAATACGTTTTGAATTTGATGAGAAAAACTTTGGACGAGTTGGGAGCAATCGGTTCATCGAGAAACACTTTCATTATCGTGTTATCAAGTTGCGTTTGCAAAGTGAGCGAATCTTTGTTTCTAATTTCATCAATAACGATTCCGAGTTTTTGCTTTTCGTATTTGCCGTACGTAACGTGAGCGTCATTATTATCCTGCAAATTATCTAAGTAAGAACCCGGCTGAAAAGCATTTTGATAGAGATGAAAATAAACGTAGTAAAGTGTGTCGGACGAATTGTTGACGTAGGTAAGATTTTCTTCTCCGCTAATGATGTCGGTAGTTTCATCAACACTAGCTTTTATTTTGTAGTGAACATCTTGTTGCCAGTAACCTTCGAATGGTTTTCTGTTTTTCCAATAGAGAGAATTTGACGATTGACCATTGACGATTGACCATTGATAAAAAATGCAGAAGGCAATCAGGAAAATATTTTTCATCGAAGATAAGTGAGTGGCTTTTATAAATTTGGCAACTCTAAATAAACAGGTTTTGCCGAATAAAACTTCCAACGAAAAATTGTATCAGGTTGCGCTCACGCTTTTGCCGAATGTGGGAAGTGTGTTGGCGAAAAATGTGATTGCTTATTGCGGAAGTGTTGAAGCCGTTTTCAAAACTTCAAAAGGAAAACTCGAAAAAATACCGGGCATAGGAAAAGAAAGAGCAGACGCCATAGCGAGTGCCGATGTATTGAAAGAAGCGGAAGAAGAATTGAAGTTTGCAGAGAAATACAACATCACTCCGTTGTTCTTTACCGATGAAAATTATCCGCAACGATTGAAAACCTGTGCCGATTCTCCTGTGTTACTTTACTATAAAGGCAATGCTGATTTGAATGCAGAAAAGATTGTTGGGATTGTAGGAACACGAAGGGCAAGTGAATACGGAAAAGAAATTACGAAGAAGCTAGTGGCTGATTTAGCTGCGCAAAACGTTTTAGTAGTTAGCGGTTTGGCGTATGGAATTGATGTAGCTGCGCATAATGCTGCTTTAGAAAATAATTTGAAAACGGTGGGCGTCCTTGCCCATGGATTGAACACAATCTATCCTCAACAACACAAAAGTGTAGCAAAGAAAATGGTAGAACAAGGTGGTCTGCTCACGGAGTATATTTCTACCAACGAAATGCATCCTTCTAATTTCCCAAGCAGAAACAGAATTGTGGCTGGTATGTGCGATGCCATTGTGGTGATTGAATCGGCTATTGAAGGCGGTGCTGTAATTACTGCCAACCTAGCTCATTCTTATAATCGCGATGTATTTGCTTTCCCAGGCAAATCAACAGATAAGTTTAGTGCAGGTTGTAATTTTTTGATTAAAACGTTCAAAGCAAAAATGATTGAAGGTGCCGATGATTTATTGTTGGAGATGAATTGGAAAACAACTGCCGCAGAACAGAAATCGAAAAAGCAACAACGACAACTTGTGCTTGTGCTTTCTAATGAAGAACAAAGAATTTTTAATTTATTGAACGAGAAAACAGAACTCGCAATTGATTCAATAGTTGATGAAACACAAATGAATTCAAGCGTGCTGGCAGCTACACTTTTAGAAATGGAAATGAACAACATTATTGTTTCGTTGCCGGGCAAGCGTTATAAGTTGATATAGAACTCAAATACATTTGCACAAAGGCGCAAAGACACAAAGAAATGCAGATGCATTATGTATTCAACTTTGCGCCTTCGCGCCTTTGTGTAATCCATTGCATTCTCCAACAACTTGCATTGGCAGTAAGTGTTTTTAAATTCACGCTGCAAAAAAACTAACTGTGGCGAAGCAAAAAAAACAAAAGCCCGAAGTCGGAAGTCCGAAGTCGGAAGTTAAGACATCAAATGTTGTTAGTAGCAATACAACAATCAAACTTCCCTCTTGGGTTCCTTACCTTTTTATTTTTCTTTTCAGTGTCACTTTGTATTCCAATACACTTTGGAACAAGTACGCTATAGACGATACAATTGTGCTCACCGACAACAAATTCACTAAAAAGGGTTTTGGCGGAATCAAAGACCATTTCACACATGATATGTTCGAAGGATTTTTTGGTGAGCGCGGTGCGAAGCTAGTAAGCGGAGGTCGTTATCGCCCGTTGAGTATGGTAAGTTTGACGATTGAGTACGAAATTTCGCGCAGATTGAAAGGCGACAAACGCGGAGAAATTACCGATAAGAATATCATCATGGGCGACCAGGATCCTTATCTGTTTCCTTTTCTAAATCACGCAGTCAACATTTTGCTTTTTGGTTTAACGTGCATTCTGCTGTTCCATATTCTGCAATTGATTATTCCTAAGAAGTATGCTGTCAAAACTCCTATTGGTGAGTTAGGTCTTGCATTTTTTGCCACCATGCTATATGCCGCACATCCTATGCACACCGAAGCCGTTTCGAATGTAAAGGGGCGCGATGAAGTCATGTGTATGTTGTTTTCGTTACTGGCGTTACTTGCGACTATCAAGTATGTAAGAACAAAAAATGTTGTTCATCTTGTTTGGGGAACCTTCATCTTTTTTGTGGCACTCATGTCAAAAGAAAATGCGATTACATTTTTTGCGGTGATACCACTGACCTACTATTTCTTTACGAACGCAAAAACAAAGGACTATGTAATTACGCTTGGTGCTTACCTTGTTCCTGTTGCTCTTTTTCTTTTTCTCCGAAGCCAGTTTACGCAATCGGGTATTACACAAGACTCTCCTGAAATTTTGAATAATCCTTTTTTGCTGGCCACTACATCGCAGCGTTACGCCACTATTATTCTTACGTTTTTGATTTACATCAAGCTCCTGATTTTTCCGCATCCGCTTACACACGATTATTATTTCAACCAAATTCCTTACGTTGATTTTGGCGACATTACTTTCATTCTTTCACTTTTAATTAATGGTGCATTGGTGATTTATGCATTGATGAATTTGAAGAAAAAATCAATTGCTTCTTACGCCATTCTTTTCTACTTCACCACTTTTTCTATTGCTTCGAACTTGCTTTTTACAGTCGGTGTGTTGATGAACGAGCGCTTCATTTACATGAGTTCATTGGGCTTTTGCATTTTGGTTTCCTACCTGCTTATCTCTTACATCAAAAATCAAAAAGCAGTGCTTGCTTCGTTTGTGCTTATTCTTTCGCTATACTCTGTAAAAACATTTACGCGCAATTACGATTGGAAAGACAGCTTCACACTTTTCCGTGTCGACTCGCATCACAGTTTAAACTCAGCAAAGATTCAAACTTCGGTAGGCGGAGATTTAACTAAAGCTGCCGAATCGGATATTGCCGCTTTGCGCGATAGCGGAATGATTAAAAAATTTATAAAGGACTTGAATCCAAACGTTAGCAACGAAGAACTTACGTTCATCAACAATCTTCCCGATTCCTCTATACGTAATTTGTTTCTCGATTCTTCCATTGTGCATTTGAGCGAAGCGGTTCGTATCTATACCACGCATTCCAACGCTTGGTTATTAATGGGAAATGCCTTGTACAAACGCTACCATAATTTGCCGCAGGTAATTCCTATTTACGAAAAAGCAGCCGCGTATCGCGTAGGTGGTTATTACGATGCTTCGTTCAATCTGGGTATTGTTTACAACGAATCGAATCAACCGCTTCTAGCAAAAAATAATTTATTGAAAGCGTACGATGCAAAACCAGAACAAGTTGAATGTAGATATTTATTGGCGCAGGTTTATGCAAAATTAAATCAGCCCGATTCGGTTGATTTTTGGTTGAAGAAAGGAAATGAATTGCGGCCGCTTTTAGCAGGAGATTACTACCAAGTGGGAACAGGTTTTGGAAAAGTTGCGGGCAATTTACCAATGGCAATTGTGTATTTGAATAAAGCTATTGAAATGGAACCGAAAATTGAATTGTACTACGAAGATTTAGGTGTGGCGTATGGTTTGAGCGGGCAATTTGATTTGGCAATTGCTACTGCACAGAAATTAATTGCTATCAATCCTAAGTATCCTGCAGCGTATATGAATCTATCGGTTTCTTATCGCAACAAAGGCAACAAAGAAATGGCCGACCAGTATTTAGCGAAGTACAACGAGTTGCGCGCTTCGCTTGGCAAATAAATATTCATTGTAGTTTTTGTTTCGGAGCAATCCTCTCTTCATTTTGATTTCTATATGTAAATGATATTTTTGGTAAAATTTTAAACCACGTGAGCAATCAGGCAAGAGTAGGTATCTTCTCCACAGTTTCAGTCATCATTTTTGTTCTCGGGTTTTACTTTCTTAAAGGCACTAACCTTTTTGTGCGCAAGAATGTTTACTACGCGGTGTACGATCGTGTTGATGGTTTGTATAAATCAAACATGGTTGACATCAACGGCTTTCCATGTGGCAGAGTAGGCGGTATGGAGCGTAATCCCGTTACCGGAAAAATCGTGGTTCAGTTAGATTTGGATAAAGATATTCAGATACCAAAAACAGACAGCACTTACGCCTCGCTTATTTCTACCGATTTTTTGGGAAGCAAAAAGGTTCGTTTGGTTTTTGGAAATTCTTCCACCTTTTATGAAGATGGTGATACCATCAATACCTTCTTCAAAAAAGATTTAAGCGAACAATTAGGCGCCCAAATAGACCCGATAATGGGTGATGTGAGACACATGCTGCCTTCGCTCGATACCACCATCAGCGGCATAAAATATTTATTCGACCAGCGTAATCCGCAAGGCATTTATACTACGCTTGATGGTGTAAACTCAGCCATTGCAAAAATCAATGTGATACTTCAGCAGAATCAAGAAACACTTCAAATTACCTTAAAGAATTTGCAAAGCATTACGGGCAACATTGAAAAGAACAACAGTGCTATCACAGCCATTTTAAAAAATGCGCAAAACGTTACTGATTCCTTACAACAAGCCAATCTGAAGCAGATGATTGAGAATCTCAATCTCACGATAGGTCAAGTAAACGGAGTGATTAAAGACATTAACGCGGGTAAAGGCACACTGGGTAAAATTGTGAAGAGTGATGATCTTTATACTAAGGTAGATTCAGCTGTTGTCAATTTGAACGTGTTGCTGAAAGATGTAAGACAACGCCCTTATCGTTATATCACCATCAATGTATTGGGCGCCAAGAAAGCCGAAGAGCGCAGAGCCAAGAAGTATGATGAGAGCGGCAAGTAATGCTTCGCAATGATTGCACAGATAAAGGCAATTGATTACACCGATACCATCAGCAACCTTTGACCATTCTTCAATTTTATTTTCCGAGGAATTCGTGGAGTCTGTGTACGGATTTTTATTTCATTTTTGCTAAGTGATTAAATCATTTTTTTCTTCTCGCTATTTTTCATCGTGTAAGCAAGCACGGCTGTTGCTGCTTTTAATCTTCAATCTTCAGTTTTCAATCTTCTATCTCTCGGCTCAGGATAACGAGGGCGGCAAAAAGGAAGTTGAAATTCTGAATGCCGATTATTTGAAAATGCAGGAAGAGAACGGAAAGAAAGTTACCAAGCTTGTAGGTAACGTAGCAATAAAACAGGATGGCGTTTTTATGTGGTGCGACAGTGCAAACCTCGATAAAGAAACCAATAACATAGATGCATGGGGGCGTGTACACATTCAGCAGGATACCATAAATGCCTATTCGCAAACGCTTCATCACAATGGCGATAAAAAGTTTTCGCGACTAAGTGGTAATGCGGTACTTACCGATGGCAGCATGAAACTGTTTACCGATGAATTGTTTTACGATGTAAAAAACAAAGTGAGTTATTATTTGGTTGGCGGTCGTGTTTATAAAGATTCTACGATTATTGTAAGTAAGAAGGGTTACTACTACAGCAATCTGAAAGACGTTTACTTTAACGATAGCGTAGTTATCACCGACCCGAACTACAATCTCACGTCCGATACACTGAAATATAATGTAGAAACAAAGACCTCTACATTTTTCGGCAATACCATTATTGTAAATGAAAGCAGCCGTATCTATTGCAACAACGGCTGGTATAACAGTAATAAAGACATTTCTTCCTTCGGAAAAAATACAGTGGTGGTTAATCCTCCGCAGCGTTTGCTTACCGATAGTTTGTATTACGAACGCTTTCATGGTTACGGCAAAGTGATTGGTCCGTTTCAGTGGATAGATTCCACTATGGACACAGAAATTTTTGGTAAGTATGGGGAGTATTACGATTCGCTTCAAAACATCATGGCAACGCAGCACCCGTTCATGATTTATAAAATGGATAAGGATTCTTTGTTTTTAAATGCTGATACGCTCAAATGCAGAAACAAATCGGAAGAGGATACGACCAAGAATTTTTTCGCGTACCACAAGGTGCGCATGTTTATGCGCGATATGCAAGGCGTGTGTGATAGTATGTTTTATTCTTTTGAAGATTCCACTTTCAAAATGTATTACAACCCAATTATTTGGACCGATAATATTCAAATGAGTGGCGATACAGTTTTGCTTAAAATCAGAAACAAGAAGGCCGATAAGTTGAGTATTTACCATGCCGGTTTTATCATTTCCCCATCGGGCAAAAAGTATTATGACCAAATTAAAGGCATCAACATTTTCGGCTATTTTGTAGATAATGAACTCCACCATATGGATGTGAAAGGCAATAGTGAGAGTTTGTACTTTGGTAAAAATGAAGCCAACAAATACATAGGCAACAATAAAGTGTTGTCAACCGATATAACACTCTACTTCAAAGAAAAGAAAATGGAAAAAATTGTTTTTATCCAAAAACCGGAGGCTGTTTTTACACCCATGAAAAAACTTGCAGCCGACCAATATCAACTCAAAGATTTTAAATGGCAGATTGAGCGCAAGCCGAAGAGCAGAGAGGAGTTGATAAACGAGTGATGTGAGTTGTTTAGATTGAAACGACTAAAATTGTTATGGCGTTAACCTCCCAATAATTTTCTAAACACCACAATCCTGTTCGAGTTTGTTCCTGCTTTGTTATTGCTCACGCCCCAAATATTGGCGGTCTTGGTAAAATCCTGTTGATTGATAACAAGTGCATCACATGCAAAACCTGCATAAATACCGAGAGGTATAACAGCCTCTTCTAACTTTATTTTTCCGTGGCGCACCTCTCCTACTTCAAAGGCTACGATGCCGTTAGGTTTGGTAATGCGATATAACTCGTTGAATACGCTTTGCATTTTCGCACTCCAATCTTCGAGAGTTTTGCTCATCGTAATTTTTTTCGAAACAACGTTCATATCAATACCATTGAACCAGCAACGCAGCCAGTTATCATCGGCATATTGCACTACATCTAAAAAAGGAGGAGAGGTAACGGTGAGCGAAACAGAATTGTTTTTAATGCTTCGCGTTTTTGAAGCATCTGTGTTCAGAAACTGAGCAACAGTTTTTTTTCTGCGCTCTGTTGGAACTTCACTCAACAAAACTTTCGATTTTTTTAGAATCAGTTTTTTTACATCGCGATATTCAGGTTGCTGATTCCGTTGAATGTTTATTTTTTTCTGCCGCTCGGCACTTACTGCTTGATTTGGCGGTAGCGTGTAAACTGAAAAGAAACCATTCGAATGTCCTGTCAAACGATTCGTTGCCACCATGCGAATCCAGCGGTCGGTATTATCTTCTTTTCCTGTTTCTGCTTTTTCATTCAAATAATTTTTGAGTGAAATAATTTCGTCAAGAGTGCGCGAATGAAAAAACATGGAAAGGTCAATTGTCTCAGGAGAGTCTCCGCTTCGGGACCCTGTGTTTCCTACTTGAATTTCCTCCAACCGTTTTTCAACCTCTTTCAATGAAGGAATAGTGATGCGCGGTCGAGTAAGAATTAAACTAAGCGGGTTAACATCGTTAGCAATTACATTTCTACCGAGTAGCGCAGCTTCCACAACGGTAGTTCCTCTTCCGTTAAAAGGGTCGTAGACAAATTCATTTTCGGCAGTAAATAATTCAATAAAAAATTTTGGAAGTTGTGGTTTAAAACAAGCGCGGTAAGAAATTTCGTGCACCGAATTTGCCTGCCGCTGTTTTGCTGTCCAATATTCGTTGATGAACACAGGGAATGACTCACCGTTCAAAATCAATTCTTCTTTTTTAGTAGAAGAACTTTTTTCGTGCAGTTTAAAATTCAATAAGTGGTTATGAAATTCTTTGGGTGTCAAACGAAATTTTATTGGAGGTCAACTTTAAACTTTAAACTTCAAATCAGCAACCTACTTGTAGCAACTGTCGGTTGCTTTTCTACATTTGCGCCCTTAAATTTTATACAATGGCAACAATTAAGAATTTGGTTAAGTTTGCCGCCAAATTTTTCGACATGGCAAAATCAAAATCAAAAGACAAGAAGAAAGCTACAAAAGCAAAACCTGCTGCTAAAGCTAAAAGCAAACCTGTAGCCAAAAAAATTTCGAAGCCCGCAAAAAAAGTTGCGGCTAAAGTGAAAAAGACTGCTAAACCTGAAAAGAAGTCAAAGCCCGTTGCTAAAAAAGTGGTTAAAGCAAAACCAGCTAAAGCGAAAGCCGCGAAGGTAAAACCAGTTGCTAAAAAGAAAGCTGTTGTAAAAAAGAACAAAGTTATTGTTGTGAAGCAAGTGGATAAAAAAACAGCGAAAGTGAAACAAGTAATAAAGAAAGAAGTAAAAGCCATCAAGCCGGTAAAGAAGGAAGTAGTAGCTAAGGAACCAAAAGCAGTTGAACCTGTAGTGAAGGTGAAGGGCAAAAGAGGCAGACCCGCAAAACCGGTAGAGAAAAAATTTGTTCGTCAAGCCATTAAGCCAGAAGTAAAAACATTTTATAACACGCTTCCTCAACTAAAGCCTCAACAACCAACCAAAGTGTCAAGACATCATAACATTCCAGTAACTACAAATTTGCGTTACAGCGACACAGAGTTGAAAGAGTTTAAAACTTTGATTGACAAAAAACTTGTAACAGCACGTGAGGAGTTAGCCTATTTGAAAGATGCGTTAGATAATCATACCGATAGTCAGGCAGGAAGCAAAGCATGGAACATGGAAGAAGGTTCCGATACTTCTGAAATGGAAACATTGATGAATCAGATTTCGCGTCAGCATGGTTATATACGCAATCTTGAATTGGCACTCGTGCGTATTGAAAACAAAACATATGGCATTTGCCGCGTTTCGGGAAAGTTAATTCCTAAAGAACGTCTACGTGTAGTGCCACATGCTACTTTAAGTTTAGAGGCAAAAATGACTCGTAGAACCGATGAAGATACTTCGAATACTTCAGCAGCACCTGCGCCACCAAGCGATTTTGGTGAAGGATTCGAAGATTAATCAAACAGCAAATTGTAAAACAAAAGGTAGCCATTGCGCTACCTTTTTTTATTTGATAAACCATCAATAAAAATTATGTTTGAAGAAATAACACTTCAGCATGGAAAGATTTACAGGATTGATTGGTGTGGTTCTCATTCTTGGAATTGCTCTACTACTATCCAATAATCGCAAAGCCATTAATCTACGTTTAGTTTTCAGTGGTCTTGGTCTTCAACTAGGTCTAGCTATTTTTGTTTTAAAAACAGATATCGGTCAAACTGTTTTCAGCTGGACTGGCGACCGAATTAAGCGCTTGCTTGAAATGGCCGATAAAGGCGGTGAGTTTGTTTTTGGCGGTTTAATGCGTCCCGAGTTATTGCATCCTATTTTTGGTGACCATTACAGTTTTCTTTTCATGTTTAAGATTATGCCTACCATTATTTTTGTGGCGGTTTTGGTAAGTGTGGCATATCACATTGGCATTATGCAAGTGGTGGTTTCATACATAGCGCGAGCAGTTCATTTTCTAATGCGCGTATCCGGAAGCGAAGCTTTATCAAACGTAGCATCCACTTTTGTTGGACAAGTAGAAGCGCAGATTATGATTAAGCCTTACATTTCAACTATGACCATGAGTGAACTCCTCGCAAGCATGAGCGGAAGCATGGCTTGCATTGCAGGAGGAGTGATGGCGGTTTATATTTCTATGGGTGTGCCTGCACCTTATTTGTTGGCTGCAAGTATTATGGCGGCACCGGCTTCGCTGGTGATTGCAAAAATTGTTTGGCCCGAAACCGAAGAGAGCGCAACCAAAGGAGCAGTTAAATTAGAAGTGAAAAAAGTTCACGCAAATTTATTGGATGCCATTTCGCATGGAGCAAGCGATGGATTGAAAGTTTCGTTGAATGTAATTGCCATGTTGATTGGTTTCATTGCCTTAATCGCTTTAGTAAATGCGCTCCTGATTAAATTCGGCTTGTTACTGCGCATGACCGGAATGAATCTGGATATGATTGGAATCAGCCTTTCCAACTTCACACTCGATTCAATTTTCGGTGCCGTGTTTTCTGTTTTTGCCAGAGCAATGGGTGTTCCTGCAGCAGATGCACATACCGTTGGAACTTTGCTCGGAACTAAATTAGTGATTAACGAATTTGTGGCGTATGCCAATCTATCACCAATGATTGCTGCGCATACACTTTCACCAAAGGCACTCATTATTGTAAGTTTTGCGTTGTGTGGTTTTGCAAACTTTAGTTCTATTGCTATTCAGGTTGGAGGCATTGGAGAACTTGCTCCTGACAGAAGAAAAGATTTAGCCAAGCTAGGTTTTAAAGCACTCATTTGCGGAACGTTGGCTTCTTATCTTTCGGCTACGATTGCGGGGATACTTTCTTAAGGGAATTACTAGTTACGGAATTACTAATTACTATTTAATACACCCTTTGCTTTATTGACTTTTCGTTTCTTCTTCATGGTAATTATTGAAGCAGAAATAATTCGAAGAAGTTCATCAGCTTCTTTGATAAGTAAGGTGAGTTTGCCCTTAGGGATAACTCCAGATTCAACTAATATTTCCATCCAGAAAATAGTTTCATCTAATTCCTCTTCTACAATTTTCAATTTATTTATAAAATCTTTCTCTGACTTTGCAATAACAGTGGCTCTATAATTCGCAGCTGCTGATGTCCCGGAGCGTAATAATTGTCTTCCAAGAATTACTTCAATCCATTCTTCCTTTTTCAGCGTTTTACAAACTTTAATTACTCTGATTGCAAAGTCCTTAGTCCGCTGCTTTATATCTGTCTGAAGCATGGCTGTTCAATTAGTAATTTGTAATTCGTCACTTAGTAATTGCTAATAAATCTTTCGGTAAATGTTTCTCCGAATAAACTTCGGTCGTCTCTTGCTCTCTTCTAAAATCTTAGCTTGATATTCTCCAAGAACTGAAATGCCAAGCATTTGTAATCCGCCAAAAAATAAAATGAGAACAATAATGGTGGTGATGCCATGTGGATTTCCAGGCATTACAAAGTAGAGAATGATTTGAATGATGATCGCAATAAAAGAAAGTATCGTCAACGACCAACCTAAGTAAGTCATTAACTCCAGCGGCACAAAACTGAAACTGAAAATTGCTTTACGTGCCCATGCTAAATTTTTGCGCATGTTGTTGGTGGTTACACCAAACATTCTTTCGGGGCGTGTATAATCAACACCGGTTTGCTTGAAACCCACCCATGCACGCAAGCCGCGCATAAACTGGTCGGTCTCCGGTAGCTTCACCAATTCATTCACCACTTTTCTGTCCATCAAACTAAAGTCACCGGCATCTAAAGGAATAGGAACATAACTCACACTGCGGAATAGGCGATAGAACATTTTATAAAACGAAACTAATGTTTGGTTTCCTTCACGCGCTACTCTTCTGCCATACACCACATCAAAACCTTTCTGATATTCTGCGTAGAACTGTTCAATCAATTCAGGCGGGTCTTGTAAATCGCCATCTAATAGAATTACACCATCTCCAGTAGAAATTTCCATGCCTGAAAGAAAAGCCGCCTGCGAACCGAAGTTGCGCGAATGTTCAATGGCAATAACATGGTCATCTGCATCCACTATCTTCTGCAAAACTTCATTGGTATTATCGGGCGAACAATCGTTTACGAAAATTATTTCGTAGTCAACTCCAATCTTCTGAAATGTTTTTGAAAGCCGCTCGTACATAAACGGAATGGCCTGCACATCTTTGTAACAAGCAATTACTGCGGAGAGTTTGTGGCGAATTTTATCTTGAACAAATTTCTTTTCATACAGCGGCATCGAATAATTTTTTTGCCATTCTGCATTTTTACTCAAGCCTTCTTTAAGCGGAGTTTCGTTCTGCCAGCCAATCAATTCTTTCGCTAGCGAAGCATCGCCATACCATTCTTTCAAATCCCACTTGCGGTTGGGCATATCGCCCCAATCAGGATTCTTTTCAATGCCGAAAATATCTTTGATAGCCGAAGCGATATCGCGTATGGTAGTTTTATGATTGCTTGCAATGTTCAGCGATTTACCTCTTATGTTTTGAATGTTGGTAGCCGAAAGTAACGTTGCATAAACCGCATCATCTATGTAGACAAAGTCGCGAGAAATATCCGGTTGCACTAATGGAGGATAAGTCCCCTTCATACCTTTATCAATCAACTGCGGAATCAATCTATCGGGTTCTTCAAACGCACCGTAAATAGAATAGTAACGCAAATTCGCCACGGGAACTTCTTTAATAGTTCCGTAGAATTTTATCATGTGCGCAGCACTTGCTTTGGTTACCGCATAGTGCGAGTTGGGTTGAAGCGAATCGTCTTCCTTAGGTGCTGAAGCATTCAATCCATATTCCGAAGAACTGCCCGCATGAACAAATGCCTTAATGGCAAATTGCGAAGAGATTTCAAGAAGGTTCAGCAGACCAATGAAATTCGTTTCATAAATCAAATCAACATCAGCTTGCTTGCTGTAAGCGCCATAAGCTGCTAAATCGAAAATGGTTTTAAAGCGATGTTCTTTAAATAACTCTTCAATCTGATTTTTCTTAATGATGTTGCAATGAAGAATATGTTTTGGATTGATATCATCCAAACGCCACGGAATAAAAGGCTTGCTGGTAACAGCAAAAACATCTTTGCGGTATTCCAAAAGAGCGCGAAGTAAATTTGAGCCGATAAAACCACCGGCACCAAAAATTACAATTGGGCCTTCGAGTTTTAAAACTTCCTCCTGTATTTTATCGGGTAAAGACATGGTGTAAATATGCAGAAATTAGGCACACTCAGAAATCTTAACCGAGGAAAGCGTTCAACTCTTTCATCAGTCCATCACCACCCAAATTATTTTCTGCCTGATGAAATTTTTGGTCTCCGTATTTGCCGCTTGGGTAGCCGGATGCTACAAGAGAAAGTATTTTGATATTCGAAGTAAGGTGATTCATTAAAAGGTAAGAAAGCGTTTCGCGCAAGCCGCATTCTCCATTATGCTCTTCTATGGTGATTAATTTCTGTGTGGCGTTTATCGAGGAAATTAGTTCATTGGGTAATTGGGTAATTGGGAATACCGAGAGAACCCAAACTTCTAAATCATCAGCAAGATTTGTGTTCAGAATATTTTCCGTCACCGGTCCGGTGCCTACTACAACTCCTTTGGTTCCGTCTTTTATTTTTCTCCATTGCGCAAATGGAGCAACTGGGTAATTAATTTTTGCCCCCATGTTCAACCGTAAGTAGTTTGGGCTTTTATCTGCAATCATTTGCCCTACTGCTTGCTCTACATCACTGGCAGTAAAAGGAACATACACGCGCATGTTTGGCAAAATGCGCATCGCGCCAATGTCTTCAATGTTGTGGTGAGTGGCTCCCATAATTCCGTAGCCATAGCCGCCACCGTTGCCTACAATCTTTACCGGCAAATTATGCATACACACGTCATTTCTAATCTGCTCGTAAGGACGAAGCGTTACAAAAGGAGAGATGCTGTAAGTCCACGGAATAAAACCTTCGTGCGCTAATGCAGCTGCAACGGTTATCATGTTTTGCTCGGCAACACCAGCATTAATAAACTTCTCACCAAACTTCTCCTGCACTTTCTCCAAAGCCATATAGCCCAGGTCACCGGTAATAAAAACGAGGTTCTCGTTCTTATCGAAGGCGTTAATCATAGCTTGTGCAAATTCAACTCTCATGCAATTGGGCAATTAGGTAATTGGGTGATTAGGCAATTTGGGAAATGCGTCTCTCGTAATCGTATTTTACTTCTTCAAGAATTAAATTGTACTGGTCATCTTTCATTGGTAAATAATGGCAATCTACTTTGTCTTCATACGTTTTCCAGCCGTTACCTTTTGTAGTGTTGCAAAGGATAGCAGTTGGAAGTTTCGAGTTTCGAGTTTCGAGTTTCGAGTTTTCTAAAGAAGTAAAGTCGTGTCCGTCTGCTACCAAAACATTAAACCCAAATGCTTCTAATTTTTTACCTAATGGTTCCAGCTTCATTACATCTTCTGTTCTTCCATAACCTTGCAATTTATTTCTGTCAATCAACCAGATTACATTGTTCAAATCATGATGTGCAATAAACAAAGCTGCTTCCCAAGTACTGCCTTCATTAATTTCTCCATCGCTGGTAATGCAAAAAATTTTCTTGTCTTTTTTCTTCAGCTTTTGTGCCAGTCCTAAACCTGCGGCAAGCGAAAGCCCGTGACCCAAGCTACCAGTGGCAAAAGGTATGCGTTTAATTTTATTCACCGGTGGATGTGCTGCGAGGTAAGTATTGTTTCTGTAAAAAGTTTTAATGTCTTCTTCTGTCAAAGTTCCATCTTCTGCCAACATCGAATAGAGCGCAGCCGCTGCATGTCCTTTGCTCAAAATAATTTCATCGGTTTCTTTCATCCAACCAAAACGAACAAACGTAATCATCTCCGCTACACTCAACGAACAACCCACATGTCCGGCATTCGCCTGCTTATACATAGCAAGAAACCGATTCTTAATATTGAATGCTTTGGTAAGAAGATTTTTGTGTTCAGCCGAATTCATAAGCGCGCAATATTAAATTATTTCGCCTCGCTTGCCCAATTCAATCACCTCGAGGTTTTCAATTTTTTTATTGTTGAGTGTAAAACGTAAAACGGTTTTTACTTTGTGAAAACCTTGAACACCCGCAGCACCCGGGTTCATCACTACCATATTGTTGTATTTGGCATCGCGCATTACTTTTAGAATGTGCGAGTGCCCGCAAATAAAAATATCGGGTTTCACCTCTTCGATTTTCCTTCTTGCTTTAGGTTCGTAATGATTCGGATAGCCGCCAATGTGGGTCATCAAAATTTTGAACCCTTCGCGCTCCAGTTCTAAATTCAAAGGATAATCCATCCTGATTTCCTTGCCATCAATGTTTCCGTAAACAGCAAAAAAAGGTTTGAAGCCTTTTAGATCATTGCATAGCTCAATGGTTCCCAAATCACCGGCATGCCATATTTCGTCTACGTCTTTAAACACTTCGAAAACTTTTATATCGAGGTGGCTGTGGGTGTCGCTGATGAGGCCGATTTTTATCAATGCGTGAGTTGGTTATTTGTAAAGTGCATCAGCCTTCTATATCCGCAAGTAATTCCGGATTTCGTTTACCGTGAAATATTTCGATTACTTCAATTTTATCTTTTTGAATTCGATAAACGATTTTGAAAGTATGATGCACAATTATCTGGCGAATGTTTTCGGTAGGTTGTTTAATATCGAAACAAACAGGATAGCTTTTAGGCGATGCAACAATTTTATCAAATGCTTTTTCGACAGAATCAATAACTTTTGTAGTTCTTTCAAATGAATGTTCGGTGAGATAGTAATCGGTGATTTCTTCCAAAGAACTTTCGGCTCTTTGCGTAAGCACTAACTTTAACATGCTATTTCGACTTTGCTTGAATGCGTTGGAGCAGTTTTGACTTTACTTCTTTCCACGGTTTTACCTTGCCTTCATCTGCATCTTTAAGTCCTTTTTCAATTCGTTGCTGAATTTGATTGCCGGTAAGGTTTGTAGAAAATGAATTTACTTCTACACTTTTAAAACGCTTCATCAATTCTTTTATTAAAGTAGCATCTTTTGCTGAGGATATATCTAAAACTATTTGTTCCATGTTACCTGTTTTTGGTTTAACGAAGTTAAGAAAAAAGAAAAGTATAAAACTAAGGAAGCAAGATTCGCTCATTTAAAAATTACCTTCGCCCCCTATATCATGATACAGAAAATACTCGCCAACTTAAAAATAGAATCGCTTAACCAAATGCAACAAGCTGTTTTAAAAACGGCTGAAACAAAAAATGAAATTGTGTTGCTCTCGCCAACCGGTTCAGGAAAAACGCTGGCGTTTTTATTACCTGTTCTTGCCTCTTTAAAAACTGAAATTACAGGTGTGCAGACTTTGATATTAGTTCCTAGCCGCGAATTGGCGATGCAAATTGAAAACGTTTTCAAATCAATGGGCACGGGTTTTAAAATTAATTGCTGCTATGGCGGGCACGACACCAAAGTAGAGCGCAACAATTTTCTTCATCCACCGGCAGTTTTAGTAGGCACACCCGGGCGCATTATGTATCACATAGAGCGGGAGACATTTGATACAAAAATGGTGAAGACATTAGTGCTAGATGAATTTGATAAATCGCTGGAGTTTGGGTTTCAGAAAGAAATGGAGTTTATTATAAACCGTCTTCCAAACGTCAACAAACGAATGCTCACTTCTGCTACCAAAGGAGTAGAGATTCCGGCTTTTGCAGGATTGACAAAACCAGAGGAAATTAATTTTCTCAAAGAACACGTTACTCCGCAACTGACTTTGAAAACGGTGCGTGCAGAAGAGAACGATAAGCTGAAAACACTCATGGCGTTACTGGCAAAAATAGGCAACGAAACAACGTTGGTGTTTTGTAATCATCGCGATGCGGTGGACCGCATTAGCGAGATATTAAAGAAGAGCGGAGTGATACATGATGTGTATCACGGCAAGTTAGAACAAGACGAAAGACAATTAGCATTAGTAAAATTTCGCAATGGTAGCAACCAGATTTTAATCACAACAGATTTGGCTTCGCGGGGTTTGGATATTCCTGCCATCCGTCACGTTATTCATTATCAGTTGCCGAACACTTTGGAAACGTACACGCACCGCAACGGACGCACGGCACGTATGCACGCAGAAGGCACTGCCTATTTAATTTTGAGTGAAGAGGAATACATACCGCCTTTTATAAAAGATGCGGCACCGGAGATGGAGCTGCCTACTAAATACAAATTTCCTGAACCAAGCGAATGGGCTACTATTTATATTTCTGCAGGTAAAAAAGATAAAGTCAATAAGATTGACATTGTAGGTTTCTTGATTCAAAAAGGAGGTTTACTAAAAGAGGAACTCGGACTTATTGAAGTGCAGGATTACATTGCTTACGTAGCCGTGAAGCGCAATAAGGTTTTAGCCGTGCTTGATAAAGTTAAAGGACAGAAACTAAAGAACAAAAGTGTGAAGATGGTGTTGCAGGAGTAACCACCTCCTCTAAATCTCCTACGAAGTAGGAGACTTTAAAACCACTTCATTTAAAGATTGTGCTTTACAAACTTCTTCACCACTCTTTTCTTTCCATCAAATATTTGAAGTAAATAAGTTCCTTCTCTCAATGAAGAAATATCAAGTGTTTCCTCGCTCTTTGCATTTAACTCTTGCAAACATTTTCTACCGTTCAAATCAAAAACAGTAAGCGAATAATTTTTCATAGCACAACTGATGTGAAGGAAATCATTCGCAGGATTCGGGAAAATGGAAACAGAGATTTGCGCTTCAATATTTTTTAAAGAAGAAATTACTGTATCGCCCGGCAACGTAACACCCAGCGAATCGAGCGAGTACGAATAAATAGAACGCGCATAAGTTCCGGCAAAAATTGTTCGTTGAATAGTGTTTAATCCCATTTCAAAAACAGGAACCACGGGCATATTGTTTCCTAACCGTTGCCAATTAGTTCCGGCATCCAGTGTTACATAAACACCGCCATCTGTCGCAGCAAAAAGAATACTGTCATTACCCGGCATCACGAGCAAATCATTTACTGCAAGTTGCGGAAGATTTCCTGAAATATCTATCCAAGAATTTCCTTTGTTGAAGGATTTATGCACGTGAGGAATCCACTCATTATCTCTATAACCCGAATGCGAAACGAATACCAGATTCGAATCGTTAGGCGAAGCTTTCACACTCGTCACAAAACGGTCGGGTAAAGTGTGCGTAATATTAGTCCAGGTGTTACAGTTGTCGTTACTACGCCAAACATTTCCATCGCTGGTACCTGCATAAAGTAATGCCGGTACAGGTTTAGAATTATCCAATGTGCTTATCACATTAAACGATTGCCCTTGGGTGCTTCCTATCACATTTCCATCGGTAAGGTCGCCACTCATTTTTGTCCAGATATCATTGGGGGCAAAATCAATTTTGTAAACACAGTTGGTGCCGCAATACATTTGCTCAGGATTTGCGGGGCTCATGATGTACGGAAAATCCCAATTGATTCTATCATTCACCAGATCAATGCCCGAAGTAAAATCATTGAAGTTCATGCCACCATCATTGGTAAAAACCATTCCACCCCATTGTGTTTCGCAATAATAAGTGAGTGAATCGGTTGGATGAAAAATCATTCGAAATCCATCACCACCATACATGCGCGTCCAGTTATTTGCCATAGCTGCATTGCCTCCGTTAGAACCGTTATCCTGCGCTCCTCCGAAATAATAATCTGGATAAGTAGCAGCAGAAGTAACTCTGTAAAATTGAGTGTTCGGAATATTCTCAACATCCGAATAAGTTGTTCCGAGGTTGTTTGTCTTATACATACCTCCATCGGTGGTCAACAGAAAAGTAGTTGGATTAGTAAAACGCAAATCGTGTTTATCGGCATGTACTTCATATGTCCACCAACTTGGCGAAAACTGCTGCCAGAGAGTTCCTCCATTTAATGAACCCCAAAGGTCAATTCCTCCTACAAAAACCTGTTCATCGTTCCAGGGGTTTACTCTAATTAAACCGAAATACCAGCCGAACCAATAGCCGTTGCTCCCATACAAATCGTTACCGAAAGAACTTACATCTAACGCAGTCCAGTTGTTTCCACCATTGGTAGTTTTAAAAACGCCTTTCAAATTTTTGAAAGTATCTACAACACACGCGTAAAGTTTATTTCCGTTTTGCTCACTTAGTGCTAATGAAATTCTACCATTATTCTCTTGATTAAAACTTGCGGGCACAATCACCCATGTGTTTCCGCCATCAATTGTCTTCCACAGTTTACTGTCGTTTCCTGAATTTACATTCTCATGATTATTTCGAATGCTGTTCCAGGTGGCTGCATAGAGTGTATCGGGATGAAGTTTGTCCATGACCAGATCCGTACAGCCGGCTTCATCGCTTCCTATTAAAATGCGATTCCAGTTTAACCCTCCGTCAATGGTTTTATAAATCCCGCGCAAACTATCGCGCACAAAAGGCGAGCCCATACAAGCGGCATACATTTCATTGGTGTTTTGAGGGTTGATAATAATTTTAGAAATCACTCCCTGCTGTTGCAAAGCAAATGAACTCCACGTTTCCCCTCCATCAGTGCTTCTATAAATTCCATTGCCCGAGTACGTATACCGTGTCATATTTTTGTCACCTGTGCCAGCATACATCGTATCGGGATGAACAGGATTAAATTCAATCCACGAAAGCGAAAGAAAAGACTGTGCATCAAAAACCGGATACCAGTTCGCCCCGCCATCAATGGTTTTAAAAATTCCTCCTTCGGCACAACCGCCAAAAATGATATTAGTATCGAGCGGATGAACAGCTACACAATTAATTCTACCGCCAATATTTCCCGGGCCTTGTAAAGTCCAGGCGGCATTAACATTTGAAGCGCGGCTGTTGCTGTTTGCATTCTGCTGAACCGCCAGCATATTATTTTTGAAACTTGTTTCGGCAAAAACATTATCCGGATACATGCGCTGGCGCACAAAATATTCGTACGGTTCTGTTCTGCTTTCTCTTTCTTCTTTCAAATCTTTTTTGGAAAAAGGAGAAAAAATAAAAACAGCGGCAATAAGAAAGAAGAAGAAAAGAAGGAAGTATTTTTTCATTCCATGAAAGTAAAAAGAAGTTTTACAGATGCTATCGCTGAATTGCTCCATGCTTTAGCATGGGGCTAAACAAAAAACCCTGCCACTAAGGACAGGGTTTTTCAAATCTTCAGTTGAAAATAATTTAAGCTTCCGCTACCACTTCGAAGGTAACAGTTACTTTGTGGCTTGAACCTAAACCCACTTCGGCAGTATAAGTGCCTACGGCTTTAACTTCACCTTCCACAATCGTTACTTTTCTGCGGTCAACTTCCACCTGCAATTGTTCTTTAATAGCTTCAGCTACGTGGTATGAAGAAACACTTCCGAAAATTTTTCCGGTGGTTCCAACCTTAGCTGTAATTTTTAAAGGTGCAGATGTGAGGCGTGCTGAAATTTCATTGAACTGGCTAAGCAATTTGGCTTCGCGTTTTTCGCGACCTTTAGCACGTTGTGCTAATTCATTCGTAGTGCCTGCGTTTTTAATAACAGCAAACCCTTGAGGTATCAAATAGTTCAATCCGTAACCGGCACGAACTTTCACCACATCATCCGCGTAGCCTAGTTTTTCTACATTTTTTATAAGTATAAGTTCCATTGTTTAATCTTTTTTGATTTCAATAATTTTTGCTTTCAACTTTTGACTTTGACTTATTGCATTTCGCTTCGGTCTTCGGTCCTCCGTCTCCGCACTTTTCTATTTCAATAAATCGGCCACGTAAGGCAGAATAGCAATATGACGTGCACGCTTAACTGCTTGTGCAATTTTGCGTTGATACTTCAATGAATTGCCGGTCAATCTGCGTGGGTAAAGTTTGCCTTGCTCATTAATAAAGCGAAGCAAATATTCAGGGTCTTTGTAGTCAATGTACTTGATACCGTGCTTTTTGAAGCGGCAGTATTTTTTCTTGATTAAACCGATTTTTGTAGCGGTCAAATACTTGATGCTGTCGTTTGGTTTTGCGCTCATACTGTTGCCCCTTGTTTTTCTGTGTTAACTTTTTTGTTTCTTCCTACTAAGCCCGCACGCTTGTCCTCATTGTATTTGAGGGCGTATTTATCGAGGCGAATAGTCAAATAACGAAGCACACTTTCATCGCGTCTAAACGCAACTTCAAGCGTGTCAACCGCTTTTCCTGTGCCGCGATATTCTACTACGTGGTAGATACCGGTGGTTTTTTTACCAATGGTGTAACGAAGATTTTTAAGTCCCCAATGTTCCTGATGAACGATCTCAGCTCCCTGGGACTTAAGCAACTCAACATAATTGTTGATCGCTTTCTTGGCGTCATCTTCCGATAACACGGGAGTGAGAATTAATACTGTTTCGTACTGTGTCAGCATGTTTCTCTGCTTTTTGTTTGGGTTATGAAATTAATTTACGCCTTAGTTTTCTTTAAAGCGGGCGGCAAAGATATTCGGATAAACAGAAATTCCAAATGGATATTGGGCATGCGATAACTTACCTCTTTAGATACAGCGGCATATCCAAATTTAAAAAATACATAGGGTGGAAAATTACTTGACCGAGTGTGTTGAATTCAACTGCAGGCATCGGCAGTTTTACAATATTCAATATCCCCAGAACCATCTTTCCTGCTTTTGAATTGGTTTTAAATCTTGAAAAATCAGCATCGAGCGAAATCAAAAATTTGCGGTAACGTTTTATATCGCTGCGGTCGTGGTACACTCCGTTTTTGTCGGTCCATTTATTTTCAAAACCACCATACATGTTTCCTGCACCATAACCGAAAGCGATATTTAGCCAGGGTGCTTTGATATTGTGATTGAAAGAATAAAGATTGAAACTTAACCAGGTGGTAATGCCGTTGTAGTCTTTCAAAATTTTTTCGCCAAAACTTTTCCCGTACAGTTCATTTGCGCGATCGCGAAGTTCTCCTTTAGGATAATCCACTGAATGCAACGAATACTTTATACTAATACGTTGTTCCTTCCAAATTAAATATTGTGCCGTAGCAAAAGCGGCTCCGCCAAAATCGAAAACAATGTCACTCCAACTCGCTCCGTATTTATTGATTAGCCCGTCAGGAATTTCAATTGCCGCAAGAGATAAGAAACCAAAGGCACCGGCAGTAAGTGCAGCCGAAGTGTTTTTCATGCCACTCCACCTTAACATGTTGTAAGAAAAAACGGTAGTGAAATACGGAACATAAAAATGCCCGGCTTTATCAATCTGATTCCACTCGCGGGCATCTTCGAACCAATGAAATTTTCCCATAGACTGTTTGCCGTACCACTCAAAACCCACTACAGTCATAAACCCTGTATATAACCCAACAGCACCAACACAAACCCCAGTCAAGCGCTTTTTATTGAGTTGATCAGGAAAATCGAGAAGCGAAGCCCCACCTAACCGCCCCTGAAGTGGGGGACGTGATGAAATAGAAAGGGAGGAACTATTTTGTCTGAAAACTGTTGAATCTTGCGCAAAAGAAAATAGAACGCAAATAACGCAGATGGTTAAGATAAGCGCAGATTTGAAATCCGTTTTAATCAGCGTCATCGATGTTCTATTGAATTATCCCAACAAAGTTTGCCTTACTTTTTCCATAACCACTTCAACTCGCTCTTCGGTTGATGCTTCAACATAAACACGAAGCAATGGCTCGGTTCCACTGGCACGAATCATTACTGTTTCTTCATCTACCAAATAAAATTTATACCCGTCTAAATCTTCCACGTTACTCACCGGTATGCCTCCGAAGTTTTGATAGAAACTGTTTTTGCAGTTCTCCATAATCTGCAATTTCTGCTCTTCTTTTAAATGAAGGTCGAGGCGATTGTATGCAAAACGACCCACCACTTCATATACTTCTTCAATCAGTTCCGATAATTTTTTCCCTTCGTTCACCAGGTGTTCAACAATTACTAATCCATCCCAAATGCCATCGCGTTCAGGAATGTGTCCTTTCACCGCAATGCCTCCGCTCTCTTCACCTCCTACAAGTACATCTTCGTTCTGCATAATCTCGCAAATGTATTTGAAACCAATCTTGGTTACTTCTAGAGGAATGCCATATTGCTCGCAAAGTTTTTTCACCTTATTCGAAACCGAAAAGGCAATCACCACTTTCCCCGTCATCTGTTTATACTTATGCAGAATGTGAATGAGCAGGAGAATGATGTGGTGTGCATCAACAAACTTTCCATTCC
This sequence comes from Bacteroidota bacterium, assembly GCA_947479455.1. Taxonomy (GTDB): domain Bacteria; phylum Bacteroidota; class Bacteroidia; order Chitinophagales; family LD1; genus Bog-950. The sequence goes on from CANJZE010000002.1 coordinate 38,541, forward strand.
CATTATAAAGACCAATTCGATCGGCATCACCGTCAGTGGCAATAGCCAAATCTACATGCTTCATTTCACGCAGATAAGCTTCTAACTCTTTCAGATTTTTTGCAATAGGCTCTGGAGCCTGACCATAAAACGAAGGATTGTATTCGCAATGAAGAAAATCGGCATGAGGCATAATACGCGGAAAAATATTTTGCCCTGCGCCATACATAGCGTCATACGCCACTACCACATCACTTTCGTTCATGGCATCCAAATCAAAATGCTCGGCTACGTGTGCAAAGTACATGGTCTCTAAATCAACAAACTCAAGCAAACCTTTTTGCTCCCATTCTTCCAGCGATAAATCTTCGGTAGTAAAACTTTCGGGAATTAATTCTTCTACTTCCGTTATATACTTCTGAATCAATGGTCCTCCATGTTTCGATTTCAATTTGTAACCGTTGTAAGAAGGCGGGTTGTGACTTGCTGTAAGAATCACTCCCAGTTCGCAACCGAGGTTGAGTGCGGCTAAAGAAATCATCGGAGTAGAAACAAAATGCTTATCGTAAAAAACTTTTATTCCGCTGCTGCAAAAAACATTGATAGCGGCCTGTGAAAACAAATCGCCACCAAAACGGCAATCGTAACCAATTACAATTTTTGAATCAGGATTTTGTTTTTGTGCCCAAACAGCGGTGGCTTTAGCCACACGCTTTACATTATCAACTGTAAAATCTTTAGCGATAATTCCACGCCATCCATCTGTTCCAAATTTTATTTTGCTCATAGAAAAAATTGAGTGGCAAAAGTAGAAAAGTAAGTAAGAGAAGGAAGTGCGGATGGAATGCTTAAAGAAGTTCTTTCAGCTGCTCGAGAAAACCACGCACCTCTTTTAGTTTTTCGATTACACGTAGGTTGTTTTCTTCTCCCGAAAATTTAGATTTCAAGTGTGCCTTAGCTCCATCTAAAGTAAAACCCTTTTCGCGTACGAGATGATGAATGATTTTTAACTTCTCAATATCGGCTTTGGTAAACGAACGATCGCCTTTCGCATTTTTTCTTGGTTTAAGGATGTCGAATTCCTTTTCCCAATAGCGAATTTGCGAAGCGTTGATGTTCAACAACTCCGCCACTTCTCCAATCGGGAAATAAGCTTTTTCAATTTCTTTGTCTTTCCAAGCCATCAGAATTCATTTCTACGATATGCCAAATTCATTCGCAACCCAACATTAAACATAAAGGATGAATTTCCCGTTTGTGGATTGTTGATTGATTTTAAAGTTGATTTGCTCCGGTACAAAACTTCGGCATCAATATAAATGTTGTGCCACGGTTGATAGCTCATAAGCAATTGAAAATAATTGATAGTTCCACTTGCTCCATCTCCAATTTTTTTATGACCGAACGGTTGCGCGGTGGAAACATAATCCGAACTCACCAAAATATTTCCTCCAAAATTGGTGATGTCACAAGTTGTGCATGGTGTTATACCAGGATTTACAATAGTATCATCACCTACTTTAGCTACAAAATATTTTGCATTGAGTGAAAGTTTAGGAATAGGTTGATAATGTAGGTTCAAAATAATTTCATAAAAATTTGCTCCAAGAGGATGAGCTAGGGGTTGATTGTAGTGCGAGTAGTTGATATCAGCGCCATGGGTATACATGAATGGTCGCGCTATGTTTACTTCAATTTGCGCATCAAAACCCGGAGCAATATCTATATATTTTAAACCCCACTGCATAGCCCATTTATTTGCCCACCAACCATTTTTTGCAACTGCGTTTTTGAAGTTGAATTCATCCAAAACAAATTGTCCGTAAATGGAAAGATGATTGATGGCATTGAACTTCCAATCAATACCAAGCAGTTCGTTGTCGGGACTACCAAGTGCATGTTCAACAGCACGATAAAAAATAATCGGGTTCAGATATTGCAACTCGAAGTGGTTACTTCGGTTCATCACTACGGCTTCGAACAATCCAATGTTCATCCAATTTGTAACTTGAATGCTGAGGTGATGTACCGCCATATATTTTTTAGGCAGGAGTTTATCGCCTCCACGTTTGTATTGCGAATTAAGCTCAGCAAAAATGCTCGTGTAGTTAAACCGCCAAATGTTTACGTTGAATTTTAAAAATAAATAGGGCGCTGCAAAATCAGAGAGCATCATAGAACGCTGACCATTGCCAATAAAAAATTTATCGCGACCAAACGAAAGGTTGAGGTACTTCAACACATTCACATTTATATAGCCACGCGCATCAAAATAATCTATACCATCGTTGAACTTAAAAGCTTTTGAAGAGTAATCTTTCCAATAAGCTGTGCCAGGAACAAACTTGTAAACTCCATTTGAATATTTATCAGAAACGTAAAAAGGTAAACGTGCCGAATTTCCTGTAGCATTGAAATAAAAACTAAACACGCGCATAATATTTCCCCGAACTTCTAAACCAACTGCGCGGGTAAAAATAAAGCGACCGTTAAGTGATTCATAACCAACGTTAGCGGCAACAATTGGATTGAAACGCAAATCAAAAAGACCTTTTTTCTTAGACCGTACATGCGCAAAACTTGCCGGCTCACGATACAAAACTTTAAACAGTGGCTTTCGTGTTTTGCTTTGCAAGCTATCGAGCCACTCGGCATTATCATCCACTAACCATTGTAGCTGATATTGTTGAACTTTGTTGAAACGAAGATTAGAAAGTAAAAGTGTTTCGGCAATTTTAGCTGCGGTGCCGCGATGAAAAGGTTTATCGGCCGTGTGTTCTATGGGAATAATTTTTCCGTATTTAATATCTAACCGTTCCAGGTAACCAATGCCGTCAGAACCAAACGGAATAAAAGTGCCTTGTGAAAAGGAGTACAAAATAAGCGTAGAAAGTAGAAGTGTGAGAAGAGGTTTCTGCATAAACTATTTTATCTCCATGAATTTGATTGCGGTCAAACGTAAACGAAATTTGTTTTGTTAGCAAACAGAGTAGCCACAGGTGCAGTAGCGTTGGTGTTTATAATCTACATCAATTGCGCGGTCGCAAATACACCGAACCCAGCAACCCTTTTTTCATTTCCAACTCAACCAGTTTGCCATTTTTATAATGGTAGTAGTAAGTAATGCCTTCCTTCATATCGGCTTCATAAGTTCCTTCTCCTGTTTTTTTGAGCGGCCGCCATTCTCCTAATCGTTCTGAGAAAACACGTTGCGAATTACACGGCTCGGCAAAAAACAATTTCACGGTGGAGCAATCAATATCGGGTTGAATACAAAACGACTCGTTGTTGCGTTTCAGGATGTAAGTACGGTTCTGCTGACGATTGATGGTTGTTATATGCCGTTCATCGTTTCGGTTATGCTCGGAGTAAGACGAGAAAAGCAAACTGCTTTTGTAAACTATATCGTAATTCAACGAAATTTTTCTTGTGGTGAAAAAAATATGCGCTTCAGAATTGCTTTGTAAAGTGTAAGCGGTAACGCTGTCGTTTTTTACAATTTTTTCGACACTTGATAAACCGATATTATTTCCGAATAAAAAAATATCGAAACTCAGTTTTTGAGAGAAGGAATAACTGGATAGCAGAAGAAATAGAAAGACGTATCGCAACTCTTTAAAGATTTTTACGGAACCAATTTCATAAACACACTAGCCCCTTTGCTCATTTCCAATTCATAAAGCACGCCTTTTTTGTACCTGTAAATATTGGTGATTCCATTGGCTAATTTACACTCGTATTCTCCTTCAGCTGTTTTAACGAAACTGCAAATTTGCCCAATACGCTCTGAAAATATTTTTACTTTACCTACGGGCTCGTGATAGTATAATTGAATAGAGGAAAAATCGAGTTGTTGACTAAGTTGTAACACTTCTTCCCCTTTTTTAATAATGTATTTTGTACCGTTCCACGCCACGCTTACAATTTCAATTACTCCGTCTTTTACATTTTTGCAATAGGACGAAATCATTTTCCCGTCCTTATAAATTACATCGGTATGCGTATCCGAAGTTTTATGTGTGAAGAGAATATTTACATCGCTTTTGCTTTGCAATTTGAATTGCACTTCGCCATCGCCTTTGTCAATTCGCTCAACAATAGTTTGACCTATTTTTTTTCCAAAAAGTTCAATTTCGAAAACATGTTTTTGTGCGGGCAGCACCAAAGCATACAAAAAAAACACGGGCAACAAAAGTGATTTCATATTGCCCGTGAATTTAAAATGAAAATTGAATCGTCTTAGAACTTATAAAAAATTTACCAAACCACCGCCAACCTCGTAGTGAGAACCACCTCGTTAAACGGCAAATCGGTAACGAAATAATTTTGGTAATGATTGTAGCGAAGGTTGGTGGAGATGGTTAAATGTTTCAGGAAGAAATAACTCAGGTCAAGTTGAGTACCTACACGGTAATCCTGTCCGAAATTTTTTGCCATGTCCATATTCAATCCCGCATTAAAATTTTTGAAAGGCGAACTCATAATGCCTGCACCAAATTGAATTTGCCGTGTAGTTGCAATTATATTTTTCATTTGGTTGAAACCAACATTCATTAAAACAGTTACCGGAAATTTAAAGGTGATGCTTTGTGTTGCCATTATGTTGTGCAAAGTGTAATCCGAAAAACTTGTACTGTCGGCATTGCTCATCATCCATTGATAATTGATGGATGTGCGCATATTGGTTTTTGCAATTTTATAACTGTAACCCGATGATGCAGCAACCGTATGTGTAAGTTGATTAGCGAAAGTGCCAAACCGCATGTTGCCATTGTAATCAATCTTAAACGTAGGCAACTTGCGCATATTGAAAGAAATGCCTGCACCATAAAAGTGTGTGGTGGTTGTAAATCGTTTCGATGAAATCAGGTTGTCAATTTCATAACGATACTTGGCAGTTGCCTTCATTCTGTTCTTCCAGAAACTTTGTTCTACTCTGCCACCATATCTAACAACATCGTTGCGTAAAAACGGAACGCCAAAACTTTGATAGCCCGGGCCAATGTATTCGGTAAACACAGAAATCATACTTCCCTTCCAGAAATTAAAATCGCCACGTGCACTGTAAGCGTAATCGTAACTGGTAGAAAGATTTGGTTTTAAGAACGTAGGAATTTTTTGATACCAACTGTTCTCTACTTTCAAAGTGGAATCGTTTCTGTTGCGGTTGAAAGCAACGCCCGCACCTTCACCCAATAATTTTATTCTGCCTTTCCAAAAAGTCAACTGCAACTCTGCGCCCAACACATCGTTTTGCTGCGGACGAACAGTTGATGTAACATCAACAGGCAGTGTATTTGCTTTATCAAACGAATGAATATAGCTGATGAAAAAGTGCGAGCGCTCTACTTTACCAATTCCAATTTTTCCTCCAACCATCCAGCGCTGGTAAGCCGACTTGAAAATATCGAACAGGTTCTTCGCACCAATGTGCGTATTGCCTCCGGTAACGTTCAAAAAGAAAATGCTCGGGTTAATTTCAATAGCCCCACCCTGCACTTGTATGCCGTTTAAAACAAGTGGCGAGTAATAAGGATACACAGTACCTATCTGCAACTGCCGCACTCCGAAAAATAATTTGTTGATACCAGTAAACATGCCGCGCTCCATTAAATTTTCTTTCAGCACGGTGGGGTCATTCAGTCTTCCCAACTCGGCATAGCTGCCTGCATTTGCACTCGACAAATTTTTCTCTAAACCTTCCAGATAATTTTTCTTTTCAGTTAGCTGCTGAAACTGCTGTGCAGTTTCTTTTAGCTGATTCAACTTGCCCAACATTTCTTCATATTGCTTTTTCTTTTCTAAAGCTGATTTCAATTTTTCGTTGTAGCCGTTCAACTTTCCTAATACGGAATCTTTCTTCGTTTCTAATCTTTGCAAACGCGCATCTAAACTATCACCCAAAGTTTTCTTCTGCTTCTCTTCTACCGAATCTTTAGGTACGTATTCCGCCAATTGATTTTTGGCATCTACATACTCTCCTTTCAGTTTATCGTAATCAATTTTATCGAGCGCATCAGTGGCTTGTTGTGTAATAGCAGAAACCGATTCGCCAATATTGCTGTATTCACCATTTTTAATTTGTCCTTCAAGCGAAGTAATCTCCGAAGTATTTAGCGACATCCCTTTGAGCGACTCATTGATGCTACCCAACTCTGCCACCTGTGCATATTGTTTGCTCATGCCCGCCATATTCACTTTGGTTTGCTCCATTATTTTGCGCTCCACCATTTGGCGCAGATTGTTTTTGAATCTATCTGCATCAAACTGAAACGAAACAGCAAATTGATTTGGGCGGGCGGCAGTTCTTTCTGTAGTGTAATACAAATTCATACTCACCGGCACATTGACAATACTCACACCCGGTTGTGCTTGTATGCGCACTAAATGCGGAGGCATTACTTGATTTGTACCTTGACGATTGCTAAACACATGCTCTACACTTGCGCTACCATACAACTGAATTTCTTTCGGTAGTTTTAAAAATCTTTTTTCAGCAACAGTATCTGTATTTGTTTGCGTAAGCGAAATACAATCCTCACCAACTTCTTCGCCATTGTTAGGCGCTTTAGCTACGGTGCAAAATTCGTAACGACCATCGGGCAATCTTCCATAGAGTTCTAAATGTCGCTTCACTTGCGCATCATAAAATTTGATGGAACTAGTGCGCACCATAGTGGCATCTAAATTCTGAACACCTTCACGTAAAACCAGTTTATCACTTTCGGTTTCTATCAACACCTTGCCGTTGTCATCCGAAATTTTCCCGAACAGCTGCACGCGATTGGTTTCATACTTCACTTGTAGTTTCACGTTCCAGCACATAGAAGCATCTAATTGCTGAACCGCATTGGGCGAGTAAGTGAGTTGCGCAAATAAGGACACCACACAAAATTGAATCGCAAAAAAGTTGAACAGTTTTTTCATACCCATGTTTAATGTCTTCCTCTTCTTCCGGTAGAACCGCCTCCAGTGGTCATTCTACTTGGTGCCACATCTTCGTCAATATGCTCGCGTCTTATCCGGTCAATTTCGCTCACCATGTGAATTAGAAAATCTGCTTGTTGCACACTTAATCCTGCTTTAAAAAAGGCATCGTAAGTATCGCCTGCGTGGGACATACTCATCGAGCCCCATCCGCCAACTTCGGCTACTACCATTACCGCACCTGCCGAATAAAAATAGCCTGCCGCCATTAATGCTCCGGCACCAACATCTAACCCTAACCCAATGGAACGATCAACGGCAGTTCCATAAGCACCACCCTCCCATGCTACATAAATTTGATAAACGTCCCAAGCTGTTGAAAGGAAAGAATGCACTGCCAGCGCGGCACCCACACCACGCATAATGCGCCCTCGTGTGGAGGCACGGAATGCGGCTCGCTCTGCACGCGCAGCTTGTTGCCCTGCACGCAATCTGGCTGCGGCATATCGCTCATAGCGTGCGCGTGCCGCGGTGCCTGCTCTTCCTCTTCGAGGCATATATGCTGCTCGCCTTGCGGCATCCCGAAGACCGGTAGCACGCAAAGCCAATTGCAAACCGAAATAAGAATCTAACGCTTCATGCACAAATTCAACAGTGGAAGTAGCGTTACTTTGCAAGTATTCACTCACTTCGCCTACACTCGTAAATGTGCGCACCTGTTCTTCGCTCGACTCAATAGCACCTGCAGGCATTTCCAAAATTTGTAGTGTGCCATCTTCCATCAGTTCGCGGGCAATGTGTGTCAACATTTCATCCATGCTCATGCCTTCCATCAAGCGCATATCACGCGTGGCAATTTCCATCAAGCGATTGCTAAATTGTTGTGCGGTTAAAGGGTCTGCACCATTCGCATCGCCTACCGAAATTGGATTATTCATAAACGCCACGTAAGGTGACATATCGGGGTATTTGTTTTCCATTGGGTCTACACTCATCCATCTACACACACGCGGGTCATATTGGCGAAACTCGGTTGTGTATGAATTACCATCACCAGCCACTGCTGAATCGCATTCCATTCCTTGAAAACCGTAACGATAAGTTCTAGTGCCAAAACTTCTATTCGGCATCACCATGCCAAATGGATAATAATCTGTAGCTGAAATAATATCGGCACTACTCACGCTTGAAGTGCGCACTCGCTTATCGCTTACTACTGCTTGCACATCGCCAGAGTGATTAACAATTTCATACCGTTTCAGACCGCGTAAAAAAGAATCGCGCACCGCTGTTTCGGTTTGAACTATTTCATTCAAATTGTACGAACCAATTCGTGCTGAACCGTAAATGTTGATGTTCTCACAACGCAATTCACTGCCGTTAACTTTATAGGAAGCCAGTGTATTCCCTTGCGCATCGTTCACATAAAATTCCACGCCAGAAGAATTTTTCCGCCATGCTCTGTTGCCAAAAGCATCGTAACCATATTGAATAGTTTCGCCTGCAATTTTTTGTACTTGCTTCAATTTGTTTTTGTTGTTCCATTGTAACAAATCAAGCTGTCCGTTCAAATCACGTGTTAATCTTCCGCAGTTATCGTAGCGGTAATTTCCATCAGCTTGGTCGTGTAAATCATTGCCTACTACTCCACCAACGGCATCATCAATGTAGCTTAAGCGGTTGTTGGTAGGATAGTTGTAAGTCAAATTATCCATGTCTGCCCCTTTTCCTCTTCGCAGTAACGTGGCAATATTTCCATTGGCATCGTAGCTCAAATTCATTTTGTAATCGTCTGAAAAAGTTCCGCCAATACTGTTGGATGTGTTCGAGGCAAAAATCATTTTCATTTCGTTCAACCGTCCGGCTTGGTCGTATTTAAAACCACGAGCCGCCATTTTTTCATTGCTCAAAATACCACCAACATTCAACGTTGAAATCGTGTTTTGAATAAACCCATTATAAAGCGGTTTCGAAAATCCTGTAGCTAAATCACCTGATGTTGTTGTGCTGAATTCTGCGGCTGTGGAAGAAATTGATTTATAATCTTCGTTGAAATAATTTAAGCTCTCACCAAACACATCAGCCATAAAATGTCCGTGCGCGGCACCGCTTCCTCCATCATTACCTATATCATTCAACACATTTGCGTTGCCGCTGTTAATGCCCTTCATCATGCCGTTAATAGTATAAGCGTAATCAATGCCCTGAATTTTTTCGGCACCCAATTCTACACGCGCTAACAAACCATGCGGGTAATAAAAATATTGCGCATCGAGTTCGCGAAGTGTTTCCATTTCGTTAGGGTTAGTACCCGTTTGCACTTTTAATAATTTGCCATCATCATCATATTGATACCAATGAATAAACTGGTCGCTTTGATTTTTTTGATACCAAACCCTTTTCACTTTTCCCGAAACCAAATTATAGTCATAGCTTATTTTTTTGATGTTGCTTCCGATAGTGGAAAAGGCGGAAGGGGCTAACGATTTTACTTGTCTAAGATCTTGCACCATGTTGCGCGTGTTGCCCGCTACATCGTAATCAAAATAAATAGCGTGAGCCATAGTACCGTTTACCTCTTCGCTGGTAATAGAGGCTACACGATTGCGTAAGTTCTTTTTAGTCGAAGAGAAATAACTAGTCGCCACTGTGGGCAAAACATCGTAAACAGTTCTGGTTATTTCAGCTTTTGCTGAACCAGTTAAATGTTCTGTTTCATTTTTAAAATCTTGATACAATTGAAACGAAGGAAGTGTTCCCGAAAAATTTCTTCTGCCCGATTCATACACACGGTCGTTAGCGTCATACAAATTAAAAGTGCAGGCGTTAGCAGAAACTTGCACGGCATCTTGACTCATTATTGTTCTTCCGTTTTGGTCGTAACAAAAACGGGTAATACCTTCATCGGGCGAATTTTTTTGCACCAATTGATTGAACGAATTGTAACGATAGGTAGTAGCCATTGTGTGCGAAGGCAGAGTTGGTGTGCCACCACTTCGTCTATAATTTCTCACTGAATTTAACTGCGCATCAGTCAACAATTGCACACCCTTTGGCGAAATTGTTTTTATCAAATTTCCAGCGCGGTCGAAATACGAAAGAGTGATTTGGTAAATAGCATCAGTGTAATTGGCACTGAAGTTTTCAGCCGCGCGCAAACAATGTTGCACTAAAGTTTGCTCAAAAGAATCAGCCGCCATTTCAGCTCTATTGATTTCATCGCGCAAGCGATTGGTTTCTGCCACATCATGCGCATCTTGCCCGCAGGTTCTTTCAAAATTCATTTTAGGCACTATAGGCAAGCAACATACTCCGGTATGCGAAGATTGATTTCCCGATTGGCAGCATTTATAAAGTGTGTAGCATGAAGTTCCTTGAATTTTAAAAATAGCTCCGTTCGATTTTCGTGCGGTCAAAATAAAATCGCTCACGTTGCAAGTAGTAGTAGTGGTAACACGGCTGATATCAATAATTTCTGCCACATCGTTAAACGAAAAACCGGCAGTAAGGACACGCAACACAAATGGACAATTCACCGTACGCGAATCAGTTCCGGAAAAAGTTCCTGAAGCGGGAAGCCCTAAAACACGCACAGCTAAATCAGCGGTGAGCACTCTATCACTTTCGCTGAGAGAAATAAATTTCCATGTCCATCTATCTGCACGTGCTGTTTGTTCACGCAATGCTTCACCAATAGGTGAGTGATAAGTGCGCGCATCGCGCAACAATAGATTTGTGTTGCGAAAACGATTTGCTTGAAATATATATTTCATCAGCACCGCCATTTCATCAGCGGAAGCTTGCTTGACACAAACGCGAGTTGTAGTTGTCATCATAAAATCCATGCAAGAACTATTTCCTGTAATTTGAAAGACAGAATCTTCTTTTGTTCTACCACGCAACGTAAAACTGTGCGCATCAATTACCGAGAAGCAATCGAGTTGTATAATACTGTCCCAATCGTAAGCGGCAGACTTATTTAAGTTGATTACACATTGCTCCCCTCGTGTTGTTGAAACTTTATACTGCAATGAATTGGCAGTCACAGCAGAGTTCCAACGATAAGCTAATGCCATTGAATCACTGAATAGTCTGGTCATTGGTTTTGAAAAGGCAAGTGGTGTAACTGAAGGTAAATTCAACGACTGTTTTAGTTTTTTCTCCAGTACCAGCGCATTTAAAAACGAAGTCAAATCATAGCCAGCAATTGAACCTCCGCATTGGGTTCTCATTTGCGCGGCTGCGGCATTTCTCCATTCGCTTATCGAGGCTTCGGTAATGGAATCTATTTCTACCGGTAAATGCTCTAAGCCATCTTCTACATCATTAAAGCGTTTTGTTTTGTCTGCATACAGAACATTCGGAACAGCATCTCTGCTATCATTTCCAATTTGATTGTTTAGAAAAAAACCTCTGGCAGTTATCCAATTTCTTCGCGCGATATCATGTGCTTTATGTTTTTTCAACAAATAGAAGTCACGATAGAATGTCCATTCCTTATCCGCTACTGTATAGCGTGTATACAATGCTTTTCCATGCACACTATCATACACTTGTGTTGCTGAAAGATTGACGTTATTGCAATTCACGGCTAGATAAACGGCTTCTTCCATTTTCAAAAAACCAAAACCTGTAAGCGGTAGAAAATTATCGAGCGAATTAGTAAGTGTTGAAACTGCTGAAGGCTCCGCTCTAAAAAACGGGTCGTTTGTTTCGCGATTCGTTAAGTGCTCAGAAGTAGCCTGAAGGTATGTATTCGTTTGTTGCGCCAGCGAATCATAACTGTAACTATCCTGATGATTTATACACCAATTGTAGTAAGGGTATTCGGGGTGATAAGCCACCAACGCTTCTGCCCATTGCGGTTGCCAGTATCGAATAAAATCTTCCACTCGATTTAGAAATCTCGGCTTCACAAAACGTTTTCCATCACGGGTTAAGATTTCTACATCGCGAAAATCCGGTGTGCCGTCATTGGCAATTTCAATGTAAGCCACACTGCCATCTTTGTTTTGATAGTCGAAAACAGGATTGCGCCAGTTGCCGTTTACTATTGGTAAACTGTTGCTATCATTCAGAACAGAAACAGAAAACGCTCTGGGATTTACGATGTCGCGTGCCGTGGCCGTGTGGCGTAAAGTAGTATCCATGTATTCTCCATATTGCCCGCTTGGGCTTACATCACTCAATAGCACTTCAAGCGCAGTAGCACATGGCGAAGGTGGACCTGTGTTGCAATAGCGCGTGCAATTACCATCGTTAGCCGCTCTTCTGTTCACCGCTAAATGCATATTCAAAATAGAACCATCGGCTTGGCGCACGGCATAATTTCTACTCGTATCGATTGTGCTTAGCGGGCAAGTATTACATGGAGAATTACACGGGTCGCTTGCTCCGCCTAAACCCGCACTGGGCAAGTAAGGAGTAAGCGGCAACACACATGGATGTTGCACTTTATAATCGTTTACATATTGCTGAATAGCATTTCTATTCACCGTCAATCGCTTGCCAACAAAATAATTTCCTGCATTCAACGTAACGGTTTGATTCAAATTTACGGAGGCAGCCGCGCAAGTATTTAAGGGCGTAAGTGAGCCTATAGTTTGTGTTTTGCCCCAGACAGAATCGCCACATTCATTGCGAACAATAATTTCTAAATCGTAAATACAATCGTAACAGAACGAACCACCACCACAATAATTTCCGCTGAAAGAAGGGGCGGTTAGTGTGTAAGAAAATTGCACCGTGGAAGTTTTTGAAAGCAGCAAACTATTTTGACTAACGAGTGATTGTGTTGCTTCATACACACGATTATCCTGCTCAATTAAATTCAATTGAATGTTTATCGCTTCACCATGCGACACAGCGGCATAAGCCAAAGGTGGATCGCCTGCTAAAGCTGTTGCTACCACATTGCCACGAATATCTTTATAGCTTAAATGAGCTTGCCCGTTTTCATCGAGCAACATTTCTTTTTTGTATCGCGAAGCAGAACCAGCATCGTTGCCAAACATTTTGTCTAATTCATTTTGCGATGGCACACCGTAAAACATTTTCTGTTCATGTCCACCGCCTAATTTTAAAGTAGCTCCCGCTTTGCCAATTGTTTGCGGGCGATTAGTCAAATCAGGTAGGTAAGAAATTTGCGTAAAAGGATAACCTTCTGCATCGGGAATAAACTGATTAGCGCCAGTTTTGTCAGCATTGTTTGGGGAATAATAATTGCCTGCGCCCGATATTGTATTGAATGGTTCGGGCGAAGTGTTGCATCGGCTTCTATCGGTATCAAAATCAATTTTGCTGTAAGGTTGTCCATCACTGTTTTGGTTTAAACTTTTTTGGTAACCAATTTTGGGATGCGAACTTTTGTAGTTGAAAATCCCTAGAAGCGATTGAATATTTAATAAGTCGCCATATATCAACCACGGCATAGATGGCCATATGTTTAAGCCATGGTAAGTCTCGCCCAAAACTCCACTTCCTAATCCGCCACCTACACTGCCCGTACCTGTACTTGATGAAGCACTTGAAGAAGAAGTTGTTGTTGTCTCAGGTTTTATAGCCGCAGGTAAAGTTTGTATGGCAGGTCGCCCTTGATAATCGTAAATAGTTTCACTCACGATTAAATTCAAATCAGTTTGCGAAGCACCCACCACTTGTCGCGCGCGCAATGAGCCATCAAAATAACTCACCGCTTCTTTATGCAAATCATCACCGGCAAAACTGCCCACATACTGCCAATTCATTTTATCGCGCTCATGAATTAATGTTGCCGAAATTTGGTAAACGTGTTTTACATCGGTAGGAATACTGGTTCCACTGTTCGCTTCGAACACATCCCAATTACCATATTCCAATTCATCAAAATTGGTTCCCTTTAAACCAACCGCACGAACGCGCGTTAGTACATAGCCTTGCTCAAACACCAACGGAATTTCCAATTCAGTTTGTTGCGTACTCACCCGTGTACTGTTGTGCCGAAAGTTGTAGGCAATTTCTGTTGCAGGTTTTTCACCGCCTAAAATTCCGTTGTAATTATCTACATACATCCACTCCACATCATAGCGTTCTGCCCACGGCAAACCTTCCCAACGCAATTTCAAAAAGCCATTGTTGCTCGATGCTTTGAAATCAAGCACACTTGGCTTTTCCGCAATGTTTGGGGTAAATATTTTCTCCCCGCCATACTGTAAATAAAGGGCAAACGAACTATCGCTAATCGCCATGGCCGGGTCAACTAAAATTTTAAGCGTAGTAACTTTCGCCCAAATGGCATTGGGAATGGTGAAATAATCTTTTGCCTTGTAAGGTGCGCCAGCGTTAGGATTGTAATTGATAGAAAGAATAGCACTATCGTTGCGCAGAGTTGCACTGGTAAACGTTTTATACTCAAAACGACATTTTACTTTCACTTGAAATGCTGTTCTGCCCGGTGCCGCCAAAGCAGGATTCACAAAAAGCGTAGCGGTAATTCCTGCTTGTTTATGCTTGAAGGTAGAACTCGTAGAACGCACCACACCCAATGCATTGCAATACTGCGCATCATAAATAGTATCCAGCAAAAACTTGGTGTCGGTCAACACTTTTATGCTGTCGGCTGTGCGCACCACTGGTTGCGGATTATCGGTTTTTGCCAATAAAAATTGAGCGAAGAAAACCAGTGCTATGGGTAGTATGAACTTTTTCATATTATCTGGTTTTAGGTTTTGCTGAACGAATTTCCTGTAGCGTTACAATGTTGTCTTCTACTTCTTTTTTGTTGCGCACTAAATTTCCTTCGTTGTCGTACTCATACATGGCGGCATAATTATTTTCATCGAGCGTAGCCATCAAACGTAGTGTTTGCGGGTCATACACAAACGTTTTCATTTGGCTGTTGAAAGGCTGAATGCGAATGTCATCGTACCATGCTGTAACACCTGGCGGACTTAACTCCACTTTTATACTACGTACGTTTTCGGGTATAGTAAACTCGGCATTGATTTGTTTCCAGCCATCAATGCTTTTGCCTTCGCGCGATACTGCGGCAAGCGTAGTTTCGGCACCACTGCTATTGGTTATTTTAATTTTCACATCGCCCATTGCACCGGTTAACCCTGTAAGTGTTCCCGCCACTCCACTAAAATTTATAGGCGAAATATTATTGATGAGGTTGCCAATGTTTTGCAAAACATTAGTTCCGCTACCTATTGAAGTGGAAGGAGCAGGAGCATCTGTTCGCATCCATGCACTGAAAAAATATTTGCCTGCGTTGGGTGTAAACGGTTGAATTAAATTATTGCGCGTGGCGGTAAACACACTGGATGATGAAGAAGGCGCAACAGCATCTTCCAAGGCATTAAAATTTCGCGTCAACGAAACGGCATCGGTTACTTTCAAACTGCTGTAACCAGTGTGGCTTACGTTGTCAACTACTTTTGCACTTGCTGTATCAAATTTGAAATGTGGCAGTATTGGGCAGTTGTTCCAAGGATTATCAGCTTCGTTTTTATATTGATAATCTTCAAATCCATCATACGCAGTATTCATATATCGCGCGTTTTGCGCGGCAAGAATGGGCAACGAAAAACCATAGCCGAAAACTTCACTGCTATAAATACCTACACTGTTTTTGCTTTCCATATTTCTGCCGTAAGGGTCAAAAACGGTTGCGGCAGTTTCATATTGCCAAGGAGAATTTTCGGAACGTGCCGAAACAGAAAGCGGAAATGTGTTGCTGAAAAAAGAACGAAATTCTCCTGCTAAAGTTCCACCTGTAGCCACTGTATTTCCTTCGCGCTCGCTACGATAAGTGTAGTCTGCTTTTTTTCGCCAGTTGCCCAAAATGCCGTTGATAAAAGGATTGACTACACCGCTTCCACTTGGGGCGCAAGTCAATTCACCGCGCCCAACATAATTTTCATGACAAAGCAAAAAAGGAAAACACGAAGTAGTAACGCGAACTCGCGCTGTAGTTGTTGTTTGCCCACCGTGTGTTATGTTGGTGCTTAATCCACCAGGATAGGTAATGGTGCCGAGAGCCGTGTAAACATCATCGCATTCTGCGCGGTCGGTTGAATCGGTTTGTGTTAAGTCTAAAGTGAAACCCAAAATGGTTTCAGGAAATGTGGTACGATGGTCAGCCATTTCAATTTTAATATTGCATGAACTGCTATCGGCATTGATAATTTGCCCGTCAATTTGTGTTCCGTTTTTTATGCCATTGAAAATTCGCGGCTCCATGTCAATGGTATTATGCAAGAACGAAGCGAAGTCGGCATAAGGTGAAGTTTGTAGCGAGATTGCAGTTCTTTTAAAATCGCCATTGGCAAAAAGAGTTTGCAAAAAGGATTGCATAAAATCTTTAGCGCTCTTGCCTACTTTGTTTCCATACTGCTCGCAGTTACATTGATACTGCGGTTGTGTCGTAGTGAACGCGGCATACGTTTGCCATAAGTTACTGAACTCACTTGCCGTGGCATTCACTATTCTACGCGAAGGAATTTGCAAACGATTTCCATCTATAGGGTTGGTGAGAGAAGTTACATTACCTGCTACCTCGTTGAGGTGATTTTTTCTTCCGCTTCGCGTAATTTCAATGCCGTAAGTGCCAGGCTCAGTAATCGCATTCCCTCTTTCATCAATAAGTGAGATGCCAAAAGCATTTACTGCATATACCCAAGCTTTTTTAGGTGGGGCAACAACCGTTCTGCCACTTAAACCGGGAATAATTTCTGGAACAGAAGAACGAAAATTGCGAATGTGCAATTCATCGCCCACAGAAAAAACACTTTCATAACCACCGCCAATAGGTAAGGTGATATTCATTTTAACCCCGCAATTTTTATACGCGGCATCCATGCCCCCATTCACCCAATAGGCAGGAATGTTCAGCGAATATTCAGTGGAATCAAATTCATTCTTCGCTTCGCTTAAAATTCCCTCTCCGGTTTGTTTGTCATATAAAGTTGTAGCAGCACTTGCACTTGCTCCGTTGTTATAACTCTCCACACGCTCTAAAATTCCACTGCGGTGAATTACTTTAGTAAAAGTGAGCGCGCGATAACGCTTAAGCGCGTAACTCAAATCGGGATACCCCGAAGGTGTTATCAACGGCACCGGACCCGCCACAAAAACATCCACGTTTATATCCGCACCACCAGAATGTGTTTCTTGAAAACATTCTCGCGCATCGCTATAAAATTCATAATCAACACCCAATAAATTTTGCGAAATAATTCCTGTAGCACCGTCCACCAAATTCACGCTGTTCTCTAAATTTCCTTGTGCGTTTGTTTTGTAAAAAAACTGTTGTCCAGAAATTGGATTCACCGAATCGGTTTGCTGAAACACATGAACTGCCTTTTGCTGTCCATGCATATTGTTCAAGTCTATACAAAACCCCTGCGACACTGTTGCTTGTTTTTCGCTGTAAAAAGGAGGGAACGGAACTTCCTTCGGATTGATTTGTAGTGGAGTTTGCGAAGTGATAGTTGGGAAATCTTTTGCTGTATAAAATTCGCTCACTGAAAATCCGGTCGCATTCTTCGTTACGTTTTCGTGTTGCAAATTTCTAACCTTCACTTTGCTGTAACCAATGCCGGCTCCCGGGAAAAACGCTTCGCCCACAGGTTCGGTTTGGTACAAAGCCAAATCAATTGCCAATGGTTTTTCAATGCTATAGCGCGTAGGCAAAGCGAATGGATTTTCTTCGCCACCTGTTGGCGGTTCATACGATGCCACACCACTGCTAATGGTGGTTTCGCGCCCGTTGATATTTTCTTTAGTCGTGTAAAAATATTCAGTGCCATACGTAGAAGTGGTTCCTGCCACACCACTCATTTCCGCCCAACCATCAGTAACCATAATTTTTTTCACCCGCGCACCGCCACCAAATTTTACTCTGTCGGGCGAACACAAACGGATTTTGCTTTTCGATAAACAAATACGATTAGCTTGATTGCGTTTTTTAAAATAAGTATTCGGGTCGCTGAAAAATTCGCCCAATGCTTCTACGGCATCAGCCGCGGCTTGTGCAAAAAGCATAGCATCATCTTTAATCGTAGCCGAAGTGTTGTAAATCATTTCGGGCATGCTCTTTCTAATTTTTTGCCAAGCGGCTTTGGCAAAAGGATGAACACCATTTTCATCTTCTGCATTGCCATCACCGTTGGTTTGTTTCGGAATTTTGAGCCACGCGTAAGCGAAACCCGAAGGCGTGGAAGTGCTGGTGCAAAATCCATAATCCGTATTAAACGTGTTGAACGAAACGGGAATAAACCCTTCCACTTTTTCGTTGGCTGGCGGCACGCCAGCTTTGGTCAAAGTCATGGTGGCACTGAAATACAATTCATGTATATCATCAAAATATTTTCGCAATTCTTCAGGGTCAGCTGTTGGTTTTTTTAGTTTAATTTTTAGAAAATTTCGAACCGTGTGTTGCACAGGTGGTTCACGGAAACTGTAAAGAATAGAATCCTCGTCACTTGGTGCATCGTTCTTTCTGTCGTTAGTGGTAAACGCTTGTGTGGTGTACATTTCCATGGCAGTTTTGTTTTGCACAAACGCGTAATCATCGGTTTCATAGTTTATTTTAATGCCGCTTCCTTCGGGTGTTTTTATACTGTCGAGCAACCAAGCCGCAGCATATTTATCAGCCGAATCTTTTTTCAACGCGCTATAACTTCCACTTTCATCGTCATCACTCTTTTTGAGATAGTTTCCCCAACGGTCAATTTTTTTAGGACTGTAATTCGGATTTTCGCTGTAAGAGAAATTGTAAGGACTCAACTTTCCTTTTTCGGAACTGCCATAAGTAAACGATACCTGTTTCAACGTGAGCTTACCACCATTTTCAGTAATGGAATTTGAAATGCCTTTGCACAACGAATAATCGTAACTGAAATTCACCTTCTTCAAAGGCACCGCTGCATTGCCTTTTTGTAGTCGTTCACTTTTTGCATACAGCGTGATGCAATCCAGCTTCATCAATCGGGCAAAAGGATTTTTGCCTCCGTTTTCATTCACGACACCTAATCCATCTTCACGAAGTGAATACGAAAACTCGGCAACATAATTTCGGGTTTCAATGGAATGAACATTCCAAATTTCTTTCACCCCATAGCTATAGTGCGCCATGTTATCGCCATCATCTGTTTTATTTCCCTCTTGATAAAACGCTTTGTTTTTTTCAACCGGCATTCGCCACGGGTAGGCTACACTGTTTTGCGTGTAATTAAATTTAGTGTAGTTGCCCAAATCATCAGGCGAGGGTCCGTTGCCAGTTAAGTCAACATAATCATCGCTCAACACACTCGACAGCAACCATGCATAAGCATAAGCAGGCGTTGTTTCTGCTTCAAAAAAATTATCAACGCCTCTATTATTCGCCACCGTGTTGTCTGCACCAGGCATATAGCTCACCATTTTTTTTCCGTCCGGCTTTATGGTTCTGCCGGCTGTATCTTCTCCGCTAATGTTGAACGAAACATCTTTTGAAGAAATGTTGTAAGCTGGAATGCCATAGATAAATCGTGCACCATCTGTTCGTGTAACGGTGATTTCACTCAAATGATTGTTTTTTCTGTAGCGCGAATTGCGTTGAATTTTTCTTGGTGCATTGCTCGAAGTGGTGGATGCCGCATCAGCAATCAACGGAGAAATGTTGGGCTTGTAGCTTTTAACTTCTTTTTCAAAACCATTCGTTACGGCATCGTTTGCATTGAGGTAAGCAAACATGGTGTTGCGCGGCTCACGATTTCTTTTTACAAAATTTTCATTGGTAAAACTCAATCCATTATTTCCCATTAGCAAACTTCCGTTGGTCGTTCCATCATTATTTACACCGGCACAAATAGCGCGGTCGCGACCTATATTTAAGTATTGGTCAGCATTTGCCATAGCCGTTACTTCGCTTAAATTTTTGAAATACACTGGCTCATACAATACATTGTTGGTGGAAGATTTAAAACCGAGTGGCTCGGCAAATCCATTTCCTTCCTGCCATTTTTTGCTTTCACTATGCGTATACACGCCTACTACATCAACACCCACTTTTACTAAATTGCCCAAACCAACTTCGCCACCTACTTTTACCTGTGTGTTGTTTTGATAGCTGTAAGCATCGTGCAACATGCCCACATCACTGCGAAACGGACGAAAACTTCCAGCAATTCCCTGTCCACTTACACTATACACATCGTGCGTAAATTGGGTAACGGGTAAGTTCGGCAATTCGGAAATAAATGCACCGTCATTATCGCGATTGAAGTCGAGCAATTGTCTGCCGCCTGAAGATTTATCGGAATAGATATAACCAAACGCAGGTACTGAATCGCGATTGCTTACGAGATAGCTTTTGCTGTAATGCCCAGATACATTTCCGCTCAAAGCGATGTTTGAAATTTCACCACCTAATTTGAACGAGAGCAAATACGCCTCTGAATTTTGTGGCATCTTAAACGTGGGACTGAATGCAGGCGAGGCAAACGACACAGGGAAATTTGATTTGAAGCCTTTCGATAAATGGCGCGTAACTTTTCCATGAGGCATTTTATTATTCCAACTGCCACTGAAACTGGCGTTGAGGTCAAGTGATTTTATACCATCGCGCGAAGAGGCATCTAAACCAACACCAACACCAGCTTTCGCTTTGTTGTGTCCGGCAGTTAATTCTCCGTCAAACGATAAATCGGCATTATAACTTGCTCCACCTTTATTGCTCACGCCTAATCCTGCGCTTAATGAGCCACTCAATTCAGCATCGCCACAGGTAGTGGAGGCAGAGCCTGCGGCAGATGTACTCATGCCCACTTCCCAACCATCATAATTATTTTTAGAAATTTCCATACCGGCATCACCACCAATCTTTGCCGCATCAAAACCCGTAAACTCAATTCCAAAACCCAACTTTACCCCACTTTCCTCTTCCGGTTTTTTGTTCATTTCTTTGGTAACAATATCTCCGGAAAAATCATCTGCCAAACCGCGCACCTCCCGCGAAATAGTGCCCACATCTAAATTCCAACCCAAACCTACCTGTGTGGCTTCGGTTTCCATTTTCACGGCATCGCTGTTGTAGGAAATGGATATTGGGTAACCGCCTACATCCATCAACGGAATGTTGTACGAAAAATCTCCAGTGAATAAATTCACCATTTGCTGTTCATCACTTGCCGAAGCTGATTGCACTTCGGGTGTGGTGGGTCCACCCGTGAGCGCAAAAGCTCTCATTGGTAAAATGAGTTCGATGGCTTGAATGGTTACCAATAGAAGGGCAATCTTCCGCGCGTGTTTTCTGATCTTTTTCATACCCAAAATTTTATTGAATGAATTGAAATTTTGCCTTCACCACATTTCCTTTAATATCGGTTACTTGCAGTTCGTAAAACTTTCCGTTCTGCATTTTGCCACCGCCTTTTGCCTCTACACTGAAATAGTTGAAGCCATAATTTACATCGAGTACCTGCTTATCAATGCTCTGCATTTTTGAATCCAAAATTTGATAGCCGATTTTGTCTTGCTGTAAATTATTGACGTAGACAAAACTCATTTTGCCATCGTCAATCACACTATAGTTGTTAGCAGTTTTTGCTTTCAATTCCATGTAAGGTATGCCGGGCTTTGGAGGGTTTTTTACAACCTCTTTTTTCTTCTTCGTTGTATCAGCAATAAAAACAAGCGAACCCTTTTTGCAGTAAACAAAACTCCACACTTCGCTTGTTGCTACCGTTTGATTATTGACTTCTGCTGAAACCTTCCAAGCGTAGCGATAACCCTCGCGCAGATTGCGCGCATTAATTACGTATTGTGAAATAGGCATTGCAATTCCTTTCTTTTCATAGTAGGCGGGATTGGTTTGCACCGAACTCAAAACTGTTTGCACGTTTTGCAATTCGTAAATAGAAAGTGTGTAAGTAAATTTTTGTCCGTTGTTGGGAGTCGGTGGCAACCAACTAAAAAACGGATACGGCTCGCAAACTGTATCGTTGTTATCGGGAGAAATTAAAACCGGTGGAGAAAAATAGTCAGCAGAAAAATTAAGACAGTTGCTTCCTAATTCAGTCGAATCAGTTGCCGAAAAGGCCGTGATACAAATTTCATAATCGCCAGCCGGAAGTCCATTTGTTTGAATGGCGTATTGCCGCAACGCCTGGTCTTCGTATAAAACTTTGTAAGGCTCTAAGCCCACATAATATTGTGTGCTGAACGTGGTAGAGCCTGGCGCAATAGCGCGGTCATACGATTGTGCTTCGTAAACTTTACCGCGTTGCGCTTCGGTAGCAATACCGTAGAAATAAACTTTTAGAGTTTGTGCTGTGGTATTAGTTACAATCACTTTCCATTCGTCTCTTCTCGACAATGTGTAATCACTGGCGGGAATGATGGCGATTTGGATTTGTTGTGCACTTAGCTTAAAGGCAAACAGTACAAGCCCCATGATGAAAATTTGTCGGCTAGTTTTCATTGACATTATTTTATTACTGAAATAGAAAACTGAATACTACAATTTCGAAACACGTTGCACAAACCGCTCCTTAGCAGTTTCAATTTTTATGAAGTAGAGCCCAGAATTAAGTTCGTTGAAATTTAGTTGCCATTGGTTGACACCATCGTTCATAAAAGCCTCTACCTGTTGAACTAATCTTCCATCGAGGTCAAACACTTCAATTTTTGCTTTGCCGCTTTCATTCAAATTAAATTCAACAGTTGCTCTTTGTGTAAATGGATTTGGAAAAACTTTCAGTGATTTTGTTTCCGCAATTTCTTCAACTCCCGAAAGTGTTGTGCTATACCAATAGTAATCTTCGTTATAGTTTATCCAGTTGCCGCTCGTCCAGTTCTGTAAAATGTGATGGCGCAAATCGCCATCGTTGTCGTAGGTAAAAAATTCCTTTTGGTAGTTTTCCCATACACTTGTAATCAGATTGTAATGCTCTTGTACTGCAGTTAGCCAATGGTTATTGGCGTCTAGCGTAAACGTAGTTCTTTGATTAGGATCTAAACTTCCGTTGTTTACAGCAAGTTGCTTATAAACATAAGTAAGCACGTTAGAAGTATAAGAATAATCGTATCTCCATTGAGCCCAAGGAAGTGTGCCTCCAATAATATCTACCCATTCAAAAAATTGTTGCGATGCCATTTCCCCATTTACGTTGTAAGTAAAAGTGGTAAACCCGAATGCGTACCAATTTGAACCGACAGTGTTCCAGTTATATTGGTGTACTATAGAATCTTTTGTGCTGCCGCTATATAAAATATGCGTGTACTGGTAAGCGTTTTCCCAAGTGGTTGTTGCAACCATCCAGTTTTGTTTCACAACAACCGTAGGAATGTTTCCAAAAAAAGTTGCGTATTGCTCTCTCCGCAAATTTCTCCAATTACTCGAAATCCAATTTTCGGTAGTATATGTAATTAGGTGCTGTTGTGCATCATAAGCACTGGTGTAACGGTTTACACCTACCCATGCACTGCTAATCCATAACCATCTTGCTTCGGTTATAAGCAGGTTGTTTCCGTTGTAGGTATAATCAATTTTAAAGCTGTTTACTTGAGTGCCCGAGCTAACACCGAAGGTGGTTTTGTTGGTTAACAGACTTCCGCTGTAAGTATAAACTGTGAGCGTATTCTCTTTCCATCCGGTGCCCGCGTTGTAAACAAACCCATGCGACTGCGTAATTTTTCCGCTTCCATCGTACTCGTAAGTAGTGGAGTCTAAACCTTCGAAAAAAGAAGTGCCGGTGTTCCAGTTATTGGTGCGGTCGCCAATTAATTGCTTTACCGAAGCCGTTGCGTTTTGTGTTGCAAAAATTATTGCAGCAAAAGCAATGTATGTTCTGAATGAAGTTTTCATTTTGATTTTTTTAGTGAGAAGATAAATAAGTGATGTTTTCATAGTTCTAATTTTATGTGTTTACTAAAGTTCTACTCGTGGTAATAATTGCCGCTTACATTATTTTGATAAAACATACTTACAGGCAGAAAAATAGAGGGTGCCAAGGTAGCATACACACCATAAGCTGCACTATTAGTTATGTTCGAATTCTCAATACTAAAGCTACCTGCACTCCAAGCACCGGCCATAATATTGCCACGCTGTGCGGTGTTTCCTGTATAGGAAGAATGCCCACCATACTCGATAATTGTGTAGGAAATTTGATTATTCGGACTGGTGCTTTGAAAAGCAATTCCTTTCCACCAACCGGCTAAAGCAGTTTCGCCTGTAAGAGTTATGACATTAGGCGGACTGCTTCCATTCAGTTTCATCCATGAACCTGTAGAATAGTCACCTGTGCAAAGTCCTGCACCGCCTGCAAACTCAATGGTTACGCCCGGGTTAACAGTAAGATTACCGTTGTCGGCATAATATCCAACCGATAAAATATCCTGAACCAAGTAATGAACTCCCAGTTTTTTCCAAACATGCGCACCAAATAAACGACCTCCACGTACCAACACTTTATCAATTGTATTGCCTATATAAACAGAACTTGCATCCAATTCATTTACGGTTGCACCCAAAATGGAAAGCGGATAATTGAGGTTGCCAGTAAAAGTATTGTTGCTGAAAGAGGTGATAGAATTTTGCTCATCGGAGTCAAACCCCTCCACGTAAACACCATCCTTTCCACTCTTCGAAATATCACAGTTGGTTAATTCAACTCGTGCTGATAATGCAACGCGCAAATTTGCTTTCCAATCCGTATGTCCATCAAAACTGCTTTGTCCTCCGCCTGAAATAGTGCAGAAATCAAACTTGTTATTTAAACTACTTGTGTTTAGAAAAATTCCTTTCCAAGAACCGGCCACATCGGTACTACCATGCATAGAAATTTTTTGACTAAAAGTTCCTACTGCTTTTATGGACCCTGTATTGCTTACAATTATTCCTGCACCACTTGCAAATTCAATTTCGGTTCCGGGTTCAATAGTTAGTAATGCTTCTACTGAAATAGGACAACTGATAATGTAGTCTACGCCATCGCGATGATTGCTCCAGGTGGTTGCACCGGTTACGGTATCGCAAAAAGTAATAACGGAAGAAGTGCGGTGGCAAGCAGATAGAAAAACGATCATCACCAGGTAAATGGCTGTGCTGCTTAAAAAAATGTTCGGTTGGTAAGATTTTGCTTTCATGATTTTTAATTTTTGTAAAGCAAATGTGCATGTGTAAAATACAATTATCAAATTGAAATTTCGGAATTTGTGATAAAACGCTACTTTAGAAAGGTGCGACAAATACCCACGTTATGAAACACAGCAAACTTTTTTCATTGATAAAACAATTGCCTGAAAAGGAATTGACAGCCATAGGTTCTACTCTGCTACAACACAAAAGAAGTAGCTTGAAAAAACTTTTTGTGGTGCTTAGTAACGCGCGTCATGAAGATGAACCCGAAGCTTCATTGGTGTATAAAGTGGTTTTTGGCAAGAAATATTCAAAAGCCTCCGACTATCTTTTGCGAAACGAATACCGGCTGCTTTACGATTGGTTACATCAATACATCCATCAAAAAATTTCGGCAGAAAAAAATTTTGATCCTGCAGCGTTGCTCAGCTATTTTGTAAATATAGGAGCAGTTGAACTTTTTGAAGAAGAGTACCATGCAGCTTGGAAAAAAGCTTTACAACAAGACGATATTGATTTGCTGACACAACTCAGCGATTTGAACATCCATTATTATCTAACTGCAAAAAACCAATCGCTGGTAAATGCAGAAATGATAACTCAACTTTCGCAGCAACGAATCAATTTATTGCAAACACAATTTTTACGCAGTATCAGGAAAGAAGAAATTCGGGTTAAACTTTCGGAACGCATCGTATCAGCATTCAAAAAACTGGAGCACCCAATTGAAACCTTGAACCAGGTAAATTTAAAGGAACTGGAAAAAGAAGATTTATATGCACAGTACTTAAGCACAAGAGCCAGAATTAATTTTGCCAGAGGAGAAGAAAAAATCAGACTGCTTAAAAACAATCTTGCCCAAGAACAAGTCATTCGAAAATATGAACCTGCACCCGAAGAAGCCTTGTGCCGTTTTTTAATTAACCTGGCACAGGAGCATTACCTGAACCTGAACTTTAAAGAAGCAGTTGAATATTATCAAAAGGCGTATGAATATTTTGAGCAGGTAGCCATGCCGGTGCGCGAAACGCTTTTGATCAACTATATTATGTCGCTCATGCGTAATGAAGATTTTAAACTAGCAGAAAAATTAGCGGCAGAAAATTCGACCTTGCTACTGGATAGCAAATTGCTGGCGAGCCGGTCACCGTTTTTATTGGCAGTATTAAAACTCCACGCCCGCGATGCAGAAGCAGCCGAAAAATATGTGAACCTCGACAGCAAAAAAGAAGGCAGTGTATTTTACTACTTCATGCGCTTAATTTTATCTGCGGTTTATTATTTACGAGGCGATATTGAATTTGCGGTTCGCGAAGCCATCAACCTTGACCAGGCTGTTAATTACGAATTGAATCGTGAGCAAAATTTACAAACAAAAATGAGTAAGCCTATCGTTTCGGTTTTCAGAAAATTCTATTCTACCATTCAGAACACTACAAAACATCAACTGAAAAAAGAACTCGCTTTGCTAAATCAGGAAATAAATGCTTCGCTGGTTTCCGCCAACGACCAATCGCCAAATTCTATACTTACCCAATGGATAAATAAAGAAGTAAGCATCCTGATAAGTAAAAAATGATTACAGAATAATCACCTCGGTAATTACGTTGTCCTCTAATTCTTTGTTGAACACCTCTTTAATTTTATCGCGCGAGTAATTGAGTTCTTGTCTAAGCGCGGCAGAATCAACCTTAACATACAACTTTCCTTTTTTAAGTGTGACCGATGTAGTGTATTTTGCAATGGGTGCACCCATCACCTTTGCCCAGGCATCGCGCACGCGCGACTCATCAATTCTGCCTTTTAGTTTAAGGTCAGTCACCATCATATCGAGGGCTTGTTTAATGGTAAGGCTGTTTTTAAATCGCATAAGAATTATGCTGCAAGGTAAAATTCTGTGGGCAAATATTATTTCGAAAATTTCCTCATTGCAATAACGAGCAGCAGTACCACCAACTGAATAGAAACACTTTCCACAGTTGGAAACAAACCAATCAGTTCTATGCGCGAAAAAGAAATTCCATGCACCGGAATTACTCCTATTTCCTGCAACGAGTGAGCGCCTTTGCCGGCTAACACTACTGCCAACACGCCCATTACGAACGAAGAAATTTTAAAGAGCGTAGGAATAGGAAGTTTGGCAGAAAAGCGAAGTACTACAAAAGCAAAAACTAAAACTACTGCAAACGCCCAAAGCACTCCAAATAAAATGGCTTTGCTATGAGTTACACCTGCTTCTACCTGCAAGGCCGATAAAAACAAAACTGATTCAAACACTTCGCGAAACACTACAAAAAAAGAAAGTGCCCCCAAGCCTACCATGCTTTTATTATCCATTACTCCCTTCATCATCCCTTTCACATAATCTTTCCACTTATTGATTTCGCTTTTACCATGTAACCAAAAACCAACGTAAAGCAACATGGCAACTGCAATAAACGAGATAACCCCTTCGGTCAATTCAACACGAGTTGAGTTTCCATTCAAAATCTTTTCGCTGAGCACAAACAAAATGCAACCAAGTGCTACGGCTAAAATCCAACCACTATGCACCCATTTTTTTGCTCCCGATAAATTGCCCGCTTTAATTACAGAGAGAATAACCATAATTACTAAGAACGCTTCTAACCCTTCACGAAACAAAACAGAAGCCGCCATAAAAAATGCAAGCCAAAATGAATACTCTTTTTTGTTGAGTAATTCACCCGCGCTTTTCACTGTTATGCGAACCGCATGGATAGAATCTTTCACCTCAATAGCCGGTCGGCCGTCTTCCATCATTTTGCGCAAATGCTGCATTTGTTCTTCAAGAATAATAAGCAAAGAAGGGTCTGTTGCTTTTAAACGATTTTCGATAGGTTCAATGCCTTCCAAGTACGAAAGCGCAGCCATTTGCGATGCTTCAGTATATTTTTTTTCGTAGTAGAGTGTCAGTGCGCCATCTAAATATTGCAGCGATGTGTTAATGAAATCATTGTCGCTGTGTTCAGGTTGGTTAAAACGAATTGCGGCCAAAACAAGCTTTGCTTTTGAACTGTCTTTAATATTCAGTACACTTAAAAAATCATCATCGCTTTTAACGGCTGCCTCGGCAGGAGAAATACCTGAAAGAAATTTCTTGGTCTCTTCTGTTTTTAAAAATGCATTAGAAGCTAAATCCTGAAAGCGTAAGGTAGAAATATAAAACGCCACATCCCAAACTTCTTCATCTTCTAAAGTTGGGTGCGCTTTCATTCCAGTTCCTTCAATTCCCAAACGAATGGTATTAAAAGCAAAAAATGGAGAGATAGATCGCATCCGTTCAGTATCATGAAAATTGCGCGGCTTCGGCTCAAGGTCTTTGCCCTCTGGTCCATTGCCAAAACCATTGGCACCATGACATTTAGCACATTCTGTTTTGAAAATAATTTTGCCGGTTTCCAAATTTGGAAACTGAGCAGGGGTGATGATTAAACCTGATGCACTAATCACTTTGTTCTTTGCTTCAATAGCTACTTCCGCTACTTCCTTAAAATCGGCAAAATGAGCTATCAAATTATCTAAGCGGTAAATCAATAAACCTATAGCTACAGAATCGCTATCACTCCATTGCGATGAATAGAGTTTGAAATTTTTTACAGCCGCTTCAGAAAACTCTTCTTCTTCCTTGTATTCTGCTGCACTACTAATTTTTCCATCCTTAACCGCAAACTGATAATCGTGACTAATGTAATTGAGGGTGTGCACCAGCAAACGCGATTGCTCTCCATTCTGCGCTTGTGCAGCTATAGAAAAGAACAGAAACAGTAAAGCGTAACAGAAATATTTCAAAGCAAATTCAGAATTAAATGAGTTTAGATTAAATCTAAACAAGCGCGAATGTAAGATGTTGGACGAAATGTGAAAGGGTGATTTTTGTCAGTTGATTTGGTCATAAGATCAAGTGAACCACTTTTCGAAGTACCTTAAAATTTTACTTTTGCCGTCCTTTAAATTAAAAAATAACAACTTGTCTCTAATAAAATCTATATCAGGTATTCGCGGCACCATCGGTGGTTTTCCCAGTGCAAATTTCACTCCCGTTGACATTATGAAGTTTACCCTCGCCTTTGGTGAGTGGGTAAAGAATAACGAAGGCAATCGTAAAATTGTAATTGGAAGAGATGCGCGCGTGAGTGGCGAAATGGTAAATCATATTGTAGTGGGCTCGCTTCTTTCTATAGGAATGGATGTGGTTGACCTTGGTCTTTCTACTACGCCTACCGTTGAAATTGCCGTGCATGAAGAAAAAGCCGGTGGTGGAATTATTATCACTGCTTCACATAATCCTAAACAGTGGAATGCGCTAAAATTGCTCAATAGCCACGGTGAATTTATTTCAGCAAAAGCAGGAGAAGAATTACTGCGCATAGCTGAAGATAAAACCATTGAGTTTGAAGAAGTGAATGCCATTGGTTCTTATACACAAGACAGCACTTATATAGACCGTCACATTGAAAAGATTTTGAAGTTGAAGTTAGTGGATGTAGAAGCCATTAAAGCCCGCAATTTTAAAGTGGTGATTGATTGTGTGAACTCTACAGGCGGTATTGCACTTCCAAAATTGTTGAAAGCATTAGGAGTGGAGCAAGTGGTGGAACTTTTTTGCGAACCGACAGGACAGTTTCCGCATAATCCTGAACCGCTGCCCGAGAATTTAAATGAACTTTCGGTTACCGTAAAAAAGAGCAAAGCCGATTTAGGAATTTCTGTTGACCCAGATGTAGACCGCCTTGCCCTAGTTTGCGAAGACGGAAATATGTTTGGCGAAGAATATACGCTCGTAGCCGTAAGTGATTATGTGTTGAGCCAAAAGAAAGGCAATACAGTTTCCAATCTTTCTTCTACCCGCGCACTTAGCGATGTAACCAAGAAAGCTGGCGGAGAATATTTTGCTTCGGCCGTAGGCGAAGTAAATGTGGTAGAAAAAATGAAAGAGGTGAAGGCGGTAATTGGTGGCGAAGGAAACGGAGGAATCATTTATCCTGAATTGCATTATGGAAGAGATGCAATGGTGGGCATTGCTTTGTTCCTTACACACCTTGCTAAGTTTGGAAAGACGGCATCTATGCTTCGCTCTACTTACCCGAATTACTTTATGGCGAAGAAGAAAATCGATTTGGATTTAGGGGTGAATATTGAGGAGTTGTTTGATGAAGTGGAGAAAAAATATCGCAAGTATCCGGTGAACACCATTGATGGGGTCAAGATTGATTTCGAAAATGAGTGGGTTCATTTGCGCAGGTCAAACACCGAACCTATTATTCGTATTTACAGCGAAAGCAATTCGGAAACCACAGCCGATAACATTGCGAATCAAATCATGAGCGACCTACAAACTTTTTCGAAGAAGAAGTAAACTCAAATCTCGCACTAAGTGTTTCAACCCTCCGTTAATTTGTTTCTCCAAAACATCTTCAGCAGGCAATCTTCATCACCCGTTTAAACTTTGTTTACACCTAGGTGTTTCCGCTTTTGCCTTACATCTATTTTAATACTTTTACCCGCCTCAAAAAAAATATCAATGCAAAAATTCAAATTGCTCAATAACATCTTCGGATGGATTTCTTTTGTTTTTGCCGCCATCGTTTACACCATGACCATGGAAAGCAGCGGCAGTTTCTGGGATTGCGGTGAGTTCGTATCGGGTTGTTTAAAATTGCAAGTAGTTCACCCACCGGGTGCCCCTTTCTTCCTAATGTTAGGTAGAATATTTACACTCTTCGCCAGTAATGCTTCTCACGTAGCACAAACGGTTAACTTCCTCAGCGCACTTTCTACAGCGGGCGCAGTGCTCTTTACTTTCTGGACAGTTACTGCTCTTGCACGCAAAGTAGTTATCAAAGATGGTGCGTATACCACCGCGCAAATCATCACCGTTTTGGGTGCGGGTTTAATAGCAGCAGGTTGCTGCACTTTTCTCGATTCACTTTGGTTTAGCGCGGTAGAAGGTGAGGTATATGCGCTCTCGCAATTCTTCATGTCGTTTATTGTATGGGCTATTATGAAATGGGATGCTGATGACAGCAAATATGCCGACCACTGGTTGGTATTGATTGCTTACATGACCGGTCTTTCCATTGGTGTTCACTTGCTCAGTTTACTCGCCTTGCCATTTATTGCCATGGTGTATTACTACAAACGTTTCAAAACCACCGTTACAGGCTGGTTGATTGCAGTAGTTTCAGGCTTTGCTATTCTTGGTTTATACATGAAGTTCATTATCTCCTTCACGCAATCGTACCTCGCGGGAATGGATTTGTTTTTTGTAAACACGCTGAGTTTACCGTTTAACTCAGGCGTTATTTTCGGAATGTTATTAGTGGTAGCTGTACTAGTTTTTGTTTTGCGTTACACACACAGCGGCAAAGACAAGGACTGGAACATTGCAATGGGCATTGCAGCATTCTATGTAATCCTCGGCTTCATCATCAGCGATAGCCTCACTGCTAAACTCGTTCGCATTATTTTCCCTGTTGGTTTGTGGCTCGCAAAAAAATACGGCTACGAATCAAGAAGACTGCTGAACATTGGCATTCTTGCTATTGCATTTTCATACATCGGTTACATGAGTTACCTGATGGTGCCTATACGTTCTATTGCAAATCCTCCTATCAACATGAATCGCCCTACTGACCCTTTCAGTATCAAATCGTATGTTGATCGCGAGCAGTACGGTGACCGCCCATTATTGAAAGGTCCAGATTACACCGTTACATCAAATGATATTATTGATTATGTGCAAACCGGTGAGCGTTGGGTTAAGGACGAAAAGAAAAAACAATATGCTTACGGTGGACCAAAACAGGATTACAAATTTCGTGATGATGTACAAATGCCTTTCCCTCGTTTAGGTTTTTGGCAGGAAGAAGGGAAAAAATCGGGCTACCGTGCCTGGTTAAATCCGGAGTACAATGTTATCAATCGCGAAACCAAAGAAATTTCAAAAACATTTCCTCCATCGGGAATGAAACAAGCAACCGATTATGCAGCAAGTTTAAACAAGCAGGCCGGTGCGGGAACTTACGTAGTTAAAGATGCTATTTCGTTCAGCGACAATCTCACGTTCTTCTTCAAGTATCAGATTGGCTATATGTACTTCCGTTACTTCATGTGGAACTTCTCGGGTCGTCAAAATGATATACAAGGAACTTACGGCAACGATGATGGAAGATGGATTTCGGGAATTCCTTTTGTAGATAACTCACACAAATTTTTTACCCCCGAATGGCCGCAGGAGAATCTTTCAAAAAGCATGAAAGCAAACAAAGGACGAAACACGTACTTTATGATTCCATTTATCATTGGCTTAATAGGATTGATTTATACCTTGTTTAAAGACGAAAAAACGTTCTGGCTTATTCTTGTTCTGTTTGGAACAACAGGATTGTTGCAAATATTTTATCAGAACGAACCGCCTATTGAACCGCGCGAAAGAGATTACGCCATCGCTTGCTCTTTCATTACTTATTGTATGTGGATTGGGTTTGGGGTAGTTGCCTTGATTGAATTCTTGCGCAAAAAATTGCCCGAAATTCCAAGTGCCATTGCCGTTATTCTAATTTGTGCAAGCGCTCCGGTGCTAATGGGCTCGCAAGCATGGAACGATCACACGCGTCATAATCGTTTTACCGCGCGCGATTTTGCCATTGATTATTTAGAAAGTTGCGCACCTAATGCCGTTTTGTTTACACAAGGCGATAATGATACTTATCCGCTTTGGTATGCGCAGGAAACCGAAGGTGTGCGTCCCGATATTCGCATTATCAATCTTTCACTACTAGGTGTTGATTGGTATATCGAACAATTGCGTTACAAAACAAATAGCGCAGCTCCGTTAAAGATGAGTTTCACGAGCGAACAATTAGCGGGCAGCAATCGCGATGTAGTTTACTATCGACAAGATCCGCGCATACCTGAAGGCGCTTCAGTTGATTTGAAAAAAATTATGCAGTTCATTGCCAGCGATAACGAACGAGATAAAACGGCTCTTCGTCAAAGCGGTGAATTGGAGAATTTTTTACCTACGCATAATTTTTACCTCGACATTGACCCTGTTAAGGCACGTGAAATGAACATGCTTTCAAAAGACGATGACTCGTTGATGGTTCCTCGCATACAGTTTAGCATTGATAACAGCGCACTCTTGAAAAATGATTTATTGACGCTCGACATAGTGGCTAACAACATTATGGAACGCCCGATTTACTTTGCTGTTTCGGTAGCACCGGAAGCGTATTTGGGCTTGGCAAAATATTTCCAGTTAGAAGGATTAACTTATCGCATTGTGCCAAAAATAAATCCAAGCAGTTCGCCCTACAACGCACCTGTGCGCACCGATGTAATGTACACCAACATGCTTACCAAATTCAAATTTGGAGGAATTACAGAGAACAAAGACATCTATTTGGATGAGAACGTTCTTCGAATGACGGTGAATATTCGAGGTAATTTTGGTCGTTTGGCTGAGGCATTATTGGCAAAAGGCGAAAAAGAAAAAGCCGCTGAGGTAATTGATTATTCACTAAAAGTAATGCCTGCCGACCGGGTTGAGCATTCTGTTTTCGATTATTCATATCCCGAAGTTTTCTATGAAGCTGGGCAAAAAGAAAAAGCAAGAAAATTGTTGAACGAAATGCTTGAAAAATCGAAAGATGAGTTGAACTATTACAAAACAGTGTACAACTACGCATTAGCACAAGCCCGCGATAATGGTGATATGGGTTATTACAATCAATTGCAACAAGGGGCATTTTTAGAACGCAGAGAAGTACGCGAGGAAATGTTCATTATGCAAGAGCTTTCTATGGCCGCTAAGAAATATGAAGATGCCGACTTTGCTTCGAAGGTGGAGAAAACATTTATGGATTACCGCATGAGCTTTGTGCAAATGCAGAAACAATAAATATCAATAGGTACAAAGGGACGAGTGAAGAAGTGACAAAGGGAGCCGAATTTGTAATTTCCCCTTCTCACTTCGCCCTTCGTCCCTTTTTTACTTTATGAATAATACCAAACAATACTTCTGCATTTTCGGTCGCCAACCGGTTTTAGAAGCTTTTGCCGAAGGCAAACGTTTCGATAAAATTCTCATTCTAAAAAATGCGGGTGGCGAAGAAATGAGCACCATTGAAAAAAAGGCGCGTGAAACCGAATGCCCCGTTCAACGCGTACCAAAAGAAAAGCTCGAAAATATTTTACAAAAATATTCGAAGTTTAAAGAAGCCAATCATCAAGGCATAGTCGGTTTTCTTTCCATCATTGATTACTATTCTATTGACGATGTTCTTCATCATGCTTATTCAAAAGGCGAAACTCCTCTCCTATTAATTCTTGATGGAATAACCGATGTCGGAAATTTCGGAGCCATTGCGCGTTCAGCAGAATGTCTCGGTGCGCATGCGGTAATCGTTCCTTCCACCGGTTCGGCACAAATAAATGCGGAGGCTATGAAGGCGAGTGCCGGTGCACTCCATAAAATTTTTGTGTGCCGCGAAAGGAGTTTAGTTACCGCAGTCAATTATTTGAAAACAAACGGCATTAAAATTTTCGGAACAGAAATGAAAGGTGCGGTAGAAGTTTCAAAAGCAGACTTTTCTGTTCCATGTGCAGTTGTGATGGGTTCAGAAGGTGACGGTGTATCAAAGGAAATTTTGAAACTATGCGATGAGCGCATAAAAATACCAATGAGCGGCACTACAGAATCGCTCAACGTTTCAGTAAGTGCAGGAATTATTTTGTATGAAATAAACAAAGGCAGAAGTTCTTCCGCTAAATAATCAAACTCAAAATTTATCTCGGCAAACTTGCAACTACACAAGGTGTCATCAATGAATCAGCTGGGTGGTTCATGATATGCTTATTGATTGCCGTTTGCACAGCCATTTTAAAACTGTTGTCAGAAAAAGTATCAGGACAATTCACTTCTGTATCATTTTTAATCACCTGAAAAAAAACATCGCCAGTAGCGGTAATGTGTCCGAGAATTGTACCCGGTGCGACCGTTTGACCAACGCTTACCATAATATTTTGCAAGCCTGAATAGTAGAAACAGTAAATCGAATTGGTTTTATATAAAACCATTACAGAATTGGCAGAAACCGCTGTCACTTTTCCTGCAGTTGCCGAATTAATAGTCAAATTTGGGTCGGTCAAATGTATGGTATAGCCTTTACTAATCTCCGAAGTAGCCGGAACAGTTCCTCCAAATGGGGTAAACTGCGTGGTTGATGAAAAACTTACAACAGGATACGAAATTGTTGGCGGTGTGGTATCCTTAGGCAGTTCATCAATAGGGTATTTGTTATTGCAAGAAAAAAAAGCAAAACTCAAAAGTAAAAGCGTGAAAACTATTTTTTGCATGAAATTATTTTTTGTGCAAATTATAAAAACACAATTGCTAACACAGAGAAAAACGTATCATTGTTCAACGACAAATCATGTCATTTTCAGAAAAAAATATTTTAGAGCCGGAGCAATGGGTTGAGCGGTATAGCGATATCCTTTTCAATTACACCATTACGCGAATAAATAAACGCGAAGTGGCGGAAGACTTGGTGCAAGAAACTTTTTTTGCTGCTTATAAAGCACGAGAGTCGTTTAAGCATGAAGCTTCCGAAAAAACATGGCTCATTGCCATTCTTAAAAGAAAAATCATTGACCATTACCGTAAAAAGTCAACGCAAAACGAGCTCAGTGTTTTCGACAAAGATTCGAAAGATGATTTCACGAATCATTTTTTTAATAAAGAAGGCGGACATGAAGGTCACTGGACCGATTCATCTTCACCGCAGGAATGGCGAAAAGATTTTCAAACCAGTGTAGAGAGCGATGAGTTCAATGCTATTTTGAAAAAATGCCTCGGCAAACTGTCGGAAAAAACAAGCGCTGTTTTTATTTTAAAAAATATGGAAGATTTAGATTCGGATGAAATTTGTAAAGAATTGCAAATTACTCCGTCTAACTATTGGGTACTCATGCACCGCGCTAAATTGCAGTTACGCGAATGCATGGAAAAGCATTGGTTTAATAAATAGATTTCAACTATAGAAAAGACAAATACACAAGAGCAATGAATTTGTTTGAAGCTTTAAAGATGACTTGCAAGGATGCATGCTACCTTCACGAAAAAAAGAAGGAAGGCAAGTTGTCGTTTACAGAAATGCTCGGCTTAAAACTTCATTTGTTGTATTGTGGTTTATGCCGAATGTTTTTCAAACAGTTAAATGAATTGGAAAAACATACACAGCGTTTTTCTCATTCCGAAAAAACAATCGCATCGCTCGATGCGTCTTCAAAAGAAAAAATGAAACAATCGTTTCAGCACGAGTTAAAAAAATGATTCCGGCAACACGACACTTGTAAACCATTTGAATAAATTAGCTTCCATAAAATTTTGTTATGGCAGAAGCAATACGACTCGGTAGAATGACCGACACCATGGAAGAAGGTTTCGTGGCTGAACTGAATGTAAAAACGGGCGACAAAATTAAAAGTGGTGATACCATTGCCGAAATTGAAACCGACAAAGCCACACTTCCTCTCGAATCTTATTTCAACGGAACTATTCTTTATGTAGCCGCAAAAAAGGGCGATACGTTATTGATTGGTGAACTCATTGCTATCATAGGTAAGGAGGGAGAGGATTATAGCGCGTTGCTTGTAAAGTCAGAAGTCGGAAGTCAGAAGTCGGAAGTAAAGACAATTACAAAAGAGGAAGTTCAACCAGCAACTTCTAATCCGCAAGCCGCAACAAATTCTGGTTTAAGAGTTAAAGCATCTCCTCTTGCTCGCATGATTGCAAAAGAAAAAGGAATAGAACTTTCGAACGTAAAAGGAACTGGTGAAGAAGGAAGAATTACCAAGAAAGATTTAGAAAGTGGTGGCGGAGTGCATTCGTTCACCGGAAAAGAAAATTCACGCGATGTGCGTGTAAGTCAAATGCGCAAAACAATTGCCAAGCGATTACTCGAGAGTAAAAACAGTGCTCCACATTTCTATTTGACTCTAGACATTAATATGGATAATGCAGTTTCTATCCGTACACAACTCAATAATGTTTTACCCACAAAAATTTCTTTCAATGATATTGTTGTTAAAGCGGTAGCCATTGCACTTCGTCAAAATCCAAATGTGAATTGTTCATGGTTAGGCGATACCATTCGCTACTACGATCATATTCATATTGGTATAGCAGTAGCTGTGGAAGATGGTTTGTTAGTTCCTGTACTAAAATTTGCTGATGGGAAAACCGTGCAACAAATTTCAACTGAAACAAAATTATTGGCTAAAAAAGCAAGTGCTAAAAAATTATTGCCAGCAGAAATGGAAGGCAACACGTTCACTATTTCTAACCTTGGTATGTTCGGTATCGAAGAATTTACTGCCATTATCAATCCGCCCGATGCTTGCATACTGGCTATAGGCGCAATACGTCAGGAACCTTCGGTAGTCAATGGCGAAATAAAAATTGCGAGTAAAATGAAAGTGACATTAAGTTGCGACCATCGCGTGGTGGATGGAGCCACCGGTGCAAAATTTTTGCAGTCGCTTAATAATACGTTAGAAAATCCGGTAACTGTTTTGTTGTAGAAATGTGCTCCACTTCTACATGGGCAATAGCCTCAATGGGAATATGTATTCCTCCTTTCAGTAAAATAAATTTTTCGGTAGTAGCCCACACGGTTGTAAAAACTTCCTTGTAGCCTTCAAGCGTATTGAAAACAATTTTCGCCTTGCTCTCAAAATTATTTCCCATGAGCATGGCTAAATAAAGTCTTCGATTTCGTTCACGCATTTCATGCTCGGTTGAGCGTTCGCTTGGTTTTCTAAAAGCACATTCTCTCAATTGTTCCTTTTCAATTTTTTTCGCTTGTGTATTGGTCATAAAATAGCTTGTGATTGCGTTTACGACCGTGTGTTAAAAAAGTTACCAGCTGCAGCTTGTATAATTTCGATACTGTTTAGGAGTACGAATTCAGTTTAGTAGATGTGTATCTCTTCGACACAACAAACCGGAATTTTTGTTCCTCCTTTTAGAATAACATACTCCTCAGTAAGTGCAAGAACTACTCCTTCAATTTGCTTTTTTCCCTCTGTAGTAAGCACAAAGAGCCTAGCCAGCTTATTGTAATTTCTACCCAAAATAAGAGCCATATAAAGATTATCTTTTCTACGCAGTATAAGCTCGGGAGATTTAAGCACTTCGCTTTTTACAAAATCGTGTGGTAGAATTTCTTCTGTTGTAAACACCAAGTTTTTCATAGTATGGATGCGAATGTAATTTTGAGTTTCACTTTTATTTCTTCGTTTTAAATACATTTGTTGATAACACAACTACATGAAGACACTTGTGCTTGGCGCTTCTCTTAATCCTTCTCGCTATTCAAACCGGGCTGTAAAATTATTGCGCGTTTACCAACATGAAGTGATTGCTGTGGGACGCGATGAAGGGAGCATTGATGAAGTAAAAATTAAGCACTCTTTTACCGTTGATGATAAAATTGATACCGTTACCGTTTACTTAAGTCAGGAACACCAAAAACAGTATTATGAAAAAATTGTTGCAGCTAAACCAAGAAGAATAATTTTCAATCCGGGTGCAGAAAATAGCGAACTTGAAAAGATTGCTCAGGCTAATGGAATTTTATCGGAAGAAGCATGCACGCTTGTTCTACTTAACACCAATCAGTATTAAACCTTAATTCTTAAATTTTAAATCTTAAATCAAAAACATGGCTTACACAGATGGAATGCTTAAAGACGGTGCACTAAAAGGAAAAACAATTTTAATTACAGGCGGTGGAACAGGGCTTGGTAAAAGTATGAGTAAATACTTTTTGCAGTTGGGCGCCAACGTTGTTATTACCAGCAGAAAAATAGAAGTGTTGCAAAAAACTGCCGAAGAGTTAATGACTGAAACTGGCGGGCAGGTACTGGCGGTGCAATGCGATGTGCGCAAATATGCCGAAGTAGAAAACACGTTGGCAGAAGCGGTGAAAAAATTTGGAAGTGTAGATACGCTCATTAATAACGCAGCGGGAAATTTTATTTCACCTACCGAACGTTTATCGAACCGCGCGTTTGATACGGTGGTAGATATTGTTTTGCGCGGTTCTTACAATTGCACACTCGCTTTGGGCAAACATTGGATTAAAGAAAAGCAGACCAACAAAACTGTTTTGAATATTGTAACTACTTATGCGTGGACAGGATCTGCTTATGTGGTTCCAAGTGCTTGTGCAAAAGCTGGCGTGCTTGCAATGACACGTTCTCTGGCAGTGGAGTGGGCTAAATACGGCATTCGCACAAATGCAATTGCACCCGGCCCATTCCCGACTAAAGGTGCCTGGGATAGATTAGTTCCAGGAGTATTCAGAGAACAATTTGAAATGAAAAACAAAGTGCCCTTGCGCAGAGCTGGAGAACATCAGGAGTTGTGCAACCTTGCCGGTTATCTCATTTCCGATTTCTCGGCATATGTAAATGGCGAAGTGGTAACTATTGACGGTGGCGAATGGTTGCAGGGTGCCGGTGAATTCAACATGTTCGAGGCTGTAACTCCTGAGCAGTGGGATGCCATTGAAATAATGGTGAGAGGGGCAAAAAGCGAATAGCAAATTTGAAAATTCAAGAATTCGAAAATTTGAAAATGAATAGCAAATGAGTTTTACATCTACAGAAGAGAACTATATCAAGTCCATTTTCCATCTTTCGGAAGATGGTGATGAGACCATTTCTACCAATGATATTGCGCGCTCGGTTAATGCAACTGCCGCATCTGTCACAGATATGCTCAAGAAGTTGAAACAGAAGAAAATTATCACTTACGAAAAATATCAAGGAGTTCGATTAACAAACGAAGGCGATAAAATTGCAAAATCAATTGTACGTAAGCATCGTTTGTGGGAAGTTTTTTTGGTGGAAAAACTTGGTTACAGTTGGGATAAGATTCACGACATTGCTGAACAACTCGAGCACATTCGCAGCGAAGAAATGATTGACAAACTCGATAAGTTTTTGGGCTATCCAGAGTTTGACCCGCACGGTGACCCTATTCCTGATGCCTCCGGAAATATTAAACAAGTGAAACAAGTTTTACTTTCAAAAATGAAAGTAGGCGAGAAGGGAAAAGTAGTGGGCGTTAAGGACAGTTCATCTAAACTTCTACAGCATTTAGATTCATTGCAAATTCACCTCGGCACTTCTATCGAAATTTCGGAAGTAATTGAGTTTGATAATTCTTTCGTTGTGCAACTGGGTAAGAAAAGAAAAATTACGCTCTCAAAATTAGCGGCACAGAATATTTTAGTGGGGTGATCGCCCTTTAAACTTACGCGAATCCTTCTTCCCTTATAATTTTTTATCATTGCGGCATGGACAGAGAGCAAGAAAAATTACAACTGAAACAGCATATCATTAAGTATTTGAATCTTCTTCATGTAACGCCCGAAGAGATTACGGATGATATGCCGATGTTTAGAGAGGGGCTCGGGCTCGACTCGATTGATTCGATTGAGATGGTGGTGATGATGGAGCGCGAATACGGTTTGAAAATTGAAAACCCGAAAGACGGACGCGAGATTTTGCAGACGATTAATTCGATGATGGACTTTATAGAAAAAGGAAGAGCAGCCAAGGCAGCAGAAGAAAAAGCATGAGCAAAATTGTAGTTACCGGCATTGGCATCATCAGCCCAATCGGAAACTCTGTAGCCGAAAATTGTGCGGCATTGCAAGCAAGTAAGTGTGGTCTTTCATCGCTCGAATTATTTGCTACCCGCTATGCCACGCTGCTCAAGTTTGGCGAAATAAAAATTACCAACGAAGATTTGAAACAGCAACTGGGTGTAACCACGAAAGGGGTTACGCGCACTACGCTGCTTGCGCTTCATGCATTTGTGCAGGCGATTGAAGACAGAGGATTGAGCGCAGAAGAATTGCAAAGCAGCGATACCGCTTTGATTAACGGCAACACGATTGGCGGCATGAGCGAAAGCGAAAACCTTTACCTCGATGCCAACAAAAATGAGGTGGGCTCGGAATATATTTCGAGTTATAACCTGGGCACGGTGAACATGTATATTCAGCAGCGTTACAAAATTGGCGGTGTGGTGAACACGTTCAACACCGCCTGTTCTTCGAGCGCGAATGCGATTGCTTATGGTGCGCGGCTGATTAAAAACGGTTTTGCGAAACGCGCTATTGTTGGCGGAACCGATTCGCTGGCGAAGTTTACCATCAACGGTTTTAATTCATTGGGCATTCTTTCTTCTACGCTCTGCAAACCTTTTGATGCCGAGCGCTCGGGTTTGAACTTAGGTGAAGGTGCTGCGTTTTTGGTTTTGGAAAAAGAAGAAGATGCTAAAGGAAAAAAGATTTATGCCGAAGTAAGTGGCTGGGGAAATACGAATGATGCGTTTCACCCATCCTCGTTGTCGGATAATGGTGATGGTCCGTATTTAGCTATGAAGGAAGCGTTGGAAGTGGCGAAACTGAAACCTGAACAAATTGGTTTTGTAAACGCACACGGTACCGCCACCGAGAACAACGATGAGAAAGAAAGTGTTGCCATGAAACGTTTGTTTGAAAAGGTTCCTGCGTTTGCGAGTACGAAATCAAACACAGGTCACACGCTTGGAGCAGCAGGAGCAATTGAAGCGGTGTATTGCATTTTGAATTTAATGCATCAGGAAGTTTATGCGAATCTGCGTTTTGAAAAAACGATTGAAACAACGGGCTTAACTCCTGTTACGGAATACACGAAAATGAATCTGGAACATGTGATGAGTAATTCGTTTGGCTTTGGAGGAAATTGTTCATCACTAATTTTCTCAAAAACATAATGGAAAATGGAATGATGGAATGGTGGAATAGTGGATGTGAAATGCAGTTTTGTATTCCAATCATCCATCATTCCATTTATCCAATTCGCTACTCAAAATTAATTTGCGGTACTAATCACTTATAACTAAACATTACTCAGAAAGCCTGTGTTTTACATCCATCAATCTTCCTGCATCAGCCATCAGCCAACATTCAACGATGTTGACCTCGAAGATTTAAAGCCGATAGAAAACAATCTGGTGCCTGCCATTGAGCCGAAGTATGAGAATGTTCCGTTGGGGCAATTGAGAAGAATGGGTCGTGCGTTGCGCATGGGTGTAGGTACCTGCATGAAATTGCTTGCTACA
The DNA here is from genome assembly GCA_947479455.1 of Bacteroidota bacterium. GTDB lineage: Bacteria > Bacteroidota > Bacteroidia > Chitinophagales > LD1 > Bog-950. The sequence goes on from CANJZE010000002.1 coordinate 80,762, forward strand.
AATAAGGTGAACGGATTACTGATTGGAACAGCTAACGGAGGAATAGAAGACAGTATTATGTTCCTTAATCAGATTCATGATTATGAAGAAGGAAGATTAACGCCTACTGCTTTTGTGCAAAGCACTTACAATGCCATTGCAGGAATGGTGGGAATGATTACGGTGAATCACGGTTACAATGCCACGCACGTTCACCGCGGACATGCATTTGAAAATGTAGTACTGGATGCTGCGATGTTGCTGAAAGAAAATCCGGACCACAGTTATTTGATTGGCGGAGTGGATGAAATATCGGTGAAGAACCACCGCTTGGTTTCACTCGCGGGTTGGTATCGTCATGATGTTGTTTCAAATGCTGATTTATACACAGGCAATGCAACAGGAACACTACCGGGTGAAGGCGCGGCAATGTTTATCGTGAGTAACAAAAGCGAAGGCGCCAAAGCAAAACTTACAGGTTTGAAAATGCTCAACAGCTTAGATGAAAACTTTGTGAAAGAGCAGTTGAATTTATTTCTGAAAGAAAATCCGGGAGAAGTTGATTTGTTCCTGCAAGGCGAAAACGGAGATAATCGTTTGTTGAAATATTACACCGCTGCTGAAAGTTTAATGGGAGAAGAAACAACGGTGGCAAGATTCAAACACGCGTTTGGTGAGTTTCAAACTGTGTCAGCACTTGCAGTATGGCTTTCGACTTATGTTTTGCAAAACCAAAAATTGCCGCAGCACTTTATCAAGAAAAACTCAGCCACAGCGTTTAACCGCATTTTGATTTACAATAATTATCAGGGTTTGCAGCATAGTTTTATGTTGGTGGAGAGGGTATGATTTTTACCATTAAGGACATTAAGGGCATTGAGAATACAAATGCAAAAATTTTCTTAGTGTTCTTAATGTCCTTAATGTTTAATTTCTTCTTCGGGCTCAAAGAACACTTTCATATTACACGAAGAAATTTTTTCGCTGCCTACAAACACTTTTCCGGCAATAAGTGTAACCGAACCAAAAACTTTTCCTTCAATCGTTATTTCGGTAGTCAATTGCTCACCAACATTCGGTAACCGCGAAACCGAAAAGTTTTTTACCTCGCCAATAAAACCGCGTCTGCTCTTTTTGTTTTCGGTAAAGTCTTCATAACCCATTTTGCAGCCCGCACTTTGCGCCATGTTCTCTAACAGTCCCGCTAACATTAGCTTACCGTTTTCGCATAAAACATTATCGGCTTTAAACGTGAACGTGGTGATGCATTTATTCTTCGTCACTTCGTTCAACGAATCAATAAAAACAAAAGGCGGCTTTTGGGGAATGAGTTGTGTGAGTTGATTTCCGCTGATGGGGAACATGAAATGAAATTTCGGCTAAAATAAAAAAAGCCTCCCTGAGGAGGCTTTTTTGTGACCCCGGTGGGGATCGAACCCACGACCCTCCCGATAAAAAATCGGGATGCTCTACACCTGAGTTACGAAATCACTTTTGGGCAAAAAATAAGGGCTTCGCGTATGCGAAACCCTTTGTCATTTTGTGACCCGGGAGAGGATCGAACTCTCGACCCAATGATTAAGAGTCATTTGCTCTACCAGCTGAGCTACCGAGTCATTTACTTCTACTTCTTTTTAACTCCTCTCGAACCTTCGACCCTCCCGACAAAAGTCGGGATGCTCTACCTGCTGAGCTACAGAGTCGTTTTTAAAAACGAGGCGCAAACATAAAATCTCTTTCCAAAATTTTCAATAATAGCTGCTTCGTTGTTTAAAATTTATTTCTTTGAAACCTACTTATGGCTCACGAGCATCATCACGACCACTCTCACTATCACATACACGCTAACGAACGCAGCACCCGTATTGTGGTTATTATATCATTCTGCACCATGTTGCTCGAATTGTATTTTGGTTACACCGCCAATTCAAAAACGCTGATGATGGATGGCTGGCACATGTTGAGTCATGTGCTCGTGTTATTGCTGGCGTGGAGCGCTTACTTCTATATTCTACGCCACAAAAATGAAATTACTCACGCTCAACAGCACAAGGTTATTTCGCTCAGCGGTTTTGCCAGTGCGGTAATCATGTTACTTATAACCTTGGGCATGATTTACGAATCGGTGAAAGGTTTTTTTGATGTAAAGACCGATGTAACTTTTGAAACTTTATTGGTGGCTGTTATTGCAGTAGTGGTGAATGGCGCAAGTGCTTTTTTTCTTCATCGCGAAGAAGAAAAAACCGATGTGAATTTACAGGCAGCGTATCTGCATGTGTTGAGTGATGTGGTGTTAAGTGTGTTTGCGATTATCTCTTTACTCGCTATAAAATATTTCGATTTAAAAATTCTCGATTCAATTCTAGCGCTGTTTGGCGCGCTCGTTATTTTGAAATGGAGCGTAGAGTTGATTCGCAAAAGCTGGAAAGAAGTACTTGAACTTCGGAATTGAAAACACTTATCTGAGAATCGTCAAACTTCCTTTATATATTTTTTCGTTGTGACCATCTAAGAAAACTGCTTTCATTACATACACACAAACTGAAGGTTGCAACAATTCTCCTTTGTAAACACCATCCCATTTGAAATCAGTTTCTTCCGATTCGAAAACTTTCTCGCCCCAACGGTCAAAAATCATGATGTTGAATTTCTTGATTCCTGCTTTGTTCCCGAACAACTCGAAGTAATCGTTGTTGCCATCACCATTCGGTGTGAAAGCATTTGGAGTAAAGATGGTGTGATCTTCTATCACATTTACAGTAATAGTATCCTGCGCTTCGCAGCCATTGATGTCCATTCCTACAACGGTATATAAAGTTGTTTGCCCTGGTTGAACCGTTACATCATTGCAAGTAGTGCAGTTCATTCCGAAAACGGGAGTCCAAGAATAAGTTGTTTGTGGTGAACCAGTACTTGTTACATGTAGTTCTGAAGTTGCACCAAGTGTAATAGTTCCACCACCGCTTGCATTTACGTTGAAGGAATTCAAATTGATAATTGTAAACGAAGTATCGAACGGACAACCATTTGCATCTTGAATTGTTACACCGTAAATTCCTGAATGAACATCGCTCAAATCTTCTGTAGTTTCTCCGTTGCTCCAATGAAAGGTGTAAGGAGCCGAGCCATTGTTCACTGTTACATTGATTCCTCCTGTGGCATTAGTGCAAGGCAATTGGTCAGCAGTGCCGTTCACACTCAATTGAGGAAGTGTGTTGATGAGCGCGTTAGCAATTTGTGTGCAACCATTCGCATCTGTAATTGTCAAGCGATAAGTTCCTGCAATTACGTTTGCTAAATCTTCGGTGGTTGCTCCGTTGTTCCAGTGATAGTTGTAAGGAGTAGTTCCACCGTTAATGCTCGCATTCACTGTTCCGTTGTGAGCACCTAAGCATGCCACATCAGTTGCGGTAACTGCCACACCTAAAAATGCAGGTTGTGAAATTGTAATTGCATTAAGCAAAGCACCGCATCCGTTTGCATCGTTCACAGTAACACCATAAGATCCAGCTACAAGATTTGAAATTACAGATGTGCTTGCTGAATTATTCCATTTATAAACGAAAGGAGAAGTTCCGCCTGCTACTACAACCGAAATAGTTCCGTTAGAGGATGCATTGCAACTTGCATCTGTATGCGTTTCAGATAAAATAAGAGAAGCAGGCATCACTAAATTTTGAGAACCACTCACCACACAACCGTGACTATCGGTTACACTTACCGTGTAGGTTCCCGCAGGTAATTGATTTGGATCTTCATCATGCGCGCCTGTATTCCATAAATAATTCATTGGAGGAACACCACCATTTACTGTTGTGTTTATAGCGCCATTGTTTGCACCATTACAAAGCGGGTCTGTTTTTGCCATAGCTAATTGAAGAGCAGCTGGCTGAATTAAGATGGCAGAACTTGTTGCCGAACAATTATGTGAATCGTAAACACTAACCGAATAATTTCCTGCAACCACTCCGTTTAAATCTTCACTTGCTCCTCCTCCATTCCAATGATAATTGTAAGGAGTTGTTCCGCCAGTTGTTGTTACATCTATTGCTCCGTTGCTTCCGCCATTACATAAAACATCTGTTTTTGAATTGCTGATAACAAGAGCAGTTGGCTGATTGATTATTGCCGAGCGAACTACCGAACAACTGTTTGCATCGGTTAGTGTGAGCGAATAATTTCCGGCTAAAATATTATTGATACTAACTGTGCTTGCTGAATTGCTCCACTGATAATTGTAGTTTGTAACTCCACCACTTACAACCGATGAAATACTTCCGTTTGTGTTTCCATTGCAGATAACATCAATTGGCGTAAGCGTTACTGAAATTGCAGTTGGTTCAGTAATAACAATCGGCTGGCTCACCGCGCAACTGTTTTGGTCGTTAACGGTAATGCTATATGTTCCTGCCGAAAGAGAAGTTCTGTCTTCTGTATTTCCTCCATCGCTCCATTGATAAACAAAAGGGAATGTTCCGCCCACAATTGAAATATCAATGCTTCCATTGTTCCCACCGTTACAACTAACATCGGTATGCGTGTTGGTGACTACCACCAGTCCAATTGGCTGAGTAACGTTTACGTTTGCATTTGCAACGCAATTGTTCGCATCATGAATAGTTACTGAATAATTTCCTGCAACAATACTTTGAAGATCTTGTGTAGCAGCACCGGTATTCCATAGGTAAACATAAGGGGCAACCGCTCCTGATACAGTCAAATCAATATTGCCATTGTTTCCGCCATTGCAACTAACGTTGTTGTAGTTCAAACCAATACTGATAGCAGTTGGCTGAGTAACAGCAATTGATTTTACAACAGTACAAGAGTTAGCATCGCTTACTGTCACTGAATAATTTCCGGCAAGAATTGCAGCAAGGTCTTCGGTGTTGTAACCATTGCTCCAGTTGTAAGAATAATTTCCTGTGCCGCCTGTGGTTGTAATATCTATTGAGCCGGTCATGTTACCGTTGCAAATTGCATTCACATGAGTTTCTGCAATTGCAATTGCTGTTGGTTGTGTAATTATTTTTGAGAGCGAAGCAGAACAACTATTTGCATCAGTAATTGTTACTGAATAATTTCCAGCTAAAAGATTTGTTCTGTTTTGCGAAATAATTCCTGAACCCCAGTTGTAGCTATAAGGAGAAGTTCCTCCGTTTACAGTAAGATTTATAGCTCCTGTGTTTCCACCATTGCACAATACATTTGTTGCTGATGCAACCGCTGATAGCGCAAGACTCGGCTGCGTAATAGTTGCTGATGTTGCTACTGTGCACAAATTATTATCGGTAATCGTCACCGGATAATTTCCTGCTATAAGATTCGTTCTGTTTGCCGAAATAATTCCACCGCCCCAATTGTAAGTATAACCGGGTGTTCCTCCATTCACGCTCAAGCTAATAGCACCGTTGTTTCCACCATTACACGGCACATTTGTAACTGAAGTTGTTGTCACAATTTGTGTTGGCTGCGTAATATTTACGTTCACCGCTGTGGTGCAATTATTATAATCAACTACCGTAACCGAATAATTTCCTGCCGGAATATTGCTGATGCTTTGCTGACCCGGGCTTCCATTCCATAAAAAAGTATACGGAACCATTCCACCATTTACTGTCACTGTGACTGTTCCATTACTTCCACCATAGCACGAAACCTGGCCTGTAACAGTTGTTGCACTTAGTGCAGTTGGCTGACTAATGTTTGCAGATGTTGCAGCAGCGCAACCGTTTGCATCGGTAACAGTAACTGCATAAGCAGCAGCAACCAGATTCGTTCTGTTTTGCGAAGTAATTCCACCTCCCCAGTTGTATGTGTATCCAGAAGTTCCACCAATTACATTTAAGTTGATGGCTCCGTTGTTTCCACCGTTGCACGAAACATTTGTTACACCGGTAGAAAGCGAAACTGCATTGGGTTGTGTTACCGTTGCAGAAGCTGAAGCCGTGCAATTATTTGAATCAGTTGCTACCACGTTATAAATTCCTGCTATGAGATTCGTTCTGTTTTGTGAAGTAATTCCTCCGCCCCAGTTAAATGCATAAGGAGAAATTCCTCCGCTGATACTTGTTGCAATTGCACCGTTACTTCCACCATTACACGTTGTGGAAGTTACAACTGTTGAAACGGAAACCGCAGAAGCAGGTTGAGTAATAGTAGCTGAAGAAGATGCACTGCATCCATTATTATCAGTAACACTTACAATGTAAGTTCCAGCTGCAATGTTTGTTCTGTTCGGTGTTGTAATTCCTGCGCCCCAATTGTAAGTATAAGGAGAGGTTCCTCCGCTTACAGTTGTTGTAATTGCTCCTGTTGCTGCTCCGTAGCAAAGAACATTTGTTGCAATCATGGCATCAATACTTAGCGGAGCAGAAGGTTGTGTGATGCTTGCACTTGTTGCAGCAGAACAACCGTTTTGGTCAGTGGCAGTTACGAAGTAAGAACCACCAAGCATGTTCGTTCTGTTTTGCAAACTGCTTCCATCGCCCCACAGATAAGTGTAAGCAGGTACTCCACCACCGGCAGAAATATTTATGGTGCCGTTGTTATTTCCGTAGCAATTCAATGTGCTTGCGCTTACCACATTTACACTAACGGCAGTAGCAGGTTGTGCAACAATTGTGGTTTCAGAAACTGAACAAGCATTCGCATCGCTCACCGTCACCGAATAAGTTCCTGCGTTTAACGATGAACGATTGGCGTTCACGTTTCCATCGTTCCACAAATAATTGTAAGGAGAATTTCCACCTGTAGTTGATGAAGTAATGCTTCCGTTATTTCCACTAAAACAAGAAATATTTGAAGTCGAAAGTGTTGTTGAAAGAGTTGAAGGTTGTGTAACGGTGGCTGCAATTGTTGCCGTGCAATTGTTTGCATCGTTTACTGTTACACTGTAATTTCCTGCTGTAAGATTTGTTCTATTTTGAGAAATAATTCCACCGCCCCAGTTGTACGCATAAGCACCAGTTCCGCCTATTGCGGTTAAATCAATTGCTCCGTTATTTTGTGCATTGCACAAAATATTGGTAACCGATGTAACTAAACTGATAGCATTCGGCTGATAAAGTAAAATGCTATTGACACTGCTACAAGCATTTGCATCACTTACCGTTACTGTGTAAGTTCCTCCTATTAATCCAGTTCTGTTTTGTGTTGCAATTCCACCGCCCCAATTGTAAGTGTAAGCACCTGTTCCACCTGTTACCGTTAAGTTTATTGCTCCGTTGTTTCCACCACTACAAGTAACGTTAGTGTTCGAGTTTGTAACTGTAAGAACTGTTGGTTCAGTAATGGTAGTAGTAAATGTTGCAGAGCAAGGAGATGCATCCGTAACGGTTACTGAATAATTTCCCGGTGCAAGTGAAGTTCTGTTTTGTGTAATTATTCCTCCGCCCCAGTTAAAAGCATAAGGAGTTGTTCCGCTTGAAACAGCAAGTGTAATTGAGCCATTGCTTGTTCCGTTGCAAAGAACGTTTGTTACTGTTGGTGCAATTACCGGAGAGTTTTTAATCGTAACTACTTTCACTATTGAATCTGCACAGAATCCTCTATACACTACGTGATTTACATTGTAAGTTCCGGCTGAAGGATAAGTGTAAGAAGCAGTTGGTGTGCTTGCTGTAGCCCCAGCATTTCCAAAATCCCAAAACTGAGAAGTCAATCCATTGCTACCTGTGTGAGTAAAGTTCACTGTTGCATTTGGTGCGCATAAATTTCCTGTGAATGTAAAGTTGGCGTTGGTGTTATTGCCACTCAATCCAACAAGTACCGAACTACTTATGCTGCAACTATTCGCATCAGTAACGGTTACTGAAATATTACCCGGAGCTAAACCATTTTGATTTTGTGAATTCGCTCCTCCATTTGACCAAGCATAATTGTAAGGAGCAGTTCCTGAATTGTTCAACACTGCTGTTGCTGTTCCTGTTGCATTTGCACAAACACTCGTTCCTGAATTAAGTGTTAGTGTAAGAGTGCTTGGTTGAGTAATTATTGAAGATGAAGTTGCTGTGCAAAGATTTGCATCGGTAACTGTTACAGTATATGTTCCTACAGAAAGTGAAGTTCTGTTTTGCGTAATTATTCCCCCACCCCAATTGAAACTGTATGCGCCAGTTCCACCTGTAACAGTTAAAGTAATTGCTCCGTTGTTTCCTCCGTTGCAACTAATGTTGTTTACTACAGGTGAAATGCTGATAGCAGAGGGTTGAATAATTGTTGCAGTTGAACTTGCCGAACACAATTTGTTATCGGTTACCGTTACGCTGTATGTTCCTGCTGCAAATGAGGTTCTGTTTTGCGCAGTAATGCCATCGTTCCACACAAATGTGTAAGGCGATGTTCCTCCGCTTACTGCATTATTTATTGCGCCCGTGTTTGCACTATTGCATAAAATATTTGTTGGTGACAAAACAGTTGAAAGTGCAGAAACAGGTTGCGTAACAACTGAAGATGTTGTAGCAGTGCAACTATTCGCATCGCTTACAGTAACTGTGTAAGTTCCTGAAATTACGTTCGAAAGATTTTGCGAAATACTTCCATTGCTCCAATTGAATGAATAAGCACCTATGCCACCACTTGCACTTAATGTTACACTTCCGTTATTTCCCCCGAAACAAGAAACACTAATGTTTGTGGTTGAAAGAATAATTGCAGCAGCGGGTTGTGCAATGGTAGATGATAAAGCGGCTGTGCAAAGATTTGCATCAGTAACCGTAACCGTATAAGTTCCGACAGCAAGTGCTGTTCTGTTTTGTGTAACAACTCCTCCGCCCCAGTTATAACTGAATGCTCCTGTTCCGCCAGTGGCAGAAATATTTATTGCGCCTGTGTTTGCACCGTTGCATAAAATATTTGTTGCCGTTGCTGAAACTGAAATAGCAGTTGGCTGAGTAATGTTGCTGTTTGAAATTGCCGAGCATCCTAAACCATCGGTCACTGTAACAGAATATGTTCCTGCAGTAAGTGTTGTTCTGTCTTGTGTATTAATTCCTCCGCCCCAGTTATAAGTTACAGGTGCAGTTCCGCCTACAATCGTTACATCAATCGCTCCGTTGTTTCCTCCGTTGCATGAAACATTTGTATTAGCTGCGGAGAGTGTAATTCCGGTTCCCAGCTGTGAAACTGAAATTGATTTTGATGAAGTGCAGCCAACATTATCGGTAACAGTTACGGTATAAGTTCCTGCATAAAGTGAAGTTCTGTTTTGTGTAAGTATACCACCGCCCCAGTTAAATGTATAAGGAGAAGCTCCACCACTTACAGTAAGTGTAATAGCTCCGTTATTTCCCGGAGCACAGGTAGCATCTATAACAGCTTGCGAAATATTTATAGCGATCGGTTGAGTGATTGTTGCAGAACCTGTAACACTGCATCCGTTGTTATCTGTTGCAGTTACATTGTAAGTTCCTGCTGAAAGAGTTGTTCTATTTTGTGTAACAATTCCACCACCCCAGTTATAAGTATAAGGAGAAGTTCCTCCGTTGATGGTAACATTTATACTTCCGTTAGCTCCACCGTTACAAATGTTATTTGCATGCGTTTGTGAAAATGAAAGTGAAGTTGGCTGTGTAATGCTCACCGATGTTGCAATGGTGCACGCGCGATTATCAGTTGCCGTTACGTTATAAGTTCCAATGGCAAGATTCGTTCTGTCTTCTGTAGTAATTGCACCAGTCCAGTTATAAGTATAAGGAGTTGTTCCTCCGCTTACCGTAATATCAATTGCTCCGTTGCTTCCTCCGTTGCACGAAACATTTGTCGCTGTGTTTGAAATAGCAAGAGCAGTTGGTTGTATAATAATTGCAGAAGCAGTTGCCGTGCAACTCTTGTTATCAGTCACCGTTACGTTGTAAGTTCCTACGTTAAGTGACGTTCTGTTTTGTGTTACGATTCCACCGCCCCAGTTGTAAGCGTATGGACTGGTTCCGCCTGTAGCAGTTAAATTGATTGTTCCGTTGTTTCCTCCGTTGCATGAAACATTTGTTTGTGTAGTTGATGCGCTCAACACAGTTGGTTGCGTTAGAGTTGCTGTTGCCGTAGCGGTGCAAGTATTCACATCTGAAACGGTTACTGTAAACGTTCCACTTGCGATTGAAGAAATATTTTGTGCAGTAGCACTGTTACTCCATGCAAAAGTATATGGAGAACTTCCTCCGCTCACCACTAAATTGATTGAACCATTCGTACTTCCGAAACAAGAAGGATTAGTTGCAGTTGGTGCAACAGTAATTGCAGTTGGCTGAGAAATGTTTATGCTTCTTGAAACCGTGCAACTGTTTGCATCGGCAACAGTAACGGTATAATTTCCTGATGCAAGTGAAGAAACATCCTGTGTGCTTCCACTGTTGCTCCAGTTGTAAGTGTAAGCACCTGTGCCGCCACTTACGGTTAAATCAATTGAACCATTGCTTGCTCCAAAACAATTTCCGTTCACATGAGTTTCAGAAGTTGTAATAGCTGTTGGTTGTGTAATCACTACACTTCGTGTTGTGCTACATCCATTAAAATCTGTAATGGTAACCGAATAAGTATTTGCGCTTAAGTTGCTGATGTCCTCCGTTAATGCTGCGTTATTCCAGGCAAATGTGTAAGGCGAAACTCCACCATTTGGTGTAAGATTTATGCTTCCATTGTTTCCCGCATTGCACGAAACAGAAACGTTTGTTGCAGTACTCGTAAGGTTAGAAACAGGTTGCGTAATAGTATATGAAGCTGTTACCGAACATCCAACGGTATTGCTCACCGTTACGGTGTAAGTGCCCGCAACAATATTTGTTCTGTCCTGCGAAACAATTCCACCGCCCCAGTTATAAGTGAAGGGCGCGTTTGTTCCGGTAACAGTAATATCAATTCCTCCATTGGTTCCACCAATGCACGAAACGTTTGTGCTGGTTCCGCTCACATTCAAATTGGCAATGGAAATTGTTTGCGAAGCGTTTGCTGTGCAACCATAAGCATCGGTTGCAGTCAACGAATAAGTTCCTCCCGCTACTGCTGTAATGTTTGGAGTAGTATTTCCATTACTCCATAAATAACTATAAGGCAAAATTCCATTTGTTGGTGAAGCAGAAATTAGAATTGTTCCTCCGTTGCAAATGGATGCTGCCGGAGAAACAGTGGTAGCGAGTGTTGGGTGACTCACATAAACAGTTTGCGAAACTGTTTTTACGCAAGCACCAAAGGTCATAGAGCAAGTGTAAGTTGTAGTTACCGCAGGAGTAGCAATCGGATTTCTAATGTTTGCATTGCTCAAACCAAGTGCAGGACTCCACGAATAAGTAACTCCTCCGCTTGCAATCAATTGTGTTGATTGACCTAAACATAAAGTGGTATCGCTTGCAGTAATTGTTGCGGGTATATCATCGCGTATAGTAATAGTTGCACTTGATGAAACTGCACCTGTACAAGGATCGAGCGTTGCAAGTGTTACCGTTTCTGCAGGCTCCGTAATTCCATCAACCAGCGGATTTAAATCAATAGCTACAGAAGATTGACCGGCTGGAATCATCACTACTAATGGAATAGCTGTGTAATCACTTCCGTTAGTAGCATTGCCGGTAATCGAAAGATTTACATAAACATCTACGGTTTGAATTTGCGAAAGTGTAAGTGTAAAAGTTCCGCCAACACAACCTTCGTAAGCCGAAGAAAATCCTGCGTAGTCCAATGCAGAAATGGCAGAAACAGAAACAGGATTTGACGTAAAGGAATAAGCTGAAAGAAAAACTCCTGAATCATAAATTCTATCAGCCACATCGGCAATGGCAATTTTTAAATGATAAACCTGACAAGGAACCACCGATGCAGTAGCAGTTAATACAGTAGTCATTCCATCGTAAACAATATTTGTATTAACGGGTGAAAGATTGTTGCGATAGTAAGCCGTGTTTGTAAGCGAAGGACAGTTAGAAGAATTCCAAGTTGTGCCACCATAAGTTCCCGAAGTTCCTCCGTTTACTGTATTAATTGCAACAGGCAAAGTACCGCCTGGAATAGTTGCTAAATTTTTGCTGGCATAATTTCCACCACCGGGGTTTGGGCCCGAAATAAAAAATCCAAACACATCGTTGTAAGGTGAGCAAACAAATTCAGGATATTCTTCCGATGCAAAAACATAATCGAATTTCAACAGCGGCCCTTGCGGAACAATATCAAATTCCAACACACATGGGTCGTAAATTGTGCCCGTAGTTAAAGTAGAAAGTTGCGCATCGCCTGATGCAGTAAAAGAAGAGGAAGCAAAGTTAGTGGCTGTTTGCGGTACATTGGTTACTCTACCCGTTGACATTACTACACCACCCGGCATTCCAATATTCGAGCTTACGTTGTTGAATGTACCGGTTCCGTTTGCACTGCAAGTAAGCGTATAGTTTGTGATAGAAACACCTGGACCTGCCAGTAATTGCGCCAACGTTTGCGAGTTAGCGTTTTGAACAACCGCTACCTGCGCTTGAATAGAAAGGAATGAAACCGTTGAAATAAACAGAAGCAAAAAAGCCTTCCGTAACTCACAAGAAAATCCTTGTAAGATTTTTATTTTTTGAGTGTAATTTCTGTTTGGGTCGAGCTGCTTCATGGTCATGTTCCTCCTTATAATACAGGCTTACGGATGAAGCAGGAAAAGGTTTTACCAAACGCACGAAGGGAGGCTTATCTTTTGCACAGGTTTTCAACACATAGGCAGTGTCACACAATCCTAAAAACAACTTTTGCTGATATTCTGATCCTGAAACAGATTTGAAAAATGAAGCAAACTTGATGTTTATCTCAAATACTTAAACTTTCTTCCCGGATAGTAAGCCATTGGTCCTAGTTCTTCTTCAATACGGAGGAGCTGATTGTATTTTGCAATTCTATCGGTGCGCGATGCAGAACCGGTTTTAATTTGTCCGCAATTTAGAGCCACGGCAAGGTCTGCAATGGTTACATCTTCCGTTTCTCCACTGCGGTGACTCATCACCGATGTATAAGAATTGCGTTGTGCAAGCGTAACGGCATTGATAGTTTCTGTCAACGAACCAATTTGATTCACCTTCACCAAAACTGAATTCGCAATTTTTTCATCAATCCCCTTTTGCAAACGATTTACGTTGGTTACAAATAAATCATCGCCTACTATCTGAACTTTGTCGCCAATTTTTTCTGTAAGCAGTTTCCAACCTTTCCAATCATCTTCTGCCATGCCATCTTCAATAGAAACAATCGGATATTTTTTGCACCAGTTAACCCAGTGGTTTACCATTTCTTCGCTGCTCAGTTTCTTCCCGTTGCTTTTATGGAAGTGATAAACCTTTGCTTTCTCATCGTAAAATTCTGTAGAAGCAGCATCCATAGCAATGAAAATATCTCTGCCCGGTTTGTAGCCAGCCGCTTCAATAGCAGCCAGCACTGTTTCAATAGCTTCTTCATTGCTTCCAATTTCAGGAGCAAAGCCACCTTCATCTCCCACATTAGTTGAATATTTTTTCTTCTTCAAAACAGATTTGAGATGATGAAAAACTTCAACGCCCATGCGTAATGCATCACTAAAGGAATCTGCGCCCGTTGGTACAATCATGAACTCCTGAAAATCTATTTTGTTATCGGCATGTGCACCTCCGTTCAAAATATTCATGAGCGGAATTGGAAGTGTGTTCGCATTTACACCGCCTACATAACGATAGAGCGGCATTCCTAATTCTTCAGCAGCAGCTTTTGCTACAGCAAGAGAAACTGCAAGTATGGCATTTGCCCCAAGCTTTGCTTTGTTAGGAGTTCCATCGAGCAATAACATAATTTGGTCAACAGCATTTTGCTCAAACACGCTTATGCCTTCAACTTCCTTCGCAATAGAAGTGTTGATGTTGTTCACTGCTTTCAAAACTCCTTTGCCTAAATATTTTTTCTTGTCGCCATCGCGCAATTCAACCGCTTCATGTTTTCCGGTACTCGCACCGCTCGGTACAATCGCTCTGCCAAGCGTGCCGTTTGTGGTTATTACATCTACTTCAACAGTAGGATTTCCTCTCGAATCAAGAACTTGTCGTGCGTGTATTTTTTGTATTTGTGCCATTTTAAAAAGTTAATGGTGAATAGTAAATAGTGAATATGGTGCGAACATAAAAAATGAACCCTATTGTTTCACGTCTTCGTATCGAAGCGTTTTTTTCAAAGACATTTGTACCGGATTCTGAATGACCACATAAATTTCTTCGCGCTTATTTTTATTTGAGTCCGCTAAAAACGCATCAGCAATAATTCCATCGCGCTTACCTTTCATTACTGTGTCGGCTTTGTTGTCTACACCTCTTCTTAAAATTGCATACTCACCTCTAGAAGAAGAACCACCATAACCTACCACATCGTAAACTAATTTTTCGTGAACGGTTAAAGTTTTATGAAACTCATAAGAACTCTCAAAACCTTTTTGCATAACCGTATCCATAGCAATAGCCGAAGAGTCTAAACTGCCAACGGTTGGGATTTGGTTGGAACGCTGGTTGCAAGACGATAGAAGAACTGCAAGTGTTAAGGTGTTTATGTGTTTACGTGTTAACGTTAATCCATAACTACATAAACACATAAACACATAAACACAAAAACACGTAAACATTAACTCATGCTTTTTATAAAGTCGTCAAAAAGATATCTTGAATCGTGGGGACCGGGAGAACTCTCAGGATGATATTGAACACTGAAGGCTTTTTTTCCTTTAATACGGATTCCTTCAATCGTGTTATCGTTCAGGTTTACGTGTGTTACTTCAACCGTTTTCGATTTTTCAATTGCTTCTCTCGAAACTTCGAAGCCGTGATTTTGTGAAGTTATTTCACTTAAGCCGCTTATTAAATTCTTCACCGGATGATTTGCCCCACGATGACCATGATGCATTTTGTGAGTAGGAATATCATTAGCGAGAGCCAGCAATTGATGTCCGAGACAAATTCCAAACAAAGGTTTATTTGCTTCCTGAATTTCTTTCACCGTCTTAATCGCATAATCCATTGGTGCAGGGTCACCGGGACCGTTAGAAACAAAATAGCCGTTTGGTTTAAACGTTTCCATTTCCTTAAAAGAAGTTTTTGCATTGAACACCTTGGCATAAATACCACGGTCGGTCATGCACTTTAAAATATTTTCTTTTATGCCACAATCTAAAACCGCCACGCGCAGTTTCGATTTTTCATTGCCATAAAAATAGGGTTCGGTTGTAGTTACTTTTAAAGCCAAATCCAAACCATCCATGCTCGGCACTTCGCTCAGCTTCTTTTTCAAAACTTCTACATCGGTAGTTTCTGAACTGATAATGCAGTTCATTGCTCCGTTTTTGCGCACGTGAATAGTTAGCGCGCGTGTATCTACATCTGAAATTCCAACGGTCCCATTTTTCTCAAACCAATCCTGCAAAGAACTTTCACCACTGATGCGTGAATAATTTTGTGCTGAATATTTTTTAAAAATTGCTCCTGCAATTTTCACACTCTTCGATTCTACCTCATCGGCTTTTACTCCGTAGTTACCAATATGATCGCTGGTCATAATTATCATTTGACCGTAGTAACTGGGGTCAGTAAAAATTTCCTGATAGCCCGTCATGGAAGTGTTGAAACAGATTTCACCGGAAGTAATTCCGATTTTGCCGATCGATTTGCCGTGGAAAACAGTTCCATCAGCCAACAATAAAACAGCGGGAACGGGAGAGAATTGCTTTGTCATATTGAGGTGCGAATGTAACTTCTAATTGGAATGGTGGAAGAATGGAAGGTTGGATGTGGAAAAGATTCGTGTAATTCGTAGCTATGAATTTTGATGAAAGCAATTGGAAGAACGAAGCCGAGAAAAAGAAAAAGGAGAATCGTCAGTTTCTTGACAGAGCCAAACGCATGCGCGGCATTGAAAAGCATTTGCCCGATTTGCATGATGAAGCATTTTCAAAAATTGATTGCCTCAAATGCGGCAACTGCTGTAAAACAATTTCTCCGCGGTTTAAGAAGCCCGACATCGAGCGCATCTCCAAATACCTTGGCATGAAGCAAGGTGATATGATTGAAAAGTATCTGCGCTTAGATGAAGACGGAGATTATGTGGTGAAGAAATCGCCTTGTCCGTTTTTGGGCAGCGATAATTTTTGCGGCATTTACGAAGCGCGCCCGCGCGATTGCGCTAACTATCCTTATACCGACAGCGGAGAGTTTTTCGAACGACCGAACATCACTTTTCAAAATAGCACAACCTGCCCTGCTGTGTTTTATGTTTTAGAACGACTGAAAGAAATCATTTGAACTATTAACAGGTATTTGTTGCTCAAGATGTTCCCGAATTTATATTTGCGTTGAACCAAATCACTTTAATCATTCATTTATACCCGCTTAAAAGCGCGGGATCAAACAAAAAAAATTAAACAAAAATCAATCTTTAAAAATGGAAAACAACACAACTAATGACGCTTCGGGCAAATGCCCTTTTCATGGTGGCGCGCTAAAACAAAGTGCTGGCGGTGGCACACAAAACCGCGACTGGTGGCCCAACCAATTGAAGCTAAACATCCTTCGCCAAAACTCTTCGCTGTCAGACCCAATGGACAAGAAGTTCAATTATGCGAAGGAGTTTAAGAAGCTCAATCTGTCGGCTGTAAAGAAGGATATTGTGAAGCTAATGACCAAGTCGCAAAAATGGTGGCCGGCAGACTATGGACATTACGGTCCGCTTTTTATTCGCATGGCATGGCATAGTGCGGGAACATATCGCATTAGTGATGGTCGTGGTGGTGCAGGTGCAGGTCAGCAACGTTTTGCGCCACTCAACAGTTGGCCTGACAATGCCAATCTTGACAAAGCACGTTTGTTGCTTTGGCCTATCAAACAGAAATACGGAAAGAAAATTTCGTGGGCAGATTTAATGATTCTTGCTGGCAACTGCGCACTTGAATCAATGGGCTTTGAAACGTTTGGTTTTGCCGGAGGTCGCGAAGATGTTTGGGAACCGGAACAGGATGTTTATTGGGGCGCGGAACAAAAATGGTTAGATGATAATCGCCACAGCGGTGAACGCGAATTGGAAAATCCTTTGGCGGCTGTGCAGATGGGTTTGATTTATGTGAACCCGCAAGGGCCTAACGGAAATCCTGATCCACTTGCATCAGCAAAAGATATTCGCGAAACTTTTGGTCGCATGGCTATGAACGATGAAGAAACTGTGGCGCTGATTGCAGGCGGACACACCTTTGGAAAAACACACGGTGCTGCTGACCCCGATAAATATGTAGGCCCAGAACCTGCGGCTGCAAGTATTGAAGAGCAAAGTCAAGGTTGGAAAAATACACACGGAAGTGGCAATGGAGTAAACACTATCACCAGCGGTTTGGAAGGAGCATGGACGACTACACCAACCAAGTGGAGCAATAATTTTTTTGAAAACCTTTTTGGCTTTGAATGGGAATTGAGCAAAAGCCCAACAGGAGCTCATCAATGGAAACCAAAAGATGGAGCAGGTGCCGGTACTGTGCCTGATGCTCACGACAAATCAAAGCGTCATGCGCCAACGATGTTAACGACTGACCTTGCGTTGAGATTAGACCCTATTTACGGACCAATTTCAAAACGCTTCCACGAAAATCCGAAAGCGTTTGCCGATGCATTTGCACGCGCATGGTTTAAGTTAACGCATCGCGATATGGGACCTATTGCCCGCTATCTTGGTGCAGAAGTTCCGAAAGAAGAGTTGATTTGGCAAGACCCTATTCCTGCTGTTACACATAAATTGATTGACGAAAAAGATATAGCAGAATTGAAGAGCAAAATTCTTGCATCGGGATTATCAGTATCGGAATTAGTTTCAACTGCATGGGCTTCGGCATCTACTTTCCGTGGTTCAGATAAACGCGGTGGAGCAAATGGTGCGCGTGTTCGTTTGGCTCCGCAAAAAAATTGGGAAGTAAATAACCCAAATCAATTAGGGAAAGTGTTGAACGCTCTTGAGGGAATTCAAAAAGAATTTAGTGCTGGCAGCAAACAAGTTTCATTGGCAGATTTGATTGTGCTTGCAGGTTGTGCAGGTGTGGAACAAGCGGCAAAGAATGCCGGGCAAAATGTAACCGTTCCGTTTACTGCTGGTAGAGGCGATGCTTCGCAAGAGCAAACCGATGTAGAATCGTTTGCGGTATTGGAACCAGCTGCTGATGGTTTCCGCAATTACTTTAAACCTAAACACAAAACAAGCGCAGAAGAAATGTTGGTTGACAAAGCGCAACTACTTACGTTAACCGCACCTGAATTAACGGTGTTGATTGGTGGCTTGCGTGTGTTGAACACAAACTTCGATAATTCTAAGTATGGTGTATTCACTAAGCAACCTGAAGCATTGACGGATGACTTTTTCGTAAACTTGCTTGATTTGAATACTACATGGAAAGCATTTGATAGCGGACAACATGCTTTTGCCGGTACCGACCGCAAAACTGGCGAAATGAAATGGACTGCTACTCGCGCAGATCTTATCTTCGGTTCTAACGCAGAGCTAAGAGCATTGGCGGAAGTTTACGGCTCTTCCGATTCTAAGAAGAAATTTGTGAACGACTTTGTAGCCGCATGGAACAAGGTGATGAACCTTGACCGTTTTGACTTGGCTTAATTATTCGTAAAACAAAAAGCCCTGTCGCAATACTGCGACAGGGCTTTTCAATTTATGAACGATACAGTTTACTTCTTCAATTTTATTTCGCGTGCGGGA
The DNA here is from genome assembly GCA_947479455.1 of Bacteroidota bacterium. Lineage (GTDB taxonomy): Bacteria > Bacteroidota > Bacteroidia > Chitinophagales > LD1 > Bog-950. The sequence goes on from CANJZE010000002.1 coordinate 99,452, forward strand.
ACGAGGACCACTTTGTTGTTGCGCATGATGACGAGTTCCTTGTTTTGTTCAACCGCTTCTTTCAAAAATTTTTTGAAAGAAATCTGAACACCTCTTGTGATTTTATCTAACAATAAATCCAATCGTTGATTCTTACTCATTGCCAATTATTTTGTTCCATGTTTTTTCTGCCATCACTTTCACTTTACCATCTTTCATTCGCGCCACTAAAATAGAAGTTCCTTCGGTGTTGTCAAAAACTACCCAACCATCAGTAAGATTCAAATAAATTTCTCTGAAATTTTTCAAGCCTCTTTCATATCTGCGTTCAATAATTTCTTTAGGAATATTATGACCGCCCTCACTCACTCTTTTAGCCACACGTTTAATCGCTTCTTTACTTGAATTCAAATAAACAAACAGCAAAACAATTTCGTATCGCTTTGCCTTCAACTCTTTAAAAAGCGATTCATAAGTTTTTGTAGCAAGAGTAGTTTCAATAGCAAAATCCTTTTTCTCTTTTGCCAATTCCTGAATTCGTTCCAACATTATTCTTCCTGCGGTAAACGCAACACCTTCGGGATTGAAAGGAGAAAGCCCCCGTGCAATTTCATCGGCATTCACAAATTCCTTTACTCCTAAGTATTCGGGTAAAAGATTTTTGCTCAAGGTAGTTTTACCTGCACCGTTACAACCCGCTATAACAAAAAGTGTAGGCATACAGTTCTATCTGTTTATCGTAAACTTCCCGAGCATCCTCCTCTCCTTCTTATCTGAAATTATTGTTGCCAGATAAATTCCGTTTGGCAAATCGGCTACATCGAGCGAAACAATTTTGTTGGTTCCCTTTCTTGAAATTGATTTTTGCTTTTCACCAAGTGCATTTACAATTTCTATAGAAGAATAGCTGCGCGTTATTTCTTCGCTGTTGTTTTGCATATCAATCGTCAAAAGATTATTGGCAGGGTTAGGGAAGAGAGAAATGTTGGAGAGGGAGATTTCGGAGATTGATGACCACCAAATTTGAACAGTATCGCAAATAGTTTTGGTACCACAGAAATTTTGAACAGTTGCGCAAACGTAATATCGAATACCTAGTGGTATATTTAAGTCGGGATTGGACATCTCAACGCATCCCATCGAAATAGAAAGTGTATCGTCATTTATTAAAGTCGTATCTATGTATGAATGCGACTCATCAATAACGCTCCATAAAACCAAGTTAACGTTTGTGCCAGACGCAACAATCTTACCACAGTAATAACATCCACCACCACCTTGAGAGCCATTTGAGCATAAGAAGCTTAAACTAAAATCCGGCATCGAACACGCACCCACCATCACCACAAACATCCCCGTATCACACAAAACAGGACTCCCATTATCGCATAACACATACCAGCAGGTATCGTTACCTGTGAAAGAAGAATCGGGAGTGAAAATTACATTACCGCAATTAGAAGCAGAAAGCGAAAAGAAATTAGAGCCATAGATAGAAGTTACGCAAAGCGTGTCGGCCAAATCTGCATCTAAATCATTGGCAACAACATTTATTGTAATTGAATTTGGCTGTGTAGTGCTTGCAGTATCATCATTTGCCACAGGTGCATGATTGCCGCCACCAAGTTGATTTGTAATTACTAAAATTCCTGTTCTACAAAAAGATGGTGTATCGTTTGTGCAAACAGTATAGGTTATTGTTTCGGTGCCTGCTACTAAAGCTTCGTAATCCAAACAATTGCTTTGCAAGTTCAGTGTTCCATTCACCGGAAAAGTATAATCAGTCAATAACAGTGGCGTGTTGTTAGCCGCAAAATCGTTTTGCAAAACACAAATAGTTTGTGTGTTACCAACCGTAACTGTCACCGTATCGTTTTGCACTACAGGTCTTGGAAAGCCGTAGTATGTAACTGTGCTGTTTCCAGTACTGGGAACGGCTAAAGTATCGCTGAGCATGTTATAATAGATGTCAGCAGCATTTGTTCCATTGGCAAAACTTATAATTTTTAAAGGTGCATTGGCAAAAGCTGCATCGAAAAAATAAATTCCTTGAGCGTTATTCATCCATGCCGAACCATAAAAATTTCCGTCTTCGTCCATAGCTATTCCATCAAAGCTGGTAATGGTTGTGGTTTTTAATGTGGTTACCGTAGAGTCAATCAAACTAATTCCCAAAATGGAAGCATTGGCATTCCATGTGGCAACAACCAGCCTATTATTAATAGCATCAAACACGATTCCATTAGGCGTTTTGGTTCCGGTACTACAAAAAACATTGAACTGTTGAGTAGCAATATTATAGCGGTAAACTTTTTTTCCCGAAAAATCACTAGCAAAAATATTTCCTGAATTATCACTACAAATTCCGTTGAGAAAAGTAGCACCCAAATTTACATTCCCAACCAACGCGGCTGTAGTTAAATTATAGGATTTGATATAACCATTTTGAGCGCACACAAAAACCGTATCGCCTACAATTGTGTTTCCAAAAGGGCTGGTAACCCCACTTTTAAAAAGTGTAGGTGCACTTCCCGGAATGTGCTGTTGCAAGTTATTACTGTTGGTGTTCGACACAATATAGCGTTGATGAATAGCATCATACTTCACGCTTTCGGGGCTACTGAAACTTTGTGCGTTTACGTATACCGAAACAAGAAGAAGCAAAAGGATTGAAATTGTTTTCATAAAAATATTTTGGCGAAAGATAGAATTTCTGATTTCGTAGTTTGTATTTGTCTTCACTTCGTGTTTCAAGTTTCGTGTTTCGTAAATCCCAATACAGCGTTTCTTCTATTTTCGCCCCGCCATGCAATTCAACTTAGTTGCCCAAGACAAAAACACCAAAGCCCGCGCAGGAGAAATTTTTACCGCCCACGGAAAAATTGAAACGCCCATCTTTATGCCCGTAGGCACATTGGGTGCAGTAAAGGCGGTGCACATGCATGAGCTCAAAAATTTTATCAACGCACAAATAATTCTCGGCAACACTTATCACTTATACCTGCGCCCCGGCACTTCCATAATTGAGAAGGCTGGAGGCCTGCATAAATTCAACAGTTGGAATGGTCCTATACTGACCGACAGTGGCGGATTTCAGGTTCACTCGCTGGCATCTATTCGAAAAATAAAGGAAGAAGGTGTGGAGTTCAGAAGCCATATTGACGGCTCTAAACATTTTTTTTCGCCCGAAGGCGTGGTGGATATTCAGCGCAAAATAGGAGCCGATATTATAATGGCGTTTGATGAATGTACGCCTTACCCTTGCGAATTTACTTACGCAAAAAAATCAATGGGGCTAACACATCGTTGGTTGCAAAGATGTATCACGCGCTTCAACGAAACAGAATGCGTGTATGGTTATGAGCAAACTTTATTTCCGATTGTGCAGGGAAGTGTTTACAAAGAACTGCGAAAAGAAAGCGCTGAGTTTATTGCTTCAATGAATGCCGAAGGAAATGCCATTGGTGGTTTGAGTGTGGGCGAGCCCGCTGAAGACATGTATGAGATGACGGAATTGGTTTGCGATATATTGCCAAAAGATAAGCCGCGTTATTTGATGGGTGTGGGAACGCCCGCTAATATTCTCGAAGGAATTTCTTTGGGTATTGATATGTTTGATTGTGTAATGCCTACACGCAACGCGCGCAACGGAATGATTTTTACGAAACAAGGCATTCTAAATATCAAGAACGAAAAATGGAAAGATGACTTCTCTCCTATTGATAAAGAAAGCGATTGCGAATTGATGCGCACGCACACCAAAGCGTTTCTTCGCCACCTAGTTCACACCGGTGAAATGTTGGGCGCGCAAATTTCGAGCATCAATAATTTAAGTTTGTATTTGTGGTTAGTTACCGAAGCGCGCAAGAAAATTATAGAAGGAACATTTGATGTTTGGAAAAAAGAAATGTTAGAAAAACTGATGAGAAGATTGTAAGGTTCAAGTGAATTGCAATTATCAATCATCAATTATCAATTATCAATGAAGAAGCTGGATTGGTACATTCTCAAAAATTTTCTCGGCACGTTCGTGTTTATCATGGCGTTGCTGTTGGGCATTACCATAGTAGTTGACCTCAGCGAAAAAATTGATGGTTTAATGGAAAATCACGCCACATTCTATGGTGTTGTTTTCGGTTTCTATATCTACTTCATTCCCTACATTACTTCTTTAATTGGTCCTTTCTTCGTTTTGGTGGCCGTAATTTTTTTTACTTCTCAATTGGCTGAACGTTCTGAAATTGTTGCCATACTCAACAGCGGAACAAGTTTCTACCGAATGTTATTTCCCTACTTTGTAGGTGCCACTATCATTGCTGCAGTATTTTATATGGGCAATCATTATTACGTGCCTTATTCCAACAGCAAGCGAATTGAGTTTGAGCGTAAATACATATACAAACCTTACGAGGGAATGCGCTATAATTTCCATCGAAGAATTGACAGCACCACCATTGTGTATTTCGAGAATTACAAACCCGTAGATAAAGAAGGATACAAATTTTCATTGGATAAATTCAAGAATAGAAAGCTCGTTTATAAGCTGCGTTCCGAAAAAATTAACTGGGACAGCACCACCAAAAAGTGGCGAATCTTTAACTATTACATTCGCGAGTTGGGTGAGGACAAAGACAAAATTACCAGCGGTGAAATACTTTCAGCTGCTTACGCTTTTGTTCCCGATGATTTTTCGTTTACCGAGCACGAAAAAGAAACGATGACCACACCTGAACTAATCCATTACATTGATTATATGCGAAAAGGCGGACAAGCCTACACCGAGTTTTATGAAGTGGAAAGATGGCGAAGAACTTCATCAGCGTTCAGTATTTATATTATGACGCTCATTGGAGTGAGTGTAGCATCGCGCAAAATGCGCGGTGGTTTGGGCTGGCACATTGTATTGGGAATTGGTTTGAGCGCAGCATACGAAATGATTATGAAATTCTCCGTCACCTTTTCTACTAATGCTTCACTTCCACCCGTTCTCGGTGTTTGGATTCCGAATATTTTGTACGCAGGGCTTGCTTTATATTTAATGAAGAAGGCACCGAAGTAAAGCCCCTCTAAATCTCCCCGAAGGGGAGACTTAAATACAAATCCAAAAATTTCGTGGTAATTAAAGTCCTCTCCTTTGGAGAGGATTTAGGTGAGGTTTAATAACCTCCGAAATATTTTCTGGTTACCCACTCTGCCGAAATTAAAATCAACAACAGAAAGAAAATCAATTTCATGTTGATAGCACTATCCGTAAAAAAGGTATCGTAGAGAATCGGTTTCAACTTATTCTTCGAATCAATTTCATCAGAAATGTTTTCTAAATCATTGATGTAATGCATAGCTCCATTATGTTGTGAAGCCAATTGATATAAAACCTGATGATCGGCACGCGTTCTCATTTCCTCCAATTGCAAAGGGCTAACCGAAAATTTCCCGTTAGCGGTGTAGGTAGAGTTGCCAAATTTTACCGTAGCGTTGTAAGCGTAATTTCCCACAGGTAAAAAACCTGCGTTAAGATTATAAGCAGTTTCAGTTTTGTTGAATTGATAATCGTACGAACTGCCGACATCGCTCTTAATTTTCATTTGGACAGCGGCAACATTCACCAATTCGTAATTGGCATTGTAAAGTTGCGCTTCGAAACTAATAGCCTCGTTATCTTCAAAAATATTTTTTGGTGATGAAACTCGGAACGGACGCTTATCGCTTTTCACCGATAGATACTGCACCGTTTTATTGATAAGTTCATTGGTAGCATCCTGATTTTTGTTGAGCATGTAATCATACAATCTCCATCTCCAAATTCCTTCTCCGCATATCACTCCAAATTTTTCATCACTGCTTTCATTAAATAACCATAGCGGAAAATCAGTTTCAACTGAATTTATTTTTTGATGCAGTAATATTTTTGAAGAAGGATTAGGATTGAACTCTCCAAACAAACAAGTGAAAGGCGGTAACTTAGGAACGGCTTGCAAAGTTTTATCCGATAGCGTAAACAAAGAAAAATCTTTCACCACACTTGCAGTTACATCGTTGAACTTATCGTTACTTCCTTTTACAACAATACCGCTTTGCGCTTTCTGAAAATCGGGCAATGAAGTTTGTGAACCCACAATAAAGAGCAATGGTTTCTTTTGCTCACTTGCATCCTTTAAAACATTTTGAATTTTCTGAGTTGATGAAGGAAGTTGATGAAGAATTACCAGATTGTATTCGTTAAGTTTCTTCGAAAAGGTTTCAGCGAACTCTACATCTAACTGATAATTTTTATTGCTCTCAATAGCGGCTTTTAAAGCCGCCACATCGGGATGCGGAGAGTTGGCCACCAACAAAATTTTCTGCCGGCCATCCAGCACTTCTACAAACACATCGCGTACATTATTCTTGTAAGTAACTTCTCCTTCTAAACTTGAAAGCGAAATACGGTAATGCGAAATTCCCACTTCGTTTGCCGAAAGAATAAAATCATAACTCTGAAAAAAATTATCGGAGGTGTAAGCAATTTCTTTTGTTTGAAGTAACTTGGGTTCTTTGCCCGTTTCCAATTGCACAACGGTTAGTTTCACACTCTTCCCTTTCAAATTATTTTCCTCTACATCAACCTTCAAACTGAATTGATTATTGAGGTAAGCAATTTTGTTGTAGTAAGCGTTCGAAAGTTTCTGGTCTTTTTGAATCGTAGTATCACCTAACGCAATAGTGTAAACAGAATATGAAGATTTTGCCGCAGGATAAACCGGATTAACTCCTTTATTGTAAATACCATCACTAGCTAAAACGACTGCACCGAGATTTTGATTGTAAAACAAATCGTTAACCTGTTCAATGGCAGCACTTAAATCGGTTGATTTATCCCGATACGAAAAATCAATTCCGCGTTTTAAATCATCACCCGCGTTAAACTCAGCCACTTCATATTTATCGCTTAGCTTGTCAATAAGCGTGCGCAATTTCTTTTGAAATTCTGTTGAATCTTTTCCGAAACTGTTTTTTACTGATTCGCTATTGTCATTAATAACTGCAATAATCGGTTTGAAAGTTTTTGTGTTTCGTGTTCTTATAAAAGGTGAAAGAAGGAGAATAGCAAGAATAGTAACCGTTAGAAAACGAAAGCCCGCCATGGCAAACTTCCAGTATCTAGAAACCGAATCCTTATCATCAAAGGTAGTGTCTCGGTAATAAAGGAAAGCGGCATAAGCCGCACCAAGCGCTATACAGAAAATGATGAACCACGAAGGATATTGAAACGAGAAAGTTGAATTCAAAATTTACAGTTTAGTTGGTCGGTAGTTTTTTTATTGAAACAAAAACCACAACTCATTATCAGTTTGCATTTAACTGCCGCAATATAATTACCTATTCATGCCTCCGCACACACTCAGCACTTGTCCGCTCACATAGGTGCTCAAATCGCTGGCAAGGAAAACAGCAGCGTTTGCCACCTCATCGGCTATGCCCATTCTGCCCATTGGAATTTTTTCGAGAATACTTTTTTTCAATTCTTCACTCAACACATTCGTCATATCGGTTTCAATAAAGCCCGGTGCTATAGCATTGCAACGAATACTGCGTGAACCGAACTCATCGGCAATAGATTTTGTAAAACCAATGATGCCCGCTTTTGATGCCGCATAATTCGATTGACCTGCCTGCCCTTTTTCTCCAACGATAGAACTGAGATTAATGATAGAACCATGTTTCTGCCGCAACATAATTTTAGAAACATGCTTGGTAAGATTGAAAACCGATTTCAGATTTGCAGCTATTACTTCATCCCATTGTTCTTCGGTCATTCGCAAAATCAAATTGTCTTTGGTAATGCCTGCATTATTCACCAGCGCATCAATTGCTCCGAAATCTTTCACCACATCATCTACTAATTTTTCTGCTTCACTATAAACGGCAGCGTTGCTTTTGTACGCTTTTGCTTTTATTCCACCTGCGTTCAATTCATTTTCTAACTGCTTTGCTTTGTCTTCGCTGTTAACAAAAGTAAAAGCCACGTTGCATCCTTCGGCTGCAAATCGTTTGGCAATGGCATAACCAATACCTCTGGTTCCACCTGTAATTAATGCTGTTTTACCTTGTAGTAGCATGTTGATTTTTTAAATGAATCGGCAACAAAGAAAAAAAAATTAGGCGCACCGTTAAACCGAAAAACATTTCCTCCGTCACAGAAACATAACCGCGGAAATAATTTTCAAACATTTTAAAAACAGAAATCATGAAAAGAATAATCATAGGAATGCTGCTCTTCATTATAGGAACTACAAGTTCGCAAAAAATAAGTGCGCAAAGCAATAGAACTCCGGGAATACGTCATCAACAATTTAAAGAGCAGCGCAGAATTCGAGAAGGAGTAGCCACCGGAGAACTCACCCGCAAAGAATCGGTGCGTTTACAAATGCAGCAGGCCAAAATTCAACACGATAAACGCTTCGCAAAAGCCGATGGTGTGGTAACTCCAAAGGAACGAGCGATACTAAGAAGCGAACAGGAAAGAGCTAGTAGAAATATTTTTATTGAAAAACACGATATGCAACATCGCTGATAGAAAACGTGGGTTAAATAGGGTGGTCCCTTCTGCAAATGCAGAAGGGATTTTTTTTGTAAAAAAAATCCCGCCCTTTTGGGGCGGGACTGTCACCTATAGTGAAAACCATGGCAACATCCAACGCGTTTATAATGATTTTGGTTTGTAGTTGAACGGGGTTGCAAATTACGGCTAAACCTTTCAACTTTTCACCATCATGCAGCAACTATTTTTTATCGTCTTTTACTTCTTCATACGTTACATCCTGCACATTCTCAGCGTTGGCTTCAGGTGTTCCGTCAACAGTTGGCTGAGCATCACCTGGTTGGGCCGCGCTTTGAGTAGCATTATAAATATCCTGCGAAGCAGCTTGCCATGCACTATTTAACGTTTCGGCTGCCTTATCCATGGCTGCTACATCTTTGCTCTCCTTGGCTGCTTTCAGTTCGGTCAAAGCAGTTTCAATAGCGGTTTTCTTATCGGCCGGTATTTTATCGCCTACTTCCTTCATTTGTTTTTCGGTTTGGAAAATGAGCGAGTCAATCATATTGGCTTTCTCGGCTTCTTCACGTGCTTTCTTATCGGCATCTTCATTGGCTTTTGCCTCGTTCTTCATTTTCTCAATTTCTTCTTTCGAAATTCCTGAAGAAGCTTCGATGCGGATTGATTGCTCTTTGCCCGTGCCTTTATCTTTGGCATGCACATGCACAATTCCGTTTGCGTCAATATCGAAGGTAACTTCTACTTGAGGTGTTCCTCGCATAGCTGGCGGAATGCCATCGAGGTGAAATCTTCCGATTGTGCGGTTGTCTTTAGCCATCGCTCTTTCGCCCTGTAACACATGTATTTCAACCGATGGCTGATTGTCTTGTGCCGTGGTAAACACTTGCGATTTTTTTGTAGGGATAGTAGCGTTCGACTCAATCAACTTGGTCATTACACCACCCATAGTTTCCAAACCAAGCGAAAGCGGAGTTACATCTACCAACACAATATCATCCTTCACTTCACCACTTAAAATTCCACCTTGAATAGCTGCACCTACAGCTACTACCTCATCGGGGTTCACACCCTTCGAAGGTTTTTTACCGAAGAATTTTTCTACCACCTCCTGAATTTTAGGGATACGGGTAGAACCACCTACCAGAATTACTTCATCAATTTTAGAAGCATCGAGTCCGGCATCTTTCAATGCCTGGCGGCAAGGTTCAAGCGTTCTTTCTACCAATACATCGCAAAGCTGTTCGAATTTTGCGCGGCTCAGTTTGCGCACTAAGTGCTTAGGCACACCGTCAACAGCAGTTATATAAGGCAAATTAATTTCAGTTTCCTGCGAAGAAGAAAGTTCAATCTTTGCTTTTTCAGCCGCTTCTTTTAAACGCTGCAAAGCCATAGGGTCTTTGCGTAAATCAACACGCTCTTCGGTTTGAAATTCATTTGCTAACCACTGAATAATTTCATGGTCGAAATCATCACCACCCAAGTGCGTATCGCCATTGGTAGATTTTACTTCAAACACACCATCACCCATTTCCAAAACCGAAACGTCAAACGTTCCTCCACCTAAGTCGAAAACCGCCACGTGAATATCGCGGTGTTGTTTATCTAAACCGTAAGCAAGCGCTGCAGCGGTTGGTTCATTCAAAATTCTTCTCACCGTCAAGCCCGCAATTTCACCGGCTTCTTTGGTTGCCTGGCGTTGTGCATCGTTGAAATAGGCAGGTACAGTAATAACCGCTTCGGTAACTGTTTGCCCTAAATAATCCTCTGCTGTTTTCTTCATTTTTTGAAGAATAACCGCAGAAAGTTCCTGAGCTGAGTAGAGACGACCGTCAATATCTACCCGCACGGTATTGTTATCGCCCTTTACTACTTTATAAGGAACGCGTGGAATTTCTTTAGCCGCCTCGCCAAACAAAATACCCATAAAACGCTTGATGGATGAAATGGTTTTTGTAGGGTTGGTAATTGCCTGACGTTTTGCAGGGTCACCTACTTTACGCTCGCCATTGGGCAAAAACGCCACAATACTCGGGGTAGTTCTTCTGCCTTCATCATTTTGAATAACTACCGGGTCGTTACCCTCCATTACCGAAACACACGAGTTGGTAGTTCCTAAGTCAATTCCTATAATCTTTCCCATAAATCTTTAGTTTTTGTTTGGCGGCTTTAAGGCAATAGCTGTGCCGCAGCAAAAACCGAAAGAGAATATGACATTTTGAAGATTCGGTCTGCCAAAAGCCGAAGGATTTGAATTTAAACTCAAAAGGAGAGGCGGCAAAATGGCAGGGAGGTAACAAATGCTATCTGTTTTCTTGAATTTCGAAACTTTTGAACCCTTGAACAACGTCTTCCTGAACGGAAACGTATTTTACGTAGGCATTACCAGGTCCATGGTGACACCACTGAATAAATTTTGTCAATAAATTTTCGTCACCTTCTATTTCTGCGTAAACATCTCCGTTTGCCATATTGCATACAAATCCATTTACAGAAAGAAGTAGAGCCATTTGTTTTGCAGAAGCTCTGTAATTAACTCCCTGAACTTTACCTTGAACTATAATATTGTAATGCTTAATCATAAAAGCAGATGAAGGGCTATCTAATCTTGAGCGTAACCACTGTAAGAATAGCCAGCAGAATTCCTACAATCCAGAAGCGGGAAACGATTTTGCTTTCGTTCATGCCGAGTTTTTGGAAATGGTGATGAAGAGGCGACATCAAAAAGATTCTTCTGCCTTCGCCAAATTTTTTCTTGGTGTATTTGAAATAGCTTACCTGCATTACCACGCTCAGGTTCTCTATCAAAAATATTCCGCACATCACTGGTATTAATAATTCTTTGCGCACAATAATGGCAATGGTGGCAATGATTCCTCCAAGTGCGAGTGAGCCGGTATCACCCATAAATACTTCGGCAGGGTAGGCATTATACCATAGGAAGCCGATGCATGCACCTACAAACGCGGCAATAAAAATTACGAGTTCTCCCACATTAGGTATGTACATAATATCGAGGTAATCGGCAAAAATGATGTTACCCGAAACGTAAGCAAAAACTAAAAGCGTTACTCCTATAATTGCGGAGGTGCCTGTGGCTAATCCGTCAATACCATCGGTAAGATTAGCTCCATTGCTAACCGCTGTAATAATAAAAATGACGACCGGAATAAAAATGAGCCATGCATATTTGCACCATTCTTTGTTGATGGCGCAAAGCACTATTGAGTAATCAATCTCATGACTTTTCAAAAACGGAATAGTGGTGGTAGGCGCTTTTTGAGTGAGCATATAATGCACGTGCGCATTATCGTCAGTTACTTTTGAAATCAGGTTGCTGTTGTATTTGTAAACTTCTCCCTGAGGTATTTCTTCTTTGGTTACAACACTTTTGTTGAAATAAAGAACAGTGCCTACTATAATTCCTAAACCCACCTGCCCTATAATCTTAAACGTTCCTGCCAATCCTTTTTTGTCTTTCTTAAACACTTTGATGTAATCATCTGCAAAACCAATAATGCCGAGCCACACCGTAGCAATAAGCATAAGGATGATGTAAATATTTTCTAACCTCGCAAAGAGCAATGTTGGAATCAAGATGGAACCAAGAATGATTAATCCGCCCATGGTAGGAGTTCCCTTCTTTGCATTTTCTCCTGCTAAACCTAACTCTCTTATTGTTTCTCCTATTTGTTTTTTGCGAAGCAGGGCAATAAGCTTTCCGCCATACAACATAGAAATTACCAACGATAGCAACACTGCAGCCGCAGCTCTAAACGAGATGAAGTTGAACAGCCCCGCTCCCGGGAAGTTGTAATGCGTATCCAAAAATTTGAAAAGATAGTAGAGCATAGCTCTTGTTTTAATTTGTCTTTTTGATTTGCGAACAACGATTAACGAATGCAGAAGTTCGCAGATCGCATAATTGTATTACAGCTTAATCACTTCTTCTTTAAACTTCTTTCCTCTGTCTTCGTAGTTTTCAAACAAATCGAATGATGCACATGACGGAGATAGCAACACGCAATCACCGGGGTTGCCCAATTGATATGCCATACGAACAGCATCACCCATGTTGGTTACGTTCACCATAATGTCTACCATTTTTCCAAACGCAGAATGCAGTTTGGTATTGTCTAATCCCAGACAAATCATACCACGCACCTTCTTTTTAACGAGCGGGTCAAGCACGGCATAATCGTTGCCTTTGTCAATACCACCGGCAATCCAGATGATGGGTTTGTTCATTGATTCAAGCGCATACCATGTGCTGTTCACATTGGTTGCTTTTGAATCGTTGATGAACTCGATGTTGCGCACTTTGGCTACGCTTTCCATACGATGTTCCAGCGATTTCATGTCTGATAAACTTTCACGAATCTGCTCCTTACGCAGTCCGTAAACATTAGCTACTATCCCAGCGGCTAATGAGTTGTAAACGTTGTGACGTCCACTTAATCCGAGTTCCTGAATACTCATGGTGAATTGGTTTTGGTTATGGTTTATAATGATGTTTTCGTTTTGTACAAATCCGCCTTCTGCAAATTCTTTATCGTATGCAAAAGGAATTTTGTGTGCTTTGGTTGGATACTTATCCATGTTTGCCATCGTGATTTCATCATCGGCACAGTAGATGAAAAAATCTTTCTCGTTTTGATTCTTCGTAATGTTGAATTTCGAAGTCACATAATTCTCTAACTCGTAATTGTATCTGTCTAAATGGTCGGGAGTGATGTTTGTCAGCACCGCCACATTCGGGCGGAACTTTTCGATATCATCCAATTGAAAACTTGAAATCTCTAACACGTAGTAATCATAGTTCTCAGTCGCCACCTGATAGGCAAAACTCTTTCCTATGTTTCCGCCTAAGCCCACATTCATTCCGCCACTCTTCATGATATGATAAGTGAGCGCGGTCGTTGTTGTCTTTCCGTTCGCACCCGTAATGCCCACTATTTGGGCATTCGTAAACCATGAACCGAATTCGATTTCGCTTACAATCTTTATTCCCTGTTTGCGAATCTTTTTTACCATCTCTGCCTTCTCAGGAATGCCCGGGCTCTTCATCACTACATCGGCATTCAGAATTTTTTCTTCTGTATGTTTTGCTTCTTCGTATTCAATCTTCCACTCTTTCAATTGCGCCTTGTAGTTGTCTTTTATTTTCCCTCCATCACTTACAAATACATCGTAACCTTGCTTCACGCCAAGCACAGCAGTTCCCAAACCGCTTTCACCTGCACCAAGAATTACGAGACGCTTTTTCATTTTAATTCAATACTGATTGACATTCCTTTCGAAATTTTTTCTCCTACTATGCTTTGCTTCATCACGTTTCCTCTTCCGCTTACCAATACTTTAAGTCCTAAGGTTTCCAATTGATATAATGCATCTTTCAAACTCATTCCTGTTACATCAGGCACTATTTGATTATTGATTTCGTTTTCTGCCAACAGAACTTTGTTTCCGTTTGTTGAAGCAGTTGCCCATTCGGTATTTACATCATTCACTTTGGTGCCAAGAAAAGCGTAGATGTTTTTTATGTCGGCTGAATTTCCTTTTTGAATGCGCGGCAGTTTGTTTACTATGGCCACTTGCTCATTCACCGCTTTGTGCATATTCAAATTGAGTGAGTAAACTTTGTCGGCCACTTCTTTGAAAATTGAACCTGCTACCACGTTCCCGTAATATCCATTTGCACTTGGTGAACTTATCATCACAATCATGCTATATTGCGGATCTTCGGCCGGGAAAAAACCACAGAAAGAAGCGCGGTAATCCTTTTTGCCTTCGCTTGTATAACCTTTCTTTCCTTGTGAAATAACTGCGGTTCCGGTTTTTCCTGCTACATGGAGATAGCCAGTTTTTAAATTCATAGCAGTACCGTTTTCCACCACACCAACCAACATTCCTCTTAATTGTTGAATCGTTCTTTGGCTGCAAATTCTTGGGTTCAAAACAGTGGTAGTTGTGGAGTCAACAGTGGCGTTGTATTCTTTAACTCTCGCAACCAAGTAGGGTTGGACCATTGCACCATTATTGGCTATGGCATTGTAAAACATCAATGTGTGAAGCGGAGTAATTGCTAATTCGTAGCCGTGTGCGATGTAAGCGGCAGAAACACCACTCCATGTTTTTGGGTCGTGCAAAATTGGTTTTGCAGCACCCGGCAATTCAATATGGATAGGTTTTGAAAAACCAAAATCAACCAGGTGCTTGTAGAATTTTTCTTTGAGTGCCGAATAATTTTTATCTGCCAATGAAGCTACTGCCACATTACTCGATTCTTCAAATGCACGTTGAACTGTCAGTTCCGGAGTTTCAGGTTTGTCGTGGTCAGAAATTGTTTTCTTGTAAACGGTATAATGACCATCGCCAACAAAAACTTTTGTGTTAGCGGTCACCAAACCATCTTCCATCATACTGGCGTAAGACGCTAACTTGAAAGTAGAGCCTGGTTCTGTAGCTTCGCCTACAGCGTAGTTTGCAATTTCACCGTAGGTAGAATCTTTAACCAGACCAAGATTTGCCATCGCTTTAATCTTTCCGGTTTTTACTTCCATCAGCACCACGCAACCATGGTCAGCAGCATGATGTTGCAAAGCGCGCATGAGTGCATCTTCGGCAACGTCCTGTAATTCCACATCAAGGGTGGTGTAAATATCTCTGCCGGGTTGAGGTGCAATTTCTTCCCTGCTGTCGAGTGGAACGGTTACTCCGCCTGCAATCTTCTGCACCATCACTGTTCCTTCTTTTCCTTTCAAAATAGAATCGAACTGTTTTTCAATTCCGAACACCCCACCGTTATCGTTGATAGAACCGATAGAGCGTTTTGCCAACTGCACAAAAGGATTCAAACGCTTGTCTTCCTGCAAGGCAATCATTCCACTTTTGTATTGCCCTTCACGAAACATCGGCCACAACTTCATTTCGTTCAACTGATTGTAAGTGACATTGCGCTTTAATAAATAGTAACGGCTTTTCTTTTTTCGCTCAGCAACCAATTCACTTTTGTATTGCCTTTCATTTTTTTCAGGAAACATTTTTGCCAGTAACAGCGAAACGCTGTCTACATTGTCAGTAAATATTTCTTTGTGCAGATAAGTTGTTTTGAAATCAATCCGAATGTCGAACGTAGGAAGCGTAGTGGCGAGCAAGCGACCATCTTCACTATAAATATTTCCTCGCTCTGCTAAAATTGTTTTCGAAAAAATGGTAAGCGAGTCTGCCAATGACCGATAGTAATCGCCCTGCGCGGTTTGTATATAAAACGCCCGACCAATAATGGCTAATCCTAATAAGAAAATAAACGCAAAGCCCAGATAAGCTCTCAGTAAGATTTCGCGTTTTTTGTTTGCTGCCATAGTGCGTTTTAGACAATACTTTATACTTCCGAATTTCGGTGGTTGCTCATCCGTTCCCGTTTGTCGGGAGCATTTTCAGGAGATGAGCTTTCACTTGATTCAGCATGTTTATTCTTTAACTTCTATTTTATAAGGGGGTATTCTCAGTTCCTTTAGCCCTTGTGTGTTTACCAATTTTGCCACTTCGCTTTGTTTGCTTTTTTGCATTAAGCTACTGGTGGTCGTCATGTATTGCCAGCGCAGTTGTTTCACTTCCTTTTCGGTTTTAGTGATGTTGCGTGCGTATGTTTCTGCCATGTGATTGTTTGCAATGTGCAAGGCAGCCAGCCCAACCAGAAACAACACAAACGGCATATTGAACAGCACTTTCTTAAGTCCTGTTTCACCCACGGCATCCATTTTGCCGAGCAAAAAAGCAAACCCAGCCCCCTTGCCCCCCGAAGGGGGAGTTGGTTTTGCCTCTTGCTCTGCGTTTAGTGCTTCTGTTTTATTTATGTCTTCCATTTGCCTTTTGTATTTAAGTCTCCCCTTCGGGGAGATTTAGAGGGGCTGTTTTTCGGCTACCCTCAGCTTTGCACTTCTGCTTCTGCTGTTTTGTTTTTGTTCTTGAGCGCTTGCTTCAATCGGTTTCTTTGTAATCAGTTTGAATTTCTTTTCAATGTTGCCGTAGAAATCTTTTACCGGCTCCTCATCAAAATTCCCATGCTTCATAAAATTTTTCACTAACCTGTCTTCGAGCGAGTGAAACGTGATAACCGCTAATCTTCCTCCCGGTTTCAAAACCTCTGCACTTTGTTCGAGCAGTTTTTTCAGCGCACCCAACTCATCATTCACTTCAATTCTTATTGCCTGAAAAACCTGCGCCAGATATTTATGTCGTTCTCCAATTCTATTTGCTTCGCACACCGTCAGTAAATCGGCAATCGTTTCAAATGCTTTTCCGTTTCGAACTTCCATGATGGCATTAGCCAAAGTTTTTGCATTTCGCAATTCGCCATTCGTGCTGAACATTTTCTGCAAATCATCTGCACTCATTTCGTTCAACACATCAGCAGCTGTTTTATCGCCTTGCTTATTCATGCGCATATCCAACGGACCATCGAAACGAAAACTGAAACCGCGTTCGGCAGTATCAAACTGCCAGCTCGAAACTCCAAGGTCAGCCAGAATTCCATCTACCGGAATTGCATTGTGCAATCGCAAAAATCTTTTCAGCTCGCTGAAGTTTGCCTGTACCAAAGTGAAGCGTTCATCTTTCGGTGCATTCTGCTTCGCATCTTCATCCTGGTCAAAGCCGAAGAGTTTTCCTTTCTCATTCAACTGCTTCAAAATTTCTTTTGAATGTCCGCCTCCGCCAAACGTGGCATCTACATATATGCCGTTTGGTTGAATGTGGAGTCCTTCAATACTCTCATGTAAAAGAACGCTGGTGTGATAAGAAGATTCCGAAGATTCTTTCTTCATCGTTTATCTTTTCTCTTTCTGCTCTTGTGCCGCCTTTGCCGCTAAACCTTTTATGTTGCCAATGCTTGCGTTTTGGTATTGCTCTAACTTGGCAGCATCCCAAATTTGTATTTGGTCAAACACGCCCAACAACACCACATCTTTACTATTACCCAGGTATTTCGATAATCCTTTATTGATTAAGAAGCGGTCGGCATTGTCAAACTGCACTTCGGTTAAGCCAATCATGCTGGCGCGCACAAACTGACGAAGTTCAGGGTCGCTTTGATTAAGAGCGCGCAAACTGGCTTCCTTTTCTTCCCAAGCTTTCATAGGATAAATAACCAAGCAGTCTTCAATGTCTTTTGCAATCATGAACGCGCCTTTCTCCTCGGCAGGAAATAACTTGCGCAAAGCGGAAGGCATTTTTATGCGCCCCTTGTCGTCCATTGTGCATTCGTATTCTCCGCGGAAATTCATGATTGATTTTTAATTACAGTTGCAAATGAAATCTTTTTCCCACAAAAAACCACAACGTGACACAAAATTGGGCATTTATATTTTTCAACAAACCATATAAAACATAATTACCAATGAAAAATATGGTTTTCATTGGTGGTAAAACGTGGTTTTATTTTACACAATAGGGCTAAATGTGGAAAATCATAGGCTTTATCAACAGCTTTTTTTGATTAAAAAACAAGGAGAGCTTGGTAAAAAGGGGAATTGGTGGGAAGACTATAAATAAAAATGCTCCGTGCTAAAGCACAGAGCATTTTTAATAAAGACTAATTGTAGTAGAGCGAGTTAAAACAAATCGCCCTGATTACCTTTTTTTCCCGCTTTAGGGTTTACATCAAGTTCAATGGTAGTTCCCATTTGTACTTCCTTGGTTCCTTTTTTAATAGAGGCAATACTTTTGGCTTCGTCCTCATAAATCTTTCCGCTAACAGGGAAAGTGGTGAGTCTGTTGCCGAGAGCTTTCCAGCCCTTAACATCAATCAGGTCGTTGACTTTTACTTCTTCTTCAACCTTCTCTTTGCCCTTGCCTTTCTCTACTTTAAATTTCACCCATACCTCTGGGCGCGAGCTGAAGACATGCAGTTTAGAACTGTTGTGTTCAGTAATGATTGGCGATTTGAATTTTTCCGTTTTCAATTCAATCTTAAATCGCTTTACGTAATAATCTTTGTTATCGCCATCGTAGTAAACGCAGCTGTAAATGCGTTCAAGGTCAAATTTCTCAATGGTGTAAACATCTTCAACCTCATACTTGTTCGTGCCTTCGAAATTGGTGAGTTCTACGTTTCCGTCTTTATATACTACGAGAATCTGGTCACCCGTATTGAATTCTCCGAGGTAACTGCTCTTTTCTTTTTCCTCATTTATTAAGCGGCCAAATTTTTCATCGAACCAAATTTTCAAACCGCCAATGGATGATTTGCCTTTCTCCAACAATTCAATTTTTCGCACCGGAAATTTGGTAAGAATATTTCCAACCGCACCACGACCTTTAATTTCTATTTCAGCAAAATCGTATTCAAATTCTTTGATGCGCGCAGTGCTGTTTGGATGCAGTTGCACTTTTACTCTTTCCGCTTCGCTGTTTTGGTTGGCTGTGAAATACAGAACTTTTGAACCTGCAGCGCTTTGCGTTAAATCATATTCTTTATCGCGCGTAATACCTGTAACGTTAAATCGCTTTACAAACACGCGCTTGCTACCACCATCGTAGTAAGCTAGATTGTAAGCAGTGCGCTCATCGCTCTTCTTCCAAACAGCAATGTGTATGATGTCTTTGCCTACAAACTTTTTATCGCCTAAGCGAACCACCATTAGTTTGCCACTGCGAGTGAAGGCGATAATATCATCTAAGTCGCTGCACTCGCAAACGAACTCATCTTTCTTTAAACCGGTACCAAAGAAACCTTCTTCACGGTTTACATAAAGTTTTGCGTTGGTTGCGGCTACCTGTTTAATTTCAATTTCTTCAAAGCCTTTTACTTCGGTTTTGCGCTCGCGACCTTTTCCATATTTCTTCAACAGGTTCTGGAAGTAAGCCACTGTAAATTCGGTTAGGTGTTTTAAATCATGAGCCACTTGTTTCAATTCGGCTTCGATACCTTTTATTTCTTCATCGGCTTTAAATCCATCGAACTTCGAAATGCGTTTGATTTTTATTTCGGTGAGTTTGGCAATATCTTCATTGGTAATTTCTCTTCTGAACTGTTTCTTATAAGGCTTTAAACCTTTATCGATTGTTTCAATCACCGCTTCCCATGTTTCGCATTCTTCAATGTTGCGGTAGATTCTTTTCTCGATAAATATTTTTTCGAGCGAACTGAAATGCCATTTTTCATTCAAGGCTGCTGCGCGAATTTCCAATTCGCGTTTCAGTAATTCTTTTGTTCTCTCGGTGCTGCGTTCCAAAATCTCATTCACCGTTAAGAACATCGGCTTGTCTTCAACAATTACGCATGCATTTGGCGAAATAGAATACTGACAATCGGTAAATGCATACAGCGCATCAATCGTTACATCAGGGTCAGAGCCAGGAGCGAGTTCAATAAAAATTTCTACAAACTTGGCGGTGTTGTCAACTACTTTTTTGATTTTGATTTTGCCTTTGTCCTGCGCCTTAAGAATACTCTCAATCAAACTTGTAGTAGTTGTACCAAAAGGAATTTCACGAATAACCAATGTTTTCTTGTCAGCTACTTCAATCTTTGCGCGAACTTTTACCTTGCCTCCACGCTCACCTTTGTTGTATTCGCTTACATCAACAAATCCTCCGGTAGGAAAATCGGGAAGCAAACGGAAATTCTTTCCTTCCAAGTGTTTGATACTCGCTTCGCACAACTCAATAAAATTGTGCGGAAGAATTTTAGTTGAAAGACCTACTGCAATTCCATCGGCACCTTGCGATAGCAGCAACGGAAATTTCATCGGCAGCGTGATGGGTTCTTTCTTTCTTCCATCGTAACTCAACTGCCATTCGGTAGTTTCATTATTGAAGGCAACTTCTTTCGCAAATTTCGAAAGGCGCACTTCAATGTATCGCGGAGCGGCTGCAGAATCTCCTGTGCGCACATCGCCCCAGTTTCCCTGAATATCAAAAAGCAATTCTTTCTGCCCGATGTTCACGAGCGCATCGCCAATACTCGCATCACCATGCGGGTGATATTGCATGGTTTGCCCAATCACGTTCGCCACTTTATTGAAGCGGCCGTCATCCATTTCGTTGAGCGCGTGCAAAATTCTGCGCTGAACAGGTTTGAGTCCATCTTCAATAGCAGGTACCGCGCGCTCTAAAATTACATAGCTCGCATAATCGAGAAACCAATTCTTGAACATGCCATCCACATGTATCGTGGTTTGACCTGTTGGATTATTTTCCAGATTCTTATTTTCTTCTTCGTCTTTCATGAAGTGCGAATATGTATTAACTGTAGTGGCTTATGCTAAAAGTTTTTTAACGCTGTGGATACAAAATATGTGGGAAGTATAGAAAAGGAAACACTCTATAGAATGTAGAATTCAGAATGCGAAGTGAGGAAAGGGAAAGGCATAAAAAAAGCGTCCTGAATTAATCAGAACGCTTTGTGATCCCGATGGGAATCGAACCCATGACCCATACATTAAAAGTGTATTGCTCTACCAGCTGAGCTACGGAATCAATAATTTTTAAAAGAACAACTTCAGTTTCGAAACCGTGACCCTCCCGCTAAAAGGCGGGATGCTCTACCAGCTGAGCTACGGAATCATCCTGATTTTTTAAAATCGGAGCGCAAATATAACCGCATAGTTTAGAAATAAAACTGCGTTTTGAAAATTACTTCGACTCAAGAATTACTCCTTCGGCAAGGAAGGTCAATTCTTTTTTAGGTTCTTTTATTTTGCCAATTTCCGCTTTGCTTTTGCCAGCATCTTCGGCATAGTGCTGCAGTTCGGCTACTGAAGTTTCGCTCCATGAAGCAATTCCCTGTGCGTAAAACTGTTTGCCTCCGCAATCTTTGGGAACAAAAAATGCGTAATCTTTAAAACGAATGCGCATGGTTTGTCCGTTTCCTAAATCGGCTGTCATCCAACAACCCTTTACCTTACATGCCTCAACTACATCGCCTTTTATTTTTACGAACAATTCTTTTTCCTCTTTCATTTTTTCTGAAAGAAGTTTTACATCGGTAGCTCCATCCTTTGACATTGCAACTCCAAGGCCAGGTTTTGCACAACAAGCACTGCCGGCTTTTTCTTTCGAAGGATCACAAGTTTTTCCATTTTGTGCTGTTGCCAGGTTCAAGAGGCAACTAATCATTGTTATTAATAAAAATGTTTTTTTCATGTTGAGTTTATTTTTGAGAGGACGAAAATAAAAGTTTGAAGTAAAACGAAGGGCTTTTCAGTCGTGCACGCATATCTAAATCTTCAAACATGCACGAAATTGTTTCGCTTAAAAGTTTGTTGGAGTTGGCTTTGCGGACTACGAGATTGAACAACCACGGAAAGTTTACGAGTTGTTGCATTCGATAAGACAGAAGCAATTCACTCCATAATCTTTTATAAAGCACTTCATCGTATTGCTTCATAAAAGCAGCTGAGAAATTATTTTGTTGCAAACATTTTTCTGCCTGCACGGCTGCATACATTCCGCTGAACATAGCGTTGCCAATTCCTTCACCGGTAAACGGGTCAATGAGCATAGCAGCATCGCCACACAGCATAAAATTATCGCCTGAAATGCTTCTTTTTTTTGAACCTAGCGGCAAACCAAAAAGTTTTACGTCTCCGATTTTTTCCGCGTTTGAAAATCTTTCTTTCAGCACAGAATTATTTTCAAGAATAGATTCAAACGATTTTTTGAGGTTGATTTTTTTCGCGCTCATTTTATCAGCGCGCATACCTACACCCACATTTACGTAGCCATTCGGCAGAGGGAAAATCCAGAAATAGCCTGGAAGAAATTCTTTGAGAAAATGCAGCTCGATAAAATTTTCTGCATCCATACCGCTCACATTTTTATAGTAAGCGCGAAGACCAAAACAATTGTGCTCAGCTTCGGTTTTTATACCTGCCATATTTTTTGTGAACGATGAATAAGCACCATCGCAGGCAATTACAGTTTTTGCTTTGATGGTTTTGCCATCCGTTGATTCTGCGACAATGCAGTTGTCTTCTCTTCCATAATTTCTGATTTCAGTTTCTTCCAGCAGTTGCACTTCTTTTTGAAGCTTTACTTTTTGAATCAGCCAGTTATCAAAATCGATTCGTTTAGAAATAAAGCCTGGTGGGTTTTTCCTTTCATTCTTAGTTTGAAACGGAACACGAAGCGCCTGTTGGTTAGGAGCCACAAAAGTTACACCATAAGAGCCAATGAATTTGTTTTCATCATTCTCAATTTCGGGTACGAAAGACTTGTCAAGCTTGTTTAATACTTCCACGGTTTTGCCGCTAAGTGCATCGCCACAAATTTTATCACGAGGAAATTTTTCTTTGTCAACGATGATGGATGCAATTCCTTTTTTAGCAAGAAACAACGCAGCGCTTGCTCCCGCAGGACCTGCGCCTATAATTAGAATATCTGTTTGAATGGTAGAAGACAAGTAGAAGTGATTTAAGGCTTGTCCCAGTTGCGAACAAATTCAACCAAACCGCTCTTTACATTTTCCAGAGCAACAGGATTGAGGTTTTCAATCACATCTCTGCGCGTATGATAAGTAGGGTCTAATTTATCCATTGCAAGTCCTATGATAGAAACAGCAGGCAAACCCGCTCTTACAAAAAATACTCCGTCAGTTCCGCCAATAGGAGTAGCGCCAGTTTTTATTGGAATATTCACCGCGCTAAAACTTTTTTGCAAACGCTCAATCAACAGAGGACTGTAATTCGTTCCGTTCATGGTTTCCTTTTTTACAATGCAAACTTCTTCAGGTACACGAATGCTGTCGATATTAATGATGTGCGCGTTTTCTATTTTAAGCTCGTTCACTTTTTGTTCTACATACTTACAGGAGCCAGTTAGCCCTGTTTCCTCACTGCCGAAACTTACAAACTTAATGCGCGTATTTTTTAAAGAAGATTTTCCTTTTGCATTTGTAGCAGCAAAAGATTTGAAAACATGAAAGGCGATAGAAACTCCTGTAAGATTATCGCATGCACCGTCAACAGCATTGTCGCCATGCATGTTGAAATACGTTACAGTAGAAGGGGATAGAACTACAAACACTACAAGCGTATACAAACTCCAATTGCCTTCACCCAGCAATAAAACCAACAAATAAAAAACAGGCAACAACACCATCAACGCACCTGCAATTACAGTAAGGTGTGCACCCTGCTGACCTAATTTAAACCACCACTTAAATTCAAACACACTATCAATATGTCCTGAGAAAATTAATGTGCTCTTCACTTCACCTTCGGGTTCGAGTGTGGCTTCTACATTCCAGCTTTTCATTTTTGTTCCGGGAAAACTTTCAAGTACAACGCGGTAAGTCATAAAATCTAAAACAAAAGCGAGGGAGTTTGCGAGTGAAACAATAAATGCTGCGAGTGGAGAAACAAAGTAGAGCAACAGTGCTATAAAAAAAATGGCGCAGTAATATTTCAACTTACCGAAACGTGCATATAGATATGCTTCAAATTCCAGCAGTTGAACATTGTCGGTTACGGCTTTGCATTTTTCTACAACAAATAGTTGAGCATTTTTTTCTGCTTCGCTTCCCGCAGTGCGCGGTCCAAATTTTTGAATTATTTCTGTAATAAATGAGAGCATGCTAGTGTTTATGAATTTATTTTCCGCTCAACTATAGTCAATACCTTACGCTCTAGTTCCTTCGCTTTATCGAGAATTTCTTTTCCTTTTTTTAATTTTCTGGCGGTATATCTTTTATCGAAGTAAGAAGTGGCATTTATTTTTACGTTGAGCCAAGCACCGTAAACTGCACTGCGCGCACAAAGCGCGCCTACGCCTGCATCACTTACTGAATTCGGATTTCCGGTTTCTGCCATCGCTTTTATGACATCAAAACTTTTCAACGAAAGTTCCATTACACGAAATGGAACTTCAATGGCATTTTTCGTTGCATCCTGAATGGCTTGTTTGCGATTTGCTTTTTCTTTATCGCTATTTTTAGGCAAAGCAAAAGCATCCATTATTTTATTGAATGCTTTAGTGTCTTCATCCACTAAATTCAGTAGCTCATCTTTTATTTTCTGTCCGTCTTCGGCATAGTTCGAAAATTCTTTCCAGCGCTCATCCCAACCTTTTTTGTGCGATGAAAGATTCGCCACCATAGTTCCCAACGAAATTCCAAGTGCGCCCATATAGGCAGCAATAGAACCACCACCGGGTGCCGGGCTTTCACTTGCTGTTTCGTTCGCAAACTTTTTCAGGTTCATGTTCAGCAATGGGTATACACCTTCGTCTTCAAGCATGTATTCGATAATTCTTTTACGAGGCTCAAAAGGAACGAGTTCATCCAAGCCCATGCTCTTCACCGCAATTTTGATGAGTTCATCTTCACTTACTCCTGTGCTGCGTTGTTGTTTCAGCAGAAAATATTTTCCTGCATCTAAAATTGCTTTCAACGGCATTAAGCCAATCAACTCGCTGCCCGTAACACGCATGCCTCTGTTGTAAGCACTATTTACGCACTCATCAAAAGCAACATGAACAGGTGTAATATTTATGTTGGTGAGGTTCATGCTCACCTGCGCAACTCCATATTCAGGAATAAACCAACCTATTCCTTTTACGGCTTTGCAGGCACCAGCCTCAACAACTTCTTCACCTTTTTCGTTTTTGTTTTTTCTTCCCTGCTCGCGCACATCAAACGCCACGGAGTTAGCTCTGCGCGTTGAAGTGGTGTTCAGGTTTACATTGTAAGCCACTAAGAAATCGCGCGCGCCAATAGCAATGTTCCCGCTTTGTTCATTCCTTTTTGGTTCACCAAAATCAGGCTTCCAGTCTTTAGTTTTAATTTTTTGCGCAATGCCTTCATATTCTCCTGCACGAACACTCGCTAAGTTTTTACGGTGCGATGCACTTGCTGCATATTCGTAGAGATAAACCGGAATCTTTAATTCTTTTCCAACGCGCTCGCCTAATTTTTTGGCGCAGGCAATGCAATCTTCCATGCTTGCATTTGCAATAGGAATAAACGGACAAACATCGGCAGCGCCAAATCGCGGATGCGCGCCTGTGTGTTTGCGCATATCAATCAATTCACTTGCTTTTTTGATAGCGCGAAAAGCCGCTTCCACCACTTCGGTTTCCTCGCCTACAAAAGTTACTACGGTTCTGTTCGTTCCTTTGCCTGGGTCAACATTTAATAGTTTGACTCCATCTACGGTTTCGATGGCATCAGTAATTTGCTTTATGATATTCAGGTCGCGTCCTTCGCTAAAGTTAGGTACGCATTCAATAATTTTTTTCATAGAAACAATTATTTGCTTTCAACAAAGTATTCAGAGCGAATATAGAAGCAAAAAATAAAGCCGGTGAAATGGAGTTTGAAGTACGAATGAAAAACAAAGAAGGCCGAATTATAGGGGTTGAATGATGCCACAAATTTTGCCTTGGTGGCATTCGAACAGCATTTTAAATTCTTTGCCCCCCCGTTTATAGTTAAAGGAACCAGTTCCACCTTTGGCAATAATGTCTTTAGCAATGGTTGTAAGTTCATCAGGATTTTCAACATTCTTAATCGCATCTTCTAATGTTGAGGTGCGCATATCTGCAGCTAAATCATTCATTTTGATAGAAAAATCTGTGCGGAATACGGTGTTTGATTTAATATCAAACTCCACATAACCCACATTTAGCAAACGCTGAACGGTATCTAGTCTTGAATTTTCCTCATCTAATTGCTTGGTAAAAGTGTCAATTTGTTTGTTGAGTTTAAATCTTTCAAATGCAAATAGTACCGATGAAATCAAAACCTTTCCGTCAAATTTTCCTTTCACTAAAAAATCTTGTGCACCAAAACGAACGGTTTCTAAACCTACTTCTTCATCGGTTAAGCCGGTAAGTACCATCACTAAGTTACCCGGAAATTTTCCAAGAATTGTTTTAATAGTATCTACGCCAAAACTATCTGGCAA
Source organism: Bacteroidota bacterium (assembly GCA_947479455.1). Classification (GTDB taxonomy): domain Bacteria; phylum Bacteroidota; class Bacteroidia; order Chitinophagales; family LD1; genus Bog-950. Next base: position 125,876 of record CANJZE010000002.1, read on the forward strand.
ATTCATATCACTTAAAATAAGGTCGAATTTATTTTTCGCCAACAAATCCAAAGCAGCACCCACTGTTTCAGCATGCGATACATTGAAAACAGGTGAGGTAGATTCTCCTAAATAAAATTTCATGAGGAATGCATCTCCCGGATTATCTTCTATCAATAAAACTTTCAATTCCTGGTCGGCCATAATTTTTTATTCAAATGCTAGTTGCACAGTGTTAAACCAAAAAGTTTCCACTAATTTAATTACTCGGGCAAAATCATCAAAATCAACCGGTTTGAGAATATAACAATTAGCATGAAGAGAATATGCTTTTATAATATCATGATCTGCATCGGAAGTGGTGAGTACAATCACCGGAATTTTTTTGAGCGAATCATTTGACTTTATTTCTTTCAACACTTCTATGCCGTTTTTCTTCGGAAGGTTTAAGTCCAGTAAAATAATATGTGGACGAATAGAGTCGGCAAACCTATTCTTCTTAAAAAGAAAATCAATAGCTTGTTCTCCATCTGTAACCACATCCAAATGAATTTCAATCTTACTCTCTTCAAGCGCTTCCTGGGTTAATCGAATATCTCCGGGGTTATCTTCCACCAGCAAAATTCTAGGTTTCTCTTTGTTGTTTTTTAAAAAATCCATGTAGTTCTACTTTTTTAATGTAAAATAAAATGTGGTTCCTTCGTCAACTTTCGATTCTAAGCGAACATTGCCGCTGTGTCGTTCAACTATTTTTTTGCAAACGGCTAAACCAATTCCAGTTCCTTCGTATTCGCTTCTTGTATGCAAGCGCTGAAAAATAACAAAAATACGATTGTAAAATTTGGGGTCAATCCCAATTCCGTTATCACTTACTGCTATTTCAAAATAATTGTCCAGCTCCTTTACGGAAATTTTGATAATAGGTTTTCTTTCCGGAGCTTTAAATTTGATCGCATTATCAATAAAATTTTGAAACAAGCGAATGAGTTGCGATTGATCGCCATTGACTTGTGGCATATTGTCATAACTTACTGATGCTTCATTTTCACCAATTCTATTCGTAAGGTGAGTCACAGCTATTTTCAAAACTTCATTTAGGTTCACTAAACCAAATGAAGCACCCTTCTTGTTCACTCGCGAATAATGTAACAAGTCATTAATCAATGCTTGCATCCGGCCAACGCCATCTAAAACGTATTTCATAAAATCGTTTACCTCATTCAGTTTGCCACTTTCAATATTTTTTTGAACCAGTTGTATATAGCTCGCAATCATGCGTAATGGTTCCTGCATATCGTGAGAGGCTACGTAAGCAAACTGTTCTAATTCTTCATTAGAGCGTTTTAACTCATTGGTTTGGTTGGCGAGTTCGTTTTGAGCCATTTTCATTTCTGTAATATCCAAACAACTACCCATATAACCGGCAAAACTCTCATCCGGTAAAAAACGGGGTGTTCCAATTTCTAAAATGTGTCGGTAGGTGCCGTCATATCTTCTTAGTCGATACTCGCATGAATAGTTTGTGCGTTCTAGTAAAAAATGGTTGATCTCATTAAAAGACTTCATGTCATCGACATGAACTCCTCGTATCCAGCCCGAACCTAATTCTTCTTCAAATTTTCGGCCGGTAAAATCTAGCCAAGCCCTATTGAAATAGTAACATAGGTTATCAGGATCGGTCATCCAGATCATCACCGGTGAAGCATCGGCCAATGTGGTAAAACGGGTTTCACTTTCCTTAAGCAACCCTTTCATTTGGTCTATGGCAGGGTTGTCGGCCAGCGTATAAATTTTCCCAGCTTTTCCATCAGAGAGAGTGATGGGTGATACAGAAACTTTTGCCCAACTAACACTGTTATCTTTTTTAGTAATACCGGTTTCCCAGTGAGTGGCTTTTTCATTAATCACCATATCATAGTTGACTCTCACCCTAAACAGGTTAGCTGCTGTTAGCAAACTTATATCATCTAAAGTGTAGCCCGAAAGCTTAGAAAAGGCAGGATTGAAAAAGAGTGGAATATCCTCTGCCGTGGTAATGAGAACTGCTTCGGCATAGTGCTCAAAGAAATCCTGATGGGGTATGTGTTGGGACAATCGCACGGTCAATTTTCTTTAGTATGAATGTAGCAATTGTATGTCGAAAAAAAAACGGCTCTGGTTTTCACCAGAGCCATTAGAAAGTAACGAACAAGCTATTATAGTTACTTTATTGGAGATACTTTCTCAATCATGATACCATTTGCAGATACTGAAAGAGATGGATTACTTTGTGAAGGAAGTTGGTTAAAGAAATCTTTGTAAGTGTTACCAATGATTGTGTAACCACCAGTATTCAAGTCGTAGAAAATATTGTTCATCATGTTAATGTTGTTTCCAGAACCATTATTTCTGTAATAAGCTTGTGATGTAGTTTGTGCCCCGCTAATTGTCAATTTAACGCGGTTAAAATTCAACACTTGATTATCAGTGCTACCAGTTAAGAAAACTCCGTAAGTTTCGCTTGCGCCACCTACAGCAATAGAATTGTTATTGATTTGACCAAGGTTCGTAGCCTGAGCTGTGCAGTTGTTCATAGCCACACCGTAAGAACCGTTTGCAGCGTTGATAATGTTATTGCTGATAATTACGTTGTTAGCTACGTTATCTAAATTCATTGCTTTAAAAGAACCTAAATTGGAAAGTGTGCTGATAACGTTGTTGGTAATTACCGGTGCATCTTCGTTAGTAAGAGCCAACCCTGCTTCGTATTGATTGAAGAATAGAGTGCCAGTGATAGAAGTTTTTGCATCCATTGATTCCGTAGTGTTTCCGCCTTTTGAAATTCCAATACTTCCGTTATTGATTTCGCAATCAGTAAAAGCTACATCAGATTTTGAAGCGCTGGCAGTAAATAGAACAGTAGCACTTTGTGTACCCGTTCTTGTTACTTCAACCCCGTCAAACACCACTCCTTTAAAAGCAAGGTTGCCAGCTTTTCCGTCAACACGAAGTGTGTTTCCGTAAGTAGAATTTTTATGATCAATAGTAAGGTTTTCAAAATTTACGAATGTTGTTCCGTTAAGAACCATAGTAGCATCAGCAGCTCCGTAACTGATTACCACCTCCGAGTTGTTTCCTGATTTCGATTCAAAGGTAACGGTATTGAAAGCCGAAGAGCCGGGAATAGCTGAAAGAACAACTCTCTCATTATATGTTCCATCTTCGAGTTTAAAAGTTACCGGACCAGTTACACCACCGCATTTTAGTGCGTTTGATGCGTCATTAATAGTTGCGAAATCGGCATTTTCACCTCTCCCGATGGTGAATTCGCCAGAAAGTGCAGGACAATCACCTGCAAAAGAGTTAAGCGATAGTGTAAGTAGCGCTGCTCCGAAGATTGTTGTTAGCTTGTTCATGTTTGCTTGTTTTTTTGTTTGTAACTAAATTTGAATTGCTGTTCGTGCTAGTAATATATGCTGGGTTATTCGCCTTGTCAAGGGTTTAAACTAAAAAGTTTGAATTTTCTTGTAAACTATTTTCAAGACCTTGAAAAACAGGCTGATTGTTTTACGTATCGAACTCAAAAGTAGAGCTAAATTTCAAAAAACGAATTTTTTGAAGGTGTTTTTTAAGATTACTCAACAACACTCCTCCCCTCTACTGTATTACATTTCCATTCCTATCAATTCGCTATTCGTCATTTCCTATATTCGCCCATCAAATTTTTTTACCAATGGGCAATGCCATAAAACTAAGCTCTTTTCTTGAAGCCAACAGCAATATTGAATTGGCAAAAATAATTGTATCGCTTGCTGAAGGTTGCAAAATAATCGGGCGATTAGTAAACAACGCTGGCTTGAGCGGAATTATTGGAACTACCGGTGACACCAACGTGCAGGGCGAAACGGTGCAAAAACTCGATGACCTTTCCAATAAAATTTTGATGGATTATTTGCGCGCTAGCGAAACTTGTGCAGGTTATTTAAGTGAAGAAAATGAAGGCATAGTAACACTCAATCAAAACGGCAAATACATTATTTCTGTTGACCCACTTGATGGTTCTTCTAATATTGACATTTGCGCGCCAATTGGAACGATCTTTAATTTAAATGAAAGAATTTCTGTTTCAGGTGAAGTAAATAATGAAGATTTTTTTCAACCTGGAACTGCCACTAAATGTGCTGGGTATTTTATTTATGGCAGTTCTACTATTCTAGTTTTGTCAACCGGAAATGGAGTAAATGGTTTTACGTTGAACACCGTAGACAATGAGTTTTATCTCTCACATCCTTCAGTGAAAGTTTTAGAGGACGGAAAAATTTATTCGCTGAATCAAGGCAACATAGGCAAGTTTGATGAGGGCGTTAAAAACTTCATTTCTTACTGTTCAACTACGGACAAAGAAACTTCGCGACCTTATTCGCTTCGCTATATTGGTTCAATGGTAGGCGATTTACATCGCACATTTATCAAGGGTGGGATTTTTATTTATCCGGCTAACAAAGGGGATAAAAAAGGTAAACTGCGCTTATTATATGAATGCATACCCATGTCGTTTCTTACAGAACAAGCAGGGGGTAAAGCAAGTGATGGAGAAAAAAGAATTCTTGAAATTGCACCAACTGAACTTCATGAACGAACCGCTATATTTATAGGGTCGAAGAATTTGGTAGAGAAAGCAGAAGAGTTTTTGAGAGGTTAAACATGTTTAGAAATCTTTAGTTAAACGGAAATGAAAAAAACAGGATTGCTTTTTGGTTTTGCGTTTATGTGGCAAATTTTGTTTGCACAGAATTCACCAGTTGCATCTAATGATACTTTTAGCATCAACAAAAATGTAGTAACCTCGTTTTATATTCTATCAAACGATTATGATTTAGATGGCGACCCGCTTACGATTACGGTTTTGGACTCACCTCAACACGGTTCAATTACTATTTCGGGAAACACGATTGTATACACACCCACCTTTAATTACATAGGACCGGATTCGATTACCTACGTTATTTGTGACACTACGAATCGTTGCGATACTGCCATCGTTTATGTTTCGGTTATTGGAAACAATAACGCTCCTATTGCCAACGATGATAATTATGTAGTACAACAAAACACAAATACGATACTTACAGTATCGAGTAACGATTACGATATAGATGGTGACCTACTTACGTTAACTATAATTTCGCCACCGCAACACGGATCTGCCACCATCATAAACGGCACACAAATATTTTACTCACCAAACAGTTTTTATTATGGCCCCGATACAATTGTTTATGTGTTGTGCGACAACCATAATTTGTGTGACACTGCTATTGTTTACATTTGGGTAACAGGTTCTAACCATGCTCCAATTGCAACTGATGATAGTTATACTTTTACTGATTCGTCCTCCACGTTATCGCTTTCAGTATTAACGAACGATTACGACCCTGAGAACGATACAATTCTTATAGTGCTGGTTTTTGATAATGATACGGCAAACAATCTTGGTCTTGTAAGTTTAGAATTAGGCAACATAATTTTTACTCGAACGGGATTGAACTGTGGAACTGAAACCTTTCAATATGCGGTTTGCGATTACCAATTATGCGATACAGGTAACTTGTCAATCACTATTACTTGTCCTGAAAATATTTTTTTACCACAGGGTTTCTCACCCGATGGAGATGGCAAAAATGACAAACTTGTTTTTACCGGCTTAGAATATTTTGCTCCCGCTACTGTTAAGGTTTTTAATCGTTACGGCACTACAGTTTATGAAAACACTGATTACAAAAATGATTGGGGCGGAACTTATATCGAAAACGACAAGGCACTTCCTGACGGAACTTATTTTTATACCCTTCAGCTAAACGACAAAAGGCACTACAACAATTACCTTATCATTAATCGATAAGATAAGAAACAGTTACAATTTACTCCTTTACAAATCGAAGCATTTTGTTCGAAGAACCAGAAACAATTTCCAGCAAGTAAACCCCGGAGGCGAGGTCGGCAGTTTTTAGTTCATTGTTCGATGGATTAATCTCTTGCCACAACAATTGTCCTGAAGTAGAAAATATTTTTACCAAATACTTTTCATTACTTGAAATTTGAAGTTGGGAATTCGCAGTGCGAGAAACCGGATTAGGAAAAAACGAAACATTAAAGTCATCGGTAAGCAGATCAACGGCATTAACTATTGGTGGATCGTATGCGGCAATCACAATGTCATTCACGATTGCATTATCAATATGAATGTTTCCATAGTACCCTGTATAACTATAATAACCAGCCATTATCACCTTACCCGCATTGGAAACTGCAACTGAAAATCCGCAATCTGTATTCACGCCACCTGCACTTGTAACCCATCGAATAGTTCCAGAAGGTGAATAACCCACTAAAAAAATATCGCGGTCATAAGCGTGAAGCGAGTTGCCGTCAAAGTCAATAACATCCTGATACATACCGGTGGCAAAAATATTTCCATCGGCATCGGTGGTAACTCCCCAGCCGATGTCCAATTGATGACCCCGACCTGCACGTGCCCATAAATTGTTACCTACCGAATCGTATTTAGCTACAAAAACATCGTTGTAATCGCTATAGGTAATCGAATGTGAATCAAAATTAGCAGTACCCGCAAAATATCCAACCAATATTGCATTTCCATTTGCATCGCTACAAACTCCATGTGCCGCATCTTCGTAAGTACTGCCAGCACGTTTTAGCCAATCGTAATTTCCATTGAGATCAATTTTTGCTAAAAAAATATCGTAACTAGAAGTAGCTGAGTTGATGTTACCAGCACCTATTTTCAAATTGCTTCCAAAATATCCTGTAATAAAAATGGAATGGTCATTATCAAAAGCAATACCGGTAATTTGGTTGGCATTGTTTCCAACTACAGATTTTGCCCACAGCACATTTCCGGTAGAATTATACTTAGCATAAAAAGATTCATTGTAAACGTTCGGTGTTGATAAATGAAAATTATCAAGCTGAATATTGTATTCATAAGAACCTGCCAAATAAATATTGCCGGCATAATCTACATCAATACATAAACTCAAATCAGAGTTTGCACCTCCCAATTGATTCACCCAAACTAAGTTTCCATCGGTGGTATATTTTGCCACAAAGACATCGGCATCGCCTCTACTCAACAACATAGTGTTTTCAAACCAGGCCGTATCGTTGAAGTACCCCGTTACATATAAGAAACCCCCTTTGTATTTAATAGCACTTCCAGCATCGTTCTCATCTCCTCCCGCAAGTTTTGCCCAAAGCACATTTCCCTGCGGGTCGTACTTGGTAATAAACACATCAAAAATTCCTTTACCTAATGCTCCTACTCCAGAAAAATTTGCTTCACCAGCAATGTTTCCGGTAACATACGCATTACCTTGTTCATCCAGCGTTACAGAATTAGCAGCATCGCTTCCTATACCTCCTTCGCCCTTTGCCCATGCCCAAGATTGCGCATTACTAGAGTTGCACAAAATGGAAAAGAGAAAAAGAAAATTTATGTAAAGTTTCATGAGTATGCTTCTACTAAAGATTCAACATTCAATACTAAACAAAGAAAAACAATTTTCAAGTAGGCATCTTGAAGTTAGAGAAAAGAAAAAGGGCTTCAGCGTCAAACTGAAACCCTTTGACTAAATTTTGAATCTTAACTATTCTGTTATAGAAAATCTACGGGTAGACAGGTTCTTACCATCTGTAATCGATAGAAAATAAACCCCTTCAGGCAAACTATTTCTTTCAACTGAAGTGGTGTTCAATCCAACTTTTGCTTCAAATTCATTTGATGAAACGGCATTGCCTATAATATCAGTAATGCGAATAGTGTAAACAGCGTCCTTCGAAGAAACAAAGGAAAGCTTTGCGTTTATGTTCATTGGGTTTGGAACCAGCTGTAACGAAGAAAAATTGTCTGAAACTTCCGCAACATTTAAGCCCGTACAAGTAGCACCAGTAGAAATAAGATTAGTGGCGTTTACAGACGTATCTGTATTGGCGCACGTACCAGCAGCAGTTTTAACTCTTATGAAAAGGCGAATACCCGTTTGGTCAACTAAGTTTGCAGGTATATCCTGGCCTGTTGCCCCACCATTAATCCAAGCTCTAAGGTTTAATGCGAACTTGTATTGGCCGGCAGCATCATTTGTAGTGCCCTGAATTCTCAAAAACCCATCTTCACTGGCACTGTATCTTTTATCTGCTTGATCGGTACCCCAACACAAACCGCATGGTAAATTGTCAACTCCAAGAAATTGAATGCTATCTACGTTTTGGTGCCCCAAAAAATCAAACGCAGAAAACATCGTAAACTGAATATCGTGCGTGTAAGCAGTGCCTTGAACCACACATGGGGAAAGATCGGGAGCATCAAACCCACCGTTTGCCGGTCCACCAAGTGGAGTACCTGTAGTAGGCGAAGAACAAGCCTGACTATGGGCTGAAAAATTTAAGAATACAAGAGCGATAAATGAAAGTGTAGAAATTACTTTTCTCATGATTTAGTTTTTGAGTTATTAAAAAGCGAATGTTTCGCGAGCCAAAACAAAAAAGTCTCCCCGAATACGGGAAGACTTCTTGTATAAAGTTTTCAACAGAAAAAATTATTCTGTAATAGTTATTCTCTTGGTAAGAAGTGTTTTGCCGCTTCCGATAGTATAGAAATAAACCCCTGGCGCAAGGGTTCCTCTATCTAAAGAAGAAATGTTTTCACCTGCTTTAGTTTCTACTTCTTTGTTGTAAACTTCGCTGCCAATCATATTGGTTAGTCTCTCAGTTACTACCATTGCTTTTTCAGAGAAGAATTTAACTGTAGCTCTGTTGTTGAATGGATTTGGAACCACACTCAATTCGCTCATTGGATTGTTCAAATCTTCAAATCCATTGGTGCAAACTGCACTAGCTGCATAACCCGAAGGTTTTGTAAATGGAACTGCTTGTGCAGTATCCAAAGTAACCTCTGCCAAACCTGCGTTATTAACTCTTACGTAGTATTTCAAACCTACTGACTCAGCATTAATAGGAATTGCTACTCCTAAACCAATATCAACAGCAACACGAATAAACAATTTATAAACGCCTGGATCGCTACAGGTAGTTCCGTTGATTTTTATGCAACCGTCTTCCTGGTTTGCGTAAGTATTATTGGCTTTGTTTGTAGCCCAACATAAACCGGTAGGCAAGTTTCCGATAGAATCAATTTTTAACGTTACCACAGTAACCAAGTTACCTTGGTATCTTGCTGTATCGTAGTTTTTAAATTGAATAATGGTAGTTGAAGGTAATCCATTGATAACCGTGGGTAAGCTATCAGATACTGGTCCTAAACCCGGTTTTGTAAGCGCACCGGAAGGCGTACATTGAGAAGTACCAGAGCCACCGCAGTATTGAGCGTATGCTCCGAAACTTAACATGTAAACAGAGAGAAGAGTAAAAATTAATTTTTTCATAGACGTTGTTCGTTTTGATTATTGAATAACACAAATGTAATGAATCAATTTGTTTTTTGAACAAATTTTATTCACAAATATTTATAACAGTATGATGGGTTTAGTGAATAACCACTTTGGAGTTCAGTCTTCCTTTGGGGGTTTCGAGAACAATAAAGTAAACGCCCTTATTCAGCGAAGTCAAATCTAACTCTTCTGTATAGTCGCCTGAGAAATTTAGAATTGGCTTGTCAAGCACTGTTTGTCCAATCATGTCTTCCAAGTGAAGGCGAATGTTTTGTGTTTCTTCTGTGGTAAATTTCAACGTAAATTTTCCGTTGTTAGGGTTTGGATAAACATTCAAATTATAAGCTGAGTTGAACGTGATTTCGTCATAGCCGGTCACATTAACAGTATCGGGGTTAGCAACCGTGCGGCACGATGGATATGCAACGCTATAAACTTCGGCTGTGTATATTCCATTTCCCAAATACGCTAGAAATTTACCGTGTTGACCTACCACTAAACTTCCGTTATAAAACCAATCTACTGCAAGGCCAGCAGGAAAAGGAGAAACAAAAGTGGAGGTACCGTTAAACACAACATTGATGGTAGCTGGTGGAGATTGTATTCTCACAACCGACTTCCAATCCGATTCGGCAACGCAACCGGTTGTTTGGTTGGTTACTTTAACTTTGTATTTACCTGCGAGATTCGTATAGAGCGCGGAATCATTTACACCATTAATATAAATGCTATCGCGATACCATTCGAAATTACAACCAGGGTAACCTGCACCAATAGAAAGACGTGTGCTGTCGGTGGAGCAGATAGTATCGGCTCCTGCTAAAATTACAGGAGTAACTGGAGTTGGATTTACAATAACATGTAAGGTGTCGCTTAGCACAATTCCGGGTATAGTATCGAAACGAACATTGCCGTTAGCGTTATTTGTGTTACCCGCCAATACCTGTAAACCTAAAGCAACAGAGCATGTCATCGTTTCCAAATCATCATCAGCCAAACCAAATAGAGCAATGGTGGTAGATGTATTTCCGCAGAGGTCATCATCCCAAAGTTCCATGGTTAATGCAGTGGTGCCAAAAGGCACCGGATAGTTTAAATTACTCCATGATGGTGTTGTGGTGGATGGCGCAGAATTACTACAGTCATTTGTAGTACCCAAAGCACCAACTACCATATACGGTTCGGGGTCTTGAATAGCAGATGCCTCATTCCAATCAGTATACCAACCATGGTCAATGCCATAAATGCTAATTGACTTAACGGTGTATTGATAGAAAACTGTATTCAAAATAATATCGAAGGTATCAGGTACACTAGTGGTGTTAGTAAATCGGTAAACGCCAGGGTCCTTACCTTCGTAAGATGTTCCATCAATATTCCAATACCAACGAGTCATATTAGGTAATTGAGCTGTACGGGTAGCGTGTAAATCAACTGTAATACTGTCGCAAGCACTTGACCCATTATTTCCATAAGTAAAGGAGGTAACTCCTGCAACTGTATCGGGTAAAACCCATAAAGTATCAAAGTATTGCTGTGCTACGTTGTCTTGATTTACATCGCCAATAGGCGTTCCATGTGCGGTTACATCAGCATAAAGATGTACTGAAATTACATATACTCCTGGAACCAAAGCCGTTCCGCAAAAATGGGCGCAGCCAATTGAATCCCCTCCGGCTACATCGAAATAACTACCGTTTGAAATAGCATAAGTGATACCACCTGGCAAACCGCTTACACCGGCTACAGTAATATGACGAAGATTAACCGATGAGCACTGACACAAAGCCAACACACTAGGATCGGTTAATAATTGAGGCATGAAAAAGTTTAATTGCTTGTCGTAAGGATGATTGGCATAAGCGGTATCGAGACGATTGCACAATCCACCACTGGGAGGGCAGGTATTAAACACCGGAGTACACATAGAACATTGTGCAAAAATTTGCTGAATACCGAAAACAGAAATTACCAGAACTAAAAGGAGAATTCTTTTCATGCTTAATTTTTTGAGCTGTCAAATATAAAGATGTAAAGCAATTGGCGTTGGTGGCATGATTTGAGCATAATAAGAAGTGGGTTTGTTTCGTTTTTTGCGCGTATGGATCCAATTCGTAGGAAGCTGAAAATCATTTTTCACGATTCGTGTCGCTGTTTTTGTTTCAAAGGGAACTGTGCAACGCTATAACAACGCCCAAATGAAGTGAATGGGTTGTGACGACCAAACCAATGGCGTTTGTGCCTAATGGCACATCAACCCGCCAATGAAAGTTTGTAGGGCGAGGTGAAGGGAGCCTGGGCGTTTGAAAAAATGCGGAGCTGAATGCTGAGTGCGAGAAGGAGGATTTTTCGAAGTATGGTGCAATTTAGGATTTCATGCTATGGGAAATAGGCATAGATATCTTTTCTGTCCATGAAGCGAAGAAGAAGGAGCGTTTCCTTTTCTTGTTTTAAACCAAGACGATAGTTGCCTACACGAATGCGATAATAACTTCCTTTCGCTTTCATTTTTTTGACGTTGCGTATTTCGGAAAGTGAAGAACAGTTTTCCATCTCCTCAATAAGTGTATTTACCTGCTGTGCCAGTTTTTTGTTGGAGATTTTTTCAATGTCTTTTTCAAAAGATTTTTGAACCTCTATTTCATTTTGCAGAAGCCACTTTTGAAAGATGTGCTTTTACTTTACTCAAACTTCCTTTAGCCGATTGCTCAGCTTCTTTAAGAGCGGTCATAAATGCCATATCTTCCATTTCATCGCTCGAAAGAGTAGATGCCTCTTTCTTCATTTTCTTTAGAAGGCTAAGAAAAAAAGTGGTTTCACTTTTTGATGCTGACGGTATGAGGATTTATTCCATGCGATTCTGTATTGACAGTGCAAATGTAGAGTTTTCTTTTTCAGTTTTTACAACAGTCCAAACTACAAGTAAAAAAATCATTCTAACACTAACTTCTGTTTCCATTCATGCTCTTTACCGCTTACGGTAACAAAATAAAAAAGCCTCTCGGGTTTTCGAGGGGCTAGTTGGTTTGAGTTTGAATAAACGAAGTCACAGACTTCGGTTTACTTAAATTTCCAAGTCATTCCCGCTGAAACAGGCGGGATGAAACACCTTCGGAAGACTTGGAACAGCGGGACTTACATTTATCATTTCAGTCGGGACGCGTCCTAATGATTTTATTCTTCGCTCGAACTCTTGAAGCCCTTCATAATGCCGCGCACAGATTCGCGGATGAAGTTGACGATTTCGTCTTTGTCGGCACTTGATTCAATATCGGCATCAATGTATTTGAGGGCGGTGCTGGTGTTGAAGCCGCGGATGTAGAGTATGCGGTAAACATCGAGTATCTCGTTGATTTGCTCGGTGGAGTAGCCGCGTCTGCGCAGGCCAATGGAGTTGACACCCGCGTAAGTAGTAGGGTGGCGGGCAGCGCGCACAAAAGGCGGAATATCTTTATTGACTAAGCAGCCGCCACTCACAATTACGTGGCGACCTATTTTTACAAATTGCTGAAAGTTTGTGGAGCCACCGAGGATGGTGTAATCGCCTACTTCTACATGCCCTGCAAGGTTGGCGTTGTTTGCCAGCACGCAGTTGTTGCCTATAACGCAGTCGTGTGCAATGTGCACGTAAGCCATCAGCAAGGTGTTGTTGCCAATAACGGTTTTCATAGAGGCTTCTGTTCCTTTGTTTACGGTAACGTATTCGCGAATGGTTACGTTATCGCCAATAACTACCTGCGATTTTTCGCCTTTGTATTTTAAATCCTGAGGAATGGCAGAGATAACGGAGCCCGGAAATATTTTGCAATTTTTGCCAATGCGGGCACCTTCCATAATGGTTACGTGCGGACCAATCCAGGTGCCTTCGCCTACTATCACATCTTTGGAAATAGTTACAAAGGGCTCTACCACTACGTTATCGGCAACTTCGGCTTGGGGGTGTATGTAAGAGAAGGGTTGGTTCATTAAAACAAATGAGTAAATGAGTAAATGAGTAAATGAGTAAATGGGAGAGGCAATCGGATTATCATTTGTTCAATTTGCTAATTCGTTCAATTTACTAATTCCGGTTTGCGTTGAATCTTTGCCATCATTTCTGCTTCGCTTACTAATTTGTTCCCAACGTAAGCACTTCCTCTCATTTCAATAAATCCTCTGCGCATGGGCGCAATCAATTCCATTTTAAACAGAACAGTATCGCCTGGCACTACTTTATTTTTAAACTTCACTTTATCAATCTTGATAAAATAAGTATCGTAATTCTGCGGGTCGGGAAGCTTATGTAACACTAAAATACCACCGGTTTGCGCCATAGCTTCTAACTGCAATACACCGGGCATAATGGGGTTACCGGGGAAGTGACCACGAAAGAATTCTTCGTTCATGGTTACATTTTTAACACCTACAACTTCATTTTCGTTTAGCGAAATAATTTTATCAATCAATAAAAATGGATAGCGATGCGGAAGAATTTTTTCAATTCCTGTGGCATCGTAAACAGGCGGAACGTTTTGGTCGTAAGCAGGCGCAGGGTCTTTTAAACGTTCTTGTTTAATGTGCTGCTTTAGAACTTTGGCAAATTCTACATTGTGTTTATGTCCGGGTTTAGTGGCAATAATGTTTGCATTAATAGGTGTTCCTATCAATCCTAAATCACCAATTACATCTAAAAGTTTGTGGCGAGCCGGTTCGTTGTGATGATGCAATTCTACATTGTTCAAAATGCCTTCTTCCACTACTTTAATATCGGGCTTGTTGAATAAGGCTGCGAGTTTCACGCGCTCTTCTTCGCTAACGGGTTTGTCAACTACTATAATGGCATTATTCAAATCGCCACCGCGAATTAAACCTGCATCGTAAAGCATTTCTAATTCATGCAGAAAGCAAAAGGTGCGGCTTGGAGCAATTTCTTTTTTGAAATCATTTACCTTATCGAGCGTAGCGTGTTGCTGACCTAGCACTTCGCTTTTGTAATCGATAAGTGCCGTTACTTTGTAACGGTTCGAAGGCATGGCGAGATATTCAACGCCACTGTCTTTATCTGCATAATGAATATTCTGACGTAATTCAAAAATATCGCGCTCTTCGCTTTGTTCCTGAATGCCTGCTTTTTCTAAGGCTTCCACAAAATATCTTGCACTGCCATCCATAATTGGAATTTCGATGCCGTCAACCTGCACCAAACAATTATCAATTTGCAAACCAATTAGCGAACTCATTAAATGCTCAACGGTGGCTACCATGGCATTCCCTTTTTCTAAAGTTGTACCGCGCTGAACGGTAGTTACTAAATCGCAATCGGCATTGATGATGGGCTTTTCAGGTAAATCAATACGCTGAAACTTAATGCCGTGGTTGGGTGGAGCAGGAAGAAATTTCACCGTCACATTTTGACCCGTGTGTAAGCCAACGCCTGTGAGCGAAACCTCTTGTTTTATAGTTTGTTGTAAAGAATGCGTCATTAACAATTTCTAAAGGGTGACAAAACTATTTATTTACCTGACTTTACTATTTAAAATTGAAGATTGAAGATTGAAGATTCTATCCCTGTTGCACTTCGGCTGTTTAATCTTCAATCTTCAATTTTAAATTTTCACTTGTTTTCCAGTTTCTTCTCCAAATCTTTCACCCGCTGAATTAACTGCGGCAAAATTTTCATGGAAGCTAAAATGCGGTAATGCTCACGTGCATCAATAGCCGGTGCACCCGAAACACCTTTTCCTTTTTCAGTAATGTCGCGAATAACCGCAGCTTGCGCTTGAATCTTTACACCATCGGCAATATTCAAATGACCGGTAATGCCTGCCTGTCCGCCAATCATTACGTTCTTTCCAAATTTTGTAGAGCCGGAAATTCCTGCTTGCGCGGCAATAACGGTGTTGTCACCTATCTCTACGTTGTGTGCTACCTGAATTAAATTATCCAGTTTAACTCCGTCACCAATTTTGGTTGAACCCATCACCGCGCGGTCAATGCAAGTGTTTGCACCAATTTCTACATCGTTGCCTACAATTACATTTCCTGTCTGTGGAATTTTTTTGAAAACACCATCGGGCTGAGGAGCAAAACCAAAACCATCGCTGCCTATTACACAACCCGAATGAAGAATTGTTCTGCTACCTATTTTGCAATCGTGGTAAACAGAAACGCTGGCGTAGATAATTGTGTCGTCACCTACCGCTGCATTATCGCCAATAAAACAATTAGGATAGATGGTTACGTTCTTTCCAATCTTTACGTTCTCACCCACATAACTGAAACTGCCGAGGTGAAAATTTTCTCCGTAAGTTGAATTCTTGCCTATGTGTGCATGCTCTTCAATACCCGAAGTTTTTGCATTGCCATTCATGGAAGCATAGAGTTCCATCAATTTTTGAAACGCCTGATATGGTTCTTTAACACGAAGCGCAGCAGCGATATTCGTTGCGTTGTATTCAAGTGTTTCATCGCAAAGAAGAATACCCGCCTTTGCAGTTTGCGCATAATGAAAATATTTTGGATTGCCGAGAAAGCAGAAAGAATCCTTATCGGCTTCTTCAATTTTGGCGAGTTTATTCACCCTCGCTTCGGGGTTTCCTTCCAGTTTTGCGCTTAACAAAACCGCTAATTCCTTCGCTGTAATCTCCATCTCGGGTTCTTGAATATGCACGTTTAACGCGCCTATTTTTTTTTATTGTGTGTGCGAAGAAAATATTTTTCAACTATGGCTTAACGGCCAACCGGGCCAAAGCCAGCATAAATCTTTTACCGGCATTGCCTCTGTTTCCGTATTTACTACCCTTGCGGAAACTGTCGAAATAGAGTTGAGAATACATGGAAGCAAAAGCAGCACACTTATTATGTCCGTATTTTTTACCTGCATCTTGCAGCAGAACATGCTTGGCGCCAAGTTTCTTCATTCCATCACGAGCCACAAACGAGTTTTTATAATTAACCTGTTCATCTTTATCGCAGTAACAAAGCTGAATAGGGTTTTCTGGTTTCCAGTAGCAAAGTGAATTATCTGCCAGTGCTTTATTAAGAATGAAATTAGGGTCGGTAAGAAACAGGTTGACAAAGGTATCGCGGACCATATCTTTTGGAATTTCAGGTAATACTTTATCTATATCTCTAAAGCTATGCGAACCGTCAAACATGGCGGGTATAATAGAATCATACGGAGCTTTGTAAATGATATTGATATCAGGAACCATTTTGTAAACCTCGTTTAGTCCACGCAAAATAAAAGGCAAGTAATGCGGGTGACCATACTTTCTGAACATAACCTCGCTTTGCACACCCACCATATCATATGCTCCACTATTACCGGAAGTTGCGGTTACTTTTAAATCAGGATAGCTTTCCTGAATGTATTTATTGGTAGCCACAGCTGCATAACCACCTTCGGAGTAACCGGTTAAAAAGAGTTGGCTGTTTATTTCAAACTTCAATGAGTCTTTTAATTCGCGCGCTGCATAAATCATATCTACACTGGCCTGACCCAGCGATTTATACTGCTGATACAGGTGAAACTTATCGCCATGACCTAAACCGATATAATCGGGCTGAAGAACCAGGTAACCGTCAACCGCTAAACCAAGGCATATATAATCTACTCCGCCAATATCTTTCTTCCTACCTTTCTCCACACGCGTTCCGTGATGGTAGACTACTTCAGCCATTGGTTTATTATATCCACGGGGTATAAATACCAAACCTGAAGCCAGTATGCAGGAGCTATCTATCCAGCAGGTTTTATAGGTGATGTCATAAATATCTACATCGTACTTGGGATTTAACATGGCTTTGGGAACATGATTTTTTTTCATTTTCTCCTGCAGTTCCTCTTTGGTAACCGTGTTCCAAAGTTTACAGGAGATAAGTTTATTACCGATAAAATCTAAGGCAAATGTTTGGAGAGAAATTACGAGAGATAGGAAAAGAAGGATTTGTTTCATTTATTGTTTTGAAAAATTATTGGAAGATTTAGAAGACTAGTAGTTTAAGTTGGCACCCCAGATAATACGACAGACTTCAAATTTGTTACGGGAAGTTTTAAAAGCCATAACCCAACCATTATGGGAATAGCAAGAGTAATTCCATCGAGCAAGTTGTGGTGCTTTGCATAGCGAGAATTTAGCTTTTGATTCAGCGAGTGCCCGAATAGTAAGTCGAATTTTTTCCGCCCATCTCTCTCCGCTTCCTTCAGTATTTTCACTTTCAATAAACGAAGCACTTTTTTGTAGAGAATTAATTGTCCGCTTACGATAACTAATGACCATTCTTCTTCGATTTGCGATACTTCACCAATTCTTCTTTGACCATTCTGAATGCTTCTTCTTCTGTGTAACTTTCACCATCATCTTCTGCCAACCAACGTTCAATTTGTTCTGGTGTGGCATTTGCTCCGGGTAATGCCATTTCTTCATCAGTAAGTCTACGTTCTTCCTTAGTGCTTATCCCCATTTCTTTAGCCATCTGAATTAGCTCATTAATTTTTTTCTTAGAAGAGGTAAGTGTAAGTGTGATTGTTTCCATACTCCAAATTTATAACAAGTTCTTCGGATAGAAAACATAATATTTTGTAACCGGAACCGACAACACCGAAATATTTAATTGGTCGCTTGCTTGTGCAATATCAATTACTTCGTTTTTGCCTAGCATAATATTGATTCGGTCTTCAGAAGGATTGTAAGCATGATTAGAAGTTGAATCAGAAAAAACAAGATACCCCGCTTCTTCTTCGTTTACCTTAAATTTTTTCATTGCGCGCTCATTCAATTCTTTAATTTTCTTGTACGAAAACGCTTTGTTGCTGATTTCTATTTTAAAAAGTTTGCGGTCGAGAATAGCTTCGCACAAAGTGCGCAATACTTTATCACCGCAATGCTGCCAATATTTAAACGCAGCAAAAATATCTACATCATCTAACTGCGAATAGTGGTTCAATACCTTCGCGTCTTTTTCAAAATCTTTAAGCTTTACCTTGTTGTGTAAGAAATATGCAAGCGCAGGAGACGCATCTAACTTCTCTCCTTTCGCTATTAAATATTTAGCGCGCTCGATTGCCTTTACCATCATTTGCTCTACGCACAAAACAGTTTTATGTAAATACACCTGCCAATACATCAGTCTGCGCGCTATAATGAAACTCTCTATGGAATAAATTCCCTTTTGCTCCACCACTAATTCATCGTGGCGCACGTTCATCATTTCTATAATGCGCTCGTAAGAGATTGTTCCTTCGCTAACTCCTGTAAAAAACGAATCGCGGGTCAGATAATCCAAACGGTCAACATCTAATTGCGATGAAACCAGTTGATGCAAAAACTTCTTTTTGTAACTACCTTCAAAAATTTCTATTGCTAAACTGAGCTTGCCTTTGAAGTACTCGTTCAGTTTCTTCATATACATTTTCGAAAGCGATTCGTGATGAACACCCGCAATCAAACTATGCTCTAGTGTATGGCTGAAAGGTCCGTGACCAATATCATGTAAGAGAATTGCAATCTCCGCAGCCAGTTCTTCCTCCTCAGAAATTTTAATGCCTTTAATTTTCAGAATAGAAAGTGCCTTGCGCATTAAATGGAATGCACCGAGCGCATGATGAAAGCGCGTATGAATAGCACCGGGATAAACATAATCGCTTAGGCCAAGCTGCTTGATTCTGCGCAGGCGCTGAAAATACGGATGCTCGATAATATCAAAAATCAACTCGTGCGGAATGGTAATAAAACCATGCACAGGGTCGTTGAATATTTTGCGTTTGTTCATTGGGCCTGCGAAGAAAAGTTTTATTCATAGAAACACAAAGTATTTTCAAGATGTAGATTCCGTTTTCAATAACTAAATAGTTTTGCGTTATGAAGAAAAACGAAGCTCTTAATCCATGGACAAAACTTTCATCGGAAATAAAGTATGAGAACCCCTGGATAAAAGTGATTGAAGACAAAGTGAAAAATCCTGCCGGCAACGATGGTATTTACGGAGTGGTTCATTTTAAAACACATGCCATTGCCGTTATTCCGCTCGATGAAAACAACAACACCTGGATAGTGGGTCAATACCGTTATCCGCAGCAAAGTTACGAATGGGAAATTGTTGAGGGTGGTTGCAAAGAAGGTACTTCGCCTTTGGAAACAGCCAAGCGCGAATTGATAGAAGAAGCAGGATTATCAGCCGATAATTTTGAACTTATTTTAGAAATGCAGCTTTCCAATTCCTGCACCGATGAAGTTTCCTATACCTACATTGCACGCGGCATTACCTATGTAGGCGAACAACCCGAAGAAGACGAACTGTTCGTCATCAAAAAGCTTCCATTCGCAGAAGTTTATGAAATGGCCATGCGCGGTGAAATCCGTGACGGGCTTTCGGTAGCCAGTATTTTAAAGGCAAACGTTTTATTGCAGCAAGGGAAGATTTAGAAACCACAAAAACAAAAGGCGGAACATTTGTACCGCCTTTTGCTTTTTAAGTAATGCTACTCTTAATGAGCTTTCAATTTTTCTTTCTGTTTCTTGAGTTGTAGCGACAAGGTTTGTAAAGCCAGGTCAGTGCTTTGCTCAAATGTTTTAGATGATTTGGTAACAAACAACGTTTTGCCGGGAACGTGTACCTTAATTTCAACAACTTTTTCTTTCACGTTTTGCTTCGATTCAAGTTTTAAGAAAACCTCCGTTTCAACAATACGGTCAAAAAACGTTTCTAATTTTGCGAGCTTCTTGTTAATAAAGTCCACAAGTTGCGTTGATGCATCGAAGTGCACCGGATGAATGACTACGTTCATAAGGAACAATTTTTATGGTTAAAGAATTAAAATCACAGTTCTAAGTTAACTAAAAGTTTTCCTGAACTTATAATTAAAGGAACGTTTAATTCTGCAAAATGTTTTATTGTGCTTAACAAATTCTCAATTGTTGTAAATAAAAAAGGCACCCTTTTGGAGTGCCTTTTATTTTTTTTGAGGGTGATTAATTACTTAATCTCCACTTCAGCGCCTACATCTTCTAATTTCTTTTTCAAGTCTTCAGCAGTTGCTTTGTCTGTTTTTTCTTTTACAGCCTTAGGAGCTCCGTCAACTAAATCCTTAGCTTCTTTCAAGCCAAGACCAGTAAGGTCTTTAACCACCTTTACTACGTTTAGTTTCTGCGCGCCTGCGCTCTTCAAAATAACATCAAATTCAGTCTTTTCAGCTACAGCGGCTGCTGCTGCTGGTCCTGCTGCTACAGCTACTGCTGCTGCTGCCGGCTCAATACCGTAATCTGCTTTCAAAATAGTTGCTAATTCCTGAACATCTTTCACCGTAAGGTTAACCAATGTTTCTGCTAATGCTTTTAAATCTGCCATGTTGTATAATTTTTTTGTAGTTAAACCATGTTTGTTCTCTGCTGCTTTTGTTTACCCAAATGCTCTCACACACATCGGCAAATTTTTGCTTTAAAGAACTTCCGTGTTGAAAGAGTTGGAAGCTTTTTTCAAAACGGACGGCAAATATAGGTTTACAAACCACTTTTGCAAATGTTTGGATTGTAAAAAATATTTCTCCCCTTCCACTTTTTATCCAAAAGACGCGCTTCTTTAAGGCAGAAGTATTACATAAAACCTCCATTCACGTCCATCACTTTTACTATTGCAATTGACGTAAACCTACTTTACCAGTTACAACATAACACGTTAGCCATCGTAGGCTATTGTTCTGACAATAAAATGCAGGGATGACACAAAACATTCAACCGTAAACTTTACATAAGGAATTTAGAAAGGTAAAGGGCGAAAATAGAGAAGGAGAGTTTGGGCATGTAATTACCGTTTGAAAAACTTGTGTCAAACTACCTCTTCATTCTTCAGCCCCCTTCACCGGCTCTCGTCCCTTTCTTTTATACTTGCAACATGTTTCCAAAAATCCTCCTTCTCGCGCTTTGTATCCAGCTCAGCATTTATTCAAACGCTCAAGCACCTTTCACCTCACCTTACAAACTTTCACTCGCAGTTGATATACCATTAGGCACAAACGCAATTGGTTTACTCGGCACCTCCTATTTACTTGGCACTACTCATTTACTTCCATCTCAGGAAAGCATTATCAAACTCGACCGCAAATCCATCAACAAATTCGACCGCGGTGCTACTTACCAGAACTCAAAAACCTGCGGCTACATAAGCGATGCCACTATGTATGCAGCTATCGCCCTGCCGCTCATGCATCTCATCAACCCCAACTCAAGAAAAGATTTTGGAAAAATTGCTGTCATGACAGCCGAAGTGTTTGCCCTGAACATTGCCGTTACCAATCTTTTTAAAGAAACCATACATCGCGCACGCCCTTTGGTTTACAATCCCAATGTGCCTTTATCGAAAAAGCTTAAAAAGGATAATTTCAAATCATTCTTCAGCGGGCATACTTCAACTGTTTCATCAATGAGTTTTTTCTTTGCCGCTACTTATGCCACTTACAATCCAAATTCAAAATTAAAACCCATGGTGTGGTCGTTGTGCGCGGCTCTTCCTATTCTTACAGGAGTGCTTCGTTACAAAGCCGGCAAACATTATTGGACAGATGTAATTACAGGCTACTTAGTAGGAGCAGCTATTGGAGTTGCAGTGCCTTATCTGCACAGCGTGAAATGGAAATTTAATCAGAAGTAATAAAGACTTTTGCCTTTCTATCTATTTCTCAAGAGCAGCGCACGAATTTCTTTCACCGGAGCCGAACCAAAACTCAAAAATTTTTCGTGAAATTTTTTGAGTGTAAATTTTGCACCAAGTTTTGCTCTTACATCTTCGCGTAGCTCATAAATTTCAGTAAGACCAGTAAAGTAGCTGGTCAACTGAACCTGCGTTAAGGTAGCGCGTTTATATTTTTCTGCTACTTCCGTTTCTTGTTGAAATGCCTCACTAACCAACAAGTTTCGTACATCCTTCTCGCCCCAATTATTACAATGAATATTGAAGTCGAGAATAAAATTACACACCTCACGCAAATTCCATTTGTAATAAAACAAAAGCATTTCGGGTGAATCGTGAAAGCCTTGTTCTACCATCATGCGCTCTACATAACAAGCCCATCCTTCAATAGTAGCTCCGTTTCCAAGTACTGTTTTTATCATACTATTCGAACGGTTGGCGTAAATGCCCTGCGTGTAATGCCCTGGTATCGCCTCGTGAATATTCAATATCGGCAACACGTAATCGTTGTATTCTCGTAAATAACTCTCTGCTTGTTCTGCCGAGTAATTTGTAAGCGGAGTTACGTTGTAATAAGTAGTTCCCATCCGGTCGTAAGGACCCGGTGAATTAATTCCTGCCCCGGCAACTCCCGCCATATATTCAGGTGTTTTACGCACCATCAGCGGTTTGGTTGAATCCAAATCTATCAACTGCCTCTCATTAATAAACTTGGTTAATTCGGGCAACTGCTTTTCAATAGTGGTTAAGAACTCATCGCGCTTGCAATGTTTTATTGATAGCGCATCAATAACTTCTTTCACCGCTACAAGTTTGTCCTCAGGCATTTTTTTCCCGCCCATATATTGACTCCACAATTTTTCTTTCACCAGCGTAAACATTTCGCCTTGCACAAATGTTTTTCGCTCATCGGCTTTCTTATACATTTCTTGCGCGGTATATTGAGCGTTGATATCCAACGCAAATTTCTTTTCGTATAACTCTTTCCCAATTCTAAAACTTCGAGTATCTTTCTTTTCAGCCTCCTGTAAAATGGTTTTTAAAAAAGAGATATAACCTTGCACCGCAATTTTAGCCTTGTCGGCATTTGCTTTAAACTCGCGTTGCTCAGCGCTGTTCAATCCGGAATAAGCAAGAGAATCTGGCAGTACGCTATCGAAAAAATAAAGCGAACCTTCATTTTGTTTTATGGCAAGTTGAGTATGTTCTTTGGTAGGGTTGCTGATATTAGCTTGTGCTGCTTTATAGTAGTCGGGCACGTAACTCAGTTTCTTTTTTAAGGCAAGCATTTTTTCTTTCAACGAAAATCTGTTGTAGTCCATCACATCAAAAATGCCTCCACCTATATTATAAGAAGAGGGATCCCATCCGTAACTCTTAAAATCGTTGATGTTGAAACGAACACCGGCCAAAAAATTTTCCACCAATCGGTAATCGGTTTTCTCATTTGGTTTCAGCGAATCGAAATTGAGTGTTTTCATCCACCCTTCCACAGTTTTGCAAAAGCGCAGTTCAGTTTCACGCGATTCTTTATCGGGAACTACCAAGAGCGAATCATACTTATGAAAACCAACGGAAGTAGCCCAACCGGGATAAGTTCTCCAAAGCATTTCAATAAAATCAAGTTTGAAAGTTTCAAAAGGGCTTTCCTTAAACTCCTTGGCTTTGTTTACAATTACAGGCTGGTCGCCATCTGAAACCATTTTTTCTTTCTGCTTGTTTTCAGATTCCTTTCGTTGACCTTGTGCTTCCTTAGCCTCGTTTGAGAGACGTAAATTTTGAGGCTTATTTAATTGTTCTTTTTCCTCTTGCGTTTGCGTGCCTTTGTCTTGAGCTTGCGCGAAAATTGTAAAGAACAAAAACAGCACAGCAATAAATGGAGGGATAGATTTTTTCATAAATGAAATTTTGAGAGCGTGAATCTAAAATTATGCATCGTATTTGCGCAAAAGTTTTAGTAGTGTTTCCATGTCTTTAGGCAGTGGAGCATGTAATGTAATTTCCATTTCTTTTACAGGGTGTTTAAAACTTAATTCATACGCATGTAGCGTTAATCGGGAAATAGTAGGACGCTCTTCCTCGCCACTTGCTTTGTAATTTTTCTTGAGCTTCGAAAAATAAAATGCTTCCGTACTAGCATAAACTTCATCCACCAAAAGTGGGTTTCCTAAATGGGCAAGATGAACCCGTATTTGATGTGTGCGCCCTGTTTTAATTTCAACTTTTAAAAGAGCAGCGTGCTTGAATTGTTCTTCCACTTCATAAAGCGTAAGTGCGTTCTTCCCGCGCTTGTTAATGAGCATTGTTCCCGGCTTTGTTTTGCTTTCGGCAATTGGCAAATTAATTTCGCCCAATGTAGTTGCCATTCTACCCGAAACAAAAGTCAGGTACTTTTTTTTCACTTCATGGTTTTGAAACTGAAGTGAAAGATGACGATGTGCAGCTTCGTTTCTGGCAAAACAAAGTATGCCACTGGTGCCGCGGTCAATGCGATGTACCACAAATAGTTTCCCAAATTTTTTTTCAAAAATATTTTGCAACGTTTCGCGCTCAGTGTGTATGCGGTCAGGAATAACAGTAATACCCGATGGTTTATTAACCACAAGTATATCGTCATCAACAAAAATTATTTCAGGATTAGTTTTCACGCAGCTATAATTAACTTACAAAGGACACGTGGAATGCCCATGCAATATTTGTTTTTGAGATTACATTTTACCATGGGCATTTCAACGATTACAATTAGAAAAGTAGTGAGTACCGTTTTGAATGGTTAAATCAATGGCAAGTTTTGAACCGCTTAAATAACCCGAGCCGCTCACGGTTCCGGTATAATGACCTGTGGCATTTTGTGTAAAAATATCGAAGGTATATTTATTGGATACAGTTGCAATAACGGTAAACGAATCGCCATTGAAATTAGCAAGATAGAAAGTAGAAATACTTGGCCCGGCAGTAATTGGCAACGAATGATTTTTGGTGCCTCCTGTTGAAGTAGTGATAGCACTCCATTGATGAAAAAATTTCTCCCGCACTTCTATGTTACAGTTTTCGCCACCGTAACCCAACGCACATTCCTGCTCGCAATTTTTACCGCCATACCACAAACGGCAATCGCAACTACCATCATTGCAAATGCCGCCATGCATACAACTGGTATCAGCACATTTGCTTTTGCAAGCGCTTAAAAATATGCCAAACACCAAAACCACAACGATGAATTTCAACCCTCTTTTCACCAATGAAAAATTAAATCTGGTTTCAAATAAATTACTTTCACACACACTTACAAAGGCAAAAAACATTCATGCGCTGCGTTGCATTTCTTTTTTTAATTCTTCTTGTTTCATCCAACACTAAAGCGCAGTCTTTTACAAAAAACATAAAAGGAAAAATTACTGATAAAGACAGCAAACAACCTTTAGCAGGCGTGAATGTATTGGTTATTAATTCTAATCCCGTGCAAGGTGCTATTTCTGATGTGGATGGAAATTTCAGGATTGAAAATATTTCGGTTGGTCGTCACAATCTCAAGTTTACGTACCTAGGTTACGAAGATGCGACCATCAATGAAGTACTGGTAAGCACGGGCAAAGAAATATTTGTGACCATTGAAATGCAAGAGAAAATTACGAAGATGAACGAAGTAGAAATTACTTATGCACGCGACAAATCAAAAGCGAATAATGATTTTGCTCCCATAAGCGCCCGTTCTTTTTCGTCAGAAGAAATGAACCGATATGCCGGCACACAAAACGACCCTGCACGCATGGCGCAAAGTTTTGCCGGAGTAGTTACAGCTAACGATGAAAACAATCAGATTGTGGTACGTGGAAATTCGCCACGCGGTTTGCTTTGGCGCATGGAGGGAATTGAAATTCCAAATCCAAATCACTTTGCCGGAAGTGAAGGTTCAACGGGAGGCGGTGTGAGTATTCTTTCATCGAACATGCTAACCAATACTGATTTTTATTCCGGTGCTTTTGCTGCTGAATACGGTAATGCGCTGTCGGGAGTTTTTGATATGAATTTGCGAAAAGGCAATTCTGAAAAATGGGAGTTTGCTTTAAAGGTGGGTGTGTTAGGTGCCGAGACAACACTAGAAGGACCATTCAGTAAAAAATATAAAGGTTCTTATCTAATCAATTACCGCTATTCAACGCTCGAACTTTTTGCATTGCTGGGTTTTAAAATTGGCGGCAACGTAACTCCGAAGTATCAGGATTTGTGTTTCAATTTTTATTTCCCCACTAAAAAAATAGGAACGTTCACCGTTTTTGGAATTGGCGGTATGAGCAGTCTGGGTGATTTCGCAAAACACGATTCGTCTTCGTGGAAAACACTTTCCGATAAAAGTGAGTTCGCACAAAAACAAATGATGGGTGTTACTGGTCTTACTCATTTGCTATTGCTGAAAGACAACCGAACGTATGTGAAAACTACACTTAGTTATAGTTGCACCAACAATACCAGTACAGACGATACGCTTGATTACAATTTCAAAAAATTCAACATCAACGACCAAAAATTTATTTACAAAACATTTCGCGGAGCAATGATGATGAATTCGAAACTGGATGTGATGAATACTATTCGTGTGGGTGTTGTTTACAGCAACATTGACTACAAACTTTACAGTGAATCCTTTTCTTATCTCCACCTCAAAACAGAAACACAAGTAAAAAACACAGGCAACACTTCAATGTTGCAGGCATACGCGCAATGGAAACACAGATTCACCGAACGCTTTCAGCTGAATACCGGAGTTCATTTTCTTTTCTCTTTTCTAAACAATAAATTTTATGCAGAGCCCCGCATGAGTGGCGAATGGCGCGTGAAAGAAAACAACACCCTTAGTTTTGGTGTGGGATTGCACAGTAGAGTGGATGCCGTAAGCACTTATGTTTCGTATGCGGGTAACGCTATACAAAATAATTTTCCGAATAAGAATCTTGATTTTTCGCGCGCGTTGCATGTAGTGGCCGGGTATAATTTGAATTTCAAAAAAGATTTTCGTTTTAAAACCGAAGCCTACGTTCAATATCTTTTCAGTATTCCTATTGGAACAGATTCTGCTAACAGAACTTTCTCTATTGTAAATTACGATGATGGTTTTGTAAACATACCCTTACAAAATAAAGGATTGGGTAACAACTATGGAATAGAAATTACGTTGGAGAAATACTTTTCCAAAAATTATTTTTTCATGTTCACCACTTCGCTTTTCAATTCTAAATATAAAGGTCTTGATAATGTTTGGCGAAATACCACTTACAATGTAAACTATGTTGTAAATGCCTTAGGAGGAAAAGAATTTGTGGTAGGGAAAAAGAGGAACAACAGCATTGGTGTAAACGCAAAAATTATTTGGCGCGGAGGCAACCGTATAACCCCCATTGATTTAGAAAAATCTATTGCGGCTGATGAAACTGTTTACAAAACCAATGAAGCATTTACCGAAAAACTTCCCGATTATTTTCGTGTTGACTTTGGTGTAAGTTTCAGACGTAACAAGAAAAAATATTCCTGGGTGCTTGGCTTTGATGCACAAAACATTATCAATCGTGAAAACGTGGCTTACAAACTTTACAACCCAGAGAAAAAAATGATTGTTACCAAAAAGAATCTAGGAATTGTTCCTGTGTTTAGTTGGAAGGTAGAGTTTGGAATTTAAATTTGGAAGTCATACTCAGGATAAATCAAATTAATACTTGCTCACAACGATATGAATTGCTCTAGGTTGATTTTTCTGAAATTTTTACACTTCCTTACAATTTTTCTTGTACGGCAAATTGAATGTAAATTTTAGCCCCAATGCTCAACCCAAAAATATCCTTCGTAGTTCCATTATATAACGAGCAAGAAAGTTTTTCTGTTTTAATAGAACGATTGAACAAGCTGATGGAAAGTTGTGCCTCGTTAACCTTTGAAGTAGTGATGGTGAACGATGGCTCAAAAGATAGAACCGCTGTGTTAATGCAGGTAAACGCTTTGAACGATGAACGATATCATTGTGTTTTTCTTTAAAGTTGATTTTGGTCATCAACTCCGGTTGAGCACAGGACTTTCAGTAGCGCGCGGAACTGAAGCGGTGATGTGCATTGATGGCGATTTGCAAGACCCGCCTGAATTGTTTACTGCATTTTACAAACTTTTTAAAGAAGGAAATGAGGTAGTTTATGCTGTGCGAAAAAACCGAAAAGAAAATTGGTTCAAAAAATCGGCTTACCATTTTTATTACCGACTGCTCAAAAATATTTCGATCGTAGATGTGAGTTTAGACAGTGGCGATTTTGCTTTGCTCAGTCGAAAAGTGGTAGACATTATGAATCAACTCCCGGAGGAAAGCAAATACCTGCGTGGTTTGCGCTCGTGGGTAGGGTTTCAACAAACCAGTTTTGAATATGATAGAACGGAGCGCGCTGCGGGCGAAACAAAATATTCTTTTGGTATGCTTTATCGCTTAGCCTACAATGGCATTTTTAATTTCAGCGATTTTCCTGTAAAGTTTATCACCAATATGGGAATTGCCACCGTACTCATTTCACTTTCTTATTTCATCTACACCATCGTAAAACGATTTGTATTTCCTGTTCCGGTGGTAGAAGGATTTACAGGTTTGCTTTTCACGATCATCCTTTTCAGCGGTGTGCAATTAATATCGCTCGGAATTATTGGTGAGTATGTGCTGCGTATTTTCTTTCAGGTAAAAGGGCGACCGCTCTTTATTATTAAGAACAGAATAGTTGACAAAAAAATTGTGGAGTAGCCTTCATAAAAAAAAGCGGATAGCCATTGAGCCATCCGCTTTTTTTATTTCCTCAAATAAAATTTTACTAACGCAGCAAACTAAAAGCGCCTTGCAACTTCACATCCTTCGTAGTTCCCGGATGATCAATATCGGGTGTGCGTACAATCAAGTAGTAAGCGTAAGTACCGGCAGGTTGATCTTTATTATCAATCTTTCCGTTCCAAGGTGTTACATCGCCATGCACGTTTTGTCCCCAACGATTGTAAATTCTAAAATCAATAACCGTTTGGTAAATGCTGAATAAAACCGGATAGAAGAAATCATTTCGTCCATCACCATTTGGAGTAAAAGCATTGGGCACCGAAACTACATTTGGATAAACCACATACACAATCGCTTCTGCGGTATCTAAACAACCAAACTCATCATCGCGCACTATTACAGTATAAGTCGTTTGCTCTTCGGGCGAAGCCATAGGATTAGGAATAGTGGTATTGTTCAACCCAGCCGATGGTGTCCACACATAACTCAAGCCGTTGAGGTAATCGGTTGTTACATTCAATTGAGTTGAATCGTTAAAAATAATTGTATCAGGCACTGCACCCGCGCTTGCATTTATACATTTTATGGTTACCGAGTTACCTATAGTGGCTGTGCAACCAAACGAGTTAGTAGCAGTTACTGAATATAATTCAGTCAAATTATTTGTTGAAGTAATGGTAAGTGTAGAATCGCCCGAATCATCGCTCCATAAATAAGTATAGCCGCTTCCCGGTGCAGGATTCAACACCACAGTTTGGCAACAACTAACCACCGGCTGTAATTGAATTACCGGAGTATCGGCTGCTGCAATGTTGATAGAAGCAGAAGCAGAACAATTACCCAACGAAGCCACTACTGAATAAATTCCGGCTTGCGAAACCAAAATTGTATTGGTAGTTGCTCCTCCTAAACTCCACACATAACCAATGCCCGCCACACTTCCTGCATCGAGCGTGCTCGCACTTTGTCCCACACAAATACTTGGCGGTGAAGCCGTAATTACCGGAGTGGGATAAGGCGTATTGGTAACCAAGGCACTGTCTGATGAAACTGCGCAACCGTTGGCATCAGTAGCGGTGTAGTAATAATAGCCGGTATCATTTACCGAAATAATAACTCCTGTTGATGTGTTATTCCAAACAATGTTAGTCAATCCGCCATCGGCATTTATGTTCACTTGTTGGCCTGCACAAACGGTAGTATCGTTATGTGCCAGCGCATTTGTGGTTCCAAAATTTGAAAGTATAAAAGTGTCCGATACATAAATACAGTTACCATCACTTACGGTTACAGAATAATTTCCGGCAGTTGTAACAGTAATAGTAGCAGTAGTAGAAGTATTACTCCAATTCGAAGAGAAATAAGGAGCTCCACTTGGCGAAACAGTAATTGATGTTCCAGCGCAAACAGTAGTATCGTTATTAAGCAACACTGGGGCATGTGTATTTTGAAAAATTTCTATCGTGTCGGCATTCATACAACTTCCTGCACTTACTTGCACAATGTAAACTCCCGCAGCAGAAACAGTGATGGTAGAAGTGATTTCATTCGTAGGTAACCATAAATAAGTTAATCCGCTTGCTGCACCCGAGCTCAATTGCGAAGTTCCACCAACGCATAAAATAGTATCGGGGAGAGCCGTTGCATTTACTGCGGGTGGGTTTACAAAATTGACAAATGCAGTATCTGATGCTGCAGGGCAACCGTTGAAATCGGTAGAAGTGTAAGAGTAACTACCGGAAGTTGTAACAGAAATTGTAAACGAATTTGAACCTGTGTTCCAAGTCACAAAATCTAAACCAGGTTCTGAATTAAGATCAACCGTTTGTCCTGAGCACAAGGTAGTATCATCATAAGCATGCAAAATAGTTACTGGAAAATTTGAAAGCGTGAATGTGTCTGAAGTGTAAGTGCAAATTCCATCGTTCACTACTACCCAGTAATCGCCAACATTATGGGCAACAATAGTGGAAGTAATTTCAGTGGTGTTCCATACATACGAAATCCATGTTCCCGAAACTGAAACCGTAGCCGAATCACCTAAACAAACCGATACATCGCCACTCACCACCGGTGCTGTGTAAGGATATTCATAAACGGTTACAGTATCAAAAGTAGCGCAGTAACCATCACGCACTCTTACAATATAATCGCCAGCTGCTGTGGCTGTAATAGTTGAAGTAGTTTCGTTTGTAGGGGTCCACAAATAATCTAATCCCGAAACTGCACCTGAACTAAGTGTTGAACTTCCACCCTGCGCGCAAATAGTATCAGGACTCGCGGTTGCATTTATCAGAGGTGGCGTGCCAACCGAAACCGTAGAGGTATCAGAAACGACTGAACATCCGTTTGCATCTGTAGCCGTGTATGAATAATCACCGGCTGCATCTACCACAATCGAAAAACCCTGACCTCCATTGCTCCAAACAATATTGGTAAAGCCGTTTTGTGCAGTTAAAACAATTGTTTCACCCAAACAGAATCCTGTATCGGGTAACGAAGCCGTAGATGGAGGGAATAGTGAAAGTGTAAACGTATCACTGTTGTAAGAACAATTACCATCATTCACTGTTACCCAATAACTTCCAATTGCATTCACATCTATAGTAGAAGTGGTTTCGGTTGTGTTCCATAAATACGAAACAAAACCACTTGGATTAGTTACCACTGTCATGGTACTCACCACACAAACGGAAGTATCGTTATTTAAAGTGACGGGGACATTCGGATATTGATAAAGTTCTATGGTATCGCGTGAAGAACAGAAAGCGTCTGTCACTTCAACCATGTAAGTTCCTGCAATGGTGACTGTAATGGATGAAGTGGTTTCGTTCGTTGGTGTCCATAAATAATTTAATCCTGAAAGTGCTCCTGAATTTAAAGTTGAGCTTGCTCCCAAACAAATGGTATCGGGGCTTGCAGTAGCATTTACCAAAGGTGGATTCGCGAGAGTAACGGTTGCGGTATCTGAAGCTGTAGGGCAACCGTTCAAATCTAAAGCGGTGTAATAAAAAGTTCCATTGCCAGAAACTGAAATTGAATTTGTATTTGCTCCGGTATTCCAAACTACATTGGTAAATCCGGCATCTGCCGCTAGCGTAATCGATTGGCCGGGACACATTCCTGTATCTGCTAATGTTGGATAAGTAGTTGTATAGAAATGAATGTTCACCGTGTTCGATACAGCATCGCACACACCGTTGTTCACCGTTACACTAAACGCTCCATCAGCGGAAACCGATAACGTGGGATTGGTTGAACCATCGGACCATAAGTAAGTTATATATGGACCCCCGGCAACGCTCAGCACATAAGGCGATTGGCCAGCACAAAGATTTTGGTCGGTGCCAATTGAAACCACAGGACCAATGACTGCTACCACGGTTACCGAAGCTGTAGCGGTACAAGTAGTTTGATCGGTTACAGTTACTGTGTAAGTAGTAATTGCAGTTGGTGTAGCTGTTGGATTTGAAATAGTAGAATTAGAAGTTCCTGCTGACCATCCATAAGTATATCCGGGAGTTCCACCACTAGCAGCCGCATCTAATTGAACTGTTGTGCCTACACATACATCGGTATTTGGAGTTACTGACGCCACCACTGAAGGACTTGGCTGAACATTTACTGTAACTGAATTTGAAGCAGTGCAAACTCCTGTGGTTACCGTTACCGTATAAGTTTGCGTTGCCGAAACCGTAGCCGTTGTAGTTGCAGCAGTAGGATTTGTTACGCCATTTGTTGGAGACCACGAATAAGTATTTCCTACAACGCCTCCGCTCACTGATAAAGAAGTAGTTGAATTCGGACAAATAGGATTTGGATTTGCCGATGCTGTTGTAACAGGAACATCATTAATATTCAATGTAGCAGTTGAATACACAGTTCCATCACATGGATTGAGAATAGTCAATGTTACTGTTTCCTGACCTTCGGTCAATCCATCTTGTGTAGGAATTAAATTGACCGTAGCCGAAGTTCCACCAATAGGAATGGTAACGCTCCCTGGTAAGTTTGTGTAGTCAGTTCCGTTAGTAGCAGTTCCTGAAAGTGTAAAGTTAACGGTTGTATTTGCAGTAGCTGCTACAGGTAGTGTAATGGTAAATGTTCCATTTACACAACCTTCATAGGTGCTTGAATAACCTGGTGTACTAACTGCCGCTGTTACACTAGTTCCCTGTGATACAAAAGAATTTCCTTCAAGAAAAACGCCTGAATCGTAAGCGCCATCTCCCACATCGGCTATCGCCAATTTCAAGTGATATGTTTGACAAGGAATTACATTTGCTTGTGCCGTGAACACAGTCGTCCATCCATCGTATTGAACTTGCGCGCCTCCGGTGTTATCATGATAGTACGAAGAATAACCTAATGAAGTACAGGTTCCCCCTCCTGAATTTGCTCCTGCCACACCCGGATTAACTGTATTAATTGCAACATATAATCCGGTACTAGGAATCAAGGCAATATTGTTGTTGGTATAATTTCCTCCACCGGGGTTTGGTCCGGTAATAAAAAATGCGAACACATCATTAAAGTTCGAACAAACATATTCGGGATATTCTTCGGAACCCATTACATAACTGAAACTCATATTGTTTCCAATGGGAACCACATCAAATTCCAACACGCAAGCATCTTGCGAAGAGTTAGGCGTAGTTAAAGCATCAAGGTCCACATCTCCTCCAGTTCCGTTGGCGGTGCCTACACTCGGTGCGGTGTTAGGTCCTACTGCATTGGCAACTTGCCCCGAGGTAAGCATTATACCCGTACTAAGATTAAGTGGAGTTGCTACTGAAGTGTAAGTGCCGCAAGCATTTGCTGCACAATTCAAATTTACGTTAGTCACTGTAACGCCATT
The DNA here is from genome assembly GCA_947479455.1 of Bacteroidota bacterium. Classification (GTDB taxonomy): domain Bacteria; phylum Bacteroidota; class Bacteroidia; order Chitinophagales; family LD1; genus Bog-950. The sequence continues at coordinate 159,618 of CANJZE010000002.1, forward strand.
GCCTGCAAGAATTTGCGCCAGGTTATTGCCATTGTTATTTCCTGCCACTGTAAGCTGCGCTTGAGTTACTGTGATACAAAAAAATAAAATAGTAAAAAAGGAGAGTAGCTTTTTAATCATATCGCTTTTATTTTGAAAGGGAACAAAAGTAGCAGGAAATGCGAAAAATTATTCCTTCAAAAATCAGGCAACCAGTTCTCTTGCATTGGCTAACGCGGCATCGGTAGGTTTTTCGCCACTAAGCATTTTTGCAATTTCAAGAATGCGCTCCTCTCCTTGCAATTCTTTAATGCGCGTAAAGGTTTTTCCTGCGGTAGTTTCTTTGTAAATGTAGAGATGAGAATCTGCGGTTCTTGCAATTTGCGGAAGGTGCGTAATAGAAATAAGTTGATGATTGCGCGAAAGCGTTTTCATAATCTCCCCAACCTTAAACGCCACTTCACCAGAGATACCTGCATCAATTTCATCGAACAACATAGTAGGCAATGCAGCAGAATCTGCCATCAGTGATTTAATGCAAAGCATTAAACGAGAGAGTTCGCCACCACTCGCCACTTCTTTTATTTCGAGAGGTGCAAATCCTTTATTGGCGGAGAAGAGAAATTTAATTTCAGATAATCCGTTTTGATTGAGATGCTCTGGAACATGTTTTCTTATGTCTACTTTGAACGAAGCATTCGGCATTCCAACTTTAGTCAGAAGAACTACCACATTATTTTGAAACTCGCGCAAAACTTTTTCACGCGAAGCGTGCAATTGGTCGGCAAGTGAAATCAATTCTTTGAATTGTTTTTCTAGTGCTTGTTTCAATTCTTCAATTTGATTAGAGTTGTTGCTTACCGAATTTACTTTCTCTTCAATATCGTTTTGAATTTTCAATAACTCTTCGGTGGTAGAAACGTTGTGCTTCTTTTGCAAACGATAAATAAGGTTCAATCGTGCATTCACTTCTTCTAATCGTTCAGGGTCAAGTGCAGTACTTTCCTGAATAGAATCAAACTCATTTGAAATATCTTTGAGTTCTTCCTGCGTGCTGTGTATTCTTTCGGTGAGCGCAAGAATATCTTTATTCAAATTTTTTACACTCTTCAATTGACTTTGCACTTCGTTCAATTGGTCAAGAATATTCAATTCGGCATTCGAAAGAATTTGCAATGCGGTTTGAAGCGCACGCTTAATTTCTTCCACATTGGTCAATGTGTTTTGCTCGGTTTCTAATTGCGGTTGTTCTTCGGCTCCAAGCTTTGCATCGCTTAATTCGCTGAGTTGGAAATTGAGATAATCTAATTCAGCTGTTGCAGTTTTATTTTCTCCTACTAATTGTTCGAGCAAATGAAACTGTTTCCTGTATTCGGTAAACAGTAATTTGTAATTAGTAATTAGAACTTGATTCTTTGCTAACGTGTCAATTACATTTAGCTGAAACCCCGCCTTCGTCAATTCCAATGTTTCATGTTGGTTATGCAGGTTCACGAGTTTCTCTCCAAGCTCTTTAAGCACATTCAACGTAACAGGTGTATCATTAATAAAGGCGCGCGATTTACCGCTTTGGTTTATTTCTCTACGAATAATCGTATGCGCTTCAAAATCCAATTCATGTTGAGTAAAAAAAGTTTTGAGTGAGTAACCCGTAATGTCAAAGTCAGCCTCCACAATACATTTCTCTTCGGCATTGTAAAGCACTTTAGTATCGGCACGGTCGCCTAAGATTAAACTGAGTGCACCGACAAGAATGGATTTACCCGCTCCGGTTTCACCGGTAATAATGTTCATGCGCTCGCAAAACTCAATATCGAGTTTATCAATGATGGCGTAGTTGCGTATGGAAAGACGGTGAAGCATTTTTGATTGTGTTAGTGTGTTAACGTGTTTATGTGTTTATGTGCGCCTTCTACTTTTGTATCACCAACTTTTTCGTAATCCTTGCCTTCTCGTTTTCTAAGGTTACAAAGTAAACACCGTTCGCAATTGATAATTGAAGATTGATAATTGAAGATTGAACAGCCGTCTTTAGGATTTCTCGACCCGTTAAATCATTGACAGTCAATTTACAGCCAATCATTTTTTTATATGATAAAATAGTAACCGACTCGTTTGCAGGATTTGGGTAAATCTGTATTTGCATTTCTCCCTCTCCTTCGGAGAGGGTTGGGGAGAGGTTGGTGCTCGTTGTTATTGTATTCGTTGTAGTATTCGTAACCACCGCAGTATTAAAATCAAAATAAATAAAAGCCGTGTTGCTGATGTGCGTGCCTACAGGCAAATTGTTTTTCAACTTCACTTTGTATTGAACATAGCCATGACTTAATGCTTCATTCGCATTGCTATCGGGTAAGTTGATGTTTGGAAAATTAAAGCGTACCGCGTTCTCTTTTATCTGCACCATCGGTTGGTGACTGTAAGCCAGTAATTGAAATGTGCCTGCATCTACATTAGCATCAAGAGTATCAGTTACATAAATATGCTCGGCAGTGGCGGTGCCGGTGTTTTGAAAATGAATAGTATAAGTGAGCCAATCACCTGCATCAATACTGCTTACAGGCGACACTTCCTTTTCATTAGGGTCATAAGAACTTACTACCGTGAAGCAATGCGAAAGATGGTTGTTGCTTACATTATTATCTCCCGCTGTGGGCGTAACATTTACATCAAAACAAATTTGCGAGCCGAGTGGCGCGGTGGTATCAGTTTGCACTACTATATTAAAATCTGCATTAGGGTTTACAGCCGACCAGTTACTAATGTTATAAGTAAGCGTATTACCCGCAACGCTTGGTATAAGCGCACCACCCGCAGCAGAAACAAACGTAGCCGCACCGCTTATAGTAGTAACCAACTGACCGCTTAAATTATTGGTGTTGCAGTTTTGCCCCCAAAACTGCGCCCAGTCTCCTGCGGGAATATTTACATAAGCGTTATGTGCAGGCTGAAAAGAATTTGAAACCAAACTCCATGCACCCACATCAAAGCCGGGTTTGCATTGCATCGCAAAATCTTTATCGTAATCAAATGAATCGAGCGCGGTAATAACCGAAGTATCAAAGCGGCTGGCGGGGCAAAGAATATCAAAAGGAACACCTGTGGTATCTATGGTAGTTTCATAAGTTCCCATATCGGTATCAAACGAATAAATACCATAACCACCGCTATAGTTTTGTTGGGTAAGCACACCGTTTTCATACAGGTTTACTTTCATATTCTGCACATTGGTTTCTCCTGCATCTTTTATGCAATTGCCGCTGGTATCGTTGTAAACTTTGCCGTTGATGTTCCAATACACCGAGCAGCCGTTTGCGTTGAAGGGGTCGCAGAGGGGAATGGAATCTAAGGAAGGATTACTAAATGAATTTGATTGGGGATAATTGGTTAGGCAGGTGATACCGGTATTAGCAAAGTAAAAATTGACTATCTTTTTTAGCTCGGGCAGACAATACAAATTAGGATTATAAAAGCAAAAGAATGAAGTTAATGAGTCTGGCAGGTCAGGAACACTACTAAGTAAATTACCACCACAACTTAACTTAGTTAAGCCATTGGGCAAAATTGGAAGTACAGTAAGTTGATTCCAACCGCAATCGAGTTCTATTAATGAATTTGGTAAAGACGGTAAAAGTGAAAGTTGATTATTGCTGCAAATAAGCACATACAAGAAATTTGGTAACGTTGGTAAAGAATTTAATGAATTACCATTACATAACAATCTACCTAAGGAACTTGGCAAATCAGGTAATGAACTAAGTAGATTGTTGCGACAATCAAGGAATGATACCGAACTTGGCAGTACAGGCAATGAACTGAGCAGATTAGTTCCACAATTAATGGCTATCAATGGGTTTAGCAAAGGTGGTAAAGATACCAGCTGGTTACTCTGGCAATCTAGTTGACTCAAGGAACGAGGCAAAGAAGGAAGTGAAGTAAGTTGATTATTACTACAATCAAGTAATTGAACATTTGAGAAATATTGGACTCCACTTAGGTCATGAATATTAGCCGCAGAGCAAAACATGCCACCCGCATTCACCACCGCATTACAAGTAGTATCCATCTGCCATCCCACAGTATTATTTCCTTGCAAACAAGTTGAGTAACCATTTGCATTCAACCATGTTCCAAAATTCGTATCTGGTATGCTCACCCACTGTGCCTTCAAATCTAATATTGAAAATTGAAGAAGTAATATTGAAATGCAAATGCAGAGGAGGTGTTTCTTCATCTGTTTTAATTTTAACCCCGCCTTTGTAAAACTTCAGCAGGCAAGTAAAAGTAAACGGTTTTGTTTGAGTTCAAATTTTTGAGATGGAGAAATGAAGGAAGATTTAGTATGTGCAAAATTTGCACAAGTTGAATTTCGTAAGTTTAGTGGTGAACTAAAATCCGATTCAACGTTTACGCTATTGTTTTTACTTTCTTGTTTTTTACCGCGCGTAGTTTTCTCATCGCATTCTTAGCCTTTATTTCAGCCATTAGTTTTCTGAAGTCGCGAAGTTCTTCTGCTGTCCAAGGTTTTGATTGAACGGTAAAGTCAGCATTTTTTGATTCTCTGATTAGTCCCATGTTGATTATGATTTAAAGTATTGAGCAATTAGTCGCAAAGCTGCCTTTGTTTCTATAAACATTCTCAAGCCGCGAAAGTGTGTGGCATAAAGCGATTCCTGATAGTGCTTGATTAGTGCGGTCTTGGCATCAAACGCAAGGAAACCTTCATAACCCTTATCTACAGAAACCTTACAGGCAAACGCTACAAGATTTCCCGGAACTCCCAAATAAACTTTGTCTTTGTATTTGTTGAATTTTGCGCTTTCAATCAGGTGCATGAAAACGTGGTCTTGTTTATCTTCTATGCTTATTAAGCCCTGAATAATGGTTGGATTGTTTACTGTGGTAAGTTTGTAAACTTCCTTGGTCTTGTCTTTGGTTTCTTTTGTCCAGTCAAATTTCCAATCAGTCTTATTAATTTGTTTTAAATCAGCCGCGGACATTCTTACTACTTCTGTATCGAACACCTCACCGGTAGAAGTGTTTTCAATAGAGTTGGTGAGTTTGTCAATCACAAAGTCAAGAGGTCTTTTTCTTGATTTCTTCATAATTCCAAAGCTAATAAAAAAAGTAGTTGGGCAGGCAAGTAAAAGTAAACGGTTTTGTTGGAGTTCAAATTTTTGAGACAGAGAAATGAAGGAAGATTTAGCTGTTGCGATTTTTGATTTAGATATTTATCTTTGTTCAAACAGTATAACATGAAAGCAAATCCCACCTATACAGCCGTAATGATGCAAGCCAAAGACGGCACTTTTACCGGCTACATTGAAGAAGTGCCTGCGGTTATTTCGCAAGGCAACAACGAACAGGAGTTACGCGAAAATTTATTAGATGCCCTGCAAATGATGTTGGACTACTATAAAGTTGAGGCACGCAAATTTTTTCGCAAAACCCCTTCCCTTCAACGTAAAAGAGAAATTCTTTCCCTTGTATGAAGCGGAACTTTTTTCTGAAGCATCTAAAGCTGCACAATTGTGTTTTAGCTCGAGAAGGTTCAAAGCATTCCATCTTTAAAAACTTGGGCAACAACAAAGCCACTACTGTTCCCCGCCATGCAGATTTGAACGACATTACCTGCCGTATGATTTGCAAACAATTAGAAATTCCATTTGTGAAATAAATTTCTGCTGCGCATAATATCGGCAAGGCAAACATTTTCTTGTCCCATTTCTATCGTCCAAAAATATTCTTTCGTTCACACACAATAACTCAAAACTCATTTGCGTTAAGTGGTATCGCTCATTTTAATATTTCGACTTTCGTCCTGTTATATGCCTTCGCAAAATTATCTCCCACAAACGCTTAAAGGAACTGCTCTTGTTATTGCTGCGCTGCTCGTGCTTGGTATAATTCCTGAATTTGATTTAGGCAGTTTTCATTGGAAGCGAGTGAATATTCTGCATGATATTTTTACAAAACAAAAGGATGTGGTGAAAATTGATTCGTCTCAAATCATAAAACCAATTTACGTAGATACCTGTAAGAAGGGAGTGCTTTGCGTGGAGGATTATAGCAAAGACACTAGCGGCTTGAATGTCTTTCTTTCCGCACTTGATTCATCTAAAAAAAGAATTGTGCGCATCGCCTGGTTTGGCGATTCGTATGTAGAAGGCGATATTCTTCTCGACCCTTTGCGCGATTCGATGCAGGCAATCTTCGGTGGAAGCGGTGTTGGTTTTGTTCCTATAACTTCCGAAGTAGCGGGCTTTCGACAAACGATTATTCATTCGTATGATAACTGGAAAACTTTTGCAATCGTGGGAACAAGAGATGCCGAACATCCGCTTGGTCCTGCAGGTTTTTCATTTGTAGCTGAAGAAGGAAACGCAGTTTCTTATACTGCTGAAAAAAGAATTCGCCTCAACAATTTTCCTACTGCAAAATTGTATTACGGAAACTGCGATAGTGCTCTAGTAACCGCAAACGGAAATGAAATTGGGTTAGCCACAGTAAAATCTGTTCATCAAAAAAACCTTGGAGAGAATCTTTCATCATTGAAATTATCTGTAAAAGGCAAAGCAGATTTATATGGTGTTTCTCTCGAGAGCAAAACAGGAATTTGTATTGACAATTTTTCGATGCGCGGTAATTCAGGAATAGGATTGAATTATGTGAACGAAAAAATGTTCCGTGATTTTGATTCCATTCATCCTTACGATTTGATTGTGCTTAGCTATGGTTTGAATGTGGCGAATGAAAAATCGAAAAACTACGATTGGTATACGCGCAGCATGAAGCCAACTATCGCTATGATGAAGCGCTCTTTTCCTCACAGTTCAGTTTTAGTTATCGGGTGCAGCGATAGAGCAGAGAAAATAGATGGCGAATTACAAACCATGCCTTCGGTAAAACGATTGATTAACGTGCAGCGCAAAATGGCGGCTGATAATGAAGTTTGCTTTTGGAATTTGTTTGAAGCTATGGGCGGTGACTCAACGATGATTCGCTGGGCAAATATGCCGAAACATGCTTTAGCCAATAAGGATTATACGCACTTAAGTTTTTACGGAGGAAGGAAAGTGGCGAACATTTTTTTACAAACGATTTTATACGAGAGAGAAAAATATGAACGCAGGCGAATTAGTAAATGAGCAAATTTGAAAATGAATAAATGAATAATAAAAGTCCGAAGTCCGAAGTCCGAAGTCCGAACGCGAACATCCGAGTTGTTGCGGCTGTTGTCTATTGTCTATTGTCTAACATCTATAGTCTAACTGCACAAACGAAATACCCCTTCATTCACGAAGAGCGAAACGAAATAGTTGGCGATAAAGTGCTTGATGGTTTTTTTGAAAAGTTATATCAACAAAAAACCAACAACAATCAACGTATTAACGTATTGCAGATTGGCGATTCGCATATTCAGGCAGATATGTTGAGTGGAATTGTGCGCAGTAATTTTCAAACCGATTTCGGAAACGCAGGAAGAGGTTTGGTTGTGCCTATACGCGTAGCGCGAAGTAACGAACCCTCTAACTATAAAATTACGAGCAATGTGAAATGCTATGGTAAACGTTGCGTATACATTGGCGATTCGCTTGATTACGGCATTGGAGGTTTTGTGGTAAAGACCAGTGACGACACCGCGCAGTTCCGTATTCGCACTTTCGATTATGGCGCGTTGAATTATTCCTTTCATAAGGTCACTTTGTTTTACCAGCAAGATTCTTCTTACAATTTTTCTATTGAAGATACTTTGGGAAACCTGCTCGCTTCAATTCAAAAAGATTCTTCTACACGAAATGTTTCTACTACAACACTTTCAATAAACACCAATGACATTATTCTCAAAGCGCATCGCAACGATTCTTCGCAAAACAGTGCCACGCTTTATGGTTTAAATTTAGAAAACGACAGCAACGGTGTAATTTATCATGCTATCGGTGTAAATGGTGCAGAAGCATTTCAATATGTGCAAGCCAAATATTTTTCAGAACAAACACAAATGCTTCGCCCCGATTTGATTATTGTTTCTCTCGGCACTAACGAAGCTAATCGCAGACCATTCAATAATGAATTGACTGCCGCGCGTTTAGATTCATTAGTAAAACAATTGCAAAAGTACAATCCGAACACTCCAATACTTTTAACCACACCGCCCGATTCTTATTACGGTCGCAAATATTACAACCCAGCGGTTTCTGCTATGCACGTTATTATAGTTGATTATGGTAAAGAGCATGACCTGCCCGTGTGGGATTTATTTTCCGCCACCGGTGGTTTTAAAAGCTGCTACCAGTGGAAGAAATATAAGTTGATGCGTAAAGATGGCGTTCACTTTTCGCGCGCGGGTTATGAATTGCAGGGAAATCTTTTGTATGAAGCGTTGATGAAATCTTACAACAAATATGTCAGCGTTCGACCTCAATAAATTCTTTTACCAGTTTGCGTACCACCGCAACGAGCCGTTGATTTTCAGCACGGGTCTTTTCCTGTGGATGTTCCTGTTTTTCGTTGGTGGCTTTTATTTGCTTCGCAAAAGGCGCGACCCAAAACTGATATATGTAATTCTGTTTTCGCTTTACTTCTATTACAAAAGCAGCGGAATTTATTTTCTGTTACTCATTCTTTCAACTGTAGTTGATTATACCCTCGCCAATTTTATTTATACCGCTAACACTCAAAACATAAAACGCGCGTGGTTAATTTTTAGTTTGACTTTAAATCTTGGCTTGCTTGCGTATTTCAAATACACCAACTTCCTCTACGAAATTTTCTGCAATCTCACCCAACATCATTACGACCCGTTCAGTATTTTCTTACCTGTAGGTGTTTCGTTTTTTACCTTTCAATCGCTTAGTTATACCATTGAAATTTATCGTGGCGATTTAAAACCTGTGAAACGAATTCTTGATTACGCTTTCTTCGTTTCCTTTTTTCCGCAGCTCGTGGCGGGGCCTATTGTGCGCGCAAAAGATTTTTTGCCGCAAATAAATTTGCCCACGATTGTTACACAAGCCATGTTTGGTGAAGGAGTTTTTCTGATTGCAACCGGTCTGTTTAAGAAGGCTGTCATCTCCGATTTTATTTCCATCAATTTTGTTGATAGAATTTTCGACAACCCCACGCTTTACACCGGTCTCGAAAATCTTTTTGGCGTGTATGGTTACGCGCTGCAAATCTATTGCGACTTCAGCGGTTATAGCGACATGGCAATTGGCATCGCACTTCTCTTTGGATTTAAACTTTGTTTGAATTTCGATTCGCCATATCAAAGTTCGAGCATTACAGAATTTTGGAGACGTTGGCATATTTCTTTGTCGAGCTGGCTTCGCGACTACCTCTATATTTCATTAGGCGGAAATCGCAAAGGCCGCCTGCGCACTTACCTCAATCAGTTTCTCACTATGTTGCTCGGTGGCTTGTGGCATGGTGCTGCTTTTCGCTTTGTGCTTTGGGGTGCACTTCATGGTGTGGCTCTCGGCATTGATAAATTCATCAAAGAGCAATTCAAAATTCCCGACACCAAATTTTTCAAAATTGCTGGCGTGTTCATCACGTTTCACTTCGTTTGTTTCTGCTGGATATTCTTCCGAGCAGATACTATGGCGCTCGCAGGCGATGTGCTTTCGCAAATTGCTTTTCACTTCACGCCTTCTGTGTTTTTCAGTTTCATCACGGGTTACAAAAACATTTTGTTGGTGATGTTGCTCGGCTATGTGCTTCATTTTGTTCCCAAAAATATTGAACTCAAAACCCGCGCATGGGTAACCGATATGCCACTACAAGCCAAGGTTGCTTTAATGGTAGCGGTGATTGTGCTGGTGATTCAGGTAAAGAGTTCAGAGATACAGCCGTTTATTTATTTCCAGTTTTAGAAAATATTACTAACACCATGAGCGGTAACAATGATAACGCCCTTCTCGAAACTTTTTTCGATGGAGTAATTGCTATTACTTTAGGCATTGACAAAACGTTTTATCTTTGAAATAAATACAAACCTATGAATGAGTTTCTTCAATACATTTCTATTAATCCCGATATACGGTTTGGCAAACCATGTATAAGGAATACGCGCATTGCAGTAGTAGATATACTTCAATGGCTGGCATCAGGCATGAGTTTTCAGGAAGTATTAGAAGACTTTCCTTCTCTTAAAGAAGAACATATCCGCGCTGCCTTAGCTTTTGCTGCTCATCGCGAAATGCACACCAAACTTTCGGCTGCGTAACCATGAAATTATTGATAGATGCAAATTTATCGTGGCGCTTAGTTGGTTTGCTGCAAAATAATTTCGCGCAAATTACACACGTCATTAATACCGGTTTGAATGAATCTTCAACCGATACCGTCATTTGGAATTACGCACAACAAAACCATTACAGCATTATTACGAACGATGATGATTTCTATTTACTCGCATTAGCTAAAGGATTTCCGCCTAAAATTATTCTGCTTAAAACAGGAAACCAAAGTACAAAATACATTGCGGAAATATTAGTGAAGCACAAAACTGAAATAGAAAATTTTATGGCTAACGAAGAATATGGTGTCTTAGAAATTTATTAGACAACCATGAGCCACAAGAAAGATTTACAGAAACAAACATCTAGTGTGTTTTCTTCCTTTCAAAAAAACTACAACTCAAATTTTATTCCCTGTGCAAGCGGCAACTTTGTTCCGTAATTAATAGTGTTGGTTTGTCTGCGCATATAATTCTTCCATGCATCGCTTCCACTTTCTCTTCCACCACCTGTTTCTTTTTCACCACCAAAAGCTCCGCCAATTTCAGCACCGCTGGTACCTATGTTCACGTTTGCAATTCCGCAATCGCTGCCGTTGGCAGAAAGAAAAGTTTCTGCTTCGCGCATGTTGTTTGTCATGATACTCGAAGACAAACCTTGCACCACTCCGTTTTGCAGCGCAATAGCTTCATCAAGGGTTTTGTATTTCATGATATAAAGAACTGGCGCAAAAGTTTCGTGCTGCACAATGCTCATTTCATTCTTCGCTTCAATCACACACGGCTTAACATAGCAACCACTCTCGAAATTTTTTCCTTTCAATATCCCGCCTTCCACTAAAATTTTTCCTCCTTCTTTCTTTGCTTGTGCAATAGCATCTGAATAAAATTTCACTGCTTGTTTATCAATCAGCGGGCCCACATGATTTTTTTCATCCAATGGATTTCCGATTTTAAGTTGTGCGTATGCTTTTACAATCCGCTTCTTCAACTCTTCATATTTGCTTTCGTGAATGATTAGTCTTCGCGTAGTAGTGCAACGCTGACCCGCAGTTCCCACAGCACCAAACACAGTTGCAACCATCGCAATATCTAAATCGGCATCAGGGGTAATGATGATAGAATTGTTTCCACCCAGTTCCAATAAACTTCTTCCTAATCGTGCGGCAACATTTTGCGCTACTGCTTTTCCCATTCGTGTTGAACCCGTAGCAGAAACCAATGGAATATTTTTATCGTTCGAAAGCAACTCACCAATTTTATAATCACCATTGATTAAACACGAAATACCTTCTGGTAAATCGTTACGCTTGAAAACTTTCGCCACAATATTCTGACACGCAATTCCGCACAACGGAGTTTTTTCTGACGGCTTCCACACGCATACATCACCACATACCCACGCCAACATGGCGTTCCAGCTCCAAACCGCCACAGGAAAATTGAAAGCAGAAATAATTCCTACGATTCCCATCGGGTGATATTGTTCATACATTCTATGATTAGGTCGTTCGCTGTGCATGGTTAAGCCATGTAACTGGCGCGAAAGCCCAACAGCAAAATCGCAGATGTCAATCATCTCTTGCACTTCGCCCAAACCTTCTTGCAAACTTTTCCCCATTTCATACGAAACCAATTTGCCGAGCGGTTCTTTTTGTTTGCGCAGTTCATCACCAATTTGTCTTACAATTTCTCCGCGCTTTGGCGCAGGAATATTTCTCCAAACTGCAAATGCTTTTTGCGCTTCGCTTATCACTTCATGATACTGCTTTTCAGAAGTAGAAATTACAGAGCCAATCAGTTTGCCATCAACAGGCGAAAAAGATTTGAGTTCTTCTGCCTTGCTTTTAAACCATTTGTTACCGGTAGAAGTTCCTGAATTACTATTGGCAATGCCGAGTTGTTTTAAAACTTTTTTCATGTTTAAAAAATTGAGAAGGCAATAATAAAGAATAGAATGAAAGGGGAACTCAATCGTTGACGACTATCCAACAAATCTTCTTATCAACTGCATAGGTTTTTGCATTTGCCATTTCAAGGTGAACGTAAATTTCTGATACCATTTAGTAATGCCCATTACCTTTTGGTTTTCGGAAATATTTTTGGTGGTTACAAGCGGTAGGTGAATCTCCACCATATCTTTTATCAAAACCAAACTCAAACCTACTTCGGCAGCCAGTTCTGCTTTTTTCAAATCGTTGAGTACAAGTGCCATGTTTGCAAATGGCTGAACAGGAAAAAAACGATGTGTAGTTGAAGTGATATTAAGTGAAGTCAAAAATTTATTGGTTGCACCAAACGAAGTGAGCGAACGAAACGCGCCATCGGTCTTGGCAATTTGTCGTCCCAAAATATTATTACGTCCGTTGCGGTCTAAGTAATTTTCATCGAGCATGTAATCTTTTTGCAACCAGTAAGCGAAAGTGTTTGTAGTGCTGTTGCTCAAATAAAATTTTGGATTGGGTGCCGAAATATCATTCGAAGGTTTTGAGTTGATGATAAACCCACCCGCAAAAATGCGCACCGACAGTCCTTCATTTTTCTTTTTGTAGCTAATCGTAAAGTTGGCTTCGGCAGAAAGGTTTACAAACGAATTTCCCTCGCGCAACGTTGCCTGCACGCTAAACGGATTGCGCGTAGTGTTTCCTTCCACGCGGTATTTTATTTCGTTTACGAAATATTTTTGCGCTTCTTTTTTTCCATTGTCAAAACGAATCCAGTCTACCCATGCAATTACACTGCGCATATTTAGCGAGTGTGTGTACGGTGAACGTGGGTCTTTCTTTTTGAACTCAACATTGATATAAGGTTCAATTTTATTGAACATTAAATTTTGCGGCTCGCTCAAATACGAGAAACGTTTGCCTGCCACACCAACGGTAATGCGCTGCATGTTATTGTCAGGATAAAAATTGTAACTCAATCTTCCAAAACCGATAAACTGTTTCGAGCCCGTGCCGAATGCCGGCACTAAAAGATAGTTGAATTTGCGTTGAGGAATTAATGTGTTGTAAAACACAAATCCAATTTGAAATTTATCGTAGTAATTACCACCTATATAAGGCGCAAAGAAAACCTGTGTACGGTTTTGATTTTCTACAGAGCCTAGAAACTGAAAACGAAGTTTTTCAAAATGATGAGCAGCTTTGTTGAGTTTGTAAGTATTGTTCTTACGATTGATTTCCGGAATTTGCAACAACGGGTCAATTTGAATTTTGTCTCCGCCTTCAGTATTCACTTCAATGTTTTTCTTTCCCACAAAACCATCAACCCAAATCGTTCTGAGAATTGAATCGTGTTTCAAAACAGCAATAGAAACTGGAGAAACAATCTCTCCAACATTCTTTAAAGACACACTTGTATTACTTTGTAATTTGTAATTCGTACTTCGTATTTTATAATCCACTTTCTTCTTCGTCTTTATCAAATCATCAAAAAACCAACTCAGGTTTTTTCCGGTTTCAGTTTCAAAAACATTGCGAATATCTTCGGGCTGCGGGTGTTTGTATTTCCAGGTGTCGAAATATTTTTTCATTACTCTATCAAAAACTTCTGTTCCTAAATACGCTTCCAGATAACTGAAGATGAGCATGCTTTTTCCATACACCATTACTCCGTAATTAAAGTCCGTAAACTTTGATGCTATTTGTTCCAATGCCTGGTCATAATTTTCACGCGCTTGAAACTGATAGCCCAAATCGTATAAATATTTGTGGCGATATTGATTTACATCAAATGCCTTACCAATACCGTTTGAAATTCTACTCATCACTTTTTGATTCGGATATTTGGTGCGGATGTATCGTTCTTCATAGTAAGAATTGATTCCTTCATCCATCCAAGCATGGTCGCGTTCGTTGCTGCCAAGCATACCATAAAACCAATTGTGCCCTACTTCATGTGTAATTACATCATCCAATGAAAACGCATCGCGCTCCTCTCCTATTACTGTAACATTCGGATATTCCATTCCACCACCTGCACTAATGGTTCCATCGACAGCAGTAATCTGCTCATAAGGATATTCACTAATCCACTGACTGTAATAAAATATTGCATCGTGCAAATATTCCGGTGATTTGCTCCACAACTTCGCCTGATTATCGGTAAACAAACTCCAAGTGGTTACTTTCTTTTTACTATAAGGCAATTCCACTTCACCTTTCAATACACGAAAACGTTTATCGGCAAACCATCCGAAATCGTGAATGTTGGTTTGTTTGTAGTTAAGTGTTTTAGTTTCTTTTGATGAAACAGGAAATTTTTGATTCGGATTATCTACGTACGTAACAATCTTCTTGGTTGCTTCTGAAAGTGAATCGAGCCATTTTCTTTCGTCTTCATTTTGCAAATCGCCTGTAGCACCAACCACATAATTTTTAGGCAACGTAATGCTTACATCAAACGAACCAAACTCACTATAGAACTCTCCCTGGTCGAGATACGGAATGGCATGCCATCCGATTTTATCAAACACTGCCGGCTTTGGATACCATTGCGAAATCTGATAACTCTGACCAATGTGCCCCATGCGCGAAAAAGCTTCGGGCAATTTTACACGGAAGGGAGTAGTGATGCGAACACTCTCTCCTGTTCTTAAAGGCGCATTCAAATTAAGCTTTGCAATTTCAAGTGAAGCAGAATCATAATCCCATTGGCAAGCTTCAGCATTTATTTTAAAATCTAGATGGTCAATAAAACCGCGTTGCTCAGGTTTGCAGAAATAGAAATCTGTTTTTCCATTTTCTAAAAGTTGTTTGGCAAACGGTGTGGTTTGATCGCGGTAAGCATTAGGCCATAGGTGAAATAAAATATAGTTGAGCGGCTGCGGAGAATTGTTTTTGTAATCAATAGTTATAAAACCATCGAGCGAATGAAGTGTGTCGTTGAGTGTTACTTCAATTTTATAATCAGTTTGCTGCTGCCAGTAAACTTGTGATGAAGTAACAAGTGACGAGACGACAAGTAAAAGCGCGAAGAAATGTTTCATGGTATAGAGGTAATGAAACGAAAATAGAAAAATAGAAACGAGACAAAATTACTGATGAATCGTCAACACATCGGTAGTAATGGTGTTGCTCTGATTGCCCTGCCGGTCTTTTATATAGATGGTGTAAGTAGCAGTTTCTGTAATATGCGTGTCGTCAATAAAACCTTGAGCAGGTAGTTCAAATGCCTGATTACCTTTTATAATTATGTTGGCGTTATCTGGAGCTAACTGCGGAATTCGATACTCATACGTAACGCTGTTGCGACTATCCGTGCAAAAAAGATTTTTTGCATCAGGAGTGTTATCACCGAGGTCGCCATTGCCGTCAATAAATTCAAAAGTGATAACCACTTTGTCAGAATTCTTGAGAGCAGAAGATGGAGTAATGGAAACAAATTTAATAGCAGGCACATGTGAAATTTCCTCCCGTTTCTTGGTAGCATCACTGCAACCCGAAAACATAAAAAGCAAAATTGTTGCCGGTAAAAAAAAGCCTAGCGCTTTCTTCATAATTCTTGAATAGATTTTACTGCCTTATAAAACTCCAAAACGTTTTGTAATAAAAAATAGTTTCTGTGCGTGGAAACTCAGTGTTGTTTGGATGGTGACCATCATTAACATAATAGCGAATAAACAAAGTATCGTGAGCAGGCAATGTACTCGCAGGTATTGTTGCTACTAAAAATGAATCTCCACCGGCTGCAAAGTACGTTGCGGTGTAAGAACTTGCGCTGCTAAAGTCATCTTCCTTAGTTGAAATTTTAAGCTTGTTATAAGTAAGGTTGCTCATGCCTGTATGGTCATCACTTGCTTTCATTGCCATAAAAAAAGAAGTAACCGATAAAGGCACCACAAACGGACTATAAGGAATAGCAGTATCCATTCGGGTAGTTGAATAATTGGTTTGATAATCGGTACTAATACCAAAAACTAGCGGAGAAATTACCGGTTCCGCATCGGGTTCAGTCATAATATTTCCTGAAATATCACGTGCACCATGCATAATCCACGAAGCTATTAAGTTGATGCTTGAATCAGGAAGTGGTATACCAATACCATCTTGCGGCATGCGATCATCGGTAGTAACAAAACAGCAATTGGTAATGCGCTCGTAAAGCACCGAACGATTCGTATCATTTGGAATTACACGATACTTAAATTGATTAGCCACATTATTTTTATTGATAAGCGCATAAACCATTGTAGAAAAAGAAGATTGCGGTGTTCTAAAATCGGGTTCAAAATTTCCTACATGGCAGCCCGGCAGTGCGCAGCGCGTTGACAAAACTTTTTTGTGCACGTAAGCAATCGTAAGTGAATCTAAAGGCACACCATACAAAGTAGTATCACCGCGATGAATATCTTCATAGGGGTTATGCGGCACTACATTATTGTCAATGGTTTTATTGCACGCATTGATAAGCAACATACTCACTGTAAAAAATATTGCGCCTATAAAAAACAATCGATACTTCAAATTCATTTCCTGTTGTTTTAATTAGGTGTATGCTTCGTTTAAAACTCTTCCGCTCAACATGCCTCCCGGTATATCTGAACCAAAGCCGAGTATATCAGCAACAGTAGGAACAATATCAATCGTTTCTCCTTGAGGTGTGCTGAATACTTGACCTTGTTTAATTCCTGCACCTGCCATCAAACAAAATATTTCGCGACTCATAGCATCATTATTGTGATCAAGTGCTTTTCTGCCATAAGCATCCACAACTGTATTAGGCAATTGGTTTCTTCCGTGTTCAGGTACTACAATTAAAACGGTATCATTTGCCAGGCCGCTTGTTGTTTGAATCGTATCCCACAACTTGTACAGTGCATAATCTGCCAACCCAATTGCATTTACATACTTGGTGTAATCAAAGTGCGCAATATCAATGTCGGTAATATTGATAACCGTAAGTTCGGGTTTAAATCGTTTCAGAATTTCAATACCAAAATAAATATTCTTCATGTCACCCGTCATACTAGCGCCTACTCCCCATGGATCTTGAATAGTTGGCAATAGTGCCATCATGTCGTTCAAAAACAATTGCAGTTGTTCTGCATCGGCAAGAGAGTTTACCATTCCCGATGAAACTGCTTGTGTTGGAATTTTGAATTGGCCATTGGCAAAATCGCGCATCATATCGCACTTGGCTTTTTCTGCACTTGTAAACGAAACCGGGTTTGCCAACGAAGGGTATTGACTGAAAAATGAAATGGGTTGAATCATATTTGCGCCATAAGCTGCACCATATCCATCGAAAGTGCTATAGTTCAAATAAGGATACGGACCTAAGGAGTTGCTCACCCACCAGGTATTGAGTGCATTGTTAGTTGGCGAATTATGTTTGCGGTAATATTCAAAAACTGTAGGGAATGGAGGTGGTTGCTTTAGCTGAATAGATTGGTCGCTGTAAACGCCCGTTATTGCTGCCGCGTGTGCGTTGTAATGTCCGGTTGGTCCAGAAGCATATCTGAATTCTTTGAAAAGCGTTCCCGTATTTTGCAAAGGCGTTGAAGCCAGAGTGGGCAAGATAGTAACACCTGGTGCTATATCCGGTGTTATAGATTCAGTTCCGTTCAGCATGTTTCTCATTAGGTTTCCCTCTGCCTTTTGAACGCTCTCCAAATTTCTTACACCACCTGCAAACATACAAACCACTACGTGGTTGGCTCTACGCGTTCCACTACGTGCAAACAATCTTCCGCTAGGCAGAATGTACGGCACCACCATACTTCCCGCTGCGGTGAGTGCTGCATTTTTTATAAACTGTTTTCTTTTCATGAAGAGAGTATTGAGTAGTTAGTATTGAGTATTGAGAAAAGGCATTTTAAAGTCCATTGTCTAAAATCTATCGCCTATTGTCTGTTTTAATAGTATCGGTATTCATCACTGGTCATTAACGAGTAGTAAATCATCTTTGGTGTTATGTCGACATTTTTTTCAATCATGTCTTTTACTTTCCATGCTTCAAATTCATTGGGCTTGCGATTGTAAAAACGCAGATAAGCATTTTGCACAAAAGCGGGAATATCGCTGCGCATAACCGTGTTGGATGGAATAAGCGAATTTGCCTGCTGCAAAAAGTTTTTAATAATCATGTCCTCAATAATTTTTTTATCGCCTAACGACTGATAAGCAATGTCGAGTTTATTGAGTTGGTCGTTGGTAATGCTGGTATTATATAAATCGCTGTAAGCAATAGAAACAAACTGTGTAGTGGTTTTAAGCGTTTGCTTTTGCGAAGCAGTTTGATAAATCTCCTGTGTTTGCACTTCGTAGACATACCGTTTGTTGCAGCCGGTATACAACAACACAACAAACACCAGAAACACCATTGTCGAACCTCTGAATAGTTTAACCGTTTTCATTGTATCTGTTTTTGTTGGTTTAAAATGGTTTAGTGAACTCCTGCGTATTCATTCAATGAAAAAATTTCGAGCTGCAAATCTTTATAGTTATCGTTTGCTTTATAAATGCCTGCATAGTAGGCCATCTCGGCAGAATTTGGTTCGCGGAATAAATACTTTTTATAAATGTAGCGCACCTGCCCTTCGTAAAAATCGTTCGTGCTAAAGAAGATACCGAGGTAATCATTTTTGTTCTTTCCCGTTTGCAGAAACGCCAGTGAGTTTTGCCCGTCAACCATAATTTTACATTCTGTCAATTCATAAGTAGTAGGATAACGGAAAAGAAAATTCTGATAAGTAGAAACCACAAAATTTTCGGTGCCCATGTTCAACTGGTCATAGAAATAATTATTGACACATCTGCGCAACATTTCTTTGTAAGAGCAGGTGCCGGAATTCATGTCATTCAACGTATTTTGCAGTGTATCGAGACGGTTTATCTCTATATGAATAAGCCCGTAAAACGGAGCCAGTTCGGGAAGAGTCAATCCGTTTTCATAAACAAAAATCTGTTGCGCAATATCGAGCGTATCGGTATTACCTAAATATTCGGTGCGCGAAATGGTAACGAGGTAGGCATTGTATTCGGGTTTTGAAAACAGGGTTTGCACAAACTGTTTGCGGTCTTCTACTGAAAAATTATGCTGACGCAAAATGGTAAGCGCACTGCTTTTTTCGTTGCCCACGGGCTCTCGTCCGGCAATATTGATATACGCTTTGTTGATGTAAATATTGATGGTAGAAGAATCAACACTGTAATCGGGCGGAGGTACATTGTCGGGAATAATAACTTCCTTAGTACAACCGGAAATGCAAAACACCAATAAAAGAAGGAATGAAATATGACGCATGGGTTATTTCTGTAAATCCAAAATACACGAAATGATTTAAGAAGACAAATCAACCTTTTCAACAAAGTGATTCACAGTTATAATTGCTGCCTAATTAAAATCAAAAAACAATTTTTATGAAGAACCTTTTGTTTGTTGCTGCCTTAATGTTGTTTGTTTTTTATGCGAGTTCGTGCAAAAAAGAAAGTACTACAGCGCTTAGCCAATACACCGATGCCGTAACCTGCAATGAAGCAGATGATAACTTGAATACCTACAGTCAAAAAATAAGCACTATCCTAAATAATAGTTGCGCTACGGCTGGTTGCCACGATGCTGTTACTAGGGAAAGTGGTAAAGATTATTCCAGTTATTCTACAGCAAAATCGGGAATGGATGCAACAGGATATTGCAGCATTAATCACGGTAGCGGATGCAAAACAATGCCTCGTAGTTTGCCTAAACTTACCGATGCAGAAATTCATGACCTTACTTGTTGGGCAAAAAATAATTATCCGAATTAATACGGTTACTTAAAAAAACGCTGCTCCAAACGGGCAGCGTTTTTTATTTTCGGTGCATCATGAGCATAGAAGAAAACGTTGCCAAACTTGATGCCCTCGTAAAAATTATTGCTCCGGGAATTTTTGCACTCACCGTGGCAATGGTTTTATTGGAAGTAGTCGTTCTTATGCTGCGTAAGGTTCAAATGAACCACAAAGGCGGAGTGGTGAGTTTAATTTCGGGAATAGGAGTTTTTGGTTTCGAAGCCGTGGCTGATTTCTTTTTTTATCTCGCGCTTAGTTATTGGATGTATGCGCATCGCATTTTCGAACTTGGTTTTAAGTGGTATGTGTGGTTGGCTTGTTTTCTGCTCTTCGATTTTATTTTTTACTGGAGTCATCGCATACAGCATGAAGTGCGCTTGCTTTGGTGTTTTCACTCTCCGCATCACAGCACACCCGAAATGCGGCTCTCCTCTGCCGTGCGCGGTTCGGTAATTGAATTTATAATGACACCATGGTATTTTATTTGGATGTGTGCGCTGGGTTTTCATCCGCTTATGTTTATTACGGTGCGAACTTTTTCACGTGTATGGGGCGTGTTAGAGCACGTGCATGAATCGTTTGTGGGTTATCATCCCTGGCTCAACAAAATTTTCATTACACCCGATGTTCATCGCGTGCATCATGGCACCAACGTGCAATACTTAGACCGCAACTATTCTGAAATACTTTCCATTTGGGACAGAATGTTTGGCACTTATGAAGAGTATAATGCGAAACCCGTTTACGGCATCATGAAAAAAATTGACACCGATAATTTTGTTCAAGTGCAAACTCATGCATGGATTGATTTGTGTAATGATTTGAAACAAACTGCAAGTTGGAAGAACAAATTGAAGTTACTCTATATGCCGCCCGGTTGGTATCCCGATGGACGAGATTTTACAGCGAATACATTGAAAAAAAATTTAGCTGGAGTTAGTTAACTCATCAAACTTTTAATTTCCTGCAAAAGTTCATCGGCTTGTTTTAGCGAAGCTTGATTATCAATTCGAACTAAAATTTCGCGACTTTTATTTAAATAATCGAGGGCAAGCGGGTATTTTTTCTTTTGTCTATTTAGCTCGGCCAAATTGAAATACGAAATTGCTAAATGCTCAGGTGTACCTACTTTGATTCTAAGATCAAGCGCTTTGTTTAAATACCCTTCGGCCTTTTCCAAATTCATCAATCTCAAATAACTTCCTCCCAAATTGCTATAGCAGGCGGCCATGTTTAGCAAGTCGTAGTCATCTTCAGAAATTTTTAGCGCAGGCAAATAGTACGTTAATGCTTTTTCATAGTTACCCGCTTGTACACAAAACATTCCTATGCCGTTAAGACTTGAAGCTTTTCTTGTAGGAACAGATTCTGTTTCTGGCATTTCCAAAATTTGCTGCAGGTACGCAACTGAAATTTTTGAATCGCCACCACGATAATGATTGTTGATTGCTAAGGAATACAACACGTTAGTTTTTTGTGCGTAAGGCACCGGAGAAAAATCTTCCAGCAATTGTAGTGCTTGTAACAAATAATTTTCGGCATGTATATGCTCACCAATATGAGCGTAGGCATGTCCTGCTAGCCAATGATGCCTTTCAATTAAACTTGTGTGATTTGATGCCTTAAATTTTTCAATTGCTTGTAGCGAGTTTTCGATGGCTTTGGCATACTGCGAGTAAAAATGAATTTGTGCCAAACCTTGATTGAACGCTAAACTCAATTGAACTTCCTCATCTGCATGATTGGAATACTGCAAAGCCAAATCATGCAGATCGTTCAATGCAAAATCGCTATTGCGTTGCAAATATTCGCGATTCGTTTTTAATAATTCTAGAATCTGAGAACTGGTCATAAAATTTTGAGATCGCGAATATAGGTTTGTTGAACCTATTACATAAACGTAAATCTATCTAATTGTGGAGTTTCAAAACAAAAGTCCTTCACATTTCTGCGAAGGACTTTTGAATTTTAATCAGCCGTCTATACTCTTAGAATTGATGTTGTTTATTTCATCAAAGTTACGGTGCTGGTAATCTCTACAAAAACATCATCAAAGTAGGTGATCTTAATTTTGTAAACGTAAGTATCCAACGGACAAATCTTTCCGTCCTTCGTTCCATCCCATCCGCTGTTCTGATTCATTCCATTCACTTGATTATCGTTATGATAAACTACATCGCCCCAACGGGTGTAAACGGTAACATCCAATTTTTTAGCTCCTAAAACATCAAATTCAAAATGGTCGTTCAATCCATCACCGTTAGGTGTAAATGCTGTAGGAATAAATTTAGAAGCCTCGTTGTTTACATAAATAGTAATGGTATCGCTAGCGTAACAAGAGTCTGAATTCATTGCTAACACCGTAAGTGTGGTAGTGGTGCGCGGTGCCGCAAATGGATTATCGCAAACTGCTGGGTCACACTGTGTAAAATCAAACAATGAATCAGGGCTCCAGAAGTAATTCAAGATTTGCTGTGCCGGACTTACGGTAGCAAAAATTTGAGTTTGCATTCCCGTAAGAATGGTGTTTTGCTGTGTGCTTAACGTAACAGTAAACGAAGCCGGTTGCGAAATAGTAAATGTATCGGTTCCTTCGCATCCGTTGGCATCAGATACAATAACCAAATAATTACCCGCTCCTACTGCTGTAAAGGTGTTCGTCAATTGCGCTAAGCCGTTCAGTTCATAAATGTATGGTGCCAAGCCACCATTCACATCCACTATCACTCGTCCATCTGAAGTATTTGAACACTTCGTAGCAGTTGCATTTACATCCACCACAATAGCCGAAGGTTGACTTAACGTTTGCGTAGCTGTTACAGAACATCCTTTGGAATCGGTTACCGTAACTGTGTAATCACCGGCAGTTAAGTTAGCAGCCGAAGCGGTGGTTTGTGCAGGAGTTGTACTCCATGCGTACAAGTAACCCGGAACACCTTGTGATGCTACTACCGATAATGAACCATTGGTGCTTCCATTGCAACTAGGTTGATTGGAAAGCAAGCTCAAATAAATTTCTGTTGGTTGAGTTATCGAATAAACCGCAGCTTTTACACATCCTTTCGAATCGGTTACAATTACAGTATCGTTTCCTGCAGGTGCGTTCGCCAAATCTTCACTGGTGCTTCCGCCTGTCCATGCAAAAGTGTAGGTAGGTGTTCCGCCCAAAACAGTAATATCAATTGCGCCAGTAGTTCCACCATAGCAAGTTTCATTCGTTACAGTTCCCGAAATAGAAATATCGATTGGTTGCGCCACATCAGCAGTATCTGAATTGTAACAGCCAAATGAATCGGTTACTTGTAGAACGTAATGACCTGCCATTACGTTAACAATAGAAGCAGTGGTATCGAATGTACTCCAGAAGAAACGATAAGGTTGAACACCTCCAGTAGCAGACCCGGTGAGTGTTCCATTATTTCCTCCAAAGCAGCTTACATCAGTGGCAATTGCGTTTACTACTATGGCAGCTGGGTTAACAAGCGTTTGGGTAAACTGTGCTATACAGCCATGCGCATCAGAAGCGGTAACACGGTAGGTGCTATCTCCCTGAAGGTCGTATAAATCTTCGGTTGTACCTCCGTCATTCCATGTAAAGCTATATGGCAATGTGCCTCCGTAAGCTGTTACATCTACATAGCCATCGCTAAAGCCGTGGCAAGTAGGATTTCTATAAAAATCGGAAATGAAGAATGAACCAGGTTCGGTTACTGTAATGGTATCATAAGCCATACAACCTCTTACATCGGTCACTATAACTGTATATACACCTGCGCTTATTCCCGAAATATCTTCGGCTATTGAAATGACCGCACCAGCACCATTTTTCCATTCGTAACTATAACTTGGCGTTCCTCCCGAAGGAATTAAATCAATAGAACCATTTGCATCGGCATTACACAAAGGTGTTTGAATAACGTTATTCAATGTAAGCAACGAAGGTCTTGCAATGTTTACAGCATGCGAAGCTGTGCAGCCATTTGCATCGGTAACATTCACTACATAGACAGCATCGTTCAATCCCGTAATGTCTTCGGTTGTTGCACCGTTACTCCACAAGTACGAGTAATTTTGCGTTCCGCCAACTACGCTTATGTAAATAGCCCCATCGTTATTGCTAAAGCAACTAATGTTTGAAGAAGAATCCACTGAGATAATCAGTGGTGAAGGTTCGTTGATAATTACTGAATCGCGATGGGTACAGCCGTTCGCATCTGTAATGAGCACGTAATAAATTCCGCCATCCAAATTCGCAATGTTTTGTGAACCCTGGAAATTACTCCAGAAGAAAGTGTAAGGTAGAATTCCACCTGTAACGGTCAACGTAGCTGTTCCGTTATTTGCACCTTGGCACGATACATCGGTTCTGGTAACTGTTGAATTAATTCCTGTAGGTTCAGTAATTGTATAGGAAGCTGTAACCGAACAAGCATTCAAATCATTCACCGTAACAGAATAAGTTCCTTGCGATAAATTCTGCACATCTTCCGAAGTAGCACCATTGCTCCAAGTATAAGAGTATGGTGTAGTTCCACCACCCACTGAAATATTTACCGAGCCATCGTTACCACCAGAGCAATGAACATTCGTTGCGCTTCCTATAAGTGTTAAAGCTGTAGGTTGAATAATTGTTGCAGCAACAGAAGCGGTGCAACCATTTCCATCGGTAACTACTACAGTATAAGTTCCAGCAGCAACACCAGTAATGTCTTCTGTAGATGCACCATTATCCCAGGCATAAGAATAGTTGAGCGTACCACCGCTAACGGTTAAGTCAACATCGGCCGTTCCGCCATTGCACGAAATAGTAGTTGTTGTAATTGAAAGCACCAAAGCCGAAGGCTCAGCAATAACTACTGAATCGCGATGAGTGCAACCATTAGCATCGGTTATAATCACGAAGTAAGTACCGCCAGTTAAGTTGCTTATGTTTTGACTCACTTGGAAATTGCTCCAAGCAAAACTATAATTAGGAGTTCCTCCGTTTATAGTAAGAATTGCAGAACCATTTGCCGCTCCATGGCAAGTAACATCAGTGCCGCTAGTTGATGAAGTAATTGGTGTAGGCTCATCAATAGTAAACGAAGCAGTAACTGTGCAACCGTTTCCATCTGTGGTAGTACAGGAATAAGTTCCCACAACTAATCCTGTCAGGTCTTCGGTAGAAGCTCCATTACTCCAAGCAAAAGTATATGGAACAACGCCACCGCTAATGCTGATGTTGATAGTTCCGTTATTTCCACCATTACAACTTACATCGGTTGAATTTCCGGTTAGTAATAAGGCTGTTGGTTGAGTTATTGTTGCGCTTGCAGTAGCAGTACATCCGTTGCCATCTGTAATTGTTACCGTATAAGTTCCGGCAACTACACTCACTAAATCTTCGCTGTTAGTTGAGTTACTCCAAGCAAAAGTGTAAGAGCCGGTTCCACCTGTTACAGTTAAATCAACCGAGCCGTTTCCGCCATTGCATAAAACATTTGTAACAACAATCGTAGCCGCAATAGCTGTAGGTTCAGCCACAACTTGCGAAGCAACTACAGAACATCCATTTGCATCATGAACAAGAACGGTGTAGGTGCCACCTGCTAAACCACTAAGGTCTTCAGTAGTTGAACCGTTTGTCCAGAAATAAGTATATGCTGGCACACCGCCTGTAACGGTTAAATCAACCGCTCCGTCATTGGCTCCGTGGCAACTCACATCGGTTGCACTAGTTGAAGCAGTAAGAGCTGCAGGTTCAGAAACAGTGAAAGAAGCACTAAGGGAACATCCGTTAGCATCCACAACAGTTACTGAATAATTTCCTCCACTTACATTATGAATATCTTCGGTTGTAGCCAAGTTACTCCATGAATAAGAATATGGGAAGACACCTCCTTGCACCGTAATATCTACTGAGCCATTTGCACCACCAGCGCACGCAACATTGGTTATAGTTGAGTTGAGTACTAAAGCGGCAGGTTCAGTAATTATAGCAGTTGCGCTTGCTGTGCATCCGTTTCCATCAGTAATACCTACTGAATAATTTCCCGCAGCAACACCCGATAAATCTTCGATAGTTGCACCATTGCTCCAAGCATAATTAATAGTTGGAGTTCCGCCATTCACCGTTATATCAACCGCTCCGTTGGCATCGCCATTGCATAATACATTTGTAGTAAGAACCGAAATAGTAATAGCAGCCGGCTCAGTAATAATTACTGAATCGCGATGTGTACATCCGTTGGCATCTGTAATAATTACGCGATAAAGACCTCCGCTTAAATTCGTAAGATCTTCGGTATTATCAAAAGTATTCCATAAGAAAGTATATGGAGTAACTCCACCACTCACTGTTAAATCTGCAACACCACTGCTATCGCCATGGCAAAGCACATTGGTTCCCACAACAGTTGAAGTGATAGCAGCAGGTTCAGCAATAGTAAATGCTGCTGATGCTGAACATAAATTAGCATCGGTAACAATTACAGAATATGCACCTCCGCTTAATCCGTTAATGTCTTCAGAACTTGCTCCGTTGCTCCAGCTAAATGTGTAAGGAGTTGTTCCTCCTAATACTGTAACATTAACTGCCCCGTTTGCCCCACCATTACAATTTACATCGGTAGTTGTTCCGCTTACGGTAAGTGCTGCCGGTTCAGTAACTGTGAATGTTGCGGTTGCGGTGCAAAGGTTCGCATCAAAAACAGTAACTGAATAAGTTCCTGCAACAACGTTGCTTTGGTCTTCGCTGCTGGTTGAATTGCTCCAAACAAAAGTATAACCAGCGGTTCCTCCACTTACTGTAATGTCAATAAATCCGTCACCTACTGCGTTACAACTTAAATTAGTAACTACTCCGCTCACCACAATTTGTGCAGGCTGAGTAATGGTTGTTGTGGTAATTTTTTGGCAACCATTTGCATCGGTTACAATCACTACATAGTTTCCTGCAGTAAGCGAGCTAAGATCTTCTGTAGTAGCAAAAGTTGACCACAAATAAGAGTAAGGAATTGTTCCACCTGTTACTGTTAAATCTGCGGTTCCATCATTTCCTCCAAAGCAACTTACGTTGGTTGGGGAGATAGAAGTGGTAAGTGCACCGGGTTCATTAATGGTTGCTGAAGTTGTTGTTGAACATCCGTTTGCATCGGTAATAGAAACTGTGTAAGTGCCCGCGGTCAATCCGCTAATGTCTTCGGTAGTTGGGCCATTGCTCCATACAAAAGAGTAAGGTTGCGTTCCACCTGTTAGAGTAAGATTTGCACTTCCGTTTGTACCGCCATTGCAACTCACATCGTTTACAACTACAGAAGTATTAAGTGCCTGATTAGGTTGCGAAATTGTTCCGCTAATAGAAGCGGTGCAACTGTTACCATCTGTAACTACTACTGTATAAGTTCCTGCTGTCAATCCCGAAATATCTTCAGTAGTTGCTGAATTGCTCCATACAAATGAATAGCCGGGAACTCCGCCCGATACGGTTAAATCAATTGCGCCATCACTTGCTCCATTACATAAAACATTAGTGATAGAAACAGAAAGTGCAATTGCCGTTGGCTCTAATATTATTACAGAATCGCGTTTGGTACAACCATTAGCATCAGTAACAATTACATAGAAAGTTCCGCCATTAATATTGGTAAGGTCTTGTGTATTTAAGAAGTTGCTCCATAAATAAGTGTACGGTGGTGTTCCATCGTTCACCGTTAAATCAGCAGCTCCATTTGCCGCACCGTGACAAGTTACATCGGTGCCAACAACCGAAGTAGTCATAGCCACTGGTTCTGAAACTGTGAACGATGCAGTAAGAGAACATCCGTTGGCATCGGTAATAGTTACGGAATAATTTCCTCCGCTTACGTTATGAATATCTTCGGTGGAAGCTAAATTGCTCCAAGCAAAAGTATATGGGAACAATCCGCCCTGCACAGTAATATCCACAGAACCATTTGCTCCACCTGCACATCCTACATTGGTAACTGTTGAGTTCATGACCAATGCAGCTGGTTGAGTAACGGTTGCTGTTGCACTTGCGGTGCAACCGTTTGCATCGGTAATAGTTACAGCATAATTTCCGGCAACTACACTTACTAAATCTTCACTGCTGATTGAATTGCTCCAGGTAAAAGTAATTGTTGGTGTTCCGCCATTTACTGTAATATCTACAGCACCGCTTGCATCGCCATTACAAAGTACATTTGTAGTAGCCACAGAAATAGTAATAGCCGCTGGTTCTGTAATAATTATTGAATCGCGTGTTTGACATCCATTAGCATCTGTAATTATTACATAGTATGTACCACCACTCACGTTTAATAAATCTTCTCCGTTTTGGAAAGTACTCCATAGGAATGTGTATGGCGTGCTTCCGCCACTTACAGTCAAGTCAGCCGAGCCATTAGCTGCACCGTTACAGGTAACATTACTTCCTACAATACTTGTAACAATTGGATTGGGTTCGTTGATGGTGTAGCTGGCTGTCACAGAACAACCATGCGCATCGGTAATGGTTACATCATATGTGCCTCCAGACAAGCCGCTCAAATCTTCTGAACTTGAATTGTTGTTCCAACCAAAAGTGTAAGGAGTAGTTCCACCGGTTACTGTGTTATTAATTGAACCGTTTGAGTTTCCGCTGCAATTTACATCGGTTGTTACACCAGTTACACTAAGTACTGTAGGTTGAGTAACTGTATAACTCGCAGTTGTTGAACAACCGTTCTCATCTGTTACTGTCAATGAATAATTTCCGGCTACCAAAGAACTTTGGTCTTCGGTGGTTGATGAATTATCCCAACTATAAGTGTATGCACCAATTCCTCCCGTAACGGTAACATCAATTGCGCCATCGTTTACTCCGTTGCAACTAACATTTGTTATGGAAGAAGTAACCCCCAATGGTGCTGGTTGACTGATGACAATGCTGGTGATTGTTTGGCAACCTTTAGAGTCGGTTACTATGGCCGTATAAGTTCCTGCCACAAGATTGATAAGGCCCGATGTAGTTGCAAAGTTTGACCACAAATAAGTGTATGGAGGATTACCTCCGCCTACATACAATTGAATTCCACCATCGTTACCTCCATAGCAAGTTACGTCACCCGATTCAAAAGTGGTTTCTAAAACAGCAGGTTCGTTCACAATAGAACTTCCCGTAATGCTACATCCGTGAGCATCGGTTATTGTTACTGAATATGTACCTCCCGCTAAGCCGCTAATATCTTCGGTAGTTGCAGCATTGCTCCACAAGAAAGTGTAGGCTTGTGTTCCTCCATTTACAGTAAGGTTAACACTTCCGTTATTTGCACCAAAGCAAGTAACAGCAGTTGGTGTGAAACTTGCAACCAATGCTTGCGAAGGTTGGGTGATGGTAACAGCAACACTTGCACTGCATCCATTATTATCAGAAACGACTACGGAATATCCTCCCGCAGTTAATCCTGTTCTATCTTCATTTTGATCGCCATCGCTCCATAAATAAGTATAACCCGGAGTTCCACCAGTTACCGTTAAATCTATTGCGCCTGTTGCATCACCAAAGCAAAGCACATTCGTAATAGAAGTAGTTAATCCTAAACCTGTAGGTTGACTAACTGATGTATTGTTGGTATTGATACAACCGTGTGCATCAGTAATTATAACAGAATAAGTTCCGGCACTTACGTTTGTCAAATCTTCATTCGTTGTAGCATTACTCCACTGGAAAGTATAAGGAAGCGTTCCTCCATTCGGTGTTAAATCAACTGTGCCATTACTAACTCCATTACAAGAAACACTTGACCCCGAAATAGTAGAAGTAAGTTGTGTCGGCTCAGTGAGTGTTTGTGTAATAATTTTTTCGCAAAGATTATTGTCATTAATGGTTACCGTATATGTTCCCGCATGAAGTCCCGTTAAATCCTCGGTAGTTGCACCGTTGCTCCATACATAGCTATATGCCGGTACACCACCACTTACCGAAACATCAATTGAACCGGTCGAGTCATTGTAACAATTCAAATTATGGAAAGATGCAACGTTTACAAAAAGTTGAATCGGTTGTGAAACCGTTGCACCTGTGAAAGCCGTGCATCCTTTAAAATCGGTGATTGTTGCTGTGTATGTTCCGGCAAGCAAACTGTCAACATCTTGTGTTGTATCGCCATTACTCCAGAAATAAGTAAACGGTGCAGTACCTCCATTTACACTAATAAAAATTTCTCCGGTAGCAGTTCCATTACAACTAACACTATTCACCACATCTACAATTGCAGATAGTTGTGCTGGTTGAGTAATGCTAACCGGTTGGAATGCTGTGCACCCTTTTGAATCACGAAGAATTACCACGTAATTTCCTGAAGTTAATCCGGTAAAAATTGGAGAAGCCGAGAAGATTGTACCGTTGATGGAATATTGATAGGCTGGAATGCCACCAACTATCTGAACCGTTACAGCACCATTGCTTCCGCCAAAACAAGAAACGTTAGTTTGAGAAACAATAAAAGAAGAAACGTTGTAAGAATCATTTATTAAAACGTGTGAAGTATCAACGCAACCATTCACATCATATACATAGACTATATAAGTGCCCGATTGTAAACCGGTAAATTGACTTCCAACTTGTGTTGGTCCGCCATTGAGCGAGTAAGCATAAGGTGCTACACCGCCCGAAGCAAACACATCTATTTTTCCATCAAACACGTTGGCGCAACTTGCGTCAGTAACTGTAGTGGTGTGGTCAAGGAGAGTAGGTTGAGTTACTACTACAGGATTTAAAGCGTATGGTGTTGAACAAGTTTGCACATCACGTACTATAACCGTGTAACTTCCTGCTATAAGATTGTTGAAGAAATTCGAAGATTGATATGTAGCTCCGTTATCTATTGAGTAAGATAATGGAGGAGTTCCGCTGGTAGCAGTAATAGTAATAGTTCCGGTATTTCCACCAAAACATAAAACAGCCGTAGGGTTTACTGAGTTTACTGTGGGAAGTGGTGTAACTGTTATTACAACAGTACTGGTTGCCGCTAAACAAGGTCCAACTCCATCAGGGTCATTCGTAGTTAAGGTCAAGGTTACATTACCCGAAGTAATAGAAGGAGAATAAGTAGATGTGAGTGAACTAGCGTTCGAGAAAGTTCCCGTTGGTGCTGTCCACGTTGAACTTGTTGCACTGCCACCTATACTTCCAGCAAGTGTAATTGTTCCATTTTGACAAACTGTTTGTGCGCTTCCTGCATTAGCAGTAGCTGCTTGATTAACGGTAATAACAACGGTGCTTACCGCTGCTGAACAAGGTCCTGCTCCATCCGGATCGTTTGTAGTTAAGGTAAGTGTTACTGTTCCCGAAGTAATAGAAGGTGTGTAAGTTGACCCTAAGGAATTAACATCCGAAAAAGTTCCGCTTGCTGCGCTCCATGTTGATGAAGTAGCACTACCTCCAATTGTTCCTGATAGAGTTATGGTATTACCTTGACAAGTGGTTTGTGGCACACCTGCATTTGCACTTGCGGCTAGGTTCACAGTAATAATAACTGTACTTGAAACAGCAGCACATGGCCCTGCACCATCAGGGTCATTTGTTGTAAGTGTTAATGTAACTGTACCCGATAAAATAGAAGGAGTATAGGTTGATGTCAATGAATTTACATTGGAAAAACTTCCCGTTCCTGCACTCCATATTGCACTAGTTGCGCTTCCACCTATGCTTCCTGCTAGAGTAATTATTCCGCCTCCGCATACTGTTTGTGCACTTCCGGCACTCACTGTTGGTGCTTGGTTTACGGTAATTACAACCGTGCTTATTGCTGCCGAACATGGGCCTGCTCCATCGGGGTCATTAGTAGTTAATGTAAGTGTTACGGTTCCTGAAGTAATGCTAGGCGTGTAGGTTGAAGTAAGTGAACTTGCTAAAGAGAAAGTTCCGCTTGGTGCACTCCATGTCGATGTTGTAGCACTACCACCAATACTTCCTGCAAGCGTAACCGAACCACCTTCACAAATGGATTGTGCAAATCCTGCATTCGCAGTAGCTGCTTGATTCACTGTTATAACCACCGTACTTGAAACAGCAGAACAAGGTCCTGCTCCATCAGGATCATTTGTAGTAAGTGTAAGAGTTACAGTTCCTGAAGAAATTGACGGGGTATAGGTAGATGTAAGTGAAGAGGCGTTTGAAAAACTTCCTGTACCTGCACTCCATGTTGAACTCGTTGCACTCCCGCCTCTACTTCCCGCTAGAGTTACTGTTCCTCCTCCACAAACTGTTTGTGCACTTCCGGCACTTACTGTTGGAGCCTGATTTACCGTAATAATTACAGTGCTAATAGCTGCCGAACAAGGACCCGCACCATCCGGATCATTTGTTGTAAGTGTAAGTGTTACCGAACCCGATGTTATAGAAGGGGTATATGTCGAAGTAATTGAACTTGCCAATGAAAAAGTTCCGCTTGGCGCACTCCATGTCGATGTTGTAGCACTACCACCAATACTTCCTGCTAAAGTAACTGAACCGCCTTGACAAACCGTTTGCGCAAATCCTGCATTGGCAGTTGCAGCAGCATTTACTGTAATTAAAACCGTACTTGTAGCAGCCGAACACGGACCACCTCCATCAGGATCATTTGTAGTAAGCGTTAAGGTAACAGTACCCGATGAAATTGATGGAGTATAAGTTGAAGTGAGTGAATTTACATTGGAGAAACTTCCTGTTCCCGAACTCCAGGTCGAGGAAGTTGCGCTACCGCCAATAGTTCCGGCCAAGGTTATAGAACCTCCTGCACAAACTGTTTGTGCAATTCCGGCATTGGCTGTAGCTGCTTGATTATTGGTAAGTACGACACTACTCGATGAAGTTGCACAGGGGCCTCCTGTTGACACGGTCCATGTTAGTGTTGCACTGGTTCCCGCTGGTACACCCGTAATGGTTGTTGTTGCCGAATTAGCCGATGTAATAGTCGCTGTGCCGCTCGTAACAGTCCATGTGCCGGTTCCTACGGCTGGTGGTGTCGCAGCCATTGTAAACGTGCCATTGTTACACTGAGTTTGAGCAGATCCTGCAACTGAAGTAGAAGGAACTCCATAAGCAGTAAAAGAAGTAGTAAAACTACATGCGCCCAAAGTAGCACCTAAAGTTACGAGTTGACTGCTTCCCGAAACTCCCAATGCGGTATAAACAACTCCTGAAATAGACCCCGGACCGGAAACAACAGACCAGTTAACCGCAGGAGCGCCAGAAAAGGTGCCTCCATAAGTTACCGCTAAATTACGAGTAGAACCATCACCACAAATACTTGCCGTACTAGTAGCATTTGTTATGGTAGTATTTTGTCGAACTTCAAGTAATGCAGAAGTACCAGGCCAAACAGAACCGCAGGCATATCTGTCAACCATTATTTTTACAGTACCAGTGAAATAGGCAGTCCAATCGAGCGATGCACGAGTAGTGGCGCATACAGAACCGTTATCATCATTATAAAAAGTGCCTCCCGCAGTTGGTGATGTTTGTCCCGAAGCAATAAAACTATTTCCGGCATCGTATCCCGATATTTCCGAATCCCATCCGCTGGCACAAGTAGAAACAGAATAATTTACTCCTGTTACCGCAGTGAAAGAAGCATAGGCCGTAGATGGAATACTTAACTGCCCTCCAAATGCATTGCAACCTGGAGTTACGTTACCAGCACTAGAGCCTGTTAAAGGACATGGTGGACCAACCGGAGGAGGAGGTGGTGGTGGTGCTGTTGCCGTTACATACATTGGCATACAGGTAGTATTCGAAATACAATTATACTGGTCAATCAGAACATTCATGGTGCCGCTATAGCCGGCTGTAACCGTAAGTTGCGATGATAAACCGTTAGTGCCGCAAGCATCGTCATTGTAACCCAAAACAGTATTGCCTGCCGCATTATAAACCGTAATTTGCGTGTCAAAAGCTGTTGATGAACAGGTAGAAAAAGTGTAGGTGCCACCAGCCACTACAGTCATGGTCATTAAATCTCCTCCAAAAAAACAACCGTTTGCTAGGTGCGGAGCACCATCATAAACAGGAACATAATTAATGTAAAAGGTGTTATTGTAACCGCATTGTGCTAACCCTTTTGATGGGGAGAGCAACAAGAACAACAAACCAAGAATAATTGTTGAGGAAAATAATTTTGTTGCACGTTGAGATAGAAAGTTGACGTTTATCATACGAGGAGTTTTTGTGAGGTACCGGTAAAAGTTTTTGATTCCTTCTGCTTAATACTTTTGGGATAACAACCTATATTGGTTAAGTGTGTTTTTTAAAAAAAAGTTTGTGTCCAAATTTCGATTTTGTACTTGGTTGAAAGTAATGGCTGGTTGTTATACCCGCAAAATTAGAGATGCGCGGACTAGAAAAAACAGCAACCAAGTTACAGGCAGATTTTTTTACCATAATAGTCTATATCAATCGAAGTTGTGTGTCAAGGACTTTTTAAAGCAAGATAATTATCCATAACTTTTTTCGTTTCACCAAACTTTGAACACTAAAACAAGATTTATAAAGCTAGACTATTGCAGGTTTACACAAAATCCAAAATTCAATTAGGTTTGGCGCACCGAACTTGTTCGTATGAAAAAACTAAAAATAGGTATGGCGCAATTACTCGTAGAAGGCACCGAGCCCGAACGAAATTTCGCACGCGCAGAAATTTTGGTCAAGAAAGCCAAACAAGAAAATTGCGATTTAGTTCTACTTCCTGAAACGATTGACTTTGCATGGACACATCCCGATGCAATTAATCAAGCTCAACCAATTCCCGGTATTTATAGTGACGTTTTTTGTCGCATGGCGCGCGAACAGCAAATTTTTATTTGTGTAGGCTTAACCGAAAAGCGTGGAGAAAAAAGATTCAACACTGCAGTTTTGGTAGACGACACAGGAGCAATTATTTTGAGTTACTCTAAAATAAATTTGCTCGAAGTAGAATTTCCTTTTTATGAAATTGGTACAACACTAAATGTAGTGGATACAAAGCTTGGGAGAATAGGCATAAACATTTGTGCCGATAACTATGCAGAGAGTACACACATTGGTAAAACGCTAGCGTGTATGGGTGCTGATATTATTCTTTCGCCTGCCAGCTGGACTGTCGATTATTCAATTACTGAAGCCGATGACCCCTATCGTGAAAAATGGATTAAACCACTGACGAACATTGCACGCCTGTATGATGTAACAGTGGTGAGTGCAACGAGTGTGGGCTATATTGTAGGCGGTCCTTATGAAGGAAAAAAAATGGTGGGATGTTCGCTTGCAGTAAATAAAAACGGCATTATCGCACAAGGGCAGTTCAATGAATTTGCAGGTCAATTGGTTTGTTTCGAAACTGAATTGAAAACCGAAAAATTAAAAGGAACACAAATAGGAAAACGGGTAAGAGAGATGGGAGTTGATTTTGAAAAGGAGTAAGACACGAATTGCACGAATTACACGGATAAATACAAGTGAAATTCGCAAGAAGAAAAAATGGCTATTAATTTTAAAAACAAACTATTCGGAGAAAGAGATTTAGTTCAATTGATGCAAAACAATTCGTGAAATCTGTGTAATCCGTGTCTTTATAATTCTATTCAATGAGTGTAGTTGTAAATGGTATAAAAAAAGAGTCTTTGCAAATGCAAACATGCACGCGCTGTGTGCAAGACATTACCGTCCCCGGAATTTATTTCAACCAAAAAGGCGAATGCAATTTCTGCGAGCTGCACGATAAAATGGAATTGCTTTTTCCGAACGGAGAAAAGGGGAAACAATATTTGGAGAAAACATTTGCCCGCGTGCGCCAAGAAGGCAAAGGCAAAAAATACGATTGCATTGTAGGCATGAGTGGAGGAAGAGACAGCACTATTCTCCTCTGGAAAGTAGTGAAGGAATGGAAACTGCGACCGCTTGCCGTTCACTTTAACGATGGCTTCGACAATCCGGTGGCGGGTGAAAACATGGTAAACGCGGTGAACAAATTAGGTGTAGAACTGCGCACGATTACTTCCGATTGGCGCGAAGCGAAAGATTTAAAAATTACTTTCCTAAAAGCATCTACACCTGATTTAAATTTAGGAACCGACATTGGTATTGCCTCATCTTTGTATCAAGCAGCTTATGTAGAAAATGTAAAAACAATTTTAATCGGTCAATCATTTCGTACCGAAGGCGTGAAGCCTTTATCGTGGTCTTTTTTCGATGGTGATTATCTGCGAAACGTGCAAAATCAATTCGGCACTGTAAAACTCCGTTCATGGAAACCCGAAGATCCGGGCTTTAATTTAGGTATGAAAGAACTTGCGTATTACACCGTGTGGAAAGGAATAAAAACCATCACCCCTATGTATTCCAGCGATTATATTCGCGAGGAAGCCGAGAAAATTATTGTGCCCGAATTGGGTTGGGTATATCCGGGCGCACATTACTTTGATGACCTTTACCACAGCCTGATAAAATATGTTCATCGCGTAAAATTCAATATAGACATGAACATGAATTCAGATTCGGCACTAGTGCGCAGCGGACAATTAAATCGCGATGTTGCCTTAGCGCGCGCGCATGGTGTTTATCAAATTGAAAGTGATAGAATTATTGATTTGTGTTTGAAGCGTCTGGGTTTAAAGCATGAAGAATTTGATGAGATGATGAAGTTACCACCCAAAACTTTTCGTGATTACGCTACTTCTTATTCATTAATGCGATTGTTTAAATATCCAATTTGGTTAGCATCGCGATTAAACTTTGTGCCAAAGGTGGCTTACGACAAATACTTTAACTGCGGAGCATGATCATACTTGGAATAAATGGCGGTGTGCGCGCGGGCTATCAGGATGTTTCAGCCGTGCTGTTGCACGAAGGTAAACTGATTGCTGCAGTAGAAGAAGAGCGATTAAGTCGTGTGAAACATTCACCCGGACAATTACCTTTTTTAGCAGTGCATGAAGTGTTGAGCCTTGGAAATATTTCCATTCGCGATGTGGATGTTATAGCTACTCACGGTAGTACTTGGGGCAACCAATACGATGAAGTGTTGAACAGTTATTTCACCAACACCTTTGGTTTTTGTCCACGTACTGTTCGCTATCATCATCATCAATGTCATGCGGCAAGCGCCTACTACGCTTCGGGTTTTGAAGATGCGATGATTCTAACCATTGATGCATCGGGCGATGGAATTTCTTTGCAAAAAGCCATTGGTAAGAACGGAAGTATAAATGTTGTTGAACAAATTTCTCGCGATAATAGTTTGGGAATTTTTTATGCGATGATGACACAGTTCTGCGGTTTTCATCGTGATACGGATGAATACAAACTGATGGGACTTGCGCCTTATGGTAACGCCAACGAAATTGATTTATCATTTTTGATTGAACTCTCGAATGGAGATTTTAAAACTAACAGCGACTACAAAATAAATTATGCTGTAGGTCAACCGCAAGGCTCGCGGCAGCAAGTTGTTTTTAACCAAAACTTAATTGACAAACTTGGTTCACCGCGAATTCCAAATAGTGCAGTGTCGCAATTTTATAGAAACGTTGCCGCTTCTACGCAGCAATTGCTTGAAGATGTTTTATGCGATGTGGTAAAAAAGTTTTCTGCCGAAACAGGATTAAAAAAATTGTGTTTAGCAGGTGGTGTGGCGTTGAACTGTGCCGCCAACCAAAAGCTGTTGCAGTTAGATTGTGTAGAAGAGATTTATGTTCAACCCGCAGCAAGCGATGCGGGAATTTCTCTCGGTGCCGCATATCTCGCCTCTGCTGAATTTGATTGTGTTCCCGAAGCTATGACTACTGCAAAACTTGGACGAGCATTAAACGATGATGAAATAGAAGCGCAACTAAAAATGCTTGGTATCAAGTATGAAAAAGTAGCAGAATCATATTCAGTTGCTGCCGATTTAATTTTGAAAGACAAAATTATTGGTTGGGTAGAAGGCAGAGCGGAGTTTGGTCCGCGCGCTTTGGGAAGCAGAAGTATTCTTGCCTCCGCATTTAACCCGAACATGAAAGAAATTATCAACCAAAAAATAAAATTCCGCGAAGGCTTCCGACCGTTTTGCCCTTCGGTTTTAGAAGAAGATTTTTCAAAAGCATTTTCATCAAAACAAAAAACACTGCCTTATATGACAGTGAACGTAGATGTAATCTCCAACGATTATCCGTCTATCACACACGTCAACAAAACCGCACGTGTGCAAACAGTTTCGAAAAACGAAGTAGGAAATTTTCCGAAATTGTTGGAAGCTATTCAACAACAAAAAGGAACAGGCATTGTGGTAAACACAAGTTTCAATCGCAATCGCGAACCCATGGTGTATAATACTATGGATGCTGTATCTGCTTTTTATGGCAGTGGAATGGATGCGTTAATTGTAGGAAGTTTTCTGGTAAAGAAGTAGCTTATTAAATTTCTACTTTACTCCTGCTGCTTTATATTTCTTCAATAAATAAGCAACTGTTACCGCACCAATCGTAAACATAATGATGGAAATAATTTCGCTTTGGCGAAACTGAATTCCGAAGAAACCATAGGTATCACGTCCGCTTACATCGCGCCATTGTTCAATGGCAAAACGTTGCACTCCTATCAACATCATAAAGATGAAAAACAAAATACCTGGTTGGTAAGAATATCGTTTGCGTAAACTCCAAAGAATAAAAAAGATAGCTGTGCACATTATCAATTCATAAAGCGGAGTTGGATAAGCAGCATGCGCTAAATAGGTACAGTGCTCTTCCACACAATTTGGAATAACATTCATTGGTTCGGCATCAATAATATTGTGGGCATAATCATTGCTCCATAAAAATTGTGGAAACCACGAGGGTTTATTATACGGATTAGCTAAACCCCAATCGCCATCTCCGGCTACATGACAACCAATTCTTCCAATGCCATTTGCCAAAATAAAACCGGGTGCTACTGAATCAAAAAAATGTAGAATGTTGAATTTTTTCCAATACGCATAAAGACCAAATCCCAAGCCCGCAAAAATTAAACCTCCATAAACAGAAAGACCACTGAACATAGAACCGAATGGATCTTGCCAAAAGTTTACATAGTCACCTGGGTTTTCTAAGTAGTTGAAAAAATTCGCCCCTGACACACCAAGCACAGCGGCAATCACAACCAAATCGCCAATGCCATCAGAAGGATAAAGTGTAATCTTTTTCTTTTGTGGGGTTAGGAGTTTGTCCTTATTCTTTGTGTGATAGAAATACCAACACAAACCAACAGCCCCTAAAATTCCACCAACAAAACTTCCTAGATTAAATGAAGTGAGATAATTTTTAAGGTTTAAAACTCCTGTGCTTAACTCTGGTTGATATATTAACAAACCCGCGATTTTAAAAAACACCACAAAGCCAATCAAAAAGTAAATAACAAGCTCAGTAATAGTTGGTGCTTCGCCTATTGTAATTTCTGCATCATTGCCTTTGAGTAAACCAAGTGATTCTCTTCTGCGCATTTCATTTACCGAAAGTATTGAAGCGACAAAAAAACCTGTAGCCACGCAAAATCCGTAACTAAAAATGGGAATGAAACGATAATCTGCCGCTGGTGCATGATTAAAAAACTCGTAAATAAAATCGGTAATTTTAGGATAACAGCGAAGAAGAATCATGAAGATTGAATAGTAAATGGTGAATAGTAAATAGCTATGCGAAAGTGATAAATAATTTGAATGAATGTAGTTTGTATTGAAGTCCCCTTTAGGGGATTTAGGGGTTTATGCAATCGAAAACTCCAAATGCTTAGTCCCTTTTACATAACCGAAATCTGAAACTTCTTTCAATGAAATAGTTTGAATGGTGTTCCACATTTTCGCTTCGTAAGGAATACCTACTTTGATATAATTATCGGTGAAGCCGTATCGAATACCATTGTCATTTTCGGCTTCGAATAAAACTTTGCGTTCTGTATTCACATGCTCAGCATAAAATTTTCGTTTCTTCTTTTCAGAAAGTATGCGTAGCATTTTGTTGCGTTCTTTTCTTTCAGGTATTGGAACTACAGGAGAAATATTCAGCGCGCGCGTATTGGCGCGTTCGCTATAGGTAAACACATGCAGATACGAAACATCCAAATCGTTCACAAAGTTGTAGGTTTCTAAAAACTGTTCGTGTGTTTCACCGGGGAAACCAACAATGATATCTACGCCAATGCAAGCGTGCGGCATCACTGCTTTTATTTTTCCTACGCGCTCCTGATACAACTGGCGCAAATATTTTCTGCGCATCAGTTTTAAAATTTTATCGGAGCCGCTTTGCAAAGGAATATGAAAGTGCGGCATAAACTTTTGGCTGTTGGCTACAAAGTCAATGATCTCATTGGTCAACAAATTCGGTTCAATAGAAGAAATGCGAAAACGCTCTACAGCAACATTTTTTTCTAACTCTTTTATCAGCAGTAAAAAATTTTCTTCTGTTCGCTCATTGCCGTCAGCCGACTTTCCGAAGTCACCAATATTTACACCCGTTAAAACAATTTCCTTCACTCCGGTGGCTGCGACTTTCTTCGCCACTTCAACGGTGTGTACAATCGAATTACTTCTGCTCTTTCCTCGAGCTAATGGAATAGTACAGAACGAACAAAAATAATCGCAACCATCCTGCACTTTTAAAAAACTGCGCGTTCGTTCGCCTTGAGAATAAGCATCGGCATAAAACTCAACGTTATTTATATCGCCACTTATAACTAATGGCTCCTGTTGTTCTTCGAGTTGTTCCAGGTATTCATGAATCTTAAATTTTTCATTGGCCCCAAGCACCAGATTCACGCCTTTTATTTTCGAAATTTCTTCCGGCTTCAATTGAGCGAAGCATCCAACGATTATAATCTTGGCTTCGGGGTTTGTCTTTAAAGCGGTCTTTACTACATACTTCGTTTCCTTGTCTGCATTTTCTGTAACCGAACAGGTATTAATAATGTAGTAATCGGCTCTATCGCTGAATTCAACTTTTTGAAAACCCTGCTCTATAAGAATGCGCGCTATAGCCGAAGTTTCGGAAAAATTCAGCTTGCAGCCGAGTGTGTGAAGAGCAACTTTACGATTGTAAAACATGGAGCGCGAAGATAATTATTTGCTCATAGCCGCTATTCAAATTCCATTTCAACCTACAATCCACAAAATCATTTGCAAACTATTACGTACCGTTTACTTCGAGCATACTCGCTCCCTTTTACATTCGTTACATGGCAAAAGCAGTTCGCATCGGTATTTTCGGAGTGGGACACCTCGGAAAAATTCACGTTAAACTTCTGAAAGAAATTTCGGGGTTCACCATTGTGGGCTTCTACGACCCCGATGATAAAAATGCCCACAAAGCAGAGGAAGAATTCGGAATCAAACGTTTCGATTCACCAAAAAAACTCATAGAGAGTTGCGATGCCATTGATATTGTGTCGCCTACCACCACACATTTTGAAATTGCAAAAGACGCTATCAAAAAAGCGAAACATATTTTTATTGAAAAGCCATTGTCAAGTACGGTTAAAGAAGCAAAGGAATTAGTGGAGTTAGTTGATGAAGCGCGGATTAAAGCGATGGTAGGTCACGTAGAAAGATTTAATCCTGCTTTACTTTCGCTCAACAAAAAAAACATGAAGCCCATGTTTATTGAAGTGCATCGGCTGGCAGAATTTAATCCGCGAGGCACTGATGTTTCGGTAGTGCTCGATTTAATGATTCACGACCTCGATATTATTTTGAGTTTGGTAAAAGCCAATGTGAAAAAAGTTTCGGCAAGCGGTGTGGCTATACTTTCTAAATCGCCCGACATAGCCAACGCGCGAATTGAATTTGATAACGGTTGTGTTGCCAACGTTACTGCTAGCCGTATTTCGGTAAAGAGCATGCGCAAAATGCGCATCTTTCAGCCGGGAGCTTATATCAGTATGGATTTTTTGAAAAAGAAAAGCGATGTGTTTCGCATTGAAGATGCTCCGCCTTCAAACACAGAAACCAATCACTTTGAAATTGATTTGCCCGACAACAGCAAGAAATATATAACCTACGAAACTGCCGAGAAGAAAGATGTGAACGCCATTCAAATGGAATTAGAATTGTTTCACAAATCAATTACCCAAAACAAACCGGTTGCAGTCAGCGTGCTCGAAGGGTACAACGCCATGCATTTGGCACAACAAATTCTCGATAAAATAAATGCGCAGTTAGTAACCCCCAAGTCAACGAAGTGAGTTTAGAGAAAAGCACACGGGTGGTTTTTTTTCTTTTTATTCGCAATCTTTTTAAACAACCAACGTTTATTGCCCGACTATTTGCGAATGAAATTCTTCATTACACTTTTTCTTTTTGCTGCTGTCGTTAGCTTATCTCCTTCCTGCAATAAAATGCCGAATGGCGGTGTGCCTTTTTACATGCGCATGGATTCTGCTGCCACCTCATCGCCTTCTGCAGGAGAAAACGGCATTAAAGATGTTTGGGTAGAAGCCAACAGCACCAATTTAGGCGCGTATGAAATGCCTTGCAATTACCCTGTACTTGCTTCAGGTAATGTTCGATTTGTGGTGAGTGCAGGTATTTATGAAAGTGGCCAATCCAATACGCGTGTAATTTATCCCTTCTATCAACCCGATACGTTTTCAATTAATGCCCTCAATGCAACTCAATACAATCATCATCCGGTTTTTACTTACAAAACCGGAGCAAAATTTCCTTTTGTTACGGAGACTTTTAGCGTAGCAAGTGGGTTTGGTACCAACATGCAACGGATTGACACACTGGGAATTTCATTCGGA
Source organism: Bacteroidota bacterium (assembly GCA_947479455.1). Lineage (GTDB taxonomy): Bacteria > Bacteroidota > Bacteroidia > Chitinophagales > LD1 > Bog-950. Next base: position 202,348 of record CANJZE010000002.1, read on the forward strand.
AGAATTACTGCCATAGCCGATTCTAACGTGGAAGCAGCACAACTAAATACGTATGCACTACCTTTTGACAGAGATGTTTGGTTAGAATTTGATTACAAATGTGAAGTTCCTTTTTACACCGGTTTCTATGGTTCGTTTGTGAGTGGTGCAAGTGTCGTTCGTTTCCCGGTTTTGTTTCTTACTCCACGTTCCACCTGGACAAAAATGTATTTGAAACTAGCTGACCAAATTAATGCCGTGCGGGCAGATAAATACAACCTCTTTTTTGAAGCACTTAGACCTTACGGCTCTTCGGGTGGTAGTGTTTGTATTGACAATGTAAAGTTGGTTTACTTGTAATTTTGGGGAGATGAAAAAAAGAAAATCCATTATTCCTCTTTATGTTTTATGCGATACCATCGCTTCGGTAGTGGCTTGGTATTTCCTTTTTCAGTTTCGAAAAATTACGATTGAAAATCTTCCATTCCATTTCAATTTACCTTTTACCGATGACAATTTTTTTGTGGGCTTGGCTGCTATTCTCGTCATGTGGATTGGTTTTCATTATATCACTGGAACTTATACAGACCTTTACAAAAAATCGCGCCTTCAGGAACTTGCAAAAACTTTTATCGTTTCGTTTATAGGTAGCATCATCATCTTTTTTGCGTTTTTGCTCGATGATTTAGTAAGAAAATATTCCGACTACTATCTCACGTTCTTCGTTTTATTTTCGTTTCAATTTTTCTTCACCGCTTTTTTTCGGTTGACAATTCTTCATATCGTAAAGAAGAACATTCGCAAAGGCAAAACAGGTTTCAATACTTTAATAGTTGGAAGTAGCGGAAGAGCGAACGAGTTATATATCGATTTAAAGAAAAAGGAATTGGGCTTTGGTTTTTATTTCGTTGGCTACATCGAGCTGAATGGCAAAGCAACAAACATACTCACCACCGAACTTGCTGAACTCGGCAAACTTAGCGACCTCGAAAAAATTATTGACAGTAACCTTGAAATAGAAGAAGTAATTATTGCAATCGAGTCTTCGGAACATCATCAGCTAAACGACATTCTCAATCGTTTAGCCGATAAGAATGTAACTATCAGAATCATTCCCGATATGTATGATATTCTCTCAGGAACGGTACGAATGAATCATGCTATTGGAGAAGCGTTTATTGAAATTCGTCCGCAACTTTTAAATGAATGGGAACGAATTACAAAACGCTGGTTCGATATTGTTGCCTCTGTATTTGCCATTCTTATCACGCTCCCAATTACTATTACTGTTGCATTTAGAATCTGGACGATTGACCGCGGACCTGTTTTTTATTTTCAGGAACGCTTAGGTCAGTATGGTAAACCTTTCCGCATCTTCAAATTCCGCTCCATGAAGTTGAATGCCGAAAGCAGCGGACCTCAACTCACTTCTGAAAATGATGACCGCATAACTTCCATCGGAAAAATAATTCGGAAATACAGAATAGACGAACTACCTCAATTCATCAATGTAATAAAAGGTGAAATGAGTATTGTAGGCCCGCGTGCAGAAAGAAAATTTTTTGCTGACCGTATTGTAAAACTTGCTCCTTACTACCGTCACGTTTTTAAAGTTCAGCCCGGAATTACTTCACTCGGTATGGTAAAATACGGTTACGCCTCTGATGTAACTGAAATGGTGAAGCGATTGAAATACGATATCATTTATATCGAGAACATGAGCATCGCTATGGATTTGCGGGTGATGATTTATACCGTCCTTACCATTCTTTACGGCAGAGGTCAATAGCTTTTCACTTTCTCCTTCCCATTCAGAATTTGGAACGCACTCAACCTTTTATAAATTGCGTTCTATGTTACTCGAAGAATTTGTAGAAAAATTTGCCGACTGTTTCAACCAAACAAGTGCAGCAGCATTCAAACCCGAAACAGAATTCAAAAAACTAAGTGAGTGGGGCTCCATGCTCGTGCTTATTGTAATTGCTATGGTTGATGCTGATTATGAAAAAGTAATTACAGCCGAAGATTTAAAATCTGCTGTCACAGTCGAACAACTTTTTGAAATTGTAAAAAGCAAATAGCATGGCCGTATTCTCAATACCGAATATTAAGTTGAGCGGATTGAGCGCCTGCGTTCCAAAGCACACCGAGGACAACAAAAACTTCTCCCTCATTTCTGAAGAAGACCGCGAAACATTCATCAATACCGTTGGCATTCGTTATAGAAGAGTCGCTGCTGATGGAGTTACCGCATCAGATTTATGTTTTACCGCTGCCGAAAAATTACTGAACGATTTAAACTGGAATCGGGAGGAAATAAAAGTTCTTGTTTTCGTTACTCAAACACCCGACTATTTAATTCCGAATACATCATCGCTGTTACAGGAAAAATTAAAGCTTTCGAAAAATTGTTTAGCGTTTGATGTGAACCTCGGTTGCTCAGGTTATGTGTATGGTCTTTCAATTGTATCGAGTTTGTTGCAAAACATGCCGGGGGGCAAAGCATTGCTTTTGGTGGGTGATATTTCTACCAGAACAATTTCGATGAAAGATAAAAGCACGGCTCCACTTTTTTCAGATGCCGGCACTGCCACCGCTGTTGAATTTTCTAGCAGTCATCAAATTCATTTCAATTTACAAACTGACGGAAAAGAATTTGACGACATCATTATCAGCGATGGCGGTTATCGGAATCCCGTATCCAAAAATTCATTTACAGAAACTGAATACGAAAAAGGAATTGTGCGCAATAATTTACAGATGAAATTAGACGGAGCTAAAATTTTCAATTTTGCGCTTCGCGAAATTGCTCCAAACATCAACACGCTTTTAACCGAAAAGCAAATTGAAAAATCAACGATTGATTATTTTGTTTTTCACCAGGCAAACAAACTAATGATTGAAAGCGTTCGCAAAAAATTGAAAGTGGAACCGGAGAAAGTGCCTTACAGTTTGTATGACTTTGGCAATACAAGTTCTGCTACAGTGCCCTTGACCATGCTGGTAAAATTGCGCGAACAATTAGTTTCGCAAAAGTTGAATTTACTTTTATCGGGTTTTGGAGTTGGCTTATCGTGGGGCAGTTGTTATCTTGAAACCGAAAAAATAATTTGTTCTGAACTCATTGAAATTTGAAATGAACTTTACGCCTGATTTTTCCATTGTAGTACCGGTTTACAACAGCGAAAACACGCTGGATGAATTGTGCACTCGTGTGGAAGAAACCTTCATTAAAATGAATTCGACTTTCGAAATTATTTTAGTGAATGACATGAGTAGCGATGGAAGCTGGTGGAAAATAAAATCGCTGAAAGAAAAATATGGCGAGCGCCTACTTGGCATTAATCTTCGAAAAAACTTCGGGCAACACAAAGCTTTGCTTTGTGGTTTTCAATTTGCAAAAGGCAAATACATTGTAACCATTGATGATGATTTACAATTCTTTCCTGAAGATATTTCATTGCTTATTGACCGAGCTAAATCTACTTCTGCCGATTTAGTCTATGGTATTTACGCAGAGGAAAGACAACACTCACCATTACGTAAATGGGGAAGCAATTTTGTTGGCTACATGTTTGAAAAATTCGGAAACACCACAGGGCAGGGTTCAAGTTTTAAAGTAATTCATCATAGCGTAATTGATAAAATCAAAGACTATAATCACTCCTTCACTTTTGTAGATGAAATCCTTTCGTGGCACACCACAAGAATCGAGTGGGTGCCAGTTCGGCATGCGGAGCGCAAAGAAGGATCATCGGGATACAGCGTTCCAAAACTTACGTTGCTTTCACTAAATTTAATTCTCTCTTACACTACTATTCCGCTTCGTTTTATGACTTGGTTTGGTTTAATATCGTTCCTTATTAGTTTAGTTTTAGTAGGTATTTTCATCTACCAAAAAATGGTCTACGGCTCACCGCTCGGCTTTACTGCGCTCATCGTTTCTATTTTTATGTCGAGCGGTTTAATTCTTTTTTCGTTGGGCATTATTGGCGAATACCTCAATCGTTTATTTGCGTTGCAGCATCGTAAACCACCTTATCAAATTCAGGAAATATTGCGATGAAAATCACGCGCTACGGAATTTCGTTACAACGAATGACACAACTCGATGCGGAACTTGTTCGCCAATGGCGCAACGACAAAAAGATTTCGCAGTTTATGTTTTACAAAGGAGAAATTACCACAGCCATGCAGGATGAATGGTTTTCTTCCATCGACAACGAACAGAATTTTTTCTTCATCATCAGCCATAAAAATGTTCCAGTAGGCTTAATCAATATTTCATCCATTGACTGGGAAAACAAAACAGCTTACACAGGTCTGTTTATTTACGAAGACAAATTTCTTAGCACCGACATTCCAGTAATGGCATCCCTCGCGATGCTCGATGTTTTTTTTCTGCTCTTCGATATTCAGTTGGTATATGCAAAGGTGAAAGGAAATAATAAGGTAGCGCACAACTACAATTCATCACTTGGCTTTGCACGCACTAAAAAAATCGAATTTGGTTTGGGCTATGAATACATGTTACAGAAAGAAATTTATTTGCTCGAGGCCAAACAAATTCGCAATGCTGCTATTCACTTAAAGGGAAACAAAACTACGATTGAACTAAGCCCCTCACCTATTGATGAGTGGTTGAAGAAAAAAATCAGTGCGGCAAAAAAGAATGTGTTTAAAAATTTGGAAGTGGATTTGAAAACTTCAGAAGCTTAATCTTTCAAAAACTCACTGAACCATTTTCCGCTTGCTTTAATAGTTCGTTGTTGCGTTTTAAAATCAACGCCTACCAAGCCAAATCGCGGACGGAAACCTTCGGCCCATTCGAAATTATCCATAAAACTCCAAATGAAATAACCACCAACATCCACTCCTTCTTGCTTGGCTTTTAAAACCTGTTTCAAATAATCTTTAAGGAATTGAATTCGCTTGGTGTCGTTAATTTCTCCGTTTACATTTGCATCGGGAAAGGCGGCCCCATTTTCTGTAACAATAATTTTAGGTATGTTTTTATACGCGCCAAATTTTTTGATGAGTTTGTAAATTCCCTCCGGATAAACTTCCCAACCCATATCGGTAATATCATGACCGAGTTTCTTGGCAGGTACATTTGCAAAATGAATGATGGGAATTAAACCCAATTGATAAACTACCATGCGCGAATAATTCTGCAAGCCAATGAAATCAAAATCGAATTTCATTTTCTCTGCATCGCCAACGAGCATGTGCTTTTCAATATGCTTACATGCCGGCAAATCTGCTTTCGGATATCCCAAGCCCAACACAGGATCAATAAACAAACGATTGATAAAAGCATCTGCTCTTTTTGCAGCTTTTACATTGGCGGGTTTGTTGTTAGTTGCATCTACATGGCTACACGAAAATGTAGTACCAATAGTTGCATCCTTCACGTTCGTTCGTAAAATTCTTCCGCCCGCACCGTGACACATAGTTACATGATGCACGGCTTTATAAAACTTATTGAAATTTACATAGCCGGGTGCATGCACACCAATTAAATATCCCAGTGGAACAAACGCCATTGGTTCATTGAACACCATCCAGTTTTTCACTTTGTCGCCATACTCTTTTGAAATTACGTTCACATATTCCTCGAACCATTTGATGGAATCGCGATTTGCCCAACCACCTTTATCTTCCAACGCCTGTGGCAAATCCCAATGGTAACAAGTCACCCACGGCTCTACATTTTCTTTCAAACATTTATCAATAACTCGATGGTAAAAATCAATTCCTTTTTGATTTACAGCACCAGTGCCCTGCGGCAAAACACGCGACCAGCCTATCGAAAACCGCGATGCGGGAATATTCATTTTGTGCATCAATTCAATATCACTTTCGTAGCGGTGATAAAAATCGCAAGCCACATCGCCCGTTTCGTGTGTTTTTATTTTGCCATTATGATGATGAACAAAATGGTCCCACACACTTTCTCCTTTACCATCTTCGTTCCAACCGCCTTCAATTTGATAAGCAGCAGTAGCTGTTCCCCAAACAAAATCTTTCCCGAAATCGTTTCGCTTCAAATCTTCAGCCGAAAATATTTCAGCTAATAAATTATGTGGCAATAAAGTTCCTGCCGTAAGAATGGAACTGAGTTTTAAGTATTGTTCGCGTGTCATGGTAGAAGTTTAAAGGGTTAAATGGCTAAATGTTTAAACGGAGTTTAATCAACAACTACTTCTTCGTTCTTGAATACAGAAGCAATTTTGAAAGAATTGCTCATGAATAAAATTTTCGGATTGGCATTTCGCTCAATGTGATAATACATGCGATTGAAAATTTTTGCCATGGTTTCTGTTTGTTCGGAACGAAGCTGTTTCGAAAACTTAGTGGCAAAAGCCAATTCCTCTCCATCCAACTTCTCTGAGTTTCCTATCAAAGAAATCATGGCGCACTCGCGTAAAAAGAAAAGCGCGTATTTCAAAAATAATTTTTGATTTTCTCTACCCGCTTTCGAAAAATCTTCCACCCAATCGATCAAATTTTTTGTGTTATCACTGCTTGGTTTTAGTTTCAAACTATAGCAACAAAGCAACCAGGTTCGAAGTGTTTTGTCGTTAACGTTTTCACCATCGGTCATGGAAAGTGCTGAATTAAAATTTCCGTCTGCCATGCGCGAAATTCTTTTCGCGCTGCCTTCATCCATTTCAAATTTTTGTAGCAACGCAAGTTTTATGTCTTCATCTTCAATCTGGTTCACTTTCAAAATCTGAACGCGGGAAATGATCGTATTCAAAATCATTTCTCCGTTTTCGGCAATCAAAATAAAAATGGTGTTCGGAGGTGGTTCTTCGAGCACCTTCAAAAGTATATTGCCTTCGTTACCTAAAAACTCAGTCAGCCAAATGATTTGAATTTTATACCCGCTCTCATAGGTTTTCAAACTCAGCTGGTGAATTATTTGTCGACATTCTTCCGCTGTAATATTTCCTTGTTTGTTTTCTGCACCAATATTCTGCATCCAGTCGTAGTAACTCATGTACACATTCTGTTGCAACGCACTGCGCCATTCCACAATAAAATCGGCACTTACAGCAGGAGAAGTTTTCTTCTCGGGTTTTATAACCGGAAAAGTAAAATGCAAATCGGGATGAATGAATTTTTGATTCTTTAAACAGGCAGAACAGGTTCCGCACGAATCATCTTCGGTTTTGTTTTCACATTGAATAAACTGTGCAGTGGCAAGAGCCAGTGCGAGGTTTCCATTGCCTTCGGGCCCGAGCAACAGCAAAGCATGCGGAACTCTTCCTGCACTCGCCATGCCTATGAGTTTTCGTTTAACTTCTGTTTGCCCTATTACTTCTTTGAACTGCATTTTATTTTTCTATCAGACTGATTACTTCTTCACTCAACGGGTCAACTGGTGCACCAAAAATTTTTATCACGTTTCCGTTTTCATCAATTAAGTATTTCTGAAAATTCCATTTCACTTCGCTATCGCGATAACCATTGAGTTCTTTCTTCATCAAAAATTCATATAGAGGATGCGGATTGGTTCCGAGAATTTTCACTTTCTCTGTCAGTGGAAATGTAACTCCGAAATTCACTTCGCAGAATTGCTCGATTTCTTTTTCTGTTCCCGGCTCCTGCTCACCAAAATCGTTGCACGGCAAACCAATCACTTCAACTTTCCCTTTCAAATTCTGATATAGTTCTTCCAACTGTTTGTATTGTGGAGTAAAGCCGCAAGCCGAAGCGGTGTTTACCAATAAAATTTTTTTGCCTTTGAATTTTGAAAGATTCAGCTCGTTGCCTTTGATGTCTTTCAGCGGATAATCGTAAACTGTTTTGCTCATGCCGTGAAAATAGAAAAAGACGATAGACCTTGGACAGGAGAGATTAGACACCACAATTTTTAGATTTGCCATACATGAAAATTGCGCACGTTATCAATCCTGTAAAGTTCAAGCCTGCATCTGAATTGCATGTGGCGCAGCCCATAACTTTTGAGAGCATTCGTGTGGCAAAAGAATTTGCACAAGGAAAAACGGAAGTGGAACTCTTTGCAATTAGCTATGAAGAAGACAACGAAATTGTTCCATCGTTCTTCAAACAACTTTCGAATTTAAATCGCTCAATTCTTGATTTTGGAAAGTTTTCTGACCCGAAAAAATATCCGCTGCTCAACGATGTGTTTCTTGCTTTATATAATGCCACCGATGCCGAGTATCTCATCTATACCAATATTGACATTGCACTAATGCCGCAGTTTTATGTGGCAGTTTCAGAAATTCTGAAACAAGGACATGATGCGTTGCTTATCAATCGCAGAGGAATTTCAACTCATTACAAAACTGTAGAAGAACTGCCGTTGATGTATTCCGATTTCGGAAAACCACATCCCGGTTTCGACTGCTTCGTTTTCAAAAGAGAATTACTCAACAAAATTATTCTTGAAAACATTTGCCTTGGTGTTTCATTTAGTGAAGTGGCGGTGGTTCATAATTTTATTGCCTTTGCCGAAAATTTGAAATTGATAGACGACCTGCATCTCACTTTTCATATCGGCACTGAGGTAATGCCACCGCTCGTCCAGGAATATTATTGGCACAACAGAAATGAATACGAACAAAAAATTTATCCGCGCATCAAGCATCTCCTTAGCATTGAAAAATTCCCTTACAGCCATTTACCGTTTCACAAACGAATACTGAAATGGATCTTGAATCCGAATTTTAGAACCAAACAAGTTTTAGAACTCGAAGGCAAAAGTTTCGGCAGAAGGATGAAACACAAAATTGATTCCTTGCGGTTTTCATTGCTCGAAAAAACCAAATAATTATTTTCTCCTCTCAATGACTCCCGAAGAATTTAAAACTTATCGTGAATCGCTACCGAATCAGCCGGGCATTTATAAATACCTCAATGAGCAAGGTGAAATTATTTACATAGGCAAAGCGAAAGATTTAAAGAAGCGCGTAAGTTCCTACTTCACCAACAACATGCACTCGAACCGTATCAAGCGCATGATTCATTTCATTACCAAGTTTGAATTTGTAATTGTTGATACAGAGCAAGACGCTTTTTTGCTCGAGAATTCGCTGATTAAAAAATATCAGCCGCGCTACAATGTAATGCTGAAAGATGACAAGACCTATCCATTCATTTGCATTAAGAAAGAACCTTTCCCGCGTGTGTTTTTCACCCGAAGAATAATTAAAGATGGCTCTGAATATCTCGGACCTTATACCTCTATGTATAACGCGCGCATCGTGTTGGATTTAATGCGTGAAATTTTTCCATTGCGCACCTGCAACTTAAACCTTTCGCAAAAAAATATTGAAGCCGGAAAATTTAAAGTGTGTTTGGAATATCATTTGAAAAATTGTCTCGGTCCTTGTCAGGCATTGCAAACGGAGGAAGACTATGATGAAGAAATTCAGCAAATCAGAAATATTCTGAAAAGCAATTTTGGCTCGGTGAAAAATTATTTAAAAAAGAAAATGACTGAATATGCCGACCAAACGCTTTTTGAAAAAGCAGAAGAGTTTCGGCAGAAACTGGAAATACTTACGGGTTTTGAAAACAAATCGACCATCGTAAATCCACGACTTACCGATATAGATGTGTACGGTTACACCGAAAATGAAACCGATGCATTTATGAATTACCTGAAAATTGTAAACGGAACAGTCGTAAAAACACGCGCTATAGAAGTGAAGCGCGTGTTGGATGAAACCAAAGAAGAATTGTTGCTACGAGCAATTCTCGAACACTCGATGGAAGAAACAGAACCAGCAAGCGAATTGCTTGTGCCGTTTGAAATTGATTTTCCTTTTGAAAACATAAAACTCACCGTGCCGCAGGCAGGTGACAAAAAACGTTTGCTCGATTTAGCGGTGAAGAATGCGCTTTACATGCGGCAGGAACGTGTGAAACAAAACATGACTGCCGAGGAAAAGAAACCGAGTTTCAGAATTATGAAAACGCTTAAAGACGATTTGAAACTCAAAGACCTGCCGCGCCATATTGAATGCTTCGACAATTCAAATATTCAGGGAACGAATCCGGTGAGTGCCTGCGTGGTTTTTAAAGACGCCAAGCCATCGAAAAAAGATTACCGCCATTTCAATATTAAAACGGTGGAAGGTCCCGATGATTTTGCTTCGATGCATGAAGTAATTACACGCAGATATAAACGAATGATTGATGAAGAGCAGGAACTTCCGCAACTGATAATTGTGGATGGAGGCAAAGGGCAACTTAGTAGCGCAGTGGATGCGCTGAAACAACTGGATTTGTATGGAAAAATTCCCGTCATAGGAATAGCGAAACGTTTAGAAGAAATTTATTTCCCCGAAGATTCATTGCCTTTATACATCAACAAAAAATCTGAATCGCTGAAGTTGATTCAGAAAATGCGCGATGAAGCACATCGCTTTGGAATAACTCACCACCGTCAACGCAGAAGTAACGCTTCGTTGCATTCTGAACTGATAGATATAAAAGGTGTGGGTGAAAAAACGTTTGAACTGCTGATGAAAAAATACAAGAGCGTTAAAAAACTTCGTGAAGTTGAACTGGCAGAATTAACGGAGTTAATAGGCGAGAGCAGAGCCAAACTTTTGAAAGAATATTTTGCGGGAGAATCGAATACAAATGCCGTTTAAAAATCTTTTTTGAAAATATCTTTAAGATTAGCAGTAAAGCCCTTGAGTATTTTTGATTCCACTTTTCCCTTTACTTCTGCGGTGGAAAAAAGTTGATACTTCTTTTTTACGATGGTGAAAATTTCTACTGTTTGATTGGCTGGGTCAACAATCCAGTATTCTGGAATTTGAAAACGCTCATATAACTCCATCTTCTTCACACGGTCATAACGCATATATCCGGGAGAAATAATTTCAACCACACAGTCGGGAATTCCTTTGATAGCTTTTTCAGTAATTATTTCAAAATTCTCTTTTGCTACAAAAAGAATATCAGGTTGAACCACATTTTCTCTGCTTAAAACAACATCCATTGGAGCGATTGTAATAGTCCCAATTTTTGTTTTCTTACAAAAGGTTCTCATCAGCACAGTTAAGTTTAGCGATGAGTTTTGGTGTGTGAAACTTGGTGCTGGTGCCATAAAAAGAGATTGGTCAATAATTTCGCAACGCAGTTCTGCCGGAAGAAAAGCATAGTCTTCATAGCTCCATTTGGCTTTTTCGCGTATTGCTGCTTTGGTCATTATCATAAAGCTAAGATAGATTTTTGGTAGCCACAATCAAATAATGGTCGAAGAAAAATTCGTGTTTCAAACGAATTGATTTCAGAATTTTAATTCCCCGCCTTTCAAGAAATGATTGGTACTCCGCCAAATCAAATTGATGCGGATGAAGGATATCTCCGGGAATCAAACGAAATAGATTTTTGAAGAAAGCGTGGTTATGCGCATCTATGGTGAGCACCAAATTTCTTCGCTCGCCTACACAATCCACCAATACATCCATCGCCTTTTCAAAATCGCGCACATGGTTAATGGCATTCATACAAAAAACGAAATCGAATTTTTCTTTCGGTTCAAATTCTTCAATAGTTGCTTTCACGAACTTCACGTTCTTAAAATCCTTTCTGCTGAAAAATGGAATCTGCTTTTCGTATTCCTCTATTAAAGGGTCAACAGCCGTTACATCATAAGCGCCATACATCATAAACACTCCCGATGGACCGCATCCTAAATCAATAATTTTTGCATCGCTCCAAATCTGCATTTCATCGGGCAACATGGAGAGGATGGCGCCCCACCATTGTTTCTTCCAAGCCAAATATTCCTCTACGTTTTTTTCACGCGAATAATTTTTCCACCAGCGCAGTTCAAACCATTGAGCAATTTTCCATCTAATAAATGTCATACTGAGTCTTATCGAAGTATCCACAATAATCTTTTAAAATTTCCACAAGGCTCGTAAAAAAGTTTGTCCATTAAATTAACCGTCTATTTTCGCCTACTGTTGCATGCTGCTTCATCGTTCTTTGCAAAAAGGAAAGGAAAGTCCGGACAATACAGAGCACCGCATCCCGATAACATCGGGACTTCCGATAAAACGGAATGAGATAGTGCCACAGAAAATAACTGCTATTCAAAGTCCCCTTTAGGGGATTTAGGGGTGGTGAGGGTGAAAACGTGCGGTAAGAGCGCACGGGTAATTACAGAGATGTATTTACAGGGTAAACCTTGCAGATTGTAAGCCCACGTATATCAACGCTTGAGTGCTGCTCGCACGAGTTGAGGGGTTGGGTGCAACAGGTAGTAAGCAATTGCTATCGCAGATAAATGATGAGGGCTTTGATTTATTTCAGAGAACAGAATCCGGCTTACAGGCATGCAGCTTTTTTGATTTAAAATTTAAAATTGAAGATTGAAAATTCCAATGGTATTCAATTTTCAATCTTCATTATTCAATATTCAATTTAAAAAATGGCAAACATTCTAATAGCAGATGATGAAAAAAGCATCCGCAAAACACTGCGCGAAATTCTTGAGTACGAAAGTTACAAAGTAGATGAAGCGGCTGATGGCGCACAGGCATTTGAAATGTTGAAGGATGGCGATTACGCTTGCGCCTTACTCGATATTAAAATGCCGAAGATGGATGGACTTGAAGTGCTCACAAAGTTGCAAGGCACCGATTGCGAAACTCCCATTATTATGATTTCGGGACACGGCACCGTGGAGAATGCCGTTGAAGCCACTAAGAAAGGAGCGTTTGATTTCATCAACAAGCCACCCGATTTAAATCGATTGCTGATTACCGTTCGCAATGCACTGGATAAATCAAACCTGGTTACGGAAACAAAAGTTTTGAAGAGAAAAGTGAGTAAGACCCGCGAAATGATTGGCGACTCACCGGCTATCATAAAAATTAAAGAAACCATTGAGCGTGTTGCGCCTACCGAAGCGCGCGTAATGATTACCGGTGAAAACGGAACAGGAAAAGAATTAGTAGCGCGCTGGATTCATGAAAAAAGTAATCGTGCAAATGGTCCTTTAATTGAAGTTAACTGTGCGGCAATTCCTACTGAACTAATCGAAAGCGAATTGTTTGGTCACGAGAAAGGTGCGTTCACTTCGGCTATTAAACAACGTATCGGAAAATTTGAATCGGCTAATGGCGGCACCCTTTTCTTAGATGAAATTGGCGACATGAGTTTGAGTGCTCAGGCAAAAGTTTTGCGCGCGTTGCAGGAAAGCAGAATTACCCGTGTAGGTGGCGATAAAGATATAATGGTAGATGTGCGCGTGATCGCTGCCACCAACAAAGACCTGCTGAAAGAAACTGAAGAAGGAAGATTCCGCATGGATTTGTATCACCGTATCAGCGTAATTTTAATTCACGTTCCATCATTGAATGAAAGAACAGATGATGTGCCAATGCTGGCAGAAAGATTTGTAAAAGAAATTTGCGAAGACTATTCTATTCCTAAAAAGTTGATTACACCTAAAGCTTTTGAAGAATTAAAAACAATGAACTGGGAAGGAAACATTCGCGAGTTGCGAAATGTAATTGAGCGTTTGGTAATTCTCTCTGACCAAAAAATTACAGAAGCCGAAGTGCGTGCTTTCGTTACCAATACACAGGCTAAGGATACACCGACAGATTTGTTCGAACAGTTCGACAAGTTTCAGGATTTTAAAGAGCATATCGAAAAATTGTTCATTGAACACAAACTCAAAAAGTTTGGATGGAACGTTTCGAAAACTGCCGAGGTGCTCGATATTCAACGAAGCCACCTTTACAACAAAATTGAAAAATACGATTTAAGACGTCAGTAATTTTTACCAATGAAAACAGCTTTGGTTCTTGGGGCGGGCGGCTTTATCGGAAGCCATTTGGTGAAGCGGCTGAAACAGGAAAACTATTTTGTAAAGGGAGTTGACCTCAAGCATCCCGAGTTCAGCAAAACTGCTGCCGATGAATTTGTAGTTGGCGATTTGCGCAATCAAAATTTTTGCGCTGAAATTTTCAATCAATCATTTGATGAAGTATATCAACTGGCTGCCGACATGGGCGGAGCAGGATATATTTTTACAGGCGATAACGATGCTGATGTGATGTATAATTCATCGCTCATCAATTTGAACGTGGTTAATCTTTGTGTCGAAAAGAAAATTGGGAAAGTTTTCTATTCCTCTTCTGCATGTGTTTATCCCGCTTACAATCAGGAAGACCCCGACAATCCAAAATGCAGTGAGGACTCTGCTTATCCCGCTGCTCCCGACAGTGAATATGGATGGGAGAAACTTTTTAGTGAGCGTTTGTATTTGAACTACGCACGCAATTATAAATTGAATGTTCGCGTGGCGCGGTTCCACAATATTTTTGGACCAGAAGGAAGTTGGAAAGGCGGAAAAGAAAAAGCACCAGCAGCTTTGTGTCGTAAAATTGCTGAAGCAAAAAATGAAAGTGCCATCGAAGTTTGGGGAGATGGAAGACAAACGCGCTCGTTTCTTTTTATAGATGAGTGCATAGAGGGAATCCTGAAAATGATGAACGGAAACTTTGAAGGGCCTTTAAATATTGGTTCAGAAGAAATGATTTCGATAAACGAACTTGCCAAAATGATTGGAGAGATTTCGGGGAAGAATATTTCTATAAAAAACATAGCGGGTCCCACTGGTGTACGCGGAAGAAACTCTGACAATAAATTGATTTCAGAAAAACTGAATTGGAAACCAAACTACCTGCTTAAAGCAGGAATTGAAAAAACATATCGTTGGATTGAAGAGCAGGTAAAATCTTAATTTGGCATCACACAACAACTCTAACTTATGTCGAACCAATTATTATCAGGTAAACGCGGTATTATTTTCGGAGCATTAGATGAAAATTCCATTGCATGGAAAGTTGCGTTGAAAGCGCACGAACAGGGAGCAAAATTTGTTTTGTCAAACGCGCCTGTAGCGTTGCGCCTTGGTGAAATAAATAAACTGGCAGAGCAATGCGGCACTGTCGTAATACCGGCAGACGCAACTTCAGTGGAAGATTTGGAAAAACTGATAACTCAATCGGTTGAACATTTAGGCGGCAAATTGGATTTCATTTTACACTCCATCGGCATGAGCCCTAATGTGCGCAAAGGCAAGGCTTACACCGATATTAATTACGAGTGGTTTCAAAAAACTTTAGACATCTCTTCTCTTTCGCTTCACAAACTTCTTCAAACATGCATGAAGCAGGATGCGATTAGTGAATGGGGCAGTGTTGTCGCGCTTACTTACATTGCAGCTCAACGGGCTTTCCCTGGTTATGGCGATATGGCTGATGCAAAAGCCACGCTTGAATCTATTGTGCGCTCGTTTGGTTATTATTATGGCAATGCCAAAAAAGTGCGTGTCAATTCCGTTTCACAATCGCCCACTGCCACTACTGCGGGTTCAGGCATAAAAGGTTTTGATTCTTTTTTCGGCTTTGCTGATAAAACAAGTCCACTGGGAAATGCGCCAGCCGAAGATTGTGCAAATTATTGCGTTACACTCTTCAGCGATTTAACGCGATATGTTACCATGCAAAATCTTTTTCACGATGGTGGATTTTCGAAAATGGGAATCAACGAATTGGTGGTGAATGAGTTTACGAAGAAGTAGAATCGTTGCGTGCTTATTTGCTTACGACAATTTCCTTGACAACTTTTTCATCTCCCTGTTTTACTTCGAGCATATAAACTCCTGCTGCCAGCAGCGATAAATCAATTTTAGTTCGTGTGGTTGAAATAATTTCAGAAAATAAATTCTGTCCTAAAACATTTTTCAAAGTCAATGTTGTTTGGCTACTCAACTTACTGAGTTCCACAAAAATTTCGTTCGTTGCAGGATTTGGGAATACACTAAAAACAAAATCTTGATTCGCAGAAATTATACCTGTTACATTCTGCACCACCACACTTGCGGTTACTGAACAGCCATTCGTATCGGTAGTAGTTACTGTATAAGTTCCCGCCAATAGATTTGAAATCGTTAAAGTCGTATCGCCTGTGCTCCACAAATAAGAATAAGGAACAACACCACCGCTCGTGGTGTCAATAAATGCAGTTCCGTTGTTTTGTCCATTAGTAGAATTTGCTGAAGAAGTAATTAGCTGCAAAGAATTAGGTTGGGAAATATGAATGGTTGTAGTCGTTGTGCAGTTATTCAAATCAGTAATAGTTACCGTACAAACTCCCGCTGAAAGATTTTGGACTACTGGATTTGTTTCTCCATTACACCATTCGTATGAATAGTTTTGTGTGCCACCTGTTACATTCAAACTTGCTGTTCCGTTTTGTTCGCCAAAACAAATTGCATCGGTCGAAGTTGAAGCAACTGAAAGCAGTGCAGGTTCGTTCACAGTAAATGATGATGAGGTAGAACAATTATTCGCATCAAAAACAGTAACCGAATAATTTCCTACAGTAATATTTCCAATCGAATCTGTTGTTCCAGCATTACTCCACAAATAAGAATATGCACCCGTTCCTCCGCTTGCTTGCAACGAAATATTTCCGTTGCTGTTTCCTGCACATAATGGCTCAACAATATTTTCGATTGCGGTTATTGCAGTTGGTTGACTTACTGTAATGGTTGCTGACGATTGACATTGATTGGCATCTACAACCGTAACCGAATAAACGCCTGCTGCAAGATTTGTCAATGAGGAAACACTTGCACCATTGCTCCATGAATAAATAAAAGGTGTAGCTCCGCTATTGATAATCACATCTGCACTTCCATCATTTCCTCCATTGCAATTTGTGTTGCTTGAAGTCGCACTCAAAACCACACTCCCGCTACTTCCTACCAATACACTTGTTGAAGTAGAACATGTATTCGCATCAGTTACGGTAACAAAATAATTTCCCGCTTGAAGATTACTCAAAGCATAACCGTTAGCTCCGTTACTCCAATCATAAGTAAATGCGGTGGTTCCACCGTTCACCTGTAAAGAAATTGTTCCATCGTTTCCTGCACAGGTTGCATTGGTAGATGTAACGGTTGTTTGAAGCGCTGACACTGGTCCGGTAATAGTGAAACCGGAAGTTGCTGAACAACTATTGGCATCTGTAACGGTTACAGAATAATTTCCTACGGCAAGATTGCTGATAGAAGAGTTTGTTGTTCCGTTATTCCAGCTATAGACAAATGGTGTAGTTCCCGAAGTAATACTCACGCTTGCATTGCCGTTGTTATCGCCAAAGCACAAAACACTACTGGATGTAGGAACGAGAACCACGTTCACCGGATTATTGACTACAGCATTTGCCGAAGCACTACAATTATTCGCATCCGTAATTACAACCGAATAATTTCCTGCGGAAATATTATTGAGTGATGGAGTTATAGCTCCTGTATTCCATAAATAAGTATATGCTAAAGTTCCTCCGCTTACTTGCGTATTAATGCTTCCATTGTTACCTACACAAGTTGCATCAACTGTTGCTGCTGAAATATTTAATGGAGTTGGTTCTGTAATAGTAAAATTCGCAGTAATTGAACAATTATTTACATCGCTAACCGTAACCGAATAATTTCCTACAGAAATATTGATTAGCGAAGCTGAAGTGTTTCCATTACTCCAACTGTAAATGATTGGTGTAGTTCCCGAATTGACTGTTACAGATGCGCTGCCTGAAATTCCTCCGCTACATAAAACATTTGATGAAGCACTCGTAATGTTTACACCTGCAATAGAATTTACAACTGTGTTTGCAGAAGCAGTGCAACTGTTTGCATCAGTTATTGTAACCTGATAGTTTCCTGTTGCAAGATTGCTGATTGAAGAAGTTGTTGCAGCATTACTCCACAAATAAGAATATCCTGAAACACCACCGCTTGCCTGAACAGACGCTGTTCCATTATTGTTTCCGCAAATAGTTGAAGTGGAAGAAGCTATGAGTGTAAGTGCCGATGGCTCTGAAATATTTTGAGAAGACGTCACAGAACACCCTCCGCCATCAACTATTGTCAGCGAATAGTTTCCTGCTGATAGATTACTAATAACAGAACTTGAAGCGTTATTACTCCAATGATAAATCACATTCGGAAATCCTCCCGTTACTGTGGCTGTTGCACTTCCCGTGTTTCCACCATTGCATAAAACATTCACCGATGTAGTAGAAAGTGAAAGAGTGCCGCTTACCGAATTAACTATAGCAGTTGCACTGCTTGTGCAGTTGTTTGCATCAGTAATCGTAAGCGTAAAATTTCCGGCCGATAAATTATTGATTGATGAAGAAGTTTGTGAATTACTCCAGTTGTAAGCGTAGTTTGTGGTGCCTCCGCTTACCGTTGAAATTATTTTTCCTGTTCCGCGACCACATGTATCAGCCGTGGCTAAAGTAGCTAGCGAAAGCGCAAGGGGTTGAGTTATAGTTTTAGTGGCCGTAGCTGAACAGCCGCCTCCATCTGTTACAGTAACCGAATAATTTCCTGCAATAAGATTGCTTATGGCAGAACTTGATGCGTTATTGTTCCAATGGTAAATCACATTTGCAAAACCACCCGTTACGTTCGCTGTTGCACTTCCCGTGTTTCCACCATAGCATAAAACATTTGTTGAAGTTGCATTGAGAGAGAGGTTACTGCTCATAGCATTTACAACAGTACTTGCACTCAACGAACAATTATTCGCATCGGTAACAATAAGTGTAAAATTTCCTGCTGATAAATTATTAATCGAAGCACTGGTTTGCGCATTGCTCCAGTTATAAGAGTAGTTGGTTGTTCCTCCACTTACCGTTGAAATTATTTTGCCAGTAGAACGATTGCAGGTGTCAGCAGTTGTTGTTGTGGTTAATGAAAGGGCTAGAGGTTGTGTGATTGTTTGGGTTGATGTTGCAGAACATCCTGCTGCATCATTTACGGTTACATTGTATGTTCCGGCTATTAAATTATTAGCAGTTGTTGTTGTTGCTCCCCCTGTCCACATATAAGAAAAACTTGGAGTTCCTCCACTTGCGCTCACCGTTGCGGTTCCTGTGTTTGCACCATTACATAAAACATTGGTATGCGATGATGAGACAACAATTGCCGGATTAATGGTAGCCGTTACCGCCTTGCGAAGCGAAACACAATCGGTAGCTTTTATCACCCAATCGTAGAAATAATAGTAGTATCCCGCTGTTCCGTTTGTTCCTGTAATGGAAACCAAACCCGCTAATGTGTAAGGATAAACAGCGCCTGCTGTATTGCGAAAAAGATTTGCTGTACCATTTACAGCCAATCGCAATTTATTTGCAACGGGTAGAACAAAATTTAGAGTAACAATATTTAAACCGGAAGCAAGATTCACGGTTAATGTGCGCAGAATAACTCCAGTTGAATCGCGCAAAACAATTGTTCTATTGCCGGAACCTTGCGCATAAACTTTTACTGTTTTTAAAGTGCAAGCGGCAAGACAGTTAAAAACTAAATAGCGATCAGTGCTGTTTGAATAGTTGCCTGCGGCTCCTATGCTATCATTCAACGGACCAACGCGTGCTGTTGTTCCCGGTACAATATCTTCTGCATAAAAAGTTGTAGTAGTACTAAGCGAAGGAGTTACAAACGGATTACTTATAGCAACCAATGTGGTATCTGTTGCATTCGCATACCATTTTATGGTATCGTTAGAAGTTACTGCGAGCGTAACTGTTCCATTACCACAACGGCTTGCATTTACAGCTAAGGGAGCCGAGGGTTTATTAATAGTGATGTAATTGTTCTTTGTGTTCGTGTTATTGCCGTAAGCATTGGTTGCTCTTAGCGAAACCGTAAATGTGCCATTTGTAAAATAAGTGTGTGAAGGATTTTGCAAAGTGGAAGTTCCGCCATCTCCAAAATTCCAAAGCCATGAAGTAGGCGCAGCTGTAGAAAGGTCAGTGAAATTTATTTTTCCGTTGCAAGAATTTGTTACATCTGCTCTAAAATTTGCTACTGGTGGTACTGTTGGGGAGGTACATGACCATTGAATTGTATAGCCCGCTGCCACCACCCCAACATCGGATGTTTGTCGAATAGTAAGTGAACCTCCCGAAGAAGTTATATCTGCCGGAATTGTTGTTCCGGTGTAAGCGCCAATTTGAGGACTTGCAGTAGTAGGACCATCGTAAACATAAAGAAAATCGTAGGTGTTCTCCATGTTAAACTGCGTGAAATGAAACCTAACCTGTGTGGCCCCAACGGGAGAAATGGTGAGCACACTGTTTGTGTTGTCAGTATAATTTCCGGTAGGACCTCCACTATCGTAAATTGTGCCTGTGCAAGAAGTTTGCGTTTGATAAGTTCCTGTTGTTGGCATCACCACCACACATGGATTCGAAGTGCTGATGTCGATATAATTCGTGCGAGTCAAACTATCAATGCCGCACGTACCACCGTTCGAAATTAATTTTACGGTGTAAGTTCCAAGAGTAGTATAAGTATGTGAAGGCGCTTGTGCGGTAGAAGTAGTTCCATCGCCAAAATCCCACGTAAAAGTAGAAGCATTGGTACTGGTGTTTGTAAAATTAACGACAAATGGAACCTGACATCCTGCAGTTTGCGAAGCAGTAAACTGGGCATCAACTCCAAAAGTAAATTGCGCACCTACACCCACTGCATACCATGCATTCGTAGTTGCAATTGCTTCAGCGGAACAAGTACCGAACAAATCATTCGCTGATTGAATGGCATAAAATCTGGCATCAGCATACTCTGAATTATTGGTTAAATAGAAAACCATATTTCGCCAGGCAATCTGAGTGGCTTTATGTCGCGAAATTCCTGTAACTGTGTAAGCATTTCCAATATCGTTTGTTCCTGTTCCACCTTGCGAAAGAAGATAACACCAAAAATTCTGAACGCTTGAATTGGTATGCACTCCGCCATTATCACCTGTGCCAGTATACCAATTTGTTCCCAGGTAAGTATCAGGGTCGCCATAAGTAGTTGGATTACTCATGGAACGAAACGGTGAGCCAATGTCCTCGCCTATCGTCCAGTTGCCCAAGGTAGAATCTGCATACCACTCCACAGCGGTTCCAAAAATATCGCTGAACGATTCGTTCAACGCACCCGGTTCATCCTGATAAGTGAGGTTAGCTGTAAGTTCATCTAAGCCGTGCGAAATTTCGTGCCCTGTAATGTCAAGCGATGTGAGCGGATTGTTGGTTGCATTTCCATCACCAAAAGTCATTCGTGTTCCATCCCAAAAAGCGTTTACATAATTTGTGTTGTAATGCACATAAAGATTCAACGGATAGCCAGCATTGTCAATTGAATTTCTGCCCATGGTTTGATAAAAATCGTATGTCATTTCTGCTCCCCAGTGGGCATCGCCAGCGTACTGATCTTTGTTTGCATTTACATTACTCCAAACATTATTGGCATCTAAAAATTCAACGGCTGCACCATAGTTGGTTCCTTTTTGCATGTTGTACGTGTGAATGCCTAAGCCTCGCGTAGTTTCATACAACCGATATTGCCCTGTGTAACTATCAGCCACAATTGCACGCGAACCACGATATGCAGTAACGGCAGTACCAGGGGTATTAGCATTGTAAATACGTGGATTTTTTTTCAGCACCTCTCCTGTTTCTGCATCCACAAAAATCTCATTGCGGCTCATTGGTTCATGTGCGTAAATGTCGAACTTCCAAGCAAGACGAAAACTATTTGAATGATTGTTCGGTTGCACAATTTCTAATTGTCCCTTCGGAAAATAAGTTGCAGAAGCATCGGTATTCGTTTGTTTGAGTGCTTCTTCTTCTTCTTCAATTTGCCATTTGTAAACTTGTGCGCTTATATTTTTCAACGCAGAAACAAGAGCAGCAGGTTCGGTAAGCAAGGCAGAAGCACCAACCGTAATACTCTTAAATAACGAACCATTGAACTTTTTCACCTTGCCGTTTTGTAAGTGGGTTATAAAAATGCCTTCGGTAACTGGAATACTATTTACAAGAAGCTGAAACCGGTGATGCTCCCAACCTATTGCATCTTTTTCGTTGTCAAGCAATAGAAATTGATAAGTTAAAGGAAGATTGAATTTCTTTTTAAGCAGTAAGAAGAAAGTGGTTTCATCGGTTTCGTTGCCGCTTCCAAACTCAATAAAAGCAGGAACAGCATTCTCTTGTTTTAGCCAAACATGTTGAGCGTTTGGAAAAATGGCCGATGCCTCTGCTCCGAACTTTTCATTGTACAGCATTGGTTTTTGCGCCAACGAAGCTGAAGTGATAAAACTTAAGATAACTATTGTAACTACAGAATAAAAAGTACGCATGAAAAGGAAATTAACGGGATCAATTGATAATTTTTGCAGTACGAATGTAAGTAGCTTATTCTACGAAGTAACTTATCATACCAAACGGAAAACAAGATTGTAAAATACCTGAAAAACGAGTAGCAATACCAAAAAATTATAGCCCGAAACTTTTCCCCCGTCACGACTTTGTTTTGTCTGATTGTCTATGGCCTATTATTCTATTTTAGCCGCATGCAATTTGTTTTTCCATTTTTTCTGTTTGCGTTGGCGGCAATCGCCATTCCTGTCATTGTGCATCTCTTTAATTTCAGAAGGTACAAAACAGTTTATTTCAGCAATGTGAAATTTTTACGTGAAGTGGAGTTGGAAACTTCTTCGCGTAATAGGATTAAACATTTTTTGGTGCTTGCAGCTCGAACGCTGGCGCTTTTATTTTTAGTTCTCGCTTTTGCGCAGCCCTATATTCCAAGCAAGAACAACAACGTTTCTACCGGAAGAAAATATGTGAGTATTTACCTTGACAATTCTTACTCCATGAACGCGGTAAGCGATGGAAGAAGTTTGTTCGATAAAGCAAAAATTGCTTCGAAAGAAATTGCACGTAACTATTCTGCCGATGATGAATTTCAATTATTGACAAATGATTTTGAAGGGAAACATCAGCGACTGGTTGGCAAAGAAGAGTTCATCAGCATGGTTGATGAATTGGAAATTTCTCCTGCGGTGCGCAATCTTTCTGAAATCACGAAACGCCAACGCGATGCGCTTAGCAGAGAGAACGGCAAAAATCAAATTGCTTATCTGCTTTCCGATTTTCAAAAAGGTATGGGCAACTTGAGTATTGATTCCTCTGTTGCTTATAACTTAGTTGCGTTGGCTGCCGATGCTCAAGCAAACGTTTATATAGATACCGTTTGGTTCAACGAGCCCGTTCAGTTGTTGAATCAACCCGCAAAATTGATTGTAAAAATTTCGAACAGCGGGGAGAAAGCAGTGGAGAATAATCGGCTTGTTTTAAAACTGAATAATCAAACCAAGAGCATGGCCGATTTTTCCGTGGCGGCAAACTCTTTCATTTATGACACTATGAATTTTGTTTTGAACCAGCCAAACTGGAACAAAGCCGAATTGCAAATTCAGGATTATCCGATTTCTTATGACGATAATTATTTTCTCGCGTTCAAAGTGATTGAAAAAATAAAAGTGCTTTCGCTGAGCGAGAATCGGTCCAATCAATTTTTAGATGCGCTCTTTAAAGACCAGGCTGAGTTTGATTACACCGCTTCACTCGTTTCAAATTTTGATGCAAACAGTTTAAACGGAAATCAGTTGGTGATTCTCGATAATCACAGAAGCATTTCTTCTTCGTTAGCGGCAAGTATCAATTCGTTTGTAACCGATGGCGGAGCGGTAGCTGTTTTTCCTGCTGATAAATGCGATATGGAATCATACAATCGGTTCTTGAATAATTTACAGGCAAATTCTATTGCTGCATTTTCAGAACAGGCGCAGGATTTGGCGGGCATCAATCTTCAGCAAAATATTTTCAAAGATGTTTTTGAGCGAATTCCCGAAAACATGAACTTGCCGCATGTAAAAAAATATTATCAGTTCACGCGTTCAACTGCTTCTAATGAAGAAACAATTCTCACATTGAAAGATGGCAATTCGTTTTTAAGTCGCTATCCGCATGGCAGTGGTTCACTCTATATTTGCGGCTCTCCGCTTGACCAGAATTTTTCTGAACTTCCGGTGCACGCCATTTTTGTTCCCATGCTTTATAAAATGGCAGTGCTGAATATTCGCAGTGGAAACATCAGTTATTTCATTGGCGATAAAACCCGCATCGAAGCCGATGCAAAAAAAGTTTCTGGCGAAAAGGTTTACAAAATAAAGGGAGAGAACATGGAGTTTATTCCCGAGCAATTTGAAATGGGGAATAAAATGTTGCTTGGCTTAAATGAGCAGATAAAAAAATCGGGGTTCTATCAGGTTGGTTTAGAAAATTCTGATTCAAGTGATTTACTCGCACTTAACTTCGACCGAAAAGAATCGGATATGAAATTCTCCACCGCTTCTCAACTCAAAGAACAATATCCCCAACTCAACATCAATGTGGTGAACGGAGCAAATGCCGAAGTGGCAACTGTGGTGAAAGAATTGAACAAAGGGACTTCGCTTTGGAAATTGTGTTTGATTCTCACGTTGCTTTTTTTGGCTATCGAAATCGCGTTACTTCGCTTTTGGAAAGTTTAAAGCATGAATCCCAATATAGTTACGGAAGAAAAAATAAGTGCCGCTATTAAAGAATGCGAGCACTTAATAACCCTGCACGATATGCGCGCTGAAACAGAAGCGCGCAATGCACTGCAATGGGCAATCAGCATTGAACACAACGAAAATATCGTTCTCGCGTATTGTGCCATGAGTTCGGTTTATAACTATCTACATTTCGACAACATCAAATCTTTTGAGTACGCAAAACTTGCGGTGAACGCTGCTGAAACACTTCCTCTTTGTTTCGCAAAAGTGCTGGCGGAAAGTCATTTGGCGAATGCGTATTTGCGCTTGCGCGATTACACGCGCACACTAAAAATTCTTTCGAACTGTCGCGAAATGGTGAACGAACTTCAGCACAACGATGTGAAACACGATACACTTCGTTGGGGAATTTTCAATACTACAGCTCTTGTGTATATCAACATCGGTTTGTTCCGTTTAGCAAAACCGTTTTTTGACTTATCGCTTGAATATGCTTTGCGCACAGGCGATGCAGATATTATCAGACGTTCGCGCATTGCGGTGGCTAGTCATCTTTTCAGAGTGAAAGAATACAAACTGGCGCGTGAAAAATTTCTTGAGTTGCACGGAGAACGTAAAGAACTGCCATTGCACGAAACATCTGCCATCATTTATCACTACATGGGAATTATTGAGCAGGACGAGGGAAATCTTGAAGCCGCGAGAGATTTATTTGCTAAAGCTTTCGTGATGCGGAAAAAAATCGGCAACGAAATGCGGTATGTATTTTCTTATATCTCGCTTGGTAGAATTTCCGTTTTGCTGAACGACTTACCAAAAGCGAATGAATATTACACTGAGTTAGTTGCCCTCATGGACAAACACAAAAACGAATACACCGAGCAACAGCGCAACGAAGTATTTTTTGAAATGTATGGTCAGTTAGGTGATTACAAAAAATCGTATGACCATTTTAAGAAGTTGGAAATTTCTGCCGGTGATTCAGCAACGATTGAAAAAACTTTAGAAACTCTTTTTGAAATTGAACAGCAAAAAGAACAACGCGTGCGCGATGAAGCGGAGCAATTGAAATCACTCAACAGCGAAATGCAACACTATTCGAAAACATTGGAATCGAGCAACAAAGATTTGAAAAGTTTTGCGCACGTAACCTCGCACGATTTGCGTGAACCGCTGCGAATGGTTTCTACTTATATGACAATTCTCGAGGCAAAGTTGAAAGACAAGCTGACCGAAGAAGAAAAAACCTTCCTGCGCTTTGCCGTTGACGGAAGCAAACGGATGGATGAAATGATTACCCGCATTTTGAATACCGCAAAGGGAAGTCAGTCAACAATGAAGCCCGTGGATTTGAATAAAACCATTGAGCAGTTGAAAATGAATCTGGCAAAATTGACGGCAGAAAAAAATGCAGAAGTCAGTTTTGAAAACTTGCCTGTGCTGATGGCGGATGATATTCAAATGCTGCAGGTGTTTCAGAATTTAGTAACCAACGCTATCAAATACAACAACAGCGAGAAACCACAAATCAATATTACCTGCGAAAAGAAAGACAGTTCTGTAGAAATTTCAGTTGCAGACAACGGAGTTGGAATTCCTGAGCACGTGCGCGAAAAGGTTTTTGAAATGTTTTCGCGCGTGGAAAATGAAAGCGGAGCCGATGGCACCGGTATTGGACTTTCGACAGTGAAAAATATTGTTGAAAAAATGAAAGGCAAAATCTGGATTGAAGGAAACGAGCCGAACGGGAGTGTTTTTAAAATTCAGTTTACAGCTTGAGAATTAATGTCATCCTGATGCTTCGACAAGCTTAACACAAAACTGTTTGTCACCTTGAGCTTGTCGAAAGGTCGACAAGCTTAGCGTGACATATCCTTTTGTTCGGCTATCTTTCCCAACCTTTTCTATATTCGTCCTTCGGTATGGAAATAATCATTCGCTCCGCAAGAATCATTGACACCGGCTCTCCGTTTCACAATCAAGTAAAAGATATTTTAGTAAGCAATGGCAAAATCAAAAAGATTGGTGCTAAGTTGCAGAACACATCTAAAGCCAAAGAAGTAAAAGCCGATAATCTTCACGTGTCGCTCGGCTGGTTCGACTTAAATACTTTTTTGGCAGACCCAGGTTACGAGCAAAAGGAAACTATTGAAAGCGGATGTGCTGCTGCTGCGTTTGGTGGTTTTACACATATCTGTTGTATGCCCAACACGCAACCTGTTACACAAACAAAATCGCAGATTGAATATGTGCTTCGCAAATCGGCAAATGAAATTGTAAGCGTTCATCCAATTGGTGCTGTTTCAGAAAATGCAGAAGGAAAAGATTTGGCAGAGATGTACGATATGCATGGCGCAGGCGCGATAGCTTTCTGTGACGGATTAAAACCAAGTAGCAATGCAGGTATGGTTGAACGTTCGCTTCTATATGTAAAAGCATTCGATGGTTTAATTATGAATCATCCTGAAGAAAAAAGCATTTCAAAGAACGGTGCGATGAATGAAGGAGTTGTCAGCACAAAACTTGGCTTACCTGGTGCACCAGCGCTTGCGGAAGAAATTTCGGTGAATCGCGACTTATACATTCTTGAATACACTGAATCGAAATTGCATTTACTCGACATTTCTTTAAAGCGCAGTGTTGAGTTGATTCGCAACGCAAAAAAGAAGGGATTGAAAATTTCTGCTTCGGTGAATGCATACAACTTAATGCTGGACGAATCTGCTGTTGGCAGCTACAATACTAACTGTAAAGTAAATCCGCATCTGCGCTCGAAAGAAGATATTGCCGCACTTGTAAAAGGAATCGCTGACGGAACAATTGATACTATCACCTCTGCACACCAACCACATGATGAAGAGTGCAAGAAGTTGGAATTTGACAAATCAGATTTTGGAATGATTGGTTTGGAAACGTGTTTTGCTGTTGCAAACACTGCATTGAAAGACAAAGTCGAATTGACAAAAATTATTGAAACTATTGCAAACAATCCAAGAAGAGTTCTTGGTTTAAAAAATAAAATTGAAGAAGGTGCAGAAGCAGATTTAACTTTGTTCAATCCTGATTTGAAATGGACTTTTGCTGAAAGTGATATAAAATCAAAATCGAAAAACACGCCTTTCATCGGCTCTGATTTCATTGGTAAATCAATCGGTGTAATCAATAAAGGCAAATTTCAACTTAACTGATAAACCATGAAACCAGACTATAAACTTCCCATTCGTTACGGATTGATTGGCGGCATGATTATGTGTGTTATCAGTTTAATCTCGTACATATTTTATGCGCAACTTTTCGGTTCTATGTGGTCGCAAATGATTTTTGGGCTATTGACGCTGGGCGTTATGATTTTTATTCCTGTGTGGGGCACCGTAACCTACAAACATCAAATAGGTAAAGTCAGCTTTATTGAAGCGGTTACTGCTTCCATGATTATCATTTTTCTAACACTCTTGTTCAGCAACATCATTTCTTATATCATCCCAAATTTCATTGACACTGAATACCCGCAACACCTGTACGACATTGTCCAAAGCAATACAGCAGCTACGATGGAAAAATTCGGTGCGCAGGACGAAGACATTGAAAAAGCGCTAGAAGGAATCACACTTGAACAGTTTACACCAACTATTATGTCCACCTTTAGATCTTTCGGTAAATGGTTGGGTGCCGGGCTTATTTTAAGTCTTATTGTTGCTTTATTTGTAAGCCGTCCTTCAAAAGATGTAGAAATAAAACCCGAAGCGTAAATGCAAATCTCTGTTGTAATCCCTTTATTTAATGAAGAAGAATCGCTTCCTGAATTGACAGCATGGATTGAGCGCGTGATGAACGCAAACAATTTCAGCTATGAAGTTTTACTGATTGACGATGGAAGCAAAGACAAAAGTTGGAGCGTGATTGAAAAAATATCAGCCCAGAATTCAAACATCAAAGGCATACGTTTTAGAAGAAATTATGGAAAGAGCGCAGGCTTGCAGGTTGGGTTTTCTCATGCACAAGGCGATGTAGTTATTACGATGGATGCAGACTTACAGGATTCTCCCGATGAAATTCCTGCGCTGTATAAAATGATTACTGAAGAGAATTTTGATTTGGTAAGCGGTTGGAAACAAAAACGTTTCGACCCGATTACGAAAACTATTCCTACAAAAATTTACAACGGAGCAACCCGCATAATGACCGGCATTCAATTGCACGATATGAATTGCGGTTTGAAAGCATACAAGAACGAAGTGGTTAAAAGTGTGGAGGTATATGGCGAGATGCATCGTTACATTCCTGTACTCGCTAAAAAAGCGGGCTATGCTAACATAGGTGAAAAAGTGGTGCAACATCAAGCGCGCAAATACGGACAAACCAAATTCGGAATGGAAAGATTTCTTTATGGCTTTCTCGATTTGCTTTCTGTTTCGTTCATGACGCGCTATGCAAACAGACCTATGCACATTTTTGGCGGATTAGGTGTGTTGAGTTTCTTTCTTGGTTTTTGTATTGTGACCTATCTCACCATTGGAAAATTTTTCTTCGAACAATATCGAATGACCGAACGCCCTGTATTCTACATCGCATTAGTTTCTATAGTTGTGGGTGTTCAACTTTTTGTTGCGGGCTTTCTTGGTGAATTGGTTTCGCGAAAAGCGGTGGACAGAAATCAATATGATGTGGCGAAGTATCTGAACATTGGAAAATGAAAGTCATCATCCTCGGCTCCGCTCATCCTCTTCGCGGAGGGCTTGCTTCTTACAATGAACGTTTAGCGCGCGAGTTTATACGCCAGGGTCACAGCGTGCAGATTTATACTTTCAGTTTGCAGTATCCCGAATTTTTATTTCCCGGCACTTCGCAATACAGCGACCAGCCCGCGCCCGATGATTTGTATATCCATGTAAAAGTAAATTCAGTAAATCCGTTCAACTGGTTTAAAGTGGGGAAAGAGCTTGCAAAACTGAATGCTGATTTGATGCTCGTGAAATTCTGGTTGCCGTTTATGGGTCCTTGTCTCGGAAAGATTTCGCGCATTGTAAAGAAGAACGGAAAGACAAAAGTGATTTCCATTCTCGACAATATTATTCCTCACGAAAAAAGATTTGGAGATTTTTTTCTTGCCAAATATTTTGCGAATAGTGTAGATGGCTTTATTGCCATGAGCGAATCTGTTTTAGAAGATTTGAAAAAGTTTGACACCGTAAAACCGAGGGCTTTTTCTCCTCATCCGCTCTTCGATAATTTTGGCGAAGCCATTACTAAAACCGAAGCATACGAAAAACTCGGGCTTGCCATTAACGAAGAACACATTCTCTTCTTCGGCTTCATTCGCGATTACAAAGGATTGGATTTGCTGTTGCACGCTATGGCAGATGAGCGCGTGCGCAATCTGAACATGAAATTAATTGTAGCCGGAGAATTTTATACCGATGCAAAACCTTATGCGGAAATGATTCAACAACTCGGCATTCGCGACAAACTGATTTTGAAAACAGATTTTATTCCCGATAATGAAGTGCGCAATTATTTCTGCGCGGCTGATATGGTAGTGCAACCTTACAAACACGCTACGCAAAGCGGAGTAACACAAATCTGTTATCACTTCGATAGACCAATGTTGGTGACCAATGTTGGCGGGTTGCCCGAGATTGTTCCGCATGGTAAAGTGGGTTATGTGGTAGAGCCAAACCCTACTGCCATTGCTGATGCGCTGGTTGATTTTTATGCAAACCATCTTGAATTTAAAATGCGCGACAATATCAAGCTTGAAAAGAAAAAATATGCCTGGAGCGAAATGCTGAAGAAAATTTTTGAAGTGCAAAAGGCGATAGAACGCGGATGACGCGGATGCATAAGATTTTCGCAGATTTCGAATCCTGTATTTATCTTAATAAATCAGCGTCATCAGCGTTCCATTGTATTTCTTAAACTTGCGCCATGATATATAGAAGCAAAGCTCCTCTTCGTCTTGGTCTTGCCGGTGGCGGCACCGATGTTTCGCCTTATGCCGATTTATATGGCGGTGCAATTCTCAATGCAACAATAGGCATGTATGCTTATGCCACCATCAAACCGTTGAGCGGCAAAAAAATAATTATCAAAGCCATTGACCGCAATGAAGAAATTGTTCTCACTGCTGAAAAAAAATTACCCATCAACGGCAAACTCGATTTAGCAAAAGGCGTTTACAATCGTGTGGTGAAAGATTTTGTAAAAAAGCCATTTGCCTTCGAACTCACTACTTACGTAGATGCACCTCCGGGTTCAGGGCTTGGTTCGTCTTCCACTTTGGTAGTTGCTATTCTTGGTGCGTTTGTAGAATGGTTCAAATTGCCGCTTGGTGAATATGATATTGCTCACCTTGCCTATCGCATTGAGCGCGAAGATTTATTGATGCAAGGTGGAAGACAAGACCAATATGCAGCTACTTTTGGTGGAGTAAACTACATGGAGTTTTATGCCAACGACAAAGTGATTGTGAACCCACTTCGAGTAAAAGATAAATGGCTACATGAGTTGGAGAATAATTTGATTCTCTTCTTCACAGAAACATCTCGTCTTTCTTCTGAAATTATAAAGAAGCAAAGCGAAAACGTGAAAAAGAAAAACACGAAATCGATTGATGCCATGCACAGTTTGAAAGAGCAGAGCGTGAAAATGAAAGAGTCCTTATTGAAAGGCGATATAGACGGCATAGGAAAAATATTGCACGATAGCTGGCAACATAAAAGTGCTATGGCAGAAGGAATTTCGAATCCAGAATTAGAAAAAATTTATAACGCAACGTTGAAAGCCGGAGCTAGCGGAGGAAAAATTTCGGGTGCAGGTGGTGGTGGCTTTATGATTTTCTACGCGCCTTACAACAATAAATTTAAAGTGATTGAAGCACTCAATAAATTAGGCGGCAGAGTCATGCGCTATAATTTTACGCAGCATGGTTTAACTACGTGGACGATTTAAAGTACACGAATTTCAAAATCAAATTTATTAAGTCCCGACCAATTTTGCCATGGCAAAGAAACCACAGAAGATAAAAGTTCAAAAAAAAGGATCAACCCAATCATTCTTTCAAAGAAATATTTTTGAGTTAATCATTGTAGTCTTTTCCTTTATAATTTACTCTAATTCACTGCTCAATGGCTACAACATGGACGATGAATTAGTTACGCGCAACCACCGCCTCACCTCAAAAGGCATTTCTGCCATTCCTGAAATTTTTACTTCCCCTTATTATCAGGATGAATCGGGTTATGCTTATGAATACAGACCGGTAGTATTGGCTTCATTTGCTATTGAACATTCATTATTTGGCGATAAACCGTTTGTAAGCCATCTCTTTAATCTATTGCTATATGCCTTTTGTTGTGTTCTCTTGTATAGAGTTTTGCGAAGTGTAAGTAGTGCCTTTACTCCTGTTTTTTCATTAGCTATAGCACTACTATTTGCCGCCCATCCATCGCATACTGAAGTAGTTAGTAGTATCAAAAATAGAGATGAAATATTGGGTTTAATATTTTGCTTGCTCTCGCTGGTAGTAGCATTTAAAGCGGCAAGTCATCACAACAAAAATCTTCTTCTCTTGTTGCCGGTTGTTTTTGCGCTTGCACTCATGAATAAGATTACGTTTTTATCATTCGCTATTATCATTCCATTTGCCTTATTGCTATTTACAGAAATAAATTTTCTATCTCTTTTATCAACTTCTGTTCTGTTAGCACTACCAGCTTTTTTCTTACTCAACATAAACAGTCTGTACCTGAAAGTGGAAATTGTTGTAGGATTAATTAGCTCATCTGTAATGATGTTTGTTTTTTTAAGACCACACAAAACCGTTCAACAATTAAAATCTGTTTACCAATCTGTTTTCAACTCAAATAAACAATCAAGTAATAGCATTCCCGAACCTGAAGGCTGGAAAGTTTTTCTTAAGAATTCTATTCCACCGAGTCAGTATTTCAAACCGATGCCCATTATTATTAGCATAGTTCTTTTGCTTATTTTTTTAGGTGGGTTTTACAATGGTCTATCTATAGCAAGTGGATTAGTGGCGATAGTATTGTTGGCATTAATTTTTAAAGGGACTGGTAAATGGAGTTGGTGGGCGAATATAGTACTGAATATGTGTTTAGTTGTGCCAATTTTCTCAAAGCCACTTAGTATAGATAACGCATTTTATTGCAGCGCTATCATGATTGCATTTTCCTATTTTTTATTCTTTGGCAGAAATAATTTAAGACTACTTAATTTAGTAATCGTATGTTTAAGTATAATAGTAGTACTGTTTGCTGATTTAGGGGGGCTTCTTGGTTACCCTCTGCTTATAGCGTGTATGCGTTATAAAAAAACGAGGGTACCCGCAGTTATAGGTGCTTTAATATTTGTTGTTATTGCCTTAGTTTATTTTTTACAATCCACACAGCAGGTAGCACCATCTTTGTCTGTTTTTTCAACTGAATCCATATTTATTACTTGGGCTTTTGACTATGTTTACTTCACTTTTATTTTTCTGCTCGCTGCAATTTTCTTTAAAAAGTTTGCTAATGTTTTTGCATGGGCATATCTACTTATTGCTTTAGTGGTTGTACTAACTTTGGGTGCAGGTAACCAGATTACAAACCCAGGCCAAGTAGCGAGAATTAATATTGAGGATATTGGCACAAAGGTAAATACAAATGTGTTGACAGCTAAACAAGACCGCCCAATCAATTTTGTGGAAGAACCTGTCGACTGGAAAGACCCATGGCAAATAAAAGCAGGCACATCGCTGCATGTACTTTTCCATTATTTTGTTCAAACCATAATACCTTATCCTCTGGCATTTTATTATGGGTACAAGTTTATCCGTCCGGAAAAAATTACACAGCCGATTCCAGTTCTAAGCATTCTCGTACATTTATGTTTACTTCTTATCACCATTTATTTCTTAAAGCACGACAAAATTATTTCGTTCGCCATTGGTATCTATCTAATTTCTATGATACCCTTCTCTGGGTATATTTTACAAATTCCCGGCATAGTTGCTGACCGTTATTTATTGATTCCCTCTATTGGGGGGAGTATTTTAATAGTCTTAATACTTTTCAAAATCGGAAACATTGAAAGGACGGTAAAAAGCACATATAATTCATCTCTTTCGTTTTCTTCTTTCCCTAAAAAAACAACCTATGTCTTTATTGGTATACTTTGTTTCTATTCGGTTATTACTTTCGCTAGAAATTTTGATTGGAAGGATGACCTTACGCTTATGCGAAATGACATCAAACATGTACCTACTTCTTCGCAAGCTCATAATCTTTTAGCCGTACATCTAATGAAGAGTTCCTTTGAAGTAACAGATCCTATAGAACAAAAAAACATCCAAAATGAAGCTCTCGGTCATTTCAAATCGGCAATAGAAATTTATCCACTGTTTTACAATGTAGCGTTTGATTTAGGAAGAACGTATGCCACGTTAAATGTTCCTGACAGTTCTATCGTGTATTTTAAACGAGCTATTGCAATTGATTCAACCAACAGCGATGCTCATTTATTTGTTGCTAAATTATTAGTCGAGGCTAAGCGCAACCAAGAAGCGATACCATATTTCGAATACCGCATTAAACATGCGCCTACTGATTACTCTTCATACGAAGCATTAAGTTTTATTTTTTTTAATGCTAAAGAATATGAAAAATCAATCCTTGTGAATGAACAAGCCATGCAATTATTTCCCACCATTCCTGACCCTGTGGTTAATATTGGTAGAACTTTTTTAGCAATGGGAAAACCGGATGGTGCACGGCTTTGTTTTCAAAAGGCACTTATCATTAGCCCAAACAATTCCATTGCACTGCAATTGCTACAACAGACAGAAGGAAAGTAAATTTGGTTTTTAGTTTTAATTAAATTGTTACAAAACCAGCTTACCAAATGAATCGTGTTTTTATGGATACTTCATTACAAAGAACCTTTGAAAACAAAGGATATGTAGTGATTCCTTCTCTTCTAACGGGGGAGAATATTCTTAATCTAAAAGGATTGTCTGTTCAATTTGAGAAACAATTTGAAGGCACTTTCCACACTACTCACTTTAGTACAAATATTGACTACAAGCAACAAGTACACGACACTATTTCAAATCAAGCATTTCCAAAATTAAGCCCATTTCTAAATGACTTTATTCCTCTTTTTGGCAACTTCATGATTAAAAATGCAGACGGCAAAACATCTATGGATTTGCATGCAGACTGGACATATGTAGACGAAACCAAGCATACTTCTGCGGCTGTTTGGGTTCCTTTAATTGATGTAAATGAGGAAAATGGTTGCTTTGGTTTAATAGAGAGGTCGCACCAAATTACAAACGATATTCGAGGACCTCGAATTAGACAAAGCACCCAGCAAAATGATTTGGCGTGGAGCAAAAAACATGGTAAACTTATTCCTTTAAAAGCAGGTGATGCAATTATTTATAATCACCGCTTACTACATTTTTCTCCGCCTAACAAAAGCAAAATACCACGTCCAGCTTTTAATTTAACGGTCGTGCCGAAACATGTTCCACTGGTTCATTATTGCATGCCCGAATGCACGGATGAAATACTAATGTATGAAGTGCAAGACAGCCAATTTTATATCCTGTATAATCATTTTCAAAAACCCGAAACAGGAACTTTAATAAGGACTTTACCTAAGAACACCGTAAAGTTTATTGATCCGTTGATGGAAAACTTTCGTGCAATTCAATTTAAAAATCGAATTAAAAATTGGCTTGAATGGAAAGGATAGAAGTTATTTTTTGCCCCTCTTTTTGCCAAATTTTTGCACCACAAAAAATAGTTGCACAATTTCTACAATGGCTTTCTTCAAGGTCTTCCATCCTCCTCCTTTTGATTCCCCATGTTTTCTTTCCAAATAGTTCGAAGGAATTTCCATAGGCATTATTCCGCACCTATACAACTTTGCACATATTTCACTTTCTACTAAAGAACTTTTTAGTTCAGGCTTCACCAGTTTCAACTGAGACTTCTTGTACATCTTTACCCAATTAACATCGCGCAAATAAATACCCAGTACATGCTGGTTAAACAAGCGATTTGTCCAAGTAAGAACAGTGCGATAAAGATTGTAATTATTACTTCTTCTATAGAAAGAATAGTAAGTGTTCTCATCAAATGGTTTAACCACTTCTAATTCAGAGATATCAAATTGATTATCTCCAGGAACAGCACATACATATTCCAAATTAGTTGCTCCGTATCCCGTCCTCAATGCCAATCCAATTCCTAAATTCACAGGATGTGTAATAACTTTAATCGTATTGGGGTGCGTGCTATTAAATCGACTCAACACTTCTGCTGTGGAATCTGTGCTACCATCATCCACAACAATTATTTCGAACGCTTCGCTGTGTTTTTCCAAAAAATTGATGCAAGCGCGAATGACAGCTTCTATCGTTTGGCATTCATTGTAACTAAATAATACAATTGATATTCTCACTCTCTTAAATTAAGTTAGCCCTTATATTGTTCAAGTATAAAAGAAAAAAAATCACAGATACCCGTTGAGCGAGCAGCAATACAACATTTATTTTTTAAGTTTAACTTTTGAGATAACAAGAAGTAAACACTTCAATAGCCAAAGCTAATCATGCACATTGCCGATTTATTTATTGCGAAATCTTATCGGGATGCCTTTGCCGAACAAGGCTATGTCGTTTTGCCCTTATTAAAAAAAGAGGAAGTTGATGCGCTGCTTCATTTTTACAATCAAATA
The DNA here is from genome assembly GCA_947479455.1 of Bacteroidota bacterium. Classification (GTDB taxonomy): domain Bacteria; phylum Bacteroidota; class Bacteroidia; order Chitinophagales; family LD1; genus Bog-950. The sequence goes on from CANJZE010000002.1 coordinate 238,536, forward strand.
GAAAAAAGTGCTGGCGTAGCAAAGCCATTTTATACCAGCATTTGGAGCGATGACAAAACTCATCGACAATCTGTAAACGATAGTGTAAATGCAATTTTATTTCCTGCGGTACAAAGACACCTCGTGAAAACAAAACCAGTTTTTGCCAACTTTATGGTTAAAGAAAGGGGAGAAGATTCTGCCTTACTCCCTCATCAGGATTGGAGTTTTGTCGAGGAGCCAATGTTTGATTCAGCAACGGTATGGTGTCCTCTAGGCGATGTAAATAAAACGAATGGCAATTTGCAGGTTATCCCCGGTAGTCATTTATTGAATAACTATAAAAGAGCACGTTTTTCCGATGCTCCTTTTAGAGAAATTGAAAAAACAGAATTAAAAAAATTACTTGTGGATATACCCATGAAAGCGGGTGAAGCAATTATTCTTAACTCGAGAATGATTCACGCCTCGCCTAACAATGCATCGAACAAACAGCGAGTAGTTGCTTCAGTAGTACTTGCACCTCAACAGGCACCACTTTTTCATTGGGAGTATGAACAAGGTGATGCCAATCCATTGACAAAGAAATACAGCATTAAAGACGATTTTTTTTATGCCTATAGCTGCTACGAAACATTGTCTGATTTAATTCCTATAGAGACAAAATCTTTTGCCGAAAAGCTTTTAACGCTTGAAGAGTTAAAAAAAACCATTGGTTATAATAGCGTTGAAAGAAAATTAAAAAGAGTGTTGTCTCATTTCTTTACCCAGCCTGTTGTATAATGTTGAACTACCAATTTTCAGTTAGTGTAGTTACACCTATTTACAACGAAGAAGAAATAGTTGTACAAGCCATTCAGCAAAATTTAGAGGTGTTAAACCAGTTGCAATGCAATTATGAAGTTATAGTAGTAAATGACGGGAGTACCGATAAAAGTCACGAACTGTTAGACCAACATTTTGCTACAATCTCAAACGTAAAAATTATACATCGGGCAAAGAATGAAGGTTTTGGTTGCGCCATAATTTATGGTATACAGAAGGCAAACAAGGATTACATTTTATGCATTCCATCAGACAATCCACTTTCGTTATCCATGCTCAAAAACTTTGCTACTGCCGCAAAAAAGGCAGATATAATTGTGGGCTATAGAAATGGGCGTAATGGTTACACGCCCATGATGCGCCTAAATGCCAAGGTGTTTCATGGGGTAGTAACGACTCTTTTCAATATTCACTTGCGCGATTTCAATTGGATACACATGTACTCGCGAAAAATTTTTGCCGAACACAAAATCAAGGTTCAATCAACAGGCATTTTTATGTTAGCTGAAATACTCATTCGCGCAAAAAAAGAAGGATGCACTTTTCAAGAAATATTTGTTGAACAAACAGCTCGGACAACTGGTGTTGCTACAGCTTCTAAAATTTCTACTATGCTAAAAACAATGAAAGAGCTTTTAGTATTTTATTTTGGAGACTACCGAAAAAACTAAATGGGCATTTGCGTTTCTAATAACTCAGGCGAAAAAATTCTAGCTCGTTTTACTTCTCCTGATTGTGTATTTTTCCAAGATTGACGTGCCGCTATAATTTCTTCGAGCGATATTGCTGAGGGGCTATTGATAATTTTTTCGTAATCGTTAGGTATATTCATTTTCCCAAGCACCGATTTTTTTCCGGATAGTGCTTTTCCAAAAAGTTCAATGGCTCCCACCCAATACGTGGCAAAGAATTTATAAAAATCAACAAAGCGAAAGTTGGCTACAAACACAATGACATAGCCTATTATCTGGTACCATTCTAAGGCACGCCTTGAAATATTTGTAAACTCGAGTGAGCCGTTAAACTGCTTGTTGTATTCATCCCAATTAGTACTTAGTAGTCGAAATCCTGCTTCGCCTTTAGCAGCAAGTTTTGCTACTTCTGTACCCGGATAGGGAACCATAGTTCCAAAAATTGGTTCAGTAGGGTTTATCTCTATAGCAAACCGAATTGTTTTCCAAATTGATTTATGGGTTTCGTTGGGTTGCCCAAGCAAGAGGAAAGAACCAGTTTTTATTCCATGCCTATGTGCCATGCGAAACGAATTTAGAATCATGCCGGTGTTAGTGGATTTTCCCATTTTCTTTAAACTCGCCTCATCACCAGTTTCTACTCCCATTTCTAATTTCTCAATATTTGCCAGTTTCATTTTCCGCAAGAGTTCTTCATTTACATACGCCACATGCGTTTGCACATCCCACGATACGCGCTGTCCAGTTCCTTTCTCAACCATTAAATCTAACAAGCGAGAAGTGCGCTCCATGTCCACACTAAATAATTCATCTCCAAATGAAATTCGCTTAGCACCAAAATCATTGATTAGCCATTCCATTTCATTCACAGTATTTTCGATGGAACGTTTTCGAGCCACTTTCCCATTGGGGTTCATACAAAAAACACAATTGAACGGGCAACCGCGAATAGAATGGATATAATACTCTTCGGCTTTAGGCATCATATCCCACGCAGGTGTAGGAATACTATCTTGATCGAGTATGCGCGGGCGGGGAATAGTGAGCACGGGCACATTCTTGTTGTTTCTAAAAACAAGACCTTTTACGTTTGACAAATCAGCACCGTTTTGCTGAAGCGTATTACACAGTTCCAAAAATGTTTCTTCGCCTTCACCTACCACTCCAATATCGAATGTTGGAAACTCTCGCATTGTTTCGACTGGAATAGCCGTTACGTGAACGCCTCCTATTACACTAATTACCGTTGGCATTTCCTTTTTGATAAGCCCCGCTAAATAAGCCGCAGGTTTTATTTCATTGGTAAAAGCGGTAAGGGCAATGATATCGGGTTGCCATTCGATTGCGCGTTGAGCCGCTTGATTAAAATTTAGTTTTTCAAATTTTGCATCTACACATTTTATTTCAAAATCGCCAAACTTGCGCAGGTAGCCTGCCAGAAAAGCCAGAGAGGTGCGTACAAATTTTGGCTCATCGAACCAAGGTTCTAACACCGCCAGCACAGGGGGATTGATTAATAAAATTTTGCGTCTCATTTTTTAAGAACAGCTTTTGTATGGCTATTTTAACGGAGTGAATTTAGACATTTACCGGTAAGTTTTTTGCTTTCAAGTGAAATGTATTTGAAAAAAAGTAGCCTAAAGGTTGAGCAACGTATTATGCTTCTATAGCAATTTGACTTAACAAAAGTTCGGGCATTTCTTTTTTTGTTCGATTCATTTCTGCTTTCTGAATTTCGGAAAAGTATTCGCGCGACTGTACCATGTTAATGGCTTTAATATGGTAGCGAGAGTTTATAACAGCATCGTAATCGAGTGGTTTCTTCATGCGTTCATGCAACACATCTTCTTTGTAAAATATTTTTTTGAGTAGTTGAATTGCTCCAAATCTGTAACTCCAAACAAATTTTGCAAAATCAAGATATCGATGGTTGAACAAATAAATTTTTATGTACGCTTCTAACATAAGTAAGTTCAACTTACGCTTAGTCAAGTGCCGGTAGGTTAGCCCGCTTCCAAGGCGCATTTTATAATCATCCCAATCAAAGGACAAGCCTGTATACCCTGCTTTGCCTTCGGCGGCAAGCCGAGCTACTTCGGTGCCTGGGTAAGGTGTCATGGTGCCGAACATGGGTAGGTCAGGATTTATTTTTACAGCAAAGCGAATAGTATTTCGAATAGATTCAACGGTTTCGTTAGGATGACCGAAAATAAATAGGCCTCCTGCTTTTACACCCGCTCGTTTAGCTTCGGCAAATGCTTTGGCTATCATTGGTGCATTGGTGCCTTTGCCCATTTCGCGGAGGCGGTCGTCATCGCCTGTTTCTACTCCCATATCTATTCGAAAAACATTAGCGGCTCTCATTTTACTTAGCAAATCGAAGTTGACATACTTCACATGGGTTTGTGCATCCCACGTAATTTTTTTATGGATACCACGCTCTATCATTTTGTTGAGGAGCAAAGCGGTGCGTTTCATGTCCACACTAAAAAGTTCATCACCAAAAAAAATACGGCTTGGTTTATAATCGCGGATAAGCATTTCCATTTCTTCAATAACTAGGTCAATGCTTCTTTTACGGGCTACCCGCCCGTTATGGTTTAAACAAAAAACACAGTTGAAAGGACAGCCCCTTTCAGTATGAATAAAATAAATGTCGGCTTTGGGCATAAGGTCCCATGCCGGAATGGGCAATGAATCCTGGTCTAATAAGCGTTCACGTTGTGGATTCAAAAAAACTTCTTGTTTGTTTCGGTAAACAAGTCCTTTAATTTCGGCAATAGCTGCTCCGCTTTTGAGTGCGCTGCACAATTCGGCAAATGTAATTTCGCCTTCGCCTGCTACACCATAATCAAAAGTAGGAAACTCGAATAACGTTTCTCGAGGTATAGCGGTAATGTGCACTCCGCCAATAACAGTAACCACTTGCGGAAGTTCTTTTTTGATAAGCCCTGCTACATAAGCGGCAGGTTTTATTTCTTGCGTGTAAGCCGTAATGCCAACTAAATCTGGTTCGAAAGCAACTGCTCTTTTTAATGTTTCTTGAAATGAAAGTTGTTCAAACTTGGCTTCTACAATTTTTATTTCGAAGCCTGGAAATTGGCGTAGGTAACCGGCTAAAAAAGCTAATGTATTGCGCGCATAAGGCGGAGCGTCTACCCAAGGTTCAATCACCTCTATCGGAGGAGGACAAAGGAGCAATACTTTATACGGTTTCACAGTAAGCAATTTGAATGATGCAGTGCTGGCGAATGTAGGAATTAAAATAAAACGGTAGGTTGAAAAGGGCAAGCAGTTAAAGTCGGGAATTAAAAAACAGGTATCAGTTGCCGTTGTAGTGTAGCCGAAATTGAATTATTATTGTGTAATGCAATTAGCCAGAAAAAGAGCTGAACTGAATGATGCCGCTTTAGAACAACAACTGGAAGCTGAAGGGTATATTCTTTTGCGAAATGTTATTCCACCGCAACAAGTAAAACAGTTGAAAGAACTGTATGACTCTTTGCATGTAAATAAGCAGGATACCAACGACATGTGGAACAGCCTTTACAATCTTCCACAGGGGGAAGGAATGAAAGCAAGCGATATTATTCAACCATTAGTACTACCTTACATTGAATCACTTTTCAAATCTTTAAAGGTGATGGTATACACTTACATGGTGAAAAATCCCGTAGAACACACCTTCTGCAAAATGCACCGAGATTATTCATCGTTTGACGAAGATATTTTTGAGTATCGTAACGCCTGGATTCCTTTGGTAGAAGTAAATGAAACAAACGGGGCATTATTAGTCGTTCCAAACAGCCATCTAGTGTTTGAATATTGTTTGCCCATGTTTACTGAGTGGCCTTATGAAAATATGCTTCCGCAATTGATGAAGAAGGCAAAAGTGGTTTACGCTCAACCGGGTGATTTGGTTATTTACAAAGACCGCACGCTTCATGGCTCTGAACAAAACCGAAGCACCGAAACTCGTCCTGTTTTACATTTCGGTTTGCTACATCCCGAAGCGGAATTGAATTTTTATCATTTAGACCGCAAAAAAAATGAAGTGGAAATTTATCCTGTGGATGTCAATTTTTATTTCCATAAAAATTATGAAGAAGCTTTAGTGGGAAGAACTCCCACAAAACATTTTTCTTTTAATCCTCCTGATTTAAAGTTTGCGGAAATAGAAAATCAGCTGTAATACAACTACCTGAAGGACTATGCTTTAAACAAGTCTAATTTTTCGTCAGGTCCTTGATTAATGATTGTTTTTATTCTTTCCTCAGGAACTCCAAACCAGCCACCAAGTATGGCTTTATAAACCGAACGAAAATCATACTGCATAGCTAAATTATCTTCTGCACTAACTTGGGCAGGTAAGTCAGGACTGGTGCCTATAATTCCGCTTTTAAGTTGTGTGCCAAAGAGTATGGCTGATTCTGCTGTGCCGTGGTCCGTACCATAAGAGCCACATGCTATTCTCCTTCCAAATTCAGAGAAGGTCATACCCAGCACATCGTCTTGCTTGCCCATTAAATGTAAGTCATCTTCAAAAGCGGTAATGGCTTCTGATAAATCTTTTAGGAGGGTGGCATGTTTGCCTTGTGTGGTATCTGCTGTATCCACTTGGTCTGAATGGGTATCATAATCGGTTTGGCTCACCAAATAAACAGGTGTGTTTAAACCACTGCCAATTAAACGGGCTACTGTTTTTAACTGGTCAGCTAGAGGATTTTTGTTGGGTTCAGGATAGCGTTTTGATAAATTTTTTTGTCGGTTAGCATGGTCTTGAACAATAGGCGCGTATAATTTTATTTGCCTCGATACAGCTCTAATTTTATCCATGTTGGCATTGGCAAAAGTTGCACTCATCATTTCACTTTCAGGTAAAGTAGCGGTGGCATTAAAATCTTCGATATTGGTAAAGCCAATGCTGAGGTCTTCTTCCATGCCTTTATTTATCTTCGACATGAATTGTGTAATCTTTGGTGATACAGAACCTATTCGAATAGCCGCAGGTCCATCATTGGGTTTCACAGGGTATCCTTTAGGGTAGTTTGGATAATCGTGCTCTAAATACCTGCCTAACCAGCCGGTTCTTATTTCCTCTTTTTCTGTATTGGCGGTGTATTTTATTCCCTTGCCTCTGAAGTGTGAAAACTCTGGGTTTGGATAGCCTACACCTTGTATCACTGAAACTAATTTGTCGTTATATAAACTTTGCAAACCTGTGAGCGATGGATGAAAACCAAATGTGTTGGTATCGCGAAGGGGCAATATTTTTTTTTCAGGAATTAGAATATCGCGTCTCGCGCTACTTAGAATATTGTATTTGTCAATTGGAATTACGGTGTTTAATCCGTCATTTCCACCTATCAGTTCAACGAGTACTAATATTCTGTTTTGGAACTTTATGTCGGGGGCAAAGGCTTGAAAAAAATTGCGTTGCTTACAGGAGAATGCATTAAACGCAATAACAAACGGAGCTATAGCAGCAGTATAGTGAAGAAATTTTTTCCTGTTCATGGCTCTGTGAAATTACATGATTTGATATTCGGGTAAAAGTAATATAGCCGTAAAAAATTGCTGTGCCCTTCTATTTAATTCTTGCTGGGTGGTTTTGTCAGTTGGTTGGCTTTTATAGGCCTCCCACAATTGTTGCCATGATTGCGGGTTGGCTTTATCTCCGGCTAACAGGTTTTGTAAATAAGCAATATGGAGGCTATCGGTTGGCACGGTACATAATTGATTCAACACATTAGTGATTAGTGTAGATGCTTGATTAGGTTGTGCAAATGAGCCGGCAAAGTTTAAAAAATTAAAGCGTAGATATGGGTTAGGTAGTTGATTAAGACCCTTGAAATATAAGGTATCTTTTACCCAATTACTGCGGGCAGAAAGAAGTTCTGAATTAACCCAGTTTCGGTCATAGGATGGAAATTCGTAGAAGGCGGGCCAGCCTGCTACACTTGGCGGGTCGCCAAGGTATTGCCCCATTTGTTGTAAGGCGCCATCAAAAATAAGTAGTAAACCACCTAATTGTTGAATATCGGCATGTAGACAAATCTCTATTTGAAGTTCGCGTATCATGCCTATAAAATAATCGGTAGGGCTTTTAAACATAGCCCCTATCAGTTTTTCATCGTAAAAAAAAGCACTTGAAAATAGTGCGGTTAGCACGGGCTTTATTTCAAAATTGGCTTGTCGCATAATTTCAGCCAAAGGCTCTATCACCTTTTCTTCTACCTGCGCATCAATATGGCTATGCACAAACCAGCGGTAAAGTTTACGGCACAAAAATTTGGAGACTTCGGGGTTAGCGCAAAGCATATCTATTAACTCATCGGTTTCTTTAGCACCATCCATTCCTGACTTGCCTTTAATGGTATGATTATTATAGAAAGCAGAAAAAGTCTTGCCGTTTGTGTTATGATTGGTTGGGTCAAAGTAAGAGTTGATTTTTACTTTATCGTCTTTCCAACCGGTGAGCACTTTTGCCGCGGCTTTTACATCGGCTTCGGTATAGTGCGAGTTCGTTCCTTTGCCTATGGTAAATAGCTCTTGTAGTTCTCTTCCATAGTTTTCGTTGGGGGTGGTTTTGCTGTTTTGATTTCCGTTTAAATACACGAGCATACCAGGTGATGTGGTTATTTCGCGTAGCAGTGTTTTAAAGTTACCGGTGGCGTGTTTTCTAATGGTGTTTATATATTGAAAAGCATATCGGGAGTCTTTTACCGTGTTAAACTGAATTACAAAATGGTTGTGCCAGAAAAGCACCATTTTTTCGCGAATGCTTTGTTGCGAATGAAGCATTAACTCCACCCATTGAGCGCGGATGTAAATGTTCCAGTCTTCCTCTCGCTCTGGGTCATAAGGGTAAAGCACAAAACTTGTACCTGCCGGTGCCACCGGGTCATTTTTGGTACGAAAAGCGGGTGGCAATGGAAGCGGTAAGGGGCGAAGTAAATGCTGTATACATTGTTGGCTACTCTTTCCTTTAAAAAAATCTATATCCTTTTCTGTAACACCAAACAGGGTTCTGCGCAGCAAGTGCTTGAGTTGCTTTGGTGTCCACGGTTGGGTGTATGATTTTACAGGATGGCTGGCAGTGGACATGAGCAGATATGCTTTAGTAGTGGTCTATAATTTCGAATCATTCTTACCTTCTTTTTTAGAAAAATTATTGCCCTGCGAAGGTATGAAAAGGTGTACTGTATGCAATGGCAAATTTATAAAGCAGGCGGTGTTACAAAAATTATGCACCATAAATGTACAGCTATTGGCGGGCAACGTTATATTCGTTCACTAAAATTTTTCAACTATGGGCGCTCCTGAAGGCATCTCTAACTACCAATGGTTTCGGTTTAATTTATACTTCGTGCTTGAGCATTTTATGGGCACCGAAGGTTTTGAAAAACGGTTTGGCAAAAACAGAAAAAATCTTTATAGCCAAATTGATGAGCAGTTGAAAGGCTCTAATCGGGGTGAGGTGCTACCCATGCCCGAAGCACCGCCCAACGTTACGCTCGAAGAATTTAAAAAAACACATATCGACAATTTTTTGCCCGCTGTGTTTAGGGGGGCCGCACTGGACTGGCCTTGCTCTAAAAAATGGGACTTTCAATACTTTAAGAACAACTATGCCGATAAAGAAATAATTATTGTAGACAACGAAGGGATTATTGACAAAAAAAATCCGCAAAAGTTTGAAAATACCACCTTTGGTAAATTTGTTGATGAGCTTTTAGCCGGCTCTAATAAATACCTCAAGTTTGCTCGTATTATGGATGATGATACATCGCTCAAAGATGATTTTGATATCAACTGGTTGCGCAAGTTTCAGCAACCAGGCTCGTTTGGCGAAAACTTTTTAATGTTTATGGGCAACACCGAAACGATGACTCCCATTCACTGTGGTTTTGGGCATACTTTATTTGTGCAGATAACCGGTAGAAAAAAATGGATTTTTTGGAAACCCAACGAGCGTATATTTTTTGACCCTCGTTCAAAAAGAAGAAATTTTAATTTTACTGATGCCGATGCCTATAACCTCAATGACCCTGCTTTTCCGCTCTTCAAATATGCAAAACGCTACGAGTTGATTTTGGAGCCGGGCGATGCCCTTTGGTTTCCATCGCAGCTTTGGCACATGGTAGAAAATGTAGAAGGCGGTATTAGCGTGGCGCATAAATTTGTACATCTACCGGGTTGCTTTCGCGATTCAGCTATCTTAACATCACTTTTCTTTTTGCGCACCAACCCCACTATTTTTACTGACTTCTTCTACCTTAAATTTAAGAAGCGCGATTTTATGTACACCCGCCCGCAAACCAATCAGGCGTAAGCTAGCTTACTGCCCGCTATCCATGGTTATGAGTTTGGCCGAAGTAATATAGGCGTACACTTCTCGTGCATATTCCCGATGCGCGCGCGCGTTCGGGTGCCCGGGGTCAAGCGGGGCGCAATTGAACCCCGGCTCCATTACATCTACCATAAATAAGAGGGTGTGGTTTCCTTTACTTGCTATTTTATCGAGCAAAAATTTAGTGTCATTGGTCATGCCTGCAAAAACCACTGCTATGCCGTTTTGTTTACAATAAGCAATAATCTTAAATGCTGTAAGTTCCGAAATGGTGCGAAACAAGGCTTCGTTTTTATGGTCGTGCCAAGTGGTGTAAGAGGTATTGCAGAGGTTGATAAAGGCAGATTTATCTCTAAACAAAAAATCTTTTGACCAGTCATTCCAATGGCAATAGCCAATTATCAGGCTGTCAGTCGTCCCTTCTTTAATAGTGCCATAAGGATAAACCATGCCTGCGTTGGTGGCAGAACCGCTTTGCACCACAGCATACCTAAAATTTTCTATCCAATGCCTGCTTAAAGGGGTGCGCTCGTCTTGAAAAGAAGCATAATTAAAAACAGCCAGTTTTGGCTTGTTACCTTTTTCAACTTCGCTTTTTAGCGCCAGGTACATTTGCACCAAACCATAGCCGGGAACGCCCTTATTCTGTACATGATAGTTGGGCAACATAGTTTGAAGATAATAGGCGTACGTATTGCTATCGGGTACTGAATAGCCGAAGGTATAGGAGCAACCAAAAATGGCTATGCTTGGTCGAGTATCGGGTTGGGGGTATTATCTAATTCGTTAATCGAGGTTATTCTATCTCCTGTGCGGTTAATATGGTGTTCGAATAATAACTGCCTATTGAGATACGTTTTAAACGCCCCTTTGCCTAAGCGGAAACCCAAGATGTGGTCATTGACCAAAAAAGAATCGGGTTGAACGGTGAGTACGGTTTGTTCTTCATCAAAATGTGCGGGTTGTAACCCCGCAAGCCTGCATACCCCTTCTGCCATTGCCAATAGCACAGTTAGAAAGATTACAAAAGCTGTTAGCAATAAAAAAACTCTTTTCATGTTGTGGTTGATAGGGGAGCGAGCAAAAAAATTTAAATGCATCCTATCGGAGTAGTTCGGTAACCAGTTCAGCAAACCAAGGGGGTAAACAAGCTAGTGCTTAGCCCACTATGTTACATTTTTACCCAGCGTTTTACTACGGTGTTTTCCGATGTTTTTATTTCAGCTATATAAATACCTGCCGCAAGGCGGCTGATATCTATCCGGTTTTGAAGCGGTTGTGTAGTCATTAGCATGTTGCCGTCTATGGAAAAAATGCGCAGTTGTTCAATTTTGCTTTTACTGCTGCTAATGAATAACTCATTTTGTGCAGGGTTAGGATACAGTTGTATGTAGCTTGTTTCAGTTAACCCGTTTATGCCTGTGCCGGTAATGGAAATAATATTGGATAACACTTGTGATGAACCACTGCGCGAAGCCGTGCAGGTATAAGCCCAGTTAGCTACAATGCGGTAAAGTGCATTTGGGTGTTGGTTGAAGTTAATATCGGTAGCGGTGTATTGATTGCCGGGTACGTTGAGCATAATTTGCCAGTTGCCGTTTCCTAAACTATCGCGGTAAACATCGAATGAATTGACCGGTGTAACAGCATTTTCAATTTGATAAACATTCCAGATTAAATTGCCTGCACCCAAATACTGCAAGTGTATGGTGTTATGATAAGGACTAAGCGCACTGGAGTTAAGGCAGGTGTCGGTGGTAGAAATTTTATAGCGGTAAGCTGTTACATTAGGATTGGCGGTGTAGTCGTGATACTCGCTTAGCGAGTCGCCATGCACTGCGCCAATGCGCTGGTAATTATTGGTGCTTATTTCGCGGTAAATAAAAAAGCTGTCGGTGGCGCTTACATCTAATTTCTCCCATACAATAACATTGTGGGTAGAAGCCGAATCAACCGTTACAAAACAAATGGTTTGGGCTGGCGGCTGCGCTAAAACCACTTGCGAGTTTCCTTCTGCTCTGCAGGTGGTGGCGGTATCGGTGAGTATCAGATGGTAAGTGCTATTGGCTACGGGGCTTACTACCGGATTGACCAAAGAGGAATTAAGCCCGCTTCCGGTCCAGGTATATGCACCATTGGTTACGGCTGTTCCGCCAAGGGTGGCACTACCACCCGCGCAGATGCTGAACAATGAATCGGTAATTTGAAGCGATGGTAGGGTGTGAAAATAAATAAGGGTAGAATCGTTAGCGGTGCAACCGGTGGCGTTGTATATATCGGTTACATAAATAATGGTGTTTTGGGTTGGCGTGAGCGAAATAAAGTTTGCGGTATCAGTAATGCCTGCAGGGTTGCTGCTCCAGTAATGTGATTCACCCGGTGCGCTGGTGGTGCGGTATAATAAAATAGCACTGCCATCGCAGCGGGTGTAGGAAGTTTGAAAGTATCTTTCCAGCGGACCTCTTTTAATAAAAATTTTGGGCGCGTAATAAGCCGTTTGGTTTGCGGAGTTGGTGGCATAAACAGCTAATTCTGCCAGGGTAGTATTGCCCGATGAAATTACGTTAGGAACCTTAAAGGTATAAGTGCCTGCGGTGGTTCCGGCAAGCGAATCGGAAGTACCGTGATTGAATCCGTAGCTGGTTCCGTTAAATTTAAGTTTGAAATGGTTGCCGCTGTTAAAAGTAAGTGACGATGTAAAACTAACCTGCACTAAATCGCCTTCGCACACGGTATCGGGGGTAAAGGAGGTAATAGCAAAACTTTCATTGGGGTTAAACTCCCAGTAAGTAATTCCTATGCAGCCATTGGTGCTGCCGTAAAAACCGCGGCTGCCTGCTGTAAGCCCTATTAAACTTATGGCAGGGTCGCAGCCGCTGCCGGTAGGATAGGGTGCTGTGTTAATCACCGACCAAGTATTGCCTGCTGGGTCATATACACCCATAGCACCGTGTGTACCGGTAACTGCGCGCGGGTCGCTTGCATATATTTTATTGCCTACTACAAACGAATGCACGTTTTGATAAAAATTAGAAGAAGTTAAATGGTAACTTGCTTTTGCCTGCCAGGTATTGGTTATGGTATTGTATTCATAAACCGAATCGGTATGTGCAGCGCCCATGGTATTTTGACCTAAACCACAATAGGCTTTGCCGTTGACTACATTCGAAAAACCATACGCTATAGCATAGGGCAAACTGTCTTTTTGAATCCATTGATTATTGACTTCATCGTAAGCGTAACATTTTTTTACGGTGGTGGTGGTTTTATCCATACCTCCGGCAAAATAACCGGTGTTACTTACGCTAAATGAAAATGCTCCTTGTATGCTATCGGGGTAATTAGCTTTAGCTGCCCAGGTATTGTTAGCAGGGTCGTATTGGTAAAAATCGTTGAACGGTGTATTGCCCGAATTTTTACCGGTGCCTATATAACCATAATTAGCGGTGGCAAAACCCGCTGTACCAAAGCGCAAGCCGCCCGGAAAATCTGCCTTGGCAGTCCAGGTATCGGTAGAGGGGTCGTACAAATAAAAATTATTGGTGGCTTGCCCGGTGTAAACATAGCCTGCCGAATTTATGCTGAAAGAAACCGAACCTTCGTGTGCACCGGGGCAGGTGGCTCTTTGCTGCCAAAGCCCTTGTGCGTATGCCTGAAAAATAAATGCAAGAGTAACGAGTAGGGTAATTATTTTTTTCATGGTGATGAGGTTTGTAAAATAAAGGTAGAAGATAAAACCTCTTTCCAAAAAATATTATTTCGGGCTGATGGCAGAAGTTAATTACCCGTTCCGGGTTCGTTGTTTTTTGCGCGCAACGTGGTTATATCAAACGCTATTTCTTCTTTCTTTTCAACTCCTCTATTCTTTTATCAATTGCCTGTTGCACCAGTGCCAGCACATCGGCTGGGTTTACACCTATGGCACAAATTATTTTGAAAAAGATTTTAAGGTGCATGCCTTCGGAGTGGTTCAGCAGCACATTATACTGCGGGTAGTTAATATCGCATGAGTCTGTTCAACAAACTGTGTCAAAAATTAAATTTGATACAGCATGGAAGAAAAAAACAAAGAAGGATTCGACTTCAAGAAGTTTGAATCAGATGCCATTGAACAATTACGTTCAGGCAAAAAGTTAGAGGGTAAAGAC
>CANJZE010000003.1 GCA_947479455.1 Bacteroidota bacterium
AGAATGCCGTCTTTACCCTCTAACTTTTTGCCTGAACGTAATTGTTCAATGGCATCTGATTCAAACTTCTTGAAGTCGAATCCTTCTTTGTTTTTTTCTTCCATGCTGTATCAAATTTAATTTTTGACACAGTTTGTTGAACAGACTCGTATCGGACGGTTCAGCAGTCTTTTTCCATGAAGTATTGTTCCCGTTCACAATAATTCTGTTCCCTTTCATCCATTCGGTATAATCCACTTTGAATCCATTCGTCAAAGTGAACGAAATTTTATCAAAGTCTTTCTGTGCATAAAAATATTCTCCTCTCAATCGCATAACTGCATCAGCACATTGTTGTAAATCGGTGTTCCCAATTTCCATGTCAACAACAGCTTCATAAGCAAAGTCACCCTTAATTCTTCCATCGAAGTATTTAACCTTTGACTCCACAGGTTTGAGCGGGAGATTGCGCAAGTAGTTAGCAAATGAATTCTCCTCAACTGCTATTCGTTCAAAACCTAATGGAGTGTTAAACCTTGTCTTGATGGTGGAACCCTTGTCGTAAACCAATCCTTTTTGTTCGGGTGCTTTAATTGTTCGTGAAACCAGAGCAGTATTATTGGCGACCTGTCCGCAACAAATGAATGCCAAGGGAACGAAGAAGAATAATTTATAAGTGTGTTTCATTTTTAGGCTGCTAACTTACTATTTCGAATCTTTTAATTTAAAATTGTCACGTAATGATTGCTCCAAAAACAAAAAGATATTTACTAGTTAGCGAGTGCGAAAGCACTGGCTATGTTATTGGTTTCTTTGATGATTTGAAAGAAGCCGAAGAAATGATGAAGAAGGTGGGTGCAAAGCATGATGAATATTGGCGCAACAGAACTTCCCAGACACTTGAAAAAGTGAAGAACTATCCTCCTTATAAAATTCATCCGCCTATCAATGAGCAATGGATTGAAAATTGTCCAAGAGGTGAAACTGACGGGTTTCATTTCCTCCATGTCTTCGATACCAATGAGGTAGATAATTTTTCGCTCGAAAAATTCTTGTTTGAAAGAGCAAACAGCATTTCCTTATTCAGCGCGGCTGATTATGAGAAACGCAAGAGCAGTTCTTGGTCAGTTGACCTTAACTTTTTGATGGCTAATTAATAAACAGGGCAAAACAAAATGGTAGAGTATTTGAGTGCACGTTTTACCACTCTCTAAAAATAAAGGTGTGTGGTTCGTATATTTTATATAATGGCTTAATTGCAATTTCTAAGTCAATCAAAATATCAGCAATGGTATTTCCAGTAATGTATTGAATAGGGTAATCTTTAGGAAAATTGGTTAGCGGGAAATCTGTTGTTGTGATATAAACTCCTTTAGATGCGTTCATAGTATTCAGTATGCGTGGCAATTCTTGAATATTCTTTTGCTGCACCTCTATCGTAGTTTCACGGTCTACTAAAATAACTATTGAAATATTTTCTTCATCCTTTGCGTTAGATGTAATTTTGAGTGCAGAAAGCAACGGGAAAGGACTACTTAAAGAAAATGATTTAGTTACATACTTCTTCCTAATGGAAAGAGGACTTATCATTTCATACTTCTCAACCTTATTCATCTTACTTTTAAACTCATCATCAATAAAAAATTTGCCGCAATGTTCACTGTTCTTCTTAATAGCTATCCTAATCAACTCTTTGAGTAATTTAAGATTGGAACTGCTTTTTAACTTTGAGAGTAGCCAAGTCTTAAGATGAGCGACATTTTGCTCAACAGCTTTATCTATTAGCTGCTTGTCAATACCATAAGTTTTATAACGCTTTATTAGCTCAACTTCTTCGTTTTCATTTGCCTTCATTTTCAGTAAGACATATTCTCCTTTCGTTACAAAATTATGGTGGTAACCAAAAATAGCTGGGTTCTTGGAACAAGTGCTTACTCCAGCTAAATCCTGATTGCAATATTCGCAAATAATCTTATCCAACATATCGCATTCAGCCCACCTATGGGTTTTGTCAGGCTGAACATATGCAATGCACTCTTCCATATAATAGTCAGGATACGAGTATGTTACTTTGCCACAGCTTTTGCAGTAATGCATCGCTTTGTATTTTTAGTCTGTTGAATTATGAAAGTAACTCTTTCCGATTTGTTTGCCGTTGGTGTTTAGTCCCGCAGTTTCTGTGGATATTCCCAAATGAAAAAGGTTTTCAAAATTTTTTGTATTGAAATTCCTTACACCAACTTATTCCCACTTATAAACTTCGAAAACAAAGCCGGGGCAAAACGCTTGAGCAGCACTCCGAATTTTTCTTTGGCTCCCGCTAAAAGAATTTCTTCCTTATTGTTTTTAATGGCATCGAGAATTTTTGCGGCCACGTATTCGGGTTTCAATCCGTTTTCAATCATGGTATTATTTCTGCCTATCGGGTTTCCGTTTCTATCCAAAGAATTTTTTGCCACGTTGGTGTTTACAAAACCGGGGCACACGATTAAAACTTTAATTCCGTTGCCGCTGTATTCGGCACGCAGCGTATCAAAAAAACCATGCAGCGCGTGTTTGCTCGCATTGTAAGCCGCTTGTTTGTGTGTTACAATTTTGCCGAGTATGCTGCTGATAACAACCACCTGCCCTTTCTTTTTTTCGAGCATAGCCGGCAACACCGCCTTGGTTAAAGCCGCGCCACCCAAAAAATTCGTATTCATAATTTGCTTGAGCACATCCATACTCATATCTTTTATCTTGCTCCAGTGGCTTAGCCCCGCGTTATTAATAAGCACATCCACCGCTCCAAACTTTGCCAGCACCTCAACGGCTTTTGCTTCAGCTTCTTCGTGTTTAGAAACATCGAAAGGAAGAATAAGATAGTTGTCAGCAGAGAGTTTACAGTTGGCGGCAACTCTCTTTAGTTCTTCCTCACGCCTTGCTGAAAGCACAAGTTTAGCTCCTGCTTTAGCAAAAGCATAAGCCAGCGCTTCGCCAATGCCCGATGAAGCTCCGGTAATCCAAACAACTTTGTTTTCGAAATAACTCATGGTAAATATTTTGAGTGAAGAAAATATTTTTAATCGTTTATCAGTTTCCTAATTCCCTGGCGCGGTTAAACGCGGCAAACAAAGCGGCTTCGGTATTTTCATTTACCGTGTTTTCGCTCAGCACTTTCAAAGCGGCTTCGGTGGTTCCGCCTTTTGATGCCACACGCTCAATCCATTCGTTGCAGGTCAGATTACTTTGATTATGCAAATGCACCGCCCCCATAAAAGTCTGGTTCACGAGCAGCTCTGCTTGCGATAAACTAAAACCCATCTTAATGCCCGCCTGTATCATGGCCTCCATAAAGTAATAAACGTAAGCAGGTCCACTGCCCGAAATAGCCGTGGCGGCATCTATCTTGCGTTCATCTTCCACATACAACGATTTGCCCGTGGTGTTAATCAAATTCTGAATAATGAAAAGTTCTTTTCTATCCATATCAGCAGAAGAAGTAAACACCGTCATGCCCATGCCTATTTGCGCAGGAAGATTGGGCATGGCGCGCACAATTTTAGTAAGCCCTGTGCTTTCGTAAATGGTAGAAATTTTAATACCCGCCATAATTGAAAGCAGCAGTTGCCCCTGATGCATATAAGGCGCAATCTGTTTGCCGAGCACAGCAAAATCCTGCGGCTTTACCGAGAGAATTAGGATATCGGCTTGTGAAATAAATTCACCTGCCTGCGGATGAATATTGCCCTGAGGAATATTCTGAATAGAAGAAACACTTCCCTGCGAACGCTCCAGCACAAACAAATCATTGGCTTCAATAAATCGCGAAGCCAGAAAACTGCGCGCGTATGTTTTACCCATATTTCCCGCTCCTGCTATCAATACTTTCATAGTTGTAAAAATTTAAGCGCGTGAAAGTAACTGTTGCTTCGGTTTTTTGTAAAAACAATTTATTTTCGGAAGACTACTTCAACAAGTTATGCTGCGTATTCTCCTGTTTTTATTTCTGTTTTTACCTGCCGAAATATTTTCTCAGCAGTTGAATAAACAACAAATGCGCGATTTGCTGGTGATAGCAACCGAACATAAACCCGCTTTGGATTCGCTGCTGAATATTTTAGAATCTATTGATAAAAAAACTCCTACCGAAGAAAGTTACTGCGGTATTTGTTACGGGCTTAGTTGTAGTTACGATGAAGGCAACTGGGCAAAACTGAAACATGTAGTAAAGTCGAAGAACTATTTGAATAGCGCAGTGGAGCGCGACCCGAAAAATCCTGAACTGCGCTTTATGCGTTTTATGCTCGAACATTTTCTTCCTTCATTCCTCGGCTTCAACAAACACATACCCGATGATTTAAAAGTGGTGTTCGCCAATCCAACATTCATAGACGATAATCCAAGAATGAAAAAAATGGCTATTGACTTTTTGCTCTGGACAAAACGCTGCACTCCCGAACAAACAAAACAACTACAAGAGCAATTGGCTGTTTTAACTAAGAAATTGTAGTGCTTACTCGTCATTCTCTAATCGCATTGTCAATTGTCAATGGTCAATCGTCTCAACGCATTTCTATATTCGACCAAAATTTTTTGAGACATGAATAAGCGTGCACTTTTTATACTGTGGGCAATACTTATTGCTGCGGTTTTCTTTGGTTATAAAAATCACTTCAACAATCCGTTTGAATTTGATGACGACCACACCATTGTTTCCAATTCCTACATCCGCGATATCAAAAACATTCCACTGTTTTTTACTGATGCAACTACAACAAGTTCGCTTCCCGCTAATCAGGCATATCGTCCGGGCTTGACTATTTTGAATACGATTGATTACTGGCTCGCGGGCAAACCCGAACCAATGCCTTTTGTTTATCACGTGCACATTTTCATTTCGTTTTTGGTGTTGGGGGTTTTCATTTATTTTTTCTCGCTCAAGATTTTTGATGTAGCGTTAAAGAGTGAGTTCAATCCATATATCGCTTTTCTTGTTTCTGCCGTGTTTCTGTTGCACACCGCCAATGCCGAAACTATCAACTACATTATTTCGCGCTCCGATGGTTCTAGTACTTTATGGATTCTTGTTTCGCTTTGCACATTCATTTTCTTTAAAGACCTGCGCAAGTATCAACTCTATCTCATTCCTATGACTTGCGCTTTTTTTGTAAAAGAAACAGGCGTGTTGGTGGCGCCTTTTGCTTTTCTGTATGTTTTCTTTTTTGAAGAGAACAACTCACTGCAAAATGTAAGCAAGCCAAATACGTGGTTGAAGATTTTGATTTCTGTTCTGCCCGCATTCTTCCTTGCTGCATTTCTGTTTTGGTTTGCAAAACATATGACTCCGCCCACTTGGACTTCGGGTGGCTACAACAAGTTTGAATACCTGCTCACCGAAACTTTTGTGTTTGTGCACTACGTTAAAAATTATTTTCTGCCTTTTGATTTATCGGCCGATACAGATTGGGGCTTGATTAAAAATTGGTATGACGACCGCGTGATTATTGGCTTAGCTTTTATTTCTGCAACACTTTTCATGGCTTATCGCGCATCGTTGCAAATGAAAACACGCCCAATTGCTTTTGGTATTCTTTGGTTCTATCTCGCGTTGTTACCTACTTCAAGTATTTTTCCATTTGCCGAAGTGCTCAACGACCACCGCGTGTTCTTTCCTTATATCGGTTTAACCATTGCCTGCGTTTGGGCTTTGTATCTTTTGTATTTGAAGTATGAAGAAACATTAGAGCGAATTCCATTTTCAAAAGTCGGGGTCAGTTTAACGATAGCTTTATTTTTTGCCGCACACGTTTATGGTTTGCGCACTCGTTGCGATGTGTGGAGCAGTGGCGAAAAGCTTTGGTATGATGTAACTATCAAATCGCCAAAGAATGGTCGCGGCTTAATGAACTATGGAAATGTTTTGATGGGCAAAGGCGATTACAAAGGAGCCGAAGAATATTTTTTGAAGGCAAAACAAGAATGGCCTTATTACTCTTACATCTACATCAACCTTGGTGTACTTTACAACGCGCAAGGAAAAACTGCTGAAGCAGAAAGCAACTTCAAATACGGTATGCAGTTGAATGCTTACAACCCAAATGCTTATTTCTATTATTCTAACATGCTGAAAATAAATGGACGTATTAGTGAAGCAATTGCAATGGTTGATAAGGGATTAAACTTAAGTCCCAAGCATCCTGCACTCGTAAATCTTCATGCAGAACTCACAACAAACCCTGCCTACAACGCAAGCATTAAAAACAAAACAGAGTTGCTCGAAAACTTATGCAAAACAAACCCTACTCCTGAAAATTACATCAATTTGAGTTTGGAGTATTACAATCAGGGAAAGTTTTTGGATTGCGTTCATGCCGCAGAAGAATCATTGAAACTTCGCCCGAATTATGATTTAGCTTACAACAACATTTGCAGTGCTTACAATAATTTGCACGATTGGGACAAAGCCATTGAAGCGGGAAAGAAAGCGGTAGAAGCAAATCCGCAAAATCAATTAGCTAAAAATAATTTGCAAGCGGCTATTGATGCAAAGAAGAGTGAAGGGAAATGACAAATGGAAGATTGGAATGTTGGAATAATGAAATACAGAACTTGTCTTTTGGTTCATCCATTTTTCCCTAATTCCATTATTCCATACCGTTCGTTGAACAAAAATTTTACAACATAAAACTCAACCTTACTCATGATAATTCTCGGTTTCAATTGTTACGGACACGACTCGGCAGCGAGTTTGGTAATTGACGGCAAAGTTGTTTTTGCGGTGGAAGAAGAGCGCTTGAATCGTAAGAAACACTATGGCGGCATTCCGCAAAAAGCTATTCAGGCTTGTTTCGATTTTGCGAAAATTGACTTAGCCGATGTTGACCACGTTACTTTTTTCTGGAAGCCATCTATCTCTTATTCAAAAGTTCCTGTTTTCCTTCTTAAGTTTTGGGATAAGATTCCCACGCTACTTCGAGAGCAAAGAAGTTTTACCGTAGAAGAAAACCTAGGAATGTTGAATTATCTCAAAGACATGAACCGTCTCGACAAAACACTGAAAGAAATTTTCCCAACCGTTCGTCCGACAAAATTTAAGTTCCATCAAATGGAACATCACTTGTGTCATGCGGCAAGTGCATTCTATCCTTCACCATTTGAAGAGAGTGCAATTTTGACTATTGATGGTGCAGGTGAATGGACTACTTCACTAACCGGTTACGGAAATGGGACACAGATAAAGAAACTTATGGAAGTGGTAACACCACATTCGCTCGGTGCTTTTTATCAGGTAATTTCACGGCATCTTGGTTTTAAATTAATTGAAGGACCCGGAAAATTAATGGGGCTTGCTTCTTACGGCAAACACAATAGTGAAGAATACATAAAGATGAAACCACTCGTGAAACTGACCGATGAAGGCGGTTTTGAAATTGACATGAGTTACTTCTGTTATCACTACACGCGCAAAACTCCTGTTACCAAAAAGTTTACTGATTTATTTGGAGCATCGAAAACAGAAGGAAAAGACTGGACGGAAAAAGAATTGAACGTTGCTGCAGCCGCTCAACAAATTGTGGAAGATGTAATACTGCATATGTGCCGTAAGCTGAAAGAAAAAACTAAGAGTGAAAACATTTGCATTGCAGGAGGTGTTGGCTTGAACAGTGTTGCGAATGGACTAATCGCAAAGCACGAAATTTTCAAAAATATTTTCATTCAGCCTGCTGCCGGTGATTCAGGAACTGCTTTAGGAAGTGCATTGTTGTATCAGCATCAAGTGTTGAACCAGCCGCGCAATTTTGTAATGGAAACTGCCTTTCTTGGTAATGGTTATGAAGAAGCAGATTACGAAGCAGCATTGAAGCAATTCGATTTGCCTTATGTGCAAACCAAAAAGAACTACGCAAAATTTGCTGCAAAAAAATTAGCCGAAGGAAAAATACTCGGATGGTTTCAGGGCAGAATGGAGTTTGGTCCACGTGCGCTTGGCAATAGGAGTATCATTGGTTCTCCATTGGTGAAGAACATGAAAGAAGTGTTGAACGCGCGTGTGAAATTTCGCGAAGGCTTTCGTCCGTTTGCAGCAATTGTGTTGGAAGAAGATTGCGGAAAATATTTCGATTGCGCGTATCCGAATCCTTATATGCTTTTGGTTTACAACGTGCTTCCTGAATATCTCGGTAAACTTCCTGCTATTACACACGTTGATAATTCCGTGCGCATTCAAACAGTAAACGAAACCGAAAACCCGCAGTTGCGAGAACTGCTTACGGCTTTTAAAGATGAAACAGAATATTCCGTTCTGGTAAACACTTCCTTCAATATCCGTGGTGAACCAATCGTTTGTTCTCCTTACGATGCCGTGCGCAGTTTTTCATTGGCAGATATTGATTATTTGGTAATGGGAAATTTTGTAGTTGCAAAAAAAGGTGATGAAAAAAGTTTGGAGGGTTTGTAGCATTAATGTTACTATGCACGAACATTCACCAGTGAAACAACTTTATCTGCCACTTGCTCTGCCTGTGTTCTTATTTCGCGAATAGCAGTGCTTTCCCACTCCATGGCTTTGCGCAAAGGACCTACAGCAAATGCATTTTCCAAAACATTTCCATTCGCCTGAATCAATTCTCCCGCTGCTCCAGTTGCAATTCCTATGTTATGCTTATCCTTCTTTATCCAACCTTTAGCCAAAAGATTTTTGAAAAGAGGATTGTCACATTTTTCATAATCACCTGAGGGGCCAGTGCAATTGATAATGCGATTTACAGTTACTGAATTTAATATTGTAGCGTCCTTGTAGTAAATCTGAAACGCACTTTCGGTTTTTATTACTTCTGTGATTGTTCCTTTTAGTATTTCAAATTTGTTTTGTGAAACCATTTCGTTGATTTCGTTATGCGAAGCAGGCGGCATTCGGTGGCGGTGAATATCCCAGTATATGCGATACTTATTCAGGAAAATATTTTTGGACTCATCGCTCAATGCTTGCCAAATTTTTGTAGTAACCGGTCGCAATGCTTCGATTACAGAACGCCAATCAAGATTCTGCGATTTTGCTTTTTCGATCTCTTCTACAATATTGGCATTGAGTTGCTCGATATTTTCACTCGTAATTTCTTTTTCGATTTTATAAACAGGCGAATGTTTGTGAGGTCGTGGTAATAAACCATTGCGTGAGAGTGCGAAAACTTTAGCTGAATGATTTCTCTTTTTAAAACTCACCACATGGTCAACCATGGTTAACCCTGTTCCTATTAAAAGAACTGATTCGTCTATTGAAATATTTTCCATTGGATTTTCATTCCATGGATTTGAAATGTAATTCTCACCAAGAACCAGAATTGCTTCTTTTGATATTACATCAGCCGGTTTTTCATTTCCTGTTGCCAGTATTACAAAATCAGCTTCTATTATTTTTTCGTCTTCCTGTTGCAGCAGATAATTTCCTTCAGCTGCTTTTGTAATATTAATTGTAGCGGTAGGGATAATTGCAAAGGAAACTTCTTTTTGTCTTTTATCAGCGGCTGCTTTTAAGTTTGCTTCTAAATATTCACCATACCATCTGCGCGAAACAAAACTCTCCTGTGTAATTTCTCCGCTGCTCTTTTTGTTTGCTAAAATCCAGTTGTAAAAATCGTCATGATTATCATTGTATAAACTCATACGACCTGCGTATACATTTAAAGGTTCATAATCAAGTTGGCTTGAATAGGCTGCTCCACGATAGAGTGCCTCATTTCTTTTTTCAATCAAAAAAATACTTGCAGGTTGCTGTAGTTTCTTCAATAAATTAATTGCGGTAATAGTTCCGCTGGCTCCTGCACCAATAATGGCAATATGTAAAATTGTACTCACTTCGTTAATATTTGTGTTTCAGAAATATTTTGGTGTGAATGCTGAATCGGAAAACATGCCGGCTATAAAAGTCAACACCAGTATTTCGTTGCTGAAAGAGGTGCAGGTAGCCTGCTTCAAAGCCAAGCCACTTCAGCGGCTCGTAATTAAACGCGGCATAAATTCTATTTTGGTCAAACACATTATAAACGATGGTCTTACCCATTTGAAATATCAATTCATCAGAGAGAACAAACTTCACACTGCTGGAATTATTCTTCCACAATAAAAAATCTGCCTGTAAGCGATAGCGGTAACGAAACGTGTACGTAAATCCCGGTTTCAATTCTGTGGATGATGCATTACATGTGAAACGATTCTCTAAAACACTACGGTGGTAGAGGGTAACCTTCTTCAATAATTGCCTGAAAGTAACATCCACTGAAGGACGAAGTTCCGGTATCATTAAATTCGATTTAAAATTAGGGTCGTTCGGGAAATTGAAAACACTTACGTACCCGGCTCCAATTGTTATTCCAGATTTGAATGTGTACCGCGCCATTAGCCTCAGCACTACCTGATTTTCTTTTGGCGGATTATCCAACACTCGGTTGTCAGCTTCCGTGTAAATAGCCCAATGAGAATCTATTTGCAATGTATTTGTAAGTCTAGTCCAGGTTAGCACTTGATTGGTAATCTGTCGGGTGGCTACTGCAGCTTTTGAGTAATGAAACAACAATAGTAGCAGGATAAAAAAAGATAAATATTTTTTTGAAGTTAGAGTCATTGCGCTGTAAAAATATAAACCCTACCGATTTGGTAGAGAAATAATGCAAAAATATTTTCCATCTTCATTTTATGATTACCAAAAAATCGAAGTATGCCATCAAGGCACTTATCTATTTAGCCAAGCAGGAGAAATCAAAACCGGTTTTGATAGAAGAAATTTCAACGGAAGAAAAAATTCCGAAAAAATTTCTGGAAGCTATTCTGCTTGAATTGCGCAAAGCAGGAATCCTTGGCAGTAAAAAAGGAAAAGGCGGTGGTTATTATTTATTGAAACCTGCTGCTGAAATAAATATGGCGGAGGTCATGCGTTTGTTTGATGGCGCCATTGCTTTGGTACCTTGTGTGGCGCACAAGTACTACGAACCTTGTGAAGAATGTATTGATGAAATCACTTGCCCTATCCGAGAAGTGTTTCGGGTAATCAGAGAACAAACAGTGGCCACACTCAAAGACAACAGTTTTGCAGAACTGTTATTGAAAGAGAAAAAACTGAAGCGATACAGAAAGTAATTTTCTGTTCTACGAATCTGTTTTAACCCAACACTTTTTCCTTTCGTAAAATTTCTGATTTTCGCCCCGCTAATTTTTACAACTAACTTATAACCAACAATCATTTTATGGCAAGTCCAATCCGCGATTTTATTACGCATCATTATCGTCACTTTAATTCTGCTGCCTTGGTTGATGCAGCAAAAGGATATGAAACACATTTAGCAGAAGGAGGCAAGATGATGATTACGCTGGCAGGTGCAATGAGTACTGCTGAACTTGGTATTTCATTAGCCGAAATGATTCGTCAGGATAAAGTGCAGATAATTTCATGCACAGGTGCAAACTTGGAAGAAGATTTAATGAACCTCGTTGCGCATTCGCATTACAAGCGCGTTCCAAATTATCGCGACCTTTCTCCGCAAGAAGAATGGGAATTGCTGGAAGGAGGATTCAACCGTGTTACTGATACGTGTATTCCTGAAGAAGAAGCTTTCCGCAGATTGCAGAAACATATTTATGAATTATGGAAAGATGCTGATGCAAAGGGAGAACGTTATTTGCCGCATGAGTTTATGTATAAAATGATTTTGAGCGGAGTGCTGCAACAGTATTATGAAATTGACCCGAAGCATAGCTGGATGATTGCAGCAGCAGAAAAAAACCTTCCGATTATTTGTCCGGGTTGGGAAGATTCTACTATGGGAAATATTTTTGCTTCTTATTGCATTAAGGGAGAGTTAAAAGCAACCACTGTTCGCGGTGGAATTGAATATATGGTTTGGTTGAGTGACTGGTACAGAAAGAACAGCGGAGGAAAAGGAGTTGGTTTTTTTCAAATAGGTGGAGGTATTGCCGGTGATTTTCCTATTTGTGTGGTGCCAATGATGTATCAGGATTTAGGATGGACAGATGTTCCTTTCTGGAGTTATTTCTGTCAAATTTCTGATTCCACCACTTCTTACGGTTCTTATTCAGGAGCGGTACCGAATGAGAAGATTACATGGGGCAAGTTAGATATCAATACTCCTAAATTCATTGTGGAAAGCGATGCAACGATTGTTGCTCCGCTTATTTTTGCTTACCTGTTGAAATGGTAAGAGAGAAAACAAATCGTTCTGTCATGTTGAACGTAGGCTTTGCGAAGTGAAACATCCTGTATTCGGAATGCGTCCATTCAAAATACAAGTTCCTTCGCTTCGCAAAGGATACGCTCAGGATGACAACAACTTTTGATACTTGTTCTATAAAAAAAAGCCTCCCGCAATTCTACGGGAGGCTTTTTTATCTGAGTTAAGCAGTATTACTGCGCGCTTACTCTTGCAATGTATTTTTCAATTTCGCGTCCTTCATCGCTGTTAGGATATTTCTCGCGAACCTTTTCGTAGTATTTTTTTGCATCGGCAGGTTTCTTTGCTTTTTCGTAAGCTAAACCTGTTTTGAAAAGGAAAAATGGAGTGAATGTTTCGTTGTCAGAATAAGAAGCCGCTTTTTCATAAGCACTTATTCCATCTTCTGTTTTGCCAAGTTCCATATACGCATCGCCTGTTGCATTTAATTTCAATGCACCAAGAACCTGGTCGCTCGTGCTGAATTTGTTGAGATACTTAACTGCATCATCATATTTTTTCAGATTCAAACAGCAGATACCTGCATAGTAGTTAGCCAGCTTTCCGGTTTTTGTCCAACCGAAATCATTAGCTACCGAAGCAAATCCTTTGTAAGGATTTCCACCAGTAGTGCGACCATTCAAAGCGAGTTCAAAAGAATCTTTTGCGAAAGCAAACTCAGCCATATAAATAGCTTTTTGTGCTTTAAGATTTTGTGCCGGCAAATACTGAACAAAGAGATAAACCACAGCAACCACCACCACAGCAATAGTGCCTGCACCGATGTAAACTTTCTGTTTGTTCTCTTCGAAAAAACGCTCTGCCTTTCCCAAACCTTCCTGAATGTTTTCTCCTAAATTTTCTTTTGCGTCTGCCATATTATTTTTTAAAAATGAAGTGCGAATATAATCGCTTTGTTTATTCAGTCAAGAAGGGGTAATCTTCTTGCACATAAATGTCTTTGTAAAGTTCGTTGTCGTTAGGGTAAGGAGAGTTTTCGGCAAAGACAACGCAGTCATCAATTTCTATTTCAATACGAGCAATAATTTCATCTATCTCTGTTTGAGTAGCGTATTTCTTTTTCAGAATTACATCAAGCGTAGTTTCAATCGGGTCAAGCTTTTTGTACGCTTCTACTTCTTCTTTAGTGCGATACTTTTGCGGGTCGCTCATGGAGTGACCTTTGTAACGATAGGTACACATTTCGAGAAACGATGGTCCTTCGCCTTTGCGAGCGCGTTCTACCGCGCGTTCAACTGCTTCGTGAACCGTTTCGCACTTCATTGCATCTACACTTTCACTTGGCATATTGTAAGCTTCACCCAAGGTTGAAATCTTTGTAACGTTTGAAGTTCTTCCTACCGAAGTTCCCATGGCGTAACCATTGTTTTCGCAAACAAAAATTACGGGAAGTTTCCAGGTCATGGCCATGTTGAATGTTTCGTGCAAAATACCCTGACGTGCAGCACCATCACCGAAATAGCAAATGGTGACATTATCTTTTCCGTTGTATTGGTCGGCAAAGGCAATGCCTGCACCCAAACCAATTTGTGCGCCTACAATTCCATGACCGCCAAAGAAACTATGCTCTTTAGAAAAGAAGTGCATAGAACCGCCTTTGCCTTTTGTGCAACCTGTAGCTTTTCCAAAAAGTTCAGCCATAGCTTCGTTGCAGGTAATCCCTTTTGCAATGCCGAGACCGTGGTCGCGGTAAGCGGTAATCATTCGGTCGTCTGCGCGCAATGCACTCATGGTTCCGGCAGCTACAGCTTCCTGACCAATATATAAATGACAGAAGCCGCGTATTTTTTGTTGGCCGTATAACATGCCCGCGCGTTCTTCGAATCTGCGCAGTTTGAGCATGAGCTCATACCAATATAAATAGGTCTGTTTGGTTATTTTCGCCATTCCTTTTTTGATTTAAAAAAATACAAAGACACGAATTTCACAGATTGCACGGAAGGAGAAAATGGATTTGTGTAATCCTTGAAATTCGTGTCTTTAAAATTAGAATTACTTCTAAAGCACGTATCGAAAATAATGTTTCTCACCAAAATTACAGTTCTTAATTTCAAAAATCACGAAGCGCTTTCGCTTGATTTTTCGAAGAAGATAAATTGTTTTATAGGCAAAAACGGTGTGGGCAAAACC
This sequence comes from Bacteroidota bacterium, assembly GCA_947479455.1. Taxonomy (GTDB): domain Bacteria; phylum Bacteroidota; class Bacteroidia; order Chitinophagales; family LD1; genus Bog-950. The sequence continues at coordinate 14,334 of CANJZE010000003.1, forward strand.
AATATTGTTGATGCGGTTTACTATCTGTGTTTAACCAAAAGTTATTTCAATTCGGTGGACCAACAGAATATTTTATTCGGGAAAGATTTTTTTAGATTGGAAGGAAGATTCAAGAGACAGAGCGAAGCATTTGAAGTGGTTTACAAATTACCTTCGAACAAGCGCAAAGAGCTGTCGGTAAATGGAGTAGTAGTACCAAAGCTCAGCGACCACATCGGAAATTTTCCTTGCATTATTATTTCGCCTGACGACAGTCAATTAATTTTAGGAAGCAGCGAAGAGCGCAGAAAGTTTTTGGACGGAACTATTTCGCAAATCAATCATGAGTATCTTGAATGGCTGATTACTTATAACAAAGTATTGGCGCAGCGCAATGCCGCGTTGAAACGCTTTGCAGAAACACGGCATACCGATAAACATCTTTTAGAAACATACGACAGTCAATTGATTCCGCTCGGCACAAAAATTTATGAAGCGCGTAAAGTGGTGATGCAAAAACTGCAACCCCTGTTTCAAAAGTTTTATAAAGAAATAAGTTTAGAAAGGGAACTGGTGAGTTTTAGTTATTACTCGCAACTGAACGACAAGTCTTTTAGTGAATTGCTCGAAGGCAGTTTGCACAGAGATGTATTGCTGCAACGAACGGATGTAGGTATTCATAAGGATGATATGGAGTTCTTCCTCAGTAGTAATAAAATGAAGAAGTTTGGTTCGCAGGGGCAGCAGAAGAGTTTTATTATTTCGATGAAGTTTGCGCAATACGAAATGATAAAGAGCAATAACATTTCGGGGACTAAACCTGTTTTACTCATTGACGATATTTTCGATAAACTGGATAACGACCGCAGTCAAAAACTGATTGAGTTGATTGCTTCAAATGAATTTGGACAAATATTTTTAACCGATACCGATGATGCTCACATTCGCGAAACGCTGAAAGGCAGAGAAGAGTTGTTTGAGGTGATTGAAGTGAAATGACGAAGTGACTTAGGGACGAGGTGACGGGTGACGAAGGGAAATACAACGTCAACGGAAATGATATTTTCGTGCTCTTCAAATTTTTATGACAACATTTAAGTATACCACGTATCAGCGCAGAGCCTGGCGCAAAAAGAAAAAGCTCGCTTCGTTTTTGCGCAAAGTAGGTAAGTCAACTACTAAAGGAATTTTAAAACAGGTAGCCGAAGCCGACAAAGCCGCATGGAAAGAAGTTTCGTGTCTGGATTGCGCAAATTGTTGCAAGAAGATGACGCCTACTTACACGCGCAAAGACATTAACCGCATAGCGAAACATTTGAAGATGACTTACAAGCAGTATTTTGATAAGTATTTGCACATTGACGATAACAAAGACATTGTAAACACTTCTACACCCTGCCAGTTTTTAGGCAAGGACCATAAATGCACTATCTACGCTATTCGCCCCGATGACTGCTCTGGCTTTCCGCATTTTGTGCGCAACGATTTTCGTTATCAGGCACGCGAGAAAACGTATGTAAACAATCTGGCGCTTTGCCCCGCGACTTTGGTTTTTGTAGAGAAGCTGAAAGAGATTGTGGAGAGAGATAATTAGAGAATGAAGAAGAAACATAAAAAAAACGCGAAGAATTTTCTTCGCGCTTTTTTGTTGTTGTATTCATGCACAGGGCTCGTTTCACATTTTCAAACTACCTCATCCTGTCTTTACTATCTCACGAGTGTTACACTTCCTTTGTAAAGTTTATCGGTGTAGTTATCTAAGTATACCAAATGAATTTGGTATACATAAACCGCTTGTGGCGATGGCTGACCTTTGTAGACTCCATCCCATTTAAAGTTCATATCACCGCTTTCATACACCTTTTCTCCCCAACGGTTGAATACTTGAACTTCAAACTGTTTCCAGGCTTTTTTATTGCCGAACACTTCAAAGAAATCGTTGTTGCCGTCACCATTTGGTGTAAACACGTTTGGTATAAAAATACTGTAATCAGGCACCACTGTAATCACCACTTTATCACTCGCCACGCATCCCGAATCGGAAGTAGCAGTGGCTATGTAATAAATGGAATTAACCGGTGATGCATTCGGATTTAAGCAATCACCACAGCTTAGAAACTCAGAAGGAGTCCAAATGATGTTTGCCAAAGTTCCTCCGCTAATAGTCGCAACAATATCAACCGACTCGCCCAAATCAATTATGGTTTGATGAGGTGCAGCTACTACCATAAACGCAGAATCATTGATGACAGTAAACGAAGTATCTACACTGCAATTATTGGCATCGGTAATGGTAACGGCATAATTGCCCACGTAAAGTGAAGTGATATCCTGTGTGGTAGCACCATTGCTCCATTGGTAGGTAGCGGGTGGATTAAATGTTTGAGCCGATAAATCAATATAGCCATTGTGAAGCGGGTCGCAAAGCACATTATGAATATCTGCTAGTATCACAATTCCCGGCATTTCAATAACCGTATTGGTAGAAGTAGCCGTACAACTGTTAGCATCCGTAACGGTCACGTTGTAAACTCCTGCGGGTATGTTGGCATCTATTGCCGTGTTAGGTGCTGCAGGATTCCAATTGTAATTGTAAACTGGAGTTCCGCCAACAGCAGTAGCTATTACACTACCATCGCTAAAGCCAGGACAAGATACTTGATTCGCAACAGTGGTAACCGTTAGCAGAGCAGGTTGCGTAACCACAATATTCGAAAGTGCAACGGTGCAATTATGCGCATCGGTAACTGTTATGTTGAACGAACCAATACTAAGATTAGAAATTTGTGCGGTGCTTTGTCCTGAACTCCAGGCATAAACATAAGCAAGCACTCCACCGATAGCTGTTACCGTTATACTCGCATCGCTTCCTCCAAAGCAACTTACGTTTTGTGTTACTTGCGTTAATGCTAAAACCGCAGGCTGTGCAATTACAATAGAATCAATTCCGGTTCCTGTGCAACCTAAATTATCGGTAACAGTAACGCGGTAAACACCGGCTACTAATCCAGAAATATCTTCTGTAATAGCACCGGTGTTCCAAACAAAAGTCCAGGGGCCGGTGGTGCCGGTTATGGTTAAATCAATAGAGCCGTTGTTGCCGCCAAAACAATTTATATCTATGGTGGCAGTATCTAAAAATATAGTTTGCGGTGGTTGCGGAACATTAATTTGCAAAGTGTCAATACACATATTGGCATCTATTACCGCTACTACATTCAACGCTCCATTTACATTGGTAAAATTACCTGCAGCTTGCGGTACTCCGCCATTGAGTGAATACAGATAGGCAGGCGTTCCACCGTTTGCGGTTACATTAATACCTCCATCGCTACCACCAAAACAAGTAGTTGGGGTAGTGCCAACTAAATTCAAAACGAGTGCTGTAGGTTCAGTAATGTTTGCTGTTACCGTTGTACTGCAAGCATTGGCATCAGTAGCAGTAACAGTATAATTTCCAGCGGCAAGTGTGGTAAAGGTGAAAGGCGAAGTAGAAACAGTTTGCGCTCCGAGTGTTCCCGTATAAGCCGGTGTGCCACCGCTAATAGTTATAGTCGCAGTGCCATCATTTCCAGCGAAGCATTTAACGTTTGTAGTTCCCTGTAGTGTAGCAACTAAAACTGTCGGCTGAAAAATACTAAAGGGAATTGTATTGATACATAGATGTGCATCGCGAATGGTAGCGGTATAATTATTAGCACTAAGTCCTGTAAACGTTCCTGACGCCTGAAACGTAACTCCATCCAACGAATATTGGTACGGACTAGTTCCACCCGTTGCATTTAAATCAACCAAGCCATCGCTTCCACCAAAACATTTTACGCTATCTGTATTGGCAATAGCAGGTGCAAGCAGCGCAGGTTCAAATACCGGAACTACAATTGTGTCTTTACATTGCCAAATATCGGCTACTACAATTGTATAATTTCCCCCAGCAAGGTTGGTAGTAATGCTATCTGTTTCGGCAGGAATTTGTTGCCAAACGTAAGTGTACGGATAAACTCCGCCTGTTACACTCAAGGTTATTGCTCCATCTCCAGCTCCGTTGCAACTTACATCTACAACGGTAAGGGTGTCTGCAAGTACAGGAGGAGGGGAGAGTATTGGTACTATTCCACTTGCCGTGCAACCATTAACATCAATAGCAGTTACGGTATAAACACCTGGTGCAAGGTTTACAGCATGGGCTGTATCTTGTTGGGTAAGGTCGCTCCACAAATAAGTAAAGAATCCTGTGCCACCAATGGCTTCGGCAAGGGCTGAACCATCATTAGAATTTGCACAAGTGGCATCAATGGTATCTACAATAAATAAGTTTATTGGTAACGGCTGCGAAATGGTAACAGTGGCCGAAGCTGTGCAACCACTTATTGCATCGGTAACAGTAACGCTATAAATATTGGCACAAATATTTACGATACTCGGTGTGGTGGCATTGTTGTTCCAGAGGTAGGTATAATTTAATGAGCCTAAAATTCCTCTTACTCTCGCTACCCCATCACAAAAGCCTGCGCAAGTAACAGGTGCACTACTATCTATGTATGCTTGCACCGTACCACCCGAACCAATTAGTGAACCTCCATAAGCTGTGCAATTAGAAGTCAAATCAGAAATGGTAACAGAGTAACCACCAGCTTGTAAATTCGTGGCGGTTTGAGTAGTTTGATTGAGTGGGTCATTCCAGCTAAAACCGTAGGAGCCTGAAGGATTTGGAGTGGCCGTAATTGTTCCTGTTCCACCGCATATAGCAGGAGTGGAGGAGAAGGTAACTGTAGGATGAACACGTACTGTCACTGTCACTTGCGAGTCTGCAAAACAATAACCACTTGCAGTTGTTCCATGCACTAAATAAGTGGTTGTTACTAATGGTCTCGCAACCACGGTAGGTCCCGAAGTGGTATTTAATCCTGTTGGAGGTGTCCAGGTATAATTGGTAGAACCCGAAGCCGTAATTGTAACTGAATCGCCCTGACAAAAAATGGTTAATCCGCTAAAGGCAATAGTTGGATTAGGTTCAACCACTAACCAAATAGAATCGTAAGGCGACCATCCGCAACAGGTAGTATTGATGCGCAGCGTAATTAAAAAAGTACCGGCAGTGTTGAAACTTAGATTAGGGAGAAACTGAAAGTTAGGTCCGTTGTAAGTATTAGGAACAAGCGCTCCGCCAAAGTTCCAATCAAACATATCGGCTGATGGAACAACACCCGTAAAACTAGCAGCCGAACCTTGACAAAGTGTAAAGGTATCTACTCCAAAAGGATGTGCTGTAGTTGTAATTTGGGGAATGAAAGTGTTGTTATCGATAGGGATATTGAAGAACCCCACGTAGCTATTTCCATTGTAAATAATATTCTTTCTGCCAAAGGTGGTATACATTGTATTCACACTGGCACCAGTGGCAGTTGGAGGAACAGAAACGGTTCCAAAATCCCAGTTACTGGATGCACCTGAAGTAAAATTAACCGGACGATTAGTGCAGTTTACATCGTTTACATTGATAGTAGGTTGACCACTTAAGTTAAACATTGAATCAGCCGTGGCTTCAGGTGTTCCTGAAAATAAATAAATACGAGCTGAAAGTCCATTTGCTCCACTACCTCCACTACCTCCGCTTCCTCCGTTTCCTCCGTTTCCTCCATCACCAGGATTGTTATCACAAACACCACCAGTACCGTCTATAGCTCCTTGGCCACCTGTGCCACCTATACCAAGTGCACCACCAGCACCACCAGCACCACCAGCACCAGCTACAGCGGCTCCAATATTGCAATTAATGAAATTACCTGCTATACCATTGTTGGAAAGAAAAACAGCGAAGGCCGAACCGCCCCCATAACCACCGGTGCCGTGCGTTCCATGGACGCCACCACTACCTCCGGAACCACCACCTCCACCATCAGTTCCTGCACCGGCTCCACCATTACCACCACCACCACCTCCTCCAGAGCCATCGGTTCCATCTGTACCAATTCCCCCTAAGGTTCCCGGCATATAAAATCCTGCTGAAAATATTCCGGCAGCGCCAGGTAAACCTGTATTTCCGTTGGTGCCTGATAAACCAGCTCCGCCCGGGCTACCATAGTTGCTATTGTTGCCAAACGTTGCCGCGCAACCTGTAGCGCCTGCACCACCTGCACCCCCCGCTCCGGGAGAAGGTCCTGAACCCGCCAATCCGGCATTGGCATTATTGCCAGAAAATACTCCACTATTTCCACCGCGGCCTCCCGCACCACCAGGGTTTGGACCCGCTGGTGCTGCCGCTCCATTTTGGCCATTCGCAGTAATTCCATTAGCCCCGGCTGTGCCGGGAGTTCCTGCTATTCCTGCTTTGCCTGACGATGCATTACCCGCTTGAAATTGACAACGAACAATATCATAGTTGGAACAATTTTGCAAATACAAGCCATACGTGGAAATACCGAATGAATCAGCTATTGGTGCATTGACAGTATTTATAGTTAGGTCTTGTAGACGGAAATAACTTGCAGAGTTGACATACAGCGCCATTAATCTGAACGCATTTGCAGGGCCATCCAAAAGGTTCGCGGTGCGAGTAATTGTAGTGGCACCGGGCAAGCTTGTTTTTATCCAAGTTACAGGATTATACCCCCCTGCAAGTGTAACGTAACTCGACATGCTGGTGATTACCGTGTCGGTAAAATAAGTACCTGTTCCTAACTTGATGATGGAATTGTTACAGCGTGCCATATCCAAAGCATTACTCAAATTAGTTGGGCTGGCGGGTGTTCCTGTGCCGTTACCGTTGGTAGTAGCATAAATAACCACGCAACTTTGTGCCGGAGGTGGGGCCGCGCTGTTTATTACAGAACAAACGGTGTCGCTAGGACAAGTTCCATTTATAGTGACGTATACACAGTAGGTAGCCGAAGTAGTAGGTGTAGCAATAGGATTTGGACAAGTAGTGCAACTTAAATTGGTAGTAGGTGTCCAATGATAAGTTGGATTAGCGGCTGCGGTAGAAGCCAAAAGACTTACTGAGCCACCAGAGCAAAGTGTTGAATTAGCTGGAAAAATACTGATATCGGGTTTATAAATAACGTTTACAACAACCGCATCGCTCTTAGAGCATCCATCGGCATAATAAGCGGTAACCGTGTAAATGGTCGTTGAAACAGGGCTCACGGTTATAGAAGGCGTGCTCCATGTATTCACTCCATCACTCCAACTATATGAAAGAGCAGAACCACCACTCACAGTAGCATTGAGGGTGGTTGAAACGCCCGGACAAATAGTTACATCGGGTCCAGCGCTTACTGGTGGATCGCTGCTTGGTACCACGTTAATGGTGTAGGAGTAGGTATTATTTCCAGTTATTGGACAATGGTCATCTTGCACAGTTACAGTGAAAAAATTAGTTCCAACATCAGCCGAGGTAGTAGCCCAACAAAAAGTGCCGGTAGGATGTTGTCCGGCAGTAGTTGTAAACGATGAACCGGGAATTCCGTTGTTGTTGGTCATGGTTACATTATCTCCGGCATCGGCATCGTTCGAGGTTATCGTGAAACAAGTATCGGAACACGCAGGTAAGGTTATCACGTAATTGTTTGAACCGTTGATACCTGAAGCTATAGGTAACTGATTGGTGCAATTAATAATAGTAAACTGCATGTCGCGCACAACACAACCAATCAATACTCCATTACGATATTCATCAACTCGAATGGCTGCTACTGCCACCTGCAAAGCATCGGGGGTGTAATTAATATCGCCATTGATGGCATCAACAGTATAGGGGTTTATAGCATTGGTATTAAAGGGTGTGCTTCCACTATAACCTGCAGCATAAGAAACGCTGGGTCCACCATTGGAGCGTGAAAATACCGGATGAAATGCCAGCGAATCGCCATCCACATCAATAACCCCGTGATTGTAATTGACCGGTTGATTGACACAATAAAATGGAATGGGATTATTTAAAAATACAGGTGAATTATTACAAGGACTAATAGTATTGTTCAAACAAATGTCGATGTAAACAGTTTCGTTGAGTGGGTCAGTTAAGTTAGTTATAGCCGCATTGCGGCAGCATAACTCCCAACTAAGCAACCAATCGTCTCCGCAACCCGGAGGTAAGTTTAAAATGCCGGTGAAGGTGTATTTTTCCACTCCATATTGTCCATTACCATTACATGCATCATTAGGTTGTTGCGGGCAAACAGGTGTTATGTCTTCAGGAGGACCTAACTGCGTAACTGTAATTGAACTATTCACTCCACATTGCACCGATGAAAAATCAATTCGATGTGAACCTACCATACTCACTCCATTACAATCGCGGTAAACCTGCAACGTAATACGGTATTGCCCTGGCGATATACATTCGTAAGTCATATCTACACCCATGGTATGTGTTCCGAACGAATATTGTATGTCTGTAAATAAAAAAGCCATTGCAAAAAAGGCGGGGAGTAAAATTCTTTTCATACTCAGGTAGTGTGTTCCATCAGGGTTATAAAGTGAGCGTGTAAATATTGTCAATACAATCTTAGCAAACTAATAAACTTTAGTCATTAATCGCAAAAAAATAAGACCAGCGATTATCTCCTTTGGTTGTAAATAGAGGGTGCCAAGAGTAGAAGGGTTGCTTTACCGGTTGTAATAATGAATTCGTATAATTTTCAAACCATATACCCAGGTGAATTATTTTCAGTCTTGCGTTGCTCTTGTTTAGAACCACTAATGCCCGTTGTTCAGTACTTCGAGGCTAAAGTGTTGAATTTTTTAGCATGCGTTATCTGAGTATTGAGTGGGTAGTATTAAGCGATGATGACCAGAAAATGTAATGTTTGAAGAGTAGCAAAATTCTCTTTCAGGTAGCGATCACAATTAAACAGGAGAGTAAATCGTTAATCATTAAAATACGAAGCAATCTCCACGAGAAATTTTTCTTCAACTGCACCTAAATCTTCCGCAGCTTTGTTTGATAATTTTAGAACAATTTCATTGTTTGAATCGACAGATGGAACTTTACCCACCACTTTTACAAAAATGGTTTTGTGATTCAATAAATTTGTAACACGTATAATGGAGTTTGTTTCTGCCTCGTTATAAAAAGCAAGATTCTGATTTCCTGAAGTAACGGTGGTTAGATAATTGGCAGCTCCCTTATTCTTCTTCATTTTCATTCCTAACATAGAATACTGATTAAACAAGAATGGATATTCATTGGCAACATTTGTTACAGGTTTTGAAACGGGGGTACTTGTAGTATTGTCTATTCCTGTTTCGTTCGTTGCTACCGAAGGAATTACATTTCGTTCGCGCATGTCTTCATCTCGATAGGGTGTGTCGGGAGTTGATGGTACAAAAATCGGTTTGTAGCTTGAACGTTCAGCGGATGTAGTTTGTAGTACTGTGTCTTCAATAGGAATTAATAATAACTGACCTATACGTATGTTTGAATTGGATAAGTTACGGTTTGCTTTTAGCACGTCATTTACATTTAAGCCATATTTTTTTGAAATTGAATAAATCGTTTCTCCTTTTTTTACCACGTGTTTTCGAGTTTGTATATTAGCATCTAACTGCAAGCTTGCTAATGAAAAAGACAATACAACCATCCAAATTCTTCCCATTGTTTTTTATTTGATGAACAACACAAATTTATCTGCGCTATTATTACGTCATGAACCTAACTCGAAACATTCCCACATTACTTTACGTCTTTCTGTTCAGTATAGTAAACGTATCGGCTCAAACCAAAATTGTATATACCTTCGAAATGCACGAAGAAATTGGTCCGGCCATGACTCGTTTAACTGAATACGCTATTGCTGAAGCAGAGAAAAAAAGCGCAGCGTACATTCTTATTGACATGGATACCTACGGTGGAATGGTGCTGGATGGAGATAACATTCGCACCGCACTTTTAAAAACAAAAATTCCTACGATCGTTTTCGTTCGCAACAATGCCGCCAGTGCAGGTGCACTTATAGCCATTGCCTGCGATTCAATTTACATGCTGCCCGGCTCTACTATTGGCGCTGCAAGTGTAGTCAATCAACAAGGCGAGTTGATGCCTGAAAAATATCAAAGCTATATGCGTAAAAAAATGCGAGCAACTGCCGAGCAAACCGGAAGAAACCCGCTAATAGCAGAAGGCATGACGGATGAGAACCTGGAAATTGATTCAATCAAACCCAAAGGCAAAATTATAACCTTCAGTACCAATGAAGCTATCAAATATGGTTACTGCAATGCAGAAGTTGAAAAACTCGAAGATGTTTTAGCGAAGTTGAAAGAAGGGGAGTTTGTGTTAGAAAATCATGAATCAACTTTAGTGGAAACACTTTTGTTATGGTTGGTAAATCCTGCTGTTTCAGGAATTTTTTTGCTGCTTATTTTTGCAGGAATTTATTTTGAATTTAAAGCACCAGGCACGTTCTTGCCTATTGGGCTTTCATTAATTGCTGCACTTTTTTATTTCGCACCACTTTATCTCGAAGGTTTAGCCACCAATTGGGAAATACTGGTTTTTGCTTCAGGTATTATTTTAATTGTTCTCGAAATTTTTGTTATCCCTGGTTTTGGTATTGCTGGTATCAGCGGAATCGTGCTTACCATTGCTGGTCTCACGCTGGCTTTGGTGCGCAACATTGATTTTGATTTTACCTTTGTGCCAAAAGGAAGTTTAGCTGTTTCGTTTTTAGTTGTAAGTTTAGCCATGGCACTTCCGTTAATACTTATTATCGCGTTGGGCCAAAAACTTTTTGATTCAACTCTGTTCAAAAAAATGGGAGTGGAGGCTGAAATGAAAACTGTCGATGGGTTTTCTGTTCGCGATAATGAGTTGCAGCGTTTAATTGGGCAAACAGGAATTGCTGTAACCAACCTACGTCCTTCGGGGAAAATTGAAATTAATAACTTTCAATACGATTCCATAGCCGATGGAAATTTTATTTCTAAAGATGCAGTGGTTAAAGTAATCCGCGTTCAGGCTACCTATCTCGTTGTAAGTATATAAAACAGGCATTGTTATAAACAAAAAAGTCCCCTTCAGATTTACTGAAGGGGACTAAATTTTAGTGATGGCATTCCGCTACTTCGAACTTACAAACACTTTCTTAGTTGTAATGTCATCGTTGTTCTTTACTCTTACAATAACATAAGCGGCTTCAAGATTTGTAAAAGCTCTGCGATAAACGGAAGAGCGACCAAATCTTTCACTGCTCAATTGTTGACCAAGGACATTATATATTTCAATCTGGGCTTCCACTTTAGGTTGCTTGCCAAAATCAACATAAACGGTATTGTCGTTACTCCAAATGGTAATCCCCGACTTGTCAGTAATAGAATTGATATCAGTAGTTGCCTTTTCGGTTACCGTAATTTGTTGTGTGCTTGTGCCATTACAGTCTGAATTAGTCGATGTAAGTGTGGCACTATAAACGCCCGGAGAAGTATAATTGTGTACCACATCAAAACCATTAGCAGAGGTGTTATCGCCAAATTCCCAAACGTTGTTTGTTGTATTTGTAGAAGTAGATGTAAAGGTTACATCCTCATTCTGCTCTACAATGTTTGCTGAAGTTACAAAAGACGATTGCACGACCTGAACACCATTTACTTGAATCTGTTTAACCACAGTATAGTTATGATTGTCAACGAGTGTAATCGTATAAACTCCCTGTGCAGCATTCACAGTAATGGGATTATTGTTGTTTAAACTTCCGCTGCTAATCTGATCTCCATTACTATTTGTTACAACATAATTCCAGTTAGCTATTCCAACTTGTTCAGCATGTATTACACCTAATGTGTTACAAGTGGCATCAGTATGGTTGATAACAACAGGTGGAGTAAGGTGTAACACAAAACGGTCAAGGTTATCAGTTGTATCACCCGTGAATGAATAATTGCCATTTCGTACGTCATGCCATGTATTGGTCTTTCTATCTTCAAGCATAATATAACTGGTAGCGTCAAACGAATTCAACCCTTCAAAACTCATGGTGAAAGCACCCGGTAATCCGGCATCAAATCCTACAGGAATTGTTGTATTGTTACTAATGGAGGATAGTGTATTTCTTGCCATCGGCATATTGTTATTCTCAGAATAGAGACTGAGCCTATCCGGATCTCCCCATAGCTTATTGCCATCATACACTGCATCAAAATTGTCAGTTGCTTGTGTATTGAAGGCTACGATTGTTCTATCTCTTAAACCATTTGTATTGTCAACGTTAATGGCCAATTCTTGGTCGTTGTTCATGCTATGGAAATAAACTGAAGACGGTGTTCTTACACGGTCTGAACCACTAATGGTGTAGTTTGCCAAACCTCCTACAGCAGTCTTGTGCACTAGGAATGCTTGGAATGGAGCTATATTTACCGCCTCAAAACCTACCTGGTAATATCTATAACCCCCAGCATAAGGACCCGTTGTTTGCCAAACAGCAACTTGGTTATCCATACCGGCTCCACCACTTGAACTCAACGATAAATTTGCTAACCAAGGATTTGAAAGAATGTGCCAACCTGAAGTATCTCTATGACCCTGTAATGTCATGTTAGACCATCCACTATTAGTTAACGATGTTCGAGTATAACTTGTTGCCTGGTTAGCATTACCGGTAATGCTCAGAATACCCGCACCTCCTCTTGAAACGGAATACCCACGTGCATTTTCGGTATTGCCTGTTTTTACAATATACCAACCTTGTAGGTTACAAACTGCGGCATCTGGCCAGTTTTCGTCAAACTTGGCCATGTTACCTATAGGTGAATTTGCACTTGATTTTTTCTCATCGCAAAGGGTGTTTATCACTCTACCTTCAGTTCCATTTGCACCAAATGCAGTGTACAGTGGTTGATCGATTGGCGAACCCATATAGTGCTGGGTTTTGTACGAAGGAGAAGTAGGAGCATCATATTTCCGTTGCATGGTAACTGCCCCACTTATAGAACCGTTCATGCCTGGGCTAAAGTTGTCAATAATGGCAGAATGGCTGGCTGAGTTACTTACAAACACAAGGAAATTCGAAGCAGTTACGTTCACTACTCCAGTTTTTAACTCTAACGCATTTGCAATTTGAGTAGCTGCAGTATTAATGCTAACGCCAGCAGTGTTATCAATTTGCAAGATTGCATTGAATTTGCTTTTTCCGGTAAGTGTTTGTACTATACTCGGAGTGCTTTTCATAATCAATTTTCCTGAACCATTAATCGTGCTTACAATAGATGTTACAGAACCAACTAAATTACTGCAAAGGATAAGGTCATTATTTAGGGTAAGAGAAGCCCCATTTACTAAGGTGATTGTTCCTACAGTTAAGCCAGGAATATTTACAGTAGGAGCAAAAGGTGTTCCTGCTTGAATATAGGCTTTCTGAGTGCAATCATCTGGATAATCTGGAACCTGAAAACTCCAGTTGCTGTTGTTATTCCAATCGGTGCTGGTTGTGCCTATCCAAACATACCCATCATACACATTCATAACAGTTTGGGCTGAAGCCGAACATCCATTTGCATCTGTTACGGTCACTTTATAAGTGCCGGTCATGTTTACAGTAGTTGGAGTGCGTGTAGGATTTTGAAGTAAGTGTGCGGGGTTTGTTGCAAACGATGCCGGACCGCTCCAATTATAAGTATATCCCGGAGTTCCTCCGGAAGGATTTGAAAATAGATTAGCTGTTACGGTAGTAGAATATGGACTACCATTTGATGCAGTGACCGTTAATCCTGAACCAGGCTGTGTTATAGTTACACTTGAAGCGTTAGTAATACAGCCAGCGGCATCTTTCACTTTAATTTGATAGGTTCCTGCGGTTAATCCAGTGAAAATATTTGGTAATTGAAAGGTAACTCCGTTATCTTTTGAATAAGTGTAAGTTCCTGTACCACCCGCAGCGCTGACTGTTATTGATGCGTTACTACCTCCAAAGCAGAAAACGTTCACTTGTGAAGTAGTAAAAGTAATGGCAGTAGGTTGAACAATAGTAATACTTGTAAATCCTTGAATGCAACCATTATCATCTCTTATGCCGGCCATATAATTTGCGGCCGGCAAATTGATGAAGGTGAATGGATCTGGACCAAACTGGAAAGTACTTCCATTATTAATAGAAAACTGATAAGGTGGCACTCCACCATTTCCGTTTATTGTTATAGTGCCATCACCAGCTCCGTTACAGTTTACGTCAGTGTAGCTTGTAGTATAAGTAACTAAGGATGGTTCTGAAATTTGAATATTACTTGCTGCTGTTACGCATCCATTAGCGTCTCTAACCTTAACCGGATAAATATTTGCCGCCAGTGTACTAAACACATTGCTTATCTGAAAATTCGAACCGTCATCATCAGAATATTCATATCCTGGTGTTCCTCCCCCTGCAGCAATTGTTATACTTCCGGTATTGTCTCCGTTGCAAAGTACATGAACCAAGGAAGTTGTAAAGGTAACTCCAGTAGGTTCTGTAATTGTAACCTGTTGAGCTGAGGTGATACAGTTATTCGCATCTTTCACTACAATATCGTAAGTGCCTGCAGTCAATCCATTGAACACATTACTAAGTTGATAGCTTAATCCGTTATTCTTTGAATATCTATAAATGGTGGTGCCACCAGTTGCCGATACAGTAATAGATCCGGTATTATCACCATTGCAAAGCACGTCAACTTGTGAAGTGGTAAAACCTAGAACCGCGGGTTCATTAATTGTTACGCTAACAAAGGTAGTGGGACAAGAATTTGCATCTGTGATTCCAACAAGGTAACTCGCAGGCGTTAAACTGCTGAAAGTATATGGATCAGCACCTGCGTTATAGATGCTTCCATTATCATTAGAATATTGATAAGGTGCAACTCCTCCGCTTCCGTTCAATGTTATTGTTCCGTTATTATCTCCAAAACAAACTACGTCTGTTTTACTTGTGGTAAAGGACAAAGCTGAGGGTTGAGTAATTGTTACGTTTGTATTTGCAGTTTCACATCCGTTAGCGTCTTTCACCCTGATGGAATAACTGCCTTGGGCAAGTCCGGTAAATATATTACTAACCTGGAAAGGACCGGTTGCTCCATTTTTCGAATAGGTATACCCGGGTGTTCCACCAGCAGCAGTTACCGTAATTGTTCCAGTACTTCCTCCATTACAAAGCACAGCAGTGTGTGTTTCGGTGAGTGTAGGTAAACTAGCAGGTTGTGTAAGATTAATAGTTGAAACAGGAACACTAAAACAACCATTTGCATCTCGAATCATAATGTCATACGCACCTGCCGATAAACCTGTAAATGTATACGGGCTAGTTTGATTTACTACAGGATATGTTCCTCCTCCATCTTTTGAAAAGCGAAAGAGACTCGTTCCTGTGGTTACGTTAACCAAGATAGTTCCAGACGTTCCACCATTACAAAGAATATTAGATGGAGTGGTAGTAAAAGTAGGATAAGGATATACTGTGACTACCTGTGAGGCACAAGTAGTACTATTACAAGCGCCTTTGCGATTTACGTAATAGGTGGTTGTTCCTACTGGAGGACTAACAGTTATAGGCGAACCGGTACCTAAAAGTACTCCGGCTCCCAGGTGTATGAAATCTATGTCCATTGTAACACCAGTATTACCCGCCCAATCAAAACGCCAGCCGGTAATATTACCTATTGTATTGTAAAGTGCATTGGTAGATAAATCAATGTTTAAAGTATGCCAAGCATTATCGCTAATTAATGCTCCAGCTACAGAGTAACCTCCAGTAGCGCCAGGAAGAGAGGCACTTGTAAAAAATATTTCAGCAGTACCAGCGGTACCTGCGGTAACCTTATACCGTATCTGTATGTTTTTGTAAGTTGCAGGAGCAAAAGTTCCTATTCCATGCATCACAATCATTGGGTCACCATTGGTAGAAGTTACATTTAATACTCCGTTAGCAGTTGAATTAACCGTGGTACCCGAAGTCGTATATGGTTGCGAACCCCAATCCTGTTCAAATCCTCCGGCACCACCACATGCTCCTGAATACCAAACATCAACTCCAGCTGTACCTGTTGTACCGCCAGTTGCTGTTAATGATGTACTTCCTACAGATTGACAATAGGCAGTGGTTCCAGTGATGCCAGTAGGTGCAGTGGATAATGTATTTACAGTAATTGCTTTGGTACTCGATGCTGCACTAACACACCCATCATTGTTAGCAAAAACAGTTAATGTACCACCCACGGTTGGCGAAAAAGTAACGCTATTAGTTGAGCCAGTTGGGGCAGGACTGCCGCCAGGATAAGTCCAGTTATATAAACTGGTAACACTTGTAACACTATATGTATTAGATGTACCACTACATACCACTGAGTTTCCTGAAATAGCACTTGGCGTAGCTGGTGTTACCCTATTATAGGTAAGTACTGCTGAGGTTGCTACCCAAGTACAGCTACTTCTGCTTGCCTGTACAACCATACTATTAGAGGTTCCGGAAAACCAGTTAGTATTATTTCCGGTTATAGTGCCACCGGTTCCGTTAGATACAATTTGTACCTGATTAATGTTTGCAGGAAGCGCACCCCAAGAAAGATTATAGTAAGTATTAGGTGATATGGATATCGTTCTTGTTGCGCCTGAACCCACCGCTACTTGCCCGGTACCACAGCCGCTTGGACTTGTGGGTGCAGGTAAACTACTTCCTTCAGCAGCAATTCCATATCCTGTAACGATTGCATTAAATGTACAAGTGGCTCCTCCAGGCGATATAGTGTGAGTAATTGTAGTAGTTCCCAAAGGGAATGTAGCGCCACTCGCTAAACCCGAGGTACGGTTAACTAAACCACAAGTAGCAGTAGGAGTAGAATAACTAACTGCGGCTCCGGCACAAGTTGCCGATGTAGAATTTACCACAACATCAGAAGAACAAGATGTAAACGAACCAATACATGGTGTCCAACGCCATGCTGTTCCGTTAGTCAAACCCTGGTTGCAGGCAGCTTGATAACCTACAGTTCCTGCACTATTCTCTATTCCTATTGTTGCGCTGCTGTTATTATAAGCTTGCTGAAGGTGTACCTCAATGTTATTACTTGTTTCGAACAGTTTTACTTGCACATACACATAATTAGCGCAAGTTCCTCCGGCTACAGTACTGTAGGCTTCATAATAAACAGTATATACTCTATTAGGCGAGGACCCCGTAGTTCCATCATTAAAAAAAGTTGGCGTACAACCATAGGCAAAATAAAGGTCATCCCAATAAGCGGCAATTACATTGTTCGGAGCTGTTGAATTCGGAAGACACTGGTTAACCCATTCGGTGCTTGTACCGCCAAATGTCAATAGACCATTTGTATTAACATCTACAGTTGTATAATTATTTCCAAAGAAATTGAAAGTAAAACCAATATTTCTAGAGTAGTCGCAGTCATCACAATCTATTGTAGAAATGGCATTTGCCGGTCGTGCGCTTAAGCTATAGGTAATTGTTGATTGTGTATAAGATGGTTGTCCTATTGTTTCCTTAGGTATAGCTACTAGTAAAGCCAAAGCCACAAAAATAATAGTTAAGTGAGTCTTAAAGGTAGACAAGATTGTTGTAGAAGTAAAATTGTTTTTCATAATCAATTTATTTAAAATTTTTAAAGGGGTTTGAAGTATATAAAGAAATAACGCTGAAAGCGCTATTATTTTTTTTGCTGATAAAAGAGGTGATGATTGGGTAATTGCAGAATTACCTTGAGGAGTAGAAATAGGATTCATAGCTGTGATTTTAAGTTTATATAAACAAATCAAAAACGCAATGAATAGCATTTGGTAAAGCGTGTGGCGACATCGCCACTTCTACTTTGTGTTGGTCGTAAACAAATTCTAAAATATGTTTACCATAATGCCGGATGGTTCTTTAAAAACACAGCAACAAAAAATCTACAATTGATTTTTTTGTTATAACAGGGTTGTGCTTTATAATACTGAATCCTAAAAATAGTGTGTCGCTATTTCTGAATGCCAATATATACTCTTATTTTTGAAATGTAAAGTAATGAGGCAAAAATTATTTTTTGGCCATTATTAGATTACTGATTATTTGTCTCTGTAAATAGCGGAGTTTCGTAAAAGCACACCTGTTGATAAATAATAGTTGTGAACCCCTGTGCAGGTGTTTCTTTGGGCTTCATATTTAAACAAAGTATGAAAAAGTTTTGCAGCTCCTGCGGCAATCAACTTGAATTAAGCCAACGATATTGCAGCGAATGCGGTATTGTGAATCCGTTTTTTGTTCCCGCTTTTATTTTACTCTCCGATCAAAGCGATGTGCTCGAGAAACTGCGTATTGAAAAAGAAAAAATTGAAAAAGAATTGGCAGAAAAGGAGGAAAAGCAAGCTGAGTTTGTGCGTCAGGAAATGAATCGTAGAGAATTGGATGAGCACGACCGAAGAAGAAAAGAAATTTTGGAGAAGGAAATGATACTGCGCGACACGCTTGAACGAGAAAAGTTTGAAGCGAGTTTCAAAGAAGAGATTCTGCGAGTAAAAGAAGAAACAGAACAACACAAACAGGAAACGGTTGACATGTTGCGCCAAATGCGCGATGAAATTCAGCAACAGATAGAACAAGAGCATAATCGGCTGAAGCAAGAATTTGAATTGGTGAGAAAAGAACAACTTGTTCCGGAGCATGTAGATACAGCGGAACCGTCTTTAGCCAATGAGCCTGTTCAAAAGAAGAAGCCAAAGAGCAGTGGTGCTCTTCTATTATTGTTGGCAGTATTGACTGTTGGAATTGGCTTAGCCTACTTTTACTTCACGAATATTTATACCAGCAGTTCAACTGTTTCGCAAAGTGCTGAAAAACCTTCCTCGACATTGGAGGAAACTCCAACGATCAATCATGATACATTATCAATGGCAGAAAATGCTGCTGCCTCGGAAACAGCTTCTACAATTCCGCAGCCAATAGCCGAGGCAAGCCTTGCTGAAGCTAGTAACAATACCACTACGGAAGGAGTGAAGAAAGAAAATCGTAATTCAGTTCCTGTTACAAATACAGTTTATCACGAACCTTCTTTAACCAAACGCGAAACAGTTCCTGTACCTAGAGAAAGAACACCCGCGATTAATGAATCAAAAGTGTTGAACGATTTGGTTGGGAAAAGAATTTCGGGATGTGGAGTTACTATCAATAGTTCAGATGAGGTGCAAGAGATAAGTAACTTGGTTTTTGTAGAAACGTTGCCTTCGGGTTACAAAAAATATAAATTCAAAGCGAAGATTGAACAAGGAGGAGATTCATATAATGCTACGCCTTACATTTATTATTCGGCTGATGGAGGGTTTATAAAGATAGACGGCACTAATTGCGAATAACAACACTGCATGAAAAAAAATCTACTATTTATTGTTCTATCTGCCTTTTGCTTCTTTGGATTTTCGCAGGATTATTTGAACGGAAAACTGACCGATCCGCAGTGGGGAGCGCGCGAAATTTTATACGACCGAACTCAAAACGGAATTACCTCTAATATTTTTCAAACCGTATACAAAGTGTTTGAAGAAAGCAAAACACAGATATACTCTATAACCGTAACCCACGATAGGCAAAAAGGAATTATTCTTTTAGCCATAAAACAGACAACAGGAATTTCGAAAGGAAGCACGATTACTTACGATACAGACGAACACGGTTTAATCTTTACGAATAAAGGAAGTACAGATACTACGTTTGCAAAACCGATTTTCTATAAATATCTTCTATCATTTACTGATGCCGTAATGGATTATCCTGTTATTCATGCTGTAAAAACAGATGATGGTAAGGTGATTGAGTTAGACCCTTTGAATAAGATTCGGTTGCGCAAACAACTTGAAGTAGTTAAAAAAATTGCCCCTCAACTTGCACTCTCAGTAAAGGAAAAACCGGAAAAGGCAACTGCCGTTACAGATGGCTTTACCGGAAATGCTTTCAATGATTATTTGTTTCTATTGCGCGATTCTGTTTACAGAATGAGCTATGATTTTACTCAACGTATTTCTGAAATGCGAAACACCATGAGTGTTGAAATTTCTAAACAATTCGGGAATCGCAAATTTGTGAGTGATGAAAAGAGCTATGCCGGTGATAAAAGAAGAGGTACCCCCGATGGTGCAGGATTGCTTGTTGAAAACGGAAATGTGTTTCAGGGAAACTTTATTGAAGGAATTTTTGCGGGTGGTGTGGCTTCAATAAATAATGATTTTTTTGAGTATTGCGGTGAATATAGTTTTGATACCATTAATGGTTTTGGTTGGTTGAAATATAAAAGTGGAAGTTATTTGCTTGGACAATTTAGTAATGGTGTATTGCAAAGTGGCACCTCTCTTTGGAAGGATAAAAACGGTGAAATGTACTTTGGTGGGGTCAAAAATAATTTACGTAATGGTTATGGTGAATTGCGCAACTCAAATGGAGGTATGTACTGCGGGGAGTTTAAGGATGGAAAATTGGTAAAAGGATATTCGCGCGAGGTTGATCCTTTTGGCTACGCCACTTATTCAAGAATTGAAAGCAGAGGAAAATCGTCAGTTGATGCATCGGCAGCCGAAGATTTTTTCAGTTCTGTATTGAGTGCAGGAAATTAGTTGGAGCACTAAACTAATTAATAAAAAACTTCATCACCTCAGGTTGCACCTGCATTAATTTTTCCATCATGGGCACGTGTCCACATGAATCGTAAACAATGAGTTCACTGCCTTTTATATCCTGATGAAAGCGTTCGGCATATTCCGCATGAACTATTTTATCCTGCTTGCCCCAAAAGATTAAAGTAGGACAACTGATGTTATGTATTTTATTTTCATCAAAAGGCTCGGTTGCATTTGCCATTTCTACGATGTGCTTTAAATTTCCTTCTCTATTCCAGAAACTGTTTACACGAGTAATTTTTTCATCGGTAATCATTTTATGGTCAAAGGCAACGCGGCTGATTCCGGCAGCAGTCATAAACTTTGGTATTCCTCGTTTAACAAACTGTTTTACCGGCCATAAGCGAAAGAAATCGGCATTTGCTGTTTTCATTACTTCTTTTAAATCGTATCCGGCACTGTTAAACAAAATCAGCTTTTTTACTTTATCAGGATGCTGAGAAGTAAGTTCAATGGACATTAAACCACCTAACGAATTACCCATTACATAACAAGAGTCAATGTGCAAGGTATCGAGCAAAAAATTAAAGTACTCGGCATAAGCATCATGAAAATTTGTTTTGCCATATGCGAAAGGAAAGTCAGAAAGACCAAAGCCTGGCAAATCAATTCGGTAAACGTGATACCTATGATTGATAAGTGAATCGAGCGCATAAAAATCTCTACTGCTGCCACCATAACCGTGAATCATGAGCACCGTCATGTTGCTATCGTTTCCGTTTTCTGTATAGTGTAGTTCACCACCTTTCCAGGCAAGAAAATGAGAATTGGGCAAACTGTATTTTGCCTTCACTTCTGTTTTGGATAACGTAAGATTTGGTCGAAAAAAAAGTAACAGCAAAAGTGCCGTTACCAGCACCACAAAAAAGAGAATGAGTTTACGAAGCATGGTAAAAATTTTGATGGGCGAAGATGGTTTTTTTGTGTTTTGTTATTACTCAATTTGAAACCACCGAAATTATTTTACGAAACCTATATTGCAGGCACAAAATTGAACACACCCTTTTACTCATGAGCACCCAAGTTTTATTATTCAATCCTCGCGCTACCAACTACAAAGCACGAATACCAAATTCGGTGTTGCAGGTGGCTGCAAGTATTGATGGCAAATACGATTGGGTAATAGTAGACGGCAATGCAGAGGTAAATGCCGAGCAGAAAATCATAGCGTATTTAGAAACAGGTAAGTTCAAATACTTCGGCTGCACGGTAATGCCAGGTCCTCAATTGAAACAGGCAATTTTAGTAACGAAGAAAGTGGCTGAACTTTTTCCTGACGTAAAAATTATTTGGGGAGGATACTTTGCAGCTAATCAATACAAAGTGGTTATTAATTCGGGTTGGGTAGATGCTATCATCAATGGTCCAGGTGATGTTGCCTTTCCTAAATTAATTGAAGCATTTGAAAATGGCTCAACGCTTGATTCGATTCATAATATCATTTTTAAAAAAGGAAATGAAATCATAATCACTGCTAAAGATGCTTTGTTAGAGCAAGACACTCTTCCCGATTTGCCTTACGAAAAACTAAACCGTTTTCATTCGCTCGAAAAATATTTAGGTAAAAGTTATTTGGGTAAAAAGACCATTGCCTATCACAGTAGTTTTGGTTGTCCGTTCACCTGTTCGTTTTGCGCTGTGGTTCCTATTTACGAAGCCAAATGGAAGGGACAATCGTCAGAAAAAATTTATCGGCATATTAAATACCTCAAAGAAAACTTTGGGGCTGATGCGATTGAGTTTCACGACAACAATTTTTTTGTAAGCGAAAAACGCACGGTTGAATTTGCACAACTGATGAAGAACGAAAACATGGTTTGGTGGGGTGAAGGACGAATAGATACCCTGGATAAATACAAGGATGAATCGCTTATGCAGATTCGCGAAGCCGGTTGCAAAATGATTTTTTTTGGTGCTGAAACAGGCAACGATGAAATTTTAAAGAAGATGGATAAGGGCGGTAAGCAAACAGGCGCACAAATTCTTTCGTTTGCAGCGCGCATGAAAAAGTTCAACATCATTCCCGAATATTCTTTTGTGCTAGGTACTCCGGCAGATACTCCACAGCAAGTGATGAAACAAATTGATGAAGACATCGCTTTCATCATGAAAGTGAAAGAAGCCAATCCTGATACCGAGATTATCATTTACGTTTACAGCCCTGTGCCAACTGAAGGTTCCGAAATGTATAAACAGGTTTTGAAAAGCGGTTTTCGCTTTCCCGAAAAATTAGATGACTGGTTGAGCGATACTTGGCAAAACTTTGATTTGCGTAAGAACCCGCTCACGCCTTGGCTCACTCCTGAAATGATTGACAAAATCAAAAACTTTGAAACGGTGTTGAACGGATATTATCCTACCGTTTCAGATATTCGAATGAACTCTTCACAACGTAAATTGATACGAACTGTTTCGAGTATTCGCTACAAGAACAAATGGTATAGTTATCCCTACGAAGTGAAAGTGTTGCAGAAATTGTGGAAGTATCGTCAACCCGAAACCGAAGGTTTTTAGAATGAAAAAGCTGCTGCGCAAATTTTTTTTTCTTTTCTATAAGCCTTATGCCATCTTCCTTATTTCGAAAGATAATACCTATCGCTACAAAAATTTTTTGCTACAGATTCCAAAAGGTGTTTTTCATCCGGGGCTTTTCTTCAGCACTCATTTCTTAATTCGTGAAATGGAAACGATTGAATTAAGCGGAAAGAAATTTCTTGAACTAGGTTGCGGTAGTGGCTTAATCAGTTTAGTAGCTGCTTCAAAAAATGCCAACGTAACTTCATCAGATATAAATCCTTTAGCAGTAGAAACTGCAAGCACTAATGCTGTTGCAAACAACCTGAAGATTAGAACGATTGTGTCAGACTTGTTTCAAAACCTGCCAAACGAAACCTTCGATTACATCATTATCAATCCGCCATTCTTTAAACGAAATCCCAAAACAGATGCTGATAAAGCGTGGTTTGCAGGAGAGGAACTGGAATATTTTCAAAAACTATTTCAGCAGTTAACAAATCATTTTACACCAACCACAGTTTGCCTAATGGTGTTGAGCGAAGATTGTGATGTGCAAGGAATAGAGAAAATTGCTGTAACAAATAATCTCAAATTACTTCTTCGCAAAAAAGAAACAATCTGGTTCGAAGAGAATTTCATTTATGAAATTCATACGGCATAAAGATTTCTTAGGCGAAATGTCATGCATAACTTCTCAAAGCATTTTCAAGTTTCCTCAGTTGATTCTTTGAAAATGAAAAATACATTTGCGCCCTGTTCTAATTATTTATTGGGGAATTAGCTCATTTGGCTAGAGCGCTTGCATGGCATGTAGAAATAACCGAACCCCAGTTGATAGTAGTAGTTCGCAGTTACTCTGAAAACAAAATTGTTTTTGCGGTTCGTTCGCAGTTACAACGAGTTGAAAGTAGTTATGCGGGCTAAATGTTTGACCAAATCAACGACCAAAAACTACTATCATGAAAAAGCTAAGAGCGTTTGCCTCCATCACTGCTATTCTAAGAACAAACAGAAAAAATAAATATGGAGAATACACTGTTTGCATAAGGATAACTAAGGACAGAAAGGTATCCCTTCTCTCAACTCCATATTCTTCACCAAAAAAATATTGGGATAATAAAATTCAACGCCCTAATGGGAAGCATTATGATGTTGATGAACTGGATAAGTATCTTGACGATACAATCTCTGAATTCAAAAAAATAATGAAAGAACTTTCTGCTACGGAAGATTACTATTCTGCAAAGCAGGTTGTTGATATTTATAGTGCAAGAAATCAACCCTCTGTAAAAACATCTGCACAACCCGAAATTACGTTCAAGGAATTTTATGAAAAACTTCTTAATAGAATGGAGAAAAAGGGGCAATACAAAACAAGGGAAACATATATTGCTTCTGTTGCTTGGTTAAACAAATTCAAAAAACTAGAAGACATACTGTTTACAGATTTGACCCTTACCTTTTTTGAGGAATTACTAGCCTTTATGATTAGTAAAAAAGAAGAAGAGGAAAAACCTCCGTTCAAACCAAGTACATTATTTGGCTACTTTAAAAACTACTTGGCAATAATGAGCAAGGCAGTTGCTGAAAATATAATTACACCCTCTTGCACTAATTATAAAGGATTTAAACTGTCGCAGTTTAAAGTAGCGGTAAATCTAATTGCTATTCCTGCTAGTCAAATGGTCGATATTATGACCTTGAAACTTCAGCCTAATACATCAATATGGAATAGCAGAAATTATATTGTCTTTAGTTTTTTAAGTAGCGGAATAAACTTGGTGGATATGGCAAAGCTTAAGAAAGAAAATCTCCGTGATAGTAGAATCGAGTATATAAGGTCGAAAACTGGTGAACGGTGCGTATTTAAATTAAATCCTAAAACGGAAGAAATTCTTAAATTTTACGAGGGATACACTCACGCTGATTATCTATTTCCTATTCTTCTAAAAGAT
Organism: Bacteroidota bacterium; assembly: GCA_947479455.1. Taxonomy (GTDB): domain Bacteria; phylum Bacteroidota; class Bacteroidia; order Chitinophagales; family LD1; genus Bog-950. Next base: position 39,402 of record CANJZE010000003.1, read on the forward strand.
TATTCTAAAAAGCAACTCCATAACAGAGTAAAAACCGTTTCGCGAATTGTGAACAAAGACCTTAAAGAAATTGCCCGCCAATGCAGGATAGAAAGCAACCTAACGTTTTATGTAGGACGACATACTTGTGCAACAGAACTAAAATACTCGGGGATTCCTGATAGCGCAATTGGTGAAGGTTTTGGACATGGTTCATCTAAGTCAATAAAGAATTATCTTAAACGATTACCTGATAAAAACATTGATTTGCTTAGTGATATTCTTTACCAAAAGATAATGACCCCAAAATGTGGTGCCGATTCCGCTAAAAAAACGGTTAGAAAATTAAAGCGACCACTCGTTAAAGCAAAATAGCTAATAATCGATACAGAAACTAAAGACCCTTGCCGAATAAGGGTTTCAGCGAATCGGGCAACAAATTGGCAACAAAATGTGTCAATAGAAAATAATTTAAAGCAACACAAAGAAACTTAATTAGCCATAATATAGTGACGGTATTGAGATGAAGTCATTTTATACAAGCCCGTTTATTAAATGCCTTATGTCAAACATCTGTATTACAGTTCTGTTTGTTGTTACACAAAATACCCTTACTGTCAAGATGCCATTGCTGTCAATCGAATGGGTATGAATAAATTTTGCCATTCCTTTCATCATAGGAGGAATTTCATCAAAACTGAAATAGCCGATTGGTTGGTTGATGGAACTTATATGGCTTTCTCCGAATCGAATATCATTTGAGATGGAAATTTGGTTATCAAATGATGTAGTGATGGTAGAATATTTTTTCTCCGTTGGTATTTTTGAGTTTTTGGGTATCATTATTGTAAACTTATCGTCTTTCATCCCTTGACCTATTGAGTTTTTTAAAGTCAATTCAGACCCAACAAAATCACTTCTGCTTTTAATAATTATATCTTCATCAGAAGCTAATTGGGCATCCTCTACTATTGTAATTTGTTGTGTATCTGTACTTGCATCATCCTTAACCGTTGAAACAAGTTTACATTCTTCTGTTAGCCTTTTAAAGTCAAGGAGAAATTCGTTTGCAACAGATTCATCTTTGATTATTGTGATGTTCTCTTGATTTTTATTCTCCGCAAAGTATGTCCAATTGTAAGAACCATTTATAACTGTTGCTTTATCAATTACGCAATACTTATTGTGCATCGGATTTTCAATATCACCGAAATAGAACTTACCACCTAAGTCAATAAATTTTTGGAAGTTCAATCCATCAGGCTTGTTATTTATAGCATCGTTCAGAACGATTAGATTGATTTTAACTTCGGGTAACATATCACACAATACATCGAACAATTCATTGCTCGTAAACCAACAGACAGCGACATTGATTTCCGCCTTTGCAGATTTCAATTCTTTTATAATCTCTTGACGTATGTCTTTGAAAAATGGTTTTATCATTTGAGTTTGCGGATACTATTCTACCAATGTTATAGTTGCTTCGCTTATGTTTCGAGGTTATTGAGTAGCTTGATAATTTGCTCTGCCAAGTCATTCACTACAACGTCTTCCGTTTTGTCTATCAAGGGGAATAAGGCAAATGATATTTCTCTACTGTTGTTTTCATAAGCGGTAACATTTAAGTGGCTCGCCAATTCACGGCTTCGTTTTCTTAGTCGGTCTGTCATCACCCATTTCGCATTATTTGAAATATCATCCCTAACGAATATCCAAAAAGGCGAGTCCGCTCGTTCAGCCCAATACTCGAATTTCAATGATAATCCTGCACCAAATTTTTCCGTTTTAAAGAAACGGGTATAACCACCGCGATGTGCGCCCGAACTGAATCCCTTTGTATCGGCAATATTTCGCTTCCTTAATTCATCTATTACCTTATCAAGAATATCATAGTATGAGTTAATTCTCTTTGCGTACTTCGGTGATAGTTCTTCACTTTGTATCGGTAGAAAGGCATTGCTATCAATCGTATCACAGAAGCCAATAATTTGGTCTATGTCAGAAATCAAAACCTGCTCGTTATCCTGCACCAACTGTATTTTGACTGTTTGCAAAATTTCATTCCATGTTTTTACGAGCAGATGTTTGTTGCCATTGAATACAATGGAATGCGTTTCTTGATTTGAATTGCAATTTGCTTGAAAAGTATTACCGCGCTTCTGCAACTCGTCAAAAACAGGTCTAACACGAAGCGTTGGGCATATAAAAACTAATGCAGAGTTTTCTTGAAGTCGGTTTAAGTATTCATTCGGTTGATTGTCGGTAAGTGAAGCCCAAAACTTTGCTTCTAAAAGCAACACTTCTTTCCCGTCATTATTAAATCCCGATATATCAGGTCGCTCTAATTTATCTCCTACGTTTTGTGTAGAGTAGGTTATATCTTCAAAATCTAAATTACAGTTGCTCTTTATAATTCTGTTTATCGCAAGCCTTGCAGACTTTGACCTTTGCAATATGTATGCTAACCCTTCGGATGCTATGTCCTCCTGTGAGCCTTTAATCCGCGAATAAAATTGACCTAATAGTGACTGCATTTATTTAGATTTATTTCGATGCAAAAGATTTATATTTCAATACTCTTTTCCGTAATTCTTTATAATCATTTTCCTCTCCTTTCATTTTATGTAGCATTCTATGACAGTTCGAGCAAACAGTAATTAAATCTTCCTTGCTATTTTTGACTTTCCCACGAAGTTTTGATAGTGCAGTAGTATGATGAGCCTCTGCAAATCCTCTCCCAAGTTCACCGTAAGTGTTTTGAAAATCAAAATCACAAACCTTGCATTTAAAGCCGTCACGTAATTTAACCTCATCAGCGAGTTTTTTTGACCTTTCTCTGCGAATATGTTGCGAAACGATTTTCCTATTCTCATATGGATAATCCTCATTCGTATTCGATTCAATTTCAAGGGCTGAAACTGTGGCTTTCATTAGCCATTCAGTCTTCTTACTTATCCTGTTTAAGAATGACTTTTGGATTCTACCATTTGTTTTAATTTCATCAAAGAAGTAGTAAGTGAAAAATTTACTCTCATAGGGTTCAATAAGAAACCTTCCGAAATATTTCTTTGCAAGTGGCTTTTCAAGCATAGTTTCACCATCAGCATCCCTAATGTATGTTGAAGAATGGTCATCCTGAAAGTTACTTGATAAACTCTCTGCAATCTTTCTTATTCTATCAATGTCGCGACACCAATAACAGATAGATATAACAGGTCTTCCAATATTCGGGAATAAATCAATCCAAAGATGAACGCCACCAATTTTTTTTAAACGAAACATCTTAACGGAATAGCCATAGGTGTCCATTTCCTCAACTTGCAAATCATCAATTCTAATTATTCTATGGTCGCGAATTTTACTTGTTAAGTCAGATTGAATTTCTTTCGCAATATCCTTAAGAATATTTTTGTAATCACGGCTTAATCTTTTCATTTTTTAAAAATTGTATTCAGCAAATGAGCAAGCCTTAGCCCACTGAACAGAATTTGCTTTTCAACTATTGGAATGTTTTTGTCGAGATACTCTTGTGATAGTCGGTTATCAGAGAAGTTATAAACCGCAGGAAGATAAGCACGGGATTGCTCCATCCATTTAAGTAAATCTGTTTCTTCAATCTCCTGCTTTGAATATTTCGGCATCAACTTCAAACAATCTTCTTTCGTGATTCCGCTTTTCTGAATCATTTCTGAATCCCACAACTTGTGTAGGTTAGTTCCTTTCTCGAAGAACGTTACCTGAACTGTATTGCCTCCTTTATCTTTGCCGTAGCCAACGTGAAGCGGTTGGTGCAAATCCCCTACAAGATGAATTAAGATTTCCAAATCGCCTTTAACGCCCCATTGCGTTCTACTTTTGTTATCGCGAAGTCGTTGAGCAACATCGGTTAATTCGTTAATGATATTATCTCCTGTGGCTTGTTTATACTGCTCTCCCTTCTCTACATTGAGGTAGTGCATTGGCTTCATGTAATCGAATGAGTGGTCGCTACGAATTACATCCATCCAAACACTTGCTTCTTCAATACTTGTGCCTGCTAAATATTTATCTACTGAATCTTTAACCGACTTGTCGAGGAACTGATAAGCGATGGATGCAATCATCTTATGCCCTTCTGCTCCCCACGCATTTGACTTTAATGGGATGTAGAGCGAAGTAACCGTAAGCAGTATGCAACTTAATTTCTTCATGCTTCTTCTTTAAATAATTTTCGTCCGCTTAATTCTCCGAGTATCTTTTCCATCTTTTCATATTCTGACGTAAAGGTGCAATAACCTGCGCGAATAATTTGTTGCCTTCCACAGTGAATGTGCAGTGACCATTCTATTCCATCAGTCACGTCAGAATCCCAACTGTATTTTTCCCAAAGAACTATTGAAGGTAACATTTCGTTAAGTGGTTTCAATTCATCATCGGCAACTAATCTCTCAATGATATTTGGTGTATGAATCGGATTGTTTAAAGGATAGTCGCTATAAGTATGGATTACTTTGTTCTTCCGATATTCGATGCACTGATGTGACCCGAAGTAGCTGCCAATTTTGAATTTGAATGAACTGATTCTAAAGTTCGGCATCTGTCAGGTTTTGCTGAATATCAAAACCGCTCTAATAATCCCGCAAACAAGAATGCAAATAAGCCCGCCAAAAACTATAAACCTTCCTATCAGTTCTTCTTTGGTGTATTCACCGCCATCGGGTTTCGGGTAAATCAGAGAGTAAAGGTTGGAAAGTTGTCGTTTCATGTTTAGAAAAAAGAATCAATAAGTTTAGTAATCGTGAATCACCAAATCAAGGTTTAAGATATTTTTGATAATCCACTTTATCCTTTTTCTTCTTCTTTAATGCGTTATATTCTTCGGTAGCAGTAACAGCAATCCGAACCCAAATTGGGGGACAATGACTTTGAACTTTATTGAACGCCCTTCCCAAATCTTTAACGGGTAGCTTGTCCAATTTTAAGTAGCCAATGTATTTGTAGAAATATATTTTTTGGTCTAACTCCTGCGTAAGATTGTTATGGCTTGCACCTACCCAAAAACTTTTTGTAAATATTTCTTTAGGTGAATTTCTTAGAACTTTATCAAAATAGAAAATTGCACTTTCATAGTCTTTGGCAATGAAGTAATCTACTCCCTTATTATAGTTCTCAATCCAATCATTTAAACGTTGCTGTTCATAAAAATCTAAGCCCTTATTCCAAGAACTATCAGTTGCAATTTTTTGAGGTGCATCCGTTGGACTTTGGCTAAAGCATAAAAAGCTGAAAACACAGAGAAAATAAATGGGAATTACTTTTTTCATTTAAATGGTATTTTGAGTAAATCTAAAAACGTTTCAACTCCGTTATATCAATACACGCCAAATACTTTTCCAATCTTTCGCCTTGTTTGAATGGCGTTACTTCCGATAGTTCTGTTTGCACCAAAACTACTTCGACATAAAAGCCATAAAGAGTATATAGGTTATATGCACAATCTTCAATCACTGCGTTTGAAATAAACTCTCCTTTATCCCAAAGTATCTCTGCCCGTTCAGCAGTATCCAATAAAATGAATTCATACATTGATAGCATACTATTACATCAATCAAGTATTAACTAATAATCAAATTGAAAATGCTTTCTGCAAAACTCCGTTTGAATTATATCCTTTCGTCTTGTTTGTAAAATACTCCAGCACCTTTACCGTATCGCTATTAGTGAGTGATGTTTTGATTACGAATGAGTAAATATCTTCCCAACGAGTTCGGTCAAATTTTCTTTGTCCTGTCGCAATGATATGTGCGCCAAAGTCTTTTGCAATAGTTCCCTCTCGCCCTTCTAATACAAGATTGTAAAGATAAAAGTCAAGATTCATTTTATCCGCAATCCAAGTTCCAAGTAACCAAAACCGCATCAGTTCATATTTTTGGTCTTCCACTACGTCTTCATACTTACTTCTGAAAACTTTCGAGAACCAATTACCGCCTCCTGAAACATATTTTTTGGAAGACGTTTTGTGCTTTTCTAAGGCTTCACCTGTACCCGATGTTTTATTTCCTGATAGCACTTTGGCTTCTATAAAAAATAAACCGATGTCGGTAATAACAATTATGTCAGGTTCGGAACCTTGTTTAATGGTTTCAACAAATTCAATTCGTGCTTTATTTAACCAAGACCATTGAGATTTTTCATTCGGTGAATAAGACCATAAAATAAGTTCACTGTATTTTATCGGCTTACCTATTAGGTCGGATAGATAATCTGACAATAGGTTGTTTCGTTCAAGATAACGGAACACATTCCAACTTACAGCGTCTTCGCTATTATTACTTTCAATGCGACTTTCCCTTTTCACTTTACTGATTTCGTTCAACCGCTTATCATCGTCAATATCTATCCAAAGCAAATTATCATGAGGCTTCTCATAAATAAACGCAGATGGATAAACATATATCTTATGGTTTGGGCATTGAAAAGTGACAGGTAATCTCAACTCTTTTTTTTGGCGTCTTGCAACCTTATGATTACAATCTTTAACGGGACAATCAATTTCTGTTGTTGTAATCGAAAGATTTTCTTTCAAGTCATTATATCCGTACATAAGTTTTTATTGAAATGATTCTTGGCTAAACTAAGAATTGTATTTCGGACAAGTCAGATATACCGCTACACAATAAATGAATTGCCATTTTAAGCATCAAGCATCTATCCTGCACAAACCCTCGCTCGCATCCCGTTTGCGCCCAAAACACGCCCCTGCGCTCAAATTTTACGCATCAGAAAACAATTCACGACTTCTAATTGCAGAAAAGCAATTCTGTTTATTTGCTTTATTTCAATTATTCATATTTTGCATTTGCAATACAAGTAATTCTTCTGACATACTCATCCCACTAAAACAGAATTTAGAATGGCAATTACCTTCAATCAAATACTCGAAAAGTATAGAAAGATTTCTTTTTCAGAACGTGATAAAGGCGACCGTTTTGAAAGACTAATGCAAGCCTACTTGCTTACTGACCCCAAGTATTCTAACAAGCTGAAAAAGGTTTGGATGTGGAGTGAGTTTCATGGCAAGAATGATTTAGGTGGCGGTGATACAGGAATAGATTTAGTGGCTTTAACTAATGAAGGTGACTATTGGGCAATTCAGTGTAAGTGCTTTCAGGAAAGTTCTGTAATAGATAAACCTGCTGTCGATTCTTTCCTTTCAACTTCGAGTAGAGAATTTAAAAACGAAGAATTAAAAACTGTTTCCTTCTCTCACCGACTTTGGATTTCAACTACGAACAAATGGGGAACCAATGCAACGGAAGCAATAAAAAATCAGAAGCCACCTGTTACCCGACTAAACCTATATGACTTACAGGAAGCACCTGTTGATTGGGAAAAATTAGATAAGGGAATTCATGGTGAAGCATCTCGTACACCAAAGAAAACTTTACGGCTGCATCAAAAAGAAGCATTAGATAAAACACATGAACATTTTAAAAATGCGGAGCGCGGTAAACTTATCATGGCTTGCGGAACGGGAAAAACATTTAACTCACTTCGCATTGCTGAAAATGAAACTAATGGAAAAGGCTTAATACTTTTTTTAGTTCCTTCCATTGCTTTGTTGGGGCAAACTTTGCGCGAATGGTCATCAGATGCTAATGAACCAATCAATGCCATTTGCATTTGTTCTGACCCTGAAATTTCAAGAAAGAAAACCAAGAACGAAGACAACGATAATTTCAGTGTGGTGGATTTAGCTTTACCCGCTTCTACAAATACAAAAGATATTCTTCATCAGTTCCAACGCATTAAAACCAAAGGCAACTCGGGATTAACTGTTGTCTTTTCTACCTACCAATCCATTGAAGTTATTGCCCGCGCTCAAAAGGAATTACTTAAAAATGGTTTCAGTGAATTTGATTTAATTATTTGTGACGAAGCACATCGTACTACGGGTGTTTCTTTGGCAGGAGAAGATGAATCCGCTTTCACTAAAGTTCACAACAACGATTTTATAAAAGGGAAAAAGCGTTTATACATGACTGCTACTCCTCGTTTGTATAATGATGATACAAAGAGCAAAGCTGCGCAAGCTGATGCTGTTTTGTGTTCAATGGACGACCCAAAATTATACGGTGAAGAAATTTATCGCATTGGTTTTGGTGAAGCAGTAGAGAGAGATTTGCTCACTGATTATAAAGTTCTGATACTAACCCTTAGTGATAAAGATGTTCCGCCTGCCGTTCAAAAAATGATTGCAGATAAGGAAAGTGAAATCAATACCGATGATGCTTCTAAACTTATCGGTTGTATAAATGCTTTGTCAAAACAGATTTTAGGTGATGAAGGAATTATAAAAGCAAGCGACCCCGAACCTATGCGGAGAGCGGTTGCGTTTTGTTCAAGCATTGCTGTTTCAAAAAAGATAACAGCTACTTACAATACTGCCACCGATGCTTATATCAGTTCATTGCCAACAGATAAAAAGGATGAAATGGTTTCAGTTGCTTCCAAACATATTGACGGCACTATGTCAGCTCCCGAACGTGATGAATTATTGGGTTGGTTGAAAGAAGATTTCGATAACAACGAATGTCGTGTCCTTACCAATGTTCGTTGTTTGAGTGAGGGTGTTGATGTGCCTTCCTTAGATGCAGTTATGTTTCTTTCTGCACGAAACTCACAGGTAGATGTAGTGCAATCAGTTGGTCGTGTGATGCGTAAATCAGAAGGGAAAAAATACGGGTATATTATTATACCTGTTGTAGTTCCTGCCGATGTTGAAGCTGACAAAGCCCTTGATGATAACGAAAGGTATAGAGTGGTTTGGACGGTTCTAAACGCACTCCGTGCGCATGATGACCGATTCAATGCTACGGTAAATAAAATTGAACTCAACAAAAACAGACCCGCACAAATTTTAGTCGGCAGACCCGAATATTCTTGGGAAGATGGAAAGCCCGTTTCAGGTAGCAATGAAACAGGAACAAACAAAGACATCAGTAAACAAATGGCTTTGCAATTTGAGCAATTGCAACACGTAGTGTTTGCCCGTATGGTTAATAAAGTTGGCGACCGCAGGTATTGGGAGCAATGGGCGAAAAGTGTAGCTGAAATTGCAGAACGACAAGTTGAACGCATCAACCGTTTAATCACCGAAGACAAAAAACATCAAAAAGCCTTTGCTAATTTCTTGGGTGGGTTACAAAAAAATATCAACCCGAGTATTACACAACAGGAAGCGGTGGAAATGCTTTCGCAACACATCATTACCAAACCTGTATTTGAAGCATTGTTCGATGGCTATTCGTTTGTAAAGAACAATCCTATTTCGGTTTCTATGCAAACGATGTTGGATTTACTAGAAGAACAAGCTATTGAAAAGGATTTAGATGTCCTACAAAAGTTTTATGATTTCGTAAAAAGAAATGCGGGCGGTATTGATAATGCTAAAGGAAAACAAGACATCATTATTAGGCTATACGACAGTTTCTTTAAGACTGCTTTCCCTAAAATGGTGGAGAAACTTGGCATTGTTTATACACCTACGGAAGTGGTAGACTTCATTATTCATTCGGTGAATGATGTATTGAAAAAAGAATTTGACCGCAGTATATCAGATGAAAACATTCACATCCTCGACCCTTTTACGGGAACAGGAACTTTTGTAACTCGATTACTGCAAAGCGGGTTGATTAAGAAAAAAGACCTCCAACGTAAATATCAAAATGAAATACACGCGAACGAAATTGTGTTGCTTGCCTATTACATAGCCGCAGTAAATATTGAAAATGCTTATCACGATGCAATGGGAGAAATTGACTACCAAGCATTCGATGGAATTTGCTTAACCGACACATTTCAATTAGGCGAAAGCGATGAAAGCGAAAAATTATTTTCCGAAATGTTTCCGCAAAACTCTGCTCGGGTAGCTAAGCAAAAACAGGCACCGCTTCGTGTAATCATGGGGAATCCGCCTTATTCTGTTGGACAGAAATCTGCTAATGATAATGCACAAAATCAGAGTTATAGAAAATTAGATAATCGAATTGCAGAAACCTATGTAGCTCTAACGGATGCAACTAATAAAAACTCTTTATATGATTCTTACATAAAGGCATTTCGTTGGAGTACTGACCGATTAGATAAAAATGGTGGCATTATATGTTTTGTTTCAAATGGTGCATGGGTCGAAGGAAACAGCGCGGACGGTTTTCGTAAATCATTGGAAAAAGAATTCAGTTCTATTTATGTTTTCAATCTAAGAGGGAACGCAAGAACGAGTGGAGAACTTAGACAGAGAGAAGCAGGAAACGTATTTGGTGGTGGTTCTCGTACACCCATTGCTATAACTTTATTGGTAAAAAAGCCTGAATCAAAAAAACTAAAAGCAAGCATTCATTACCACGACATTGGAGATTACTTAAATCGTGAAGATAAATTAAAAGTTATAAAGGACTTTGGAACCGTTTTAAACGAAAATATTCAATGGAAACAACTGCAACCAAATGAGTTTGGTGATTGGATTAGTGTTAGAAACGAGGCTTTTTCACAGTTTATCCCCTTAGACGCAGAAAAGAAATTTAACCAAAACTCTAAGTCATTTTTTATTGCTTATTCAAGAGGCAACGCATCATCGGCAGATGCGTGGGTTTATAATTATTCAAAACATTTGTTAGTCGAGAATGTAAATTATACAATCTCCCATTATAATGAACAAAGGATTCTAATAAACAAAAAAAAGCAAAAAGAACCTATCAGAGATTCTACAAAAGGAAATTGGACAAGGGATTGGCTAAATCAATTACAAAAGAACAAAGAACTAAAGTTGAAGGAATGTGAGTATAGGATTGGTTCTTACCGACCTTTTGCAAAAACCAATCTTTATTTTGGTGATGAACTCAACCAAGAACGGTATTTACTCCCGAAATTACTTCCTAAAAAAAATTTAACCAACTTAGTAATATCTGTTTCTCAACGTTATACCGATGGAACCGTTCTAATTACAGACAATATTCCTGACTTACATTTTAATGGTGATACACAGGCGTTCCCACTATATTATTATGAAGAACGGGAGATGCAAAATAAAGGATTGTTTGATGAAAGTGGTGAGAGTGAGTATATCCGTAGAGATGGAGTAAGTGATTTTATTTTGGAGCGCGCCAAAAAGAATTACGGCAAAACCGTAAACAAAGAAGATATTTTCTATTACGTGTATGGCTTTTTGCATAGCCCCGAATATCGCTTAACTTATGCGAATGATTTAAAGAAAATGATGCCCCGATTACCGTTAGTAGAAGATGTAAGGGATTTTTGGAAGTTCAGTAAGGCAGGCAGAGCATTATCAGAGTTACATATCAATTACGAAACAGTTCCTGCCTATCGAGGCGTAATTGTAACAGGAGCAGATAGTGGTTTTTACACCGTAGAGAAAATGCGATTTCCGAAGAAAGACCAAAAGGATACGATTATTTACAACAGCAAAATCACCATTTCAAACATACCTGCAAAAGCATACGAGTATGTTGTAAATGGTAAAAGTGCAATTGAATGGATTATGGAACGTTATGCCGTAACCACTCATAAAGAAAGCGGTATCAAAAACGACCCGAACGATTGGGCAGCAGAAGTGGGTAATCCGAAATATATTTTAGACCTGCTGTTAAGCATCATCAACGTGAGTATGCAAACAGTGGAAATTGTTGAAGGATTGCCGAAGGTGAAGTTTGAATAAAGCATTTGCATCGAAGTTTTATAATTTTGATAAAACGAATAATTGAAATGAAAACATAAAAAGGATTACATAAACATATTGCGTACTGCAATCTTCCTCAAGATAAAACCGCGAAATTTTAAGACAGAAGATGAAAGCAGAGAACGCGCCCGCTGGGTGCTTCTCTAATTCATTTCTGTCGGGTGCTTCGCGGTACCTTTCTTGGGGTGATGCGGAGATAGCACCCTTTTTTATTCACAACATTAAAACAAATAAGCCCGATGGAAATTAGTAAGCTAAAGATTGACGGGAAGGAATACGTAGGAAAATTTATTCAGAGTGAGCAGTTTGCTGCTTTTCAAATTAAAGAGTTTGACAAGGAGCCTAATGAAGACAACTGCTTAAAAGGAATATACCGTCATGGTTCTAAGGGAGAAGAAAAAATATTAAAAATTCGATTCGTAAAGGGTAGTCCTGTCGGCTTTAGGCTTTACAATAAACGAAACAAAACAAAAAGCAAAACTGCTTGGCATTTTATCAAAGTAGCTTAATACGTGTCTAAATGAATATTCGTAACAATTCCGATTGGGTAGAGATAGCTGATAGCAATTTTCGATACAATGTTCAACTAAATGGCTTTAATATAGATTACGTTCAATATGCAAAAGAAAATCCCGAAAAAATAATTGGAATTGGGTTTGACATTGAAGGTGATGGTAAAAGCTATAACAAGATAATGAACAATGAAAACAATCGCAATGCAGTTCAAATGCTAAGTAGGAACAGTGATATATTTTTATTTACAGTTAGCAAGTGGAACATTGAGTATATGCCGAATGGCATCAATCAAACCAATATTTTTCGGTGGGAGGTAACAAACGATATATCTCGTTTGATTTTTTTAATCCGTGATTTTGCTGAAAGCAATAAGCCAATAGACTAAACAACATTTATATGGATTCTCTCGCAGACAAAAAATTGGTAGTAGATAAAATTAGAAATTTCGTATTCAATGAAATTCCTCATGCTAAATGGGGAGAAGATAAGCCACAAAGATTTTTGATTTTCAGGACTTTGCTTGCATTTCCGTTTAGACGACATGAAGGTTCTGTAAATTTGAAATTTACTAATTACAAAGACAAAGGGAATGACGAATGCCTTGAACGTTTTGTTTTAGTTATTGACGAATCGGAAATCAGATTAAGCTATTCAGACGAGAATGAATATGATAACTATTGCTATCATTTGGAAGGTGACCATGATGATTATAAGGATATGGATTGGGAGGAGTGGATTAGACAAGTAGAAGCAGGTCTTGTTGCAAATGAGTTAGAACTTGAGGTTGAAGGTGGTTTGAAATTACTTTCTAAAAAAACGGGTTATGAATGTTTGCAAGACCGTTATGAATCAGAAGGATTAAAACAAGCAGAATATGACCCAAACTATGCGGATTCTGTAATTACAGAAAGTAATAGCAATTATTTTGTTTTTAAAGATAGTAACGGCTACGGAGTTAAGGATGATGTTGGTGATATTCTTGAAGAAGGATTAACAAGCGAACCTGAATATTGGGGTAAAGAAGTTGATAGAGTGTCTTTTTATATTGGAGATAAAAATCATGATAGAATTTACGATGAGATTGGTGGGGAAGTTATTTGGGGCGACTTCAAAGTAATTGAAAATAAAGATGAGTATTTAGTTTTAAAAGATATGGACGGATTGGTGTCAAATCTTTATGAAGCAGAATAATTGAACTGCTACCTCTTTTAACCAAATATGGTTAAGCATGATATTTTTGTCAAGGATTGTCATGGCACATAAACCTCAAAAAAAGTATCATACTTCAAAAAGATATTTCTTAAGTTTGGAATAAATAATACAATATGAAAACACATTATCTGAATGTAGAAAAGGTTTCAAAGTTTGAAGACATCTATAATTTCTTTTATAAAGGTGAAATATCAAATGGAGATGAAGTTGTTGTTGATGAAGGCACTTCGGGTTACGATTTTGTTCATAGACAAGTGATGTACGGAATTTTCAGAGAAGCCTTGCATCGTAAAAACTATGAAACTCAACATTCCTATTACACACCACTTGAATACAAGATTCTTCCACCGTTTTTTGAAACCACGTTTTTCGCAGATACTTTAACGAAGGATACGGGAATTACATTTAAGGTTGTTAAGGGAAATTCGTAAACGTAAATTTCAATTATTCTTATATAAGCTAAAATTTCACGTTCACGAAAAACGCGTTTGAACGCATATTAAATACTATAAACTTTTTAAAAATTAAATTTAATAGCAATGAGAAAAATCATTACTAACATCACTATAATAGCAATATCTCTATTGCTTTTTTCCTGTGGCAACGACCAGAACAAAAAAGTAATTGGAACACCAATCAAGATGGGCAGTTTTGAAGTTGCCGAAAACGACCTCTCTAAATTGTTTAATTGGAATGAAGGAAAAGGTGAATGTGTTGCTTTAGGCGATGGATGGAGATTACCTACAAAAGAGGAAATGGAAATAATGCACAACTATCCATCACAAGAGCATCTTGCAAAAAAAATATTTGATGATGGCGAATATTGGAGTTCAAATGAAATTGATGACGTTTATGCTTGGTCTATGTATTTGAACGGAGGCAAATCTATTGGAAACGAAAAGACGCATGAAAAACTCATTAGACCAGTAAGGTCTTTATAAAGAGCAAATAGGCATTCCTTTGCGGAGCGTTCAACCCGACAGAATAAACAAAATGAGTTATGAGTAAAGTATTCAACCTACAAGGTCAAGTAGTTGCAACTTATGTGTTTGATAAAGTTTGGAACAAAGATACTTCTGACGGAACGCCTATTGGCAGGTTTGTGTTTGGTAGAATTTATAACAAAGATAGCACTGACGGAGAACCTATCGGCTATTATGGACTTGGCAAAATTTGGGATAAGGGTAAATCCATTCACCAACCAATCGGCTCTTACGCCATTGGTAAAATATTCAAGGGTTATCCAAATGGCAAACTTGTAGGAACTTATTCTGGGCATGATGATGGCGCTGCAGCCTCCGCCTATCTATTGCTATTTAAATAGCACCTAACAAACGTCCGTTTATTTATCATGGTTGTGACAGGGGAGGTTCCATAGGCAATTACTCGATTTTTTGAAAAACAATTATTTGGGGGAGTATTATTTGCTTTCTACTGTATCGGGTAGGTAATCATTGATTTGCCGATAGATACCTTTATCGACATCTTGTTTTTTTCTTTTGCTTGCTTCACGTAATAGATACCCGCCCGATTTACGCTTCTTAGTGTCTTTACTGTCTTTGGGTCTGCCTAATAACTTGCCTTGATTTTTTGCTCTCCACAAACCTTCAATTGTTCTTTCTCGAATTAGTTCACGCTCGAATTCTGCAAAGGCGCAAAGAATTTGAAAATGGAGTTTTCCCGATGCAGTAGAAAAATCAAGGTTGTCGCTTATTGAAATAAACTGAACTCCTTTATCAAGCAATTCTTTTATCTCTGTTATTAACTCTTTTGAACTTCTTGCCCATCGGTCGAGTTTATATACAACAACCGCAGAATATACACCTGCCCTTAACCTGGCTAACAATTCTTGCTTAACAGGTCGGGTTTTGCGCGTAGTCATAACTTCTTCAAACAAGTCAAACTCACACCCTTTAGTTTTTGCAAATTCGTGAAGACGTAATGTTTGGTTATCTACCGTTTGAGTATCAGTTGAAACTCGGGCGTATAGCGCGATTTTCATGTTAGCTATATTATCTTGTGTATCGTTTAGCATTACGGTCGTTTTATTTGGTCAGATAAGTCTTTATAATTCTTTGCAGTAAACGTAAGTATTTGGAAAAGCCCACCCACAACCAAAAGAACGCCTCCGACCAATGCAATTACTTTTATTGTCGTAAACATTTTGCTTTCGCCAAATTCCATGAGCGAATCCTTTAAATTTTCATTTCCCTTTGTCATAATCGAATGGTTGATTTTTTCTTGTAATGTATAAAAGTGTCATGCCCGCTATTACCATACCTCCGATAAATATCCAATAGCCATTACTGTCGTTGCTTTCGTTTCCGTTCGCAGAATTACGCGGGGTGGCACCCGATATTTGAGATGCACCTGCTAATTGAGAAATCTTATTCATAATCACCTCTCTTAACGATGTAATAATTCGTGTCAATTGAATCTTGCTCAATCGTATAATGGTATATAGATGCTATTAGTTTCCCATTATGCCTCTCATGACTTGTCATTACGGTGAAATCGTAGCCACGCCCTCGTAAAAACTCATGATGAAGTCTAATATTACTTCCTCCTTCAAGTGCATTAGTCAGGATACGAAAATTTTTCAATAGAGGCTTATCAATAACTGCCCGTATCTGTCGGTCTTGCTGTGCGCGAAGGTTATGATATCGAATTCGATTTTTTGCTTCCGAAAATTTTTGTGTAATTCTCTTAGGAACAAATTTTTCTTTCGTATGTAAATCTTGTCTTGTTTCCATTTTTTAAATATTAGTGAACGTGCAAAGATACAGGAATATTATCCATATATGCAAATAATATATAATGTTATGCATACTATGTGCATTGATAGATTTATACATATTGTGTTGTATGTTTGATTTGTGTTTAATATGTATTGCTAAGTTTTGTACCCATATTTTATGTGTATTAAATAGCTTTAAGAAAAAAGGATATATAAAGGTATTTAGTAATTATTCTTAATACATAATACATAGTATGTGGAAGAATTCTTCTACTCCCCCGCGATTCATTTAGCTTCTCTGTCTTCATGATTGTTTCTTGATTCATTTAGGTTATTCATATACTGCTTTATTGAATCCTGTGCCGTTGTTGCACCCTTAGTCCTGTTAGCCTGTTTTAGTGCATCTGCGGTGTATCCATCCCTTCTAATTGGGTAATTGCTTCTATTGTTTCGCGGTGGTAGTAATTCAACAATGGTCGGGTACCCGCCTCCAATAGCCTGTTGGATTATTTTTCCTCTTATCTCATTATAAGACAACTGCGGGTAATTACACTTGCTCCTAAATGCCAAACCCTCCAATTTTTTCAAAAACGCTTCGAGTGTTTTTTGTGAATAGATAGGCTTTCGGCTTTGCATTCTATAATCAACAAACTCTATGATTAAATCTCGATAGGAAGTATCAATGGCATCAAAATTTAATTCTGTCCTCGTATTCGGGTTTTGGTCTGGTTTGTTATCATTTAACACAGGTTTGAAATTTTGAACAACGATATTTAAGTAACGCTTACGACCATCGCTCTTTTTAACCCAAATAAGCCCAAGTTCCTTTAGTTCGCTGACGTATTTACTTATAGTACGACCGCCTACGTTTAATCGCTTTCCTAATGTTTCGTTGCTTTCAAAACAATCCTTCCCGTTATTTGAATAGCTAAGTATAAGCCCGTACAATAATTTAGAATTTGGGTGCATTGAGATTTTTAAAATGTGTGTAGGGATAGTTATAAATGTGTCCCTCTTTATTTTGTTTTGTGACATGGCTATTTGTTTTTGCGTTTAATTGTTCGAACTGTATCCCTAATCTGTTGTTGTCGTCCTGACACAAGCCAATCAAGCAGTTCTTGTCTTATGAAGCGCTTATGCTTACCTATTCTTCGAAAACCGATAAGCCCCGTATCGGTGTAATAATTGAGTGTGCTTTCGGATAGCTTTAATAATTCAGCCGCTTCTGAAAGTGTTAGTACATCATCGGGATTTGTAGTTGTTTTGATTTTAGTTACGATGAGTAACTCTTTCATAACTTCTAAAATGCTGTTGAGCATTTCCTTTGGAGTTGTTTGTTCTGTCATTATAGTTGGTTTTAACTGTAACAGAACAAATTGTAAGCCTCAAAAAAATATTATTTATCTTATTTGAATTATGCAATTTATACCTGACATGAAGGACTGACAAAAAAAAATAGTAGTCAAATCGTCAAGTGATTTCGACTAAAATGTCAGAAATAATTTCCAAATTATGTAGTTGAGTAATTACATGCAAGGTTCCTCTGCGATATTACTTTATACTGTAACTATCTGTGCGCATTTGTAAAAAATATTAGGTTTGCCTTGCTATCAACTGGATGTTCTGTTTATAAATGTTTGACCAAATCAACGACCATCTTTTCTTCAATTGCAGAAAGATGTAGTGATTTTACCTATGAAAAGGGGAATTAGCTCATTTGGCTAGAGCGTCTGCATGGCATGCAAGAGGCGACCGGTTCGAATCCGGTATTCTCCACAGATTGTTCGAAGGACTTTTTCATTAGCTGCATGTGGAAAGATTTGGTAAGACAGGCCCGCAAAATTTTTTTGTATGAAGAATATAGTTGTATTAGGAGCAGGAATGGTAGGCAGTGCAATTGCGCGCGATTTATCAACCAGGTATAAAGTCACATCCGTTGACTTAAATAAAACTTCCCTCGACTTTCTGAAAAAGAATTTTGGTGTTAATACTGTTGAGGCTAACCTCAAAGACAAAAAGAAAATTCAGGAAATAATTTCAAAAGCAGATTTAGTAATTGGTGCAGTGCCCGGCTTTATGGGTTTCGAAACTTGTAAGACTGTGATTGAAGCAGGAAAGAACATGGTAGATATTTCTTTCTTTCCCGAAGATGCTTTTGAACTCGATGCATTAGCCAAGAAAAAGAAAGTAACCATTGTGGTTGATTGCGGAGTTGCTCCGGGTATGGATAATATTCTATTGGGTTATCACTACAAACGAATGGAAGTGGAAGAATTCACCTGTATGGTTGGAGGGTTGCCTTTCACACGCTCACTTCCTTTTCAATACAAAGCTCCGTTTAGTCCAATTGATGTTATTGAAGAATACACCCGACCTGCGCGCTTGGTCGAAAACAATAAGGTTGTTACAAAACCAGCACTAAGTGAAGCTGAATTTGTGGAGTTCGAAAACATAGGAACTCTTGAAGCATTCAATACCGATGGTTTGCGCTCATTGGTTAAAACCATGCGCATTAAAAACATGAAAGAGAAAACGCTTCGTTATCCCGGTCACCGTCAAATTATGGAAACACTTCGCGATGCAGGAATGTTCAGTGATAAGAAGATTGAATTGAACGGAGCAACAACAAGCGCTTTAGAAATTACATCAAAGGTTTTATTGCATCAATGGAAATTGCAACCTGAAGAAAGAGAGTTCACCGTCATGCGCGTTATCATCAGCGGAAAAGAGAAAGGGAAGAAGAAAACATACACCTACGATTTGTTTGACCAATACGATGCAGCAACAAAACTCTCTTCAATGGCGCGCACAACGGGCTTTACTTGTGCGGCTGTTGCCAGCCTTGTTGCCGAAGGCAAATTCAAACGAAAAGGCATTGTTGCCCCTGAATTTATTGGTGATGACGAAAAAGCGTTTAGCTTTGTAATCAATTACCTAAAGCACCGCAAGGTTTACTACAGCAAAACAGAGCGGTAATATTTTCTAAACATCGCTGTATTTTAATACTCCCTTCCTCTCAATTATTTTCTGAAATTCATTTTAAATTTTTATTCTAATCGCGGTTCTATTACCGTAAACGCAGCCATTATGCTGCATCATTAACTATGTCGAAAAACAAACAAAAACAAAACAAAACAAAAAAGCATTCCGGTTCTTCGGGCGATGCACAGTATATTCTCAGTATCGTACGCGGGCTTGGAAGAGATGCTAATTTGAAAGACCTCTTTCCTAAAGTGCTCAAGAAAATAAGTCAAACCGAAATCATTCTTGCGCTTCATCAATTGGAACGCGAAGGAAAAATTCGCCTCGAACAAAAAGGGAAAATCAAAGTACTTAGAGATACACACCAACAAAAAACAGAACAGCGCAATGCAAAAGTTCTTTTCGGCACAGCCGATATTACCAAGAGCGGAGCGGCTTTTGTGAATGTTGAAGGAATGGATAAAGACATTTACATACCCAACAAATTTGTGCGCAATGCTATGCAGGGCGATGCAGTAAAAGTGAAACTGACTATTTACGGCAGAAGACCCGAAGGTGAGATTGTAGAAATTATCAAACGCTCGCAAGACAGTTTTTCGGGAAGAGTTGATGTGTTTGAGAAGTTTGCATTCTTTATTGCCGATGAACGCAATCTGAAAACAGATATTTTCATTCCGCTTACTTCATTGGGAAAAGCAAAACACCGCGACCGAGTTATTGTGCGCATTACCGACTGGAATCTCGATGGCAAAAAACCGATTGGTGAAGTAATGGAAGTGCTCAGCGATACGCCTTCTTCCGACTACGATATGAAAATGATTCTGATTCAAAACGGTTTCAGTATTGATTTTCCGAAAGATGTTTACAAAGAATTAGAAAAGCATACCGACCAAATTCCGAAAGAAGAAATTGCGAAGCGATTGGATTTTAGAAAAGTGCTTACCGTTACCATTGACCCTGTTGATGCGAAAGATTTTGATGATGCCATTTCGTATCGCGTTTTAGAAAACGGCAATTACGAAATTGGTGTTCACATTGCCGATGTATCGCACTATGTTCGCGAAGGTTCGCAACTCGATAAAGAAGCGGAACGCAGAGCTACTTCGGTTTATTTACCGGACCGTGTTTGCCCGATGTTGCCCGAAAAACTTTCGAATGAATTATGCTCGCTTCGACCAAACGAAGACAAACTGACTTTTGCCACTATTTTTGAAATGGACGCAGCTTTCAATATTAAGAATTTCACTATTGCGCGAACGGTTATTCATTCTAAACGCAGATTTACCTATGAAGAAGTGCAGGAAGTTTTAGAAACCGGTAAAGGCGATTATGTGGAAGAACTGCAAACGCTCGATAAAATTGCGAAACACATTCGCGCCAAACGAATGAAGAGCGGAGCCATTGCTTTTGAAAAAGATGAAGTGCGCTTTAAACTCGATGAAACCGGAAAGCCAATTGGCATTATGATTAAGACGCGCAAAGATGCGCACTTGCTCGTAGAGGATTTTATGTTGCTGGCAAATGAAACCGTAGCTAAATATGGTTCAAAGATTCATGGACATAAAAAACAGATTCCTTTTGTTTATCGCATTCACGACACTCCCGACCCGCAGAAATTAGAAATGTTTAGTGCCGTGGCTGCACGCTTCGGTTACAAAATAAATTTTGATGACCCAAAGGATGCAGCAGGTGTTTTCAATACTTTGCTAAAGAAGGTTCAGGGCAAACCGGAACAAAATACGTTGGAAACAATGGCTATTCGCAGTATGGCTAAAGCAGCTTATACTACTGCAAACATTGGTCACTATGGTTTAGCAATGGAATATTATACACACTTTACTTCGCCTATTCGCAGATACCCCGATGTAATGGTGCATCGTTTGCTCGAACATTTGCTTACGCAAAGTGACAGTATTATTGATAAAGGAGAATTGGAATCGCGCTGTAAAAATTCATCGCTAATGGAACGCAAAGCTATGGATGCCGAGCGCGAAGCGGTGAAGTATAAACAGATTGAGTTTATGCAGGATAGAGTGGGAGAGGAGTTTGAAGGAGTAATTACAGGGGTAATAGCGCGTGGTGTTTTCGTGGAAATGCGAGAAACAAAATGCGAAGGAATGGTAAGCACTGAAATGTTGGGCGATGAAGATTTTGTTTTCGATGAAAAAATGGTTCGCTTAACCGGAAGAGATACCAAAAAGAAATTTGAACTAGGCGATGTAATAAAAGTGAAACTGCTTTCAGCCGATATTGTTTTACGAAGAATTGATTTGGGATTGGCGGAGGAATAAGTCATTTAGCAGGCTTGTTTGTCTGCTTAAGAAACATGATTCATCTAAGCAATTCTAGTTGTTGTTACTTATTCAATTACGTTTGATTTGAGATCAAATTGATTTTGCCATCCCCTTAAATTGATTATATCGGACAAGTGTTTTTCTTTGTGAACTTTAAAACCTCAATTCATTTTTAAAACTTCTTTTATGAGATCAACATTTAAGTTATTCAGTTTGCTAACTGTACTTACGTTTTGTTGTTTTAAAACAACTTTAGCAAACAATGCAGTTTACGAACAGCGTAGACAGGATTACATAGATACTTCACTTACTTACAGCGGAGAGAATAAACTTGTATTGCAAGCTTACCGAGGTTTACCTTTAGATACTGCCGCACTTAACTTAGTGCTTAACCGTGTTCCTACTCGCGAAACGGCCGACTTCGATATCATTCACCTGATTCGAATTTTATTTCTAACCACCGGCACTTACGATGCACAAATATTGCCGGTCCTTAACCCCATTCATTTTTGGATAAACTATGGCGATACACTTCATAATTATTTTTCCGAAAACCACGGGGTAATGTGGATGGGTTCTGAGTGGTTGCTACATGAAAAATACAACAGGTCAATTGATAATCGCCTGGAAGCGCGCTTGAAACATTATCTGCAAGTAAAAGTACAATTCGGATTTTATGAATTTTTTTCTTCCACTTACGCTCCATTCGAGTTGGGTGGTTTGTTGAACCTGGCCGATTTTTCACAAGACCCATTGATTAAAAATTTGGCAGCTGAGGCTTCGCAAATATTGTTGAAAGAATTTTTGTTATTGACAAATGATCGCGGCACCTTCTTTCCGGTAGCGGGAAGAAATTATCCCGCCAGGTATGAAACGGCATATGGTCAAAATCACAACGATCTAATTTTTCTGATGACGGGTTTTGGTCCATCACCGCAAAGAGCATCGCACGCAGGTCCTTTTCTAGCTTCTACCGACCTACCCATGGATAGTGTAATTGCTTCTTGGAGGCCTTTTGAGAATTTTACGATGCACAACGGGCACAGTTTAGACACCGGCTTTATTATTAATGCTGCCCTTACTACTACAGACCGGGTAGTTTTTCAATGGAGTTCGGGTGCTTACTTTCATCCGTCAGTTGTTCAAGAAACTGCCCAATTACTTCTCGATTCTAATCTTTGGGCACAAAACGATTTCGCATTACTAGCCCCGCTCTCCAGTATTCCTCCGCAAGATATGCCGGCTTTAGCCAATAATTTGAGTAGTATTTCTAAAAGTGGGGGACTGTTTGAAGCAAATATTTCAATTTTTAAAAACCATTCGATAACGCTTTCATCTATTCTCGATTTCTGGAAGGGCAAAGTGGGGTTTCAACAATATCCATGCGTTGCCAATGTGGGCACTACAGCTGTTTACACAGGCTCAGGCGAAGTGAAACCGAATTGGCAAGACCGCAACCCTAATAACCAGAATACACACTTGCCTTATGTGGAGCAGCACAAAAATGTTTCACTGATTATGTATCGTCCCGAAGATGTGCCCCCGGTATTGGGTGCCAACTTTGCTTTTAAAGATGTTGCCCTGCACTGGAAAGATGCTGATTTTGACGAAGCTGTAGAAGACAGTATGTGGCTGATAGGTCGACAACAACAAAGTTATGTAGCCGTGCGCAGAGCTTGCATTGGTGAAATTAATGGTATACGCGCCTGTCCAACTAGCGTTGGACAAACTTGGGTGATAATGGTAGGAGACTCTTCCATGTATGGCAACTTTACAAACTTTCAAAGCGTGGTACATCAATCGCAATTTGAAGAGCGATGGTATTTAGATACGCTGAGTTCTCAGTATGTGTACTATGCCAAAGTGATTGTAGATACAACTACTATTGATTATGCTTGGGGCGTGGATAGTTTAGCTACAGGAATTCCAAAACTTGGAGAAGACAATTCTCACTGGACCATTTATCCTAACCCGGCTAACACTACGTTACAAGTGGACTTGAAAGAAATTTACGGACCAACAACTTTTCAAATTTATAATACGCTTGGGGAGCTTTTTTATACTAATACAGCAAACGATAAACTAGTTACAATCTCTACACAATCATTAAGCAATGGCATGTATGTGCTAAAAATGATTACTGCTAAAAACGTAAGTTCAAAGAGGTTTATTATAGCGCATTAGTTTAATTAAGGAAGAACTATAAAAACCGAAACGCAAGAGTTGGAAAAATTAGATGCTTAGAGTTGTAGTTCAAACTTCGGTTCTACGTCTGTATAACCCCCACACTAAACTGCTTAGTTATTGGAGCTTGATTTGCGGCTTCTATTCCCATAGAAATTACTTTGCGGGTATCAAGTGGGTCAATGATACCGTCTGTCCATAAACGGGCAGCTGCATATTTAGGGTCGAGGGTTTTGAAATACTTATCTTTTATTTTATCGAGTAACTTCTTTTCATCTTCGGGTAAAATTTCTTGTCCCTTTGATTTCAATGCAGCCACTTCAATCTGCAACATCACTTTAGCGGCTTGCTCACCACCCATTACCGCAATACGCGAAGTAGGCCACGCGTAAATCAAGCGGGGTCCGTAAGCTTTTCCGCACATGGCATAGTTGCCTGCACCGTAACTGTTGCCAATAATAATGGTGAATTTAGGCACCACCGAATTAGAAACAGCATTCACCATCTTTGCTCCGTCTTTTATAATTCCTCCGTGCTCACTTCTTGAGCCTACCATAAAGCCGGTTACGTCTTGCAAGAACACTAAAGGAATTTTTTTCTGATTGCAATTCATAATGAAGCGTGCTGATTTATCGGCACTATCGCTATAAATAACTCCACCAAACTGCATTTCACCTTTCTTGCTCTTTACTACTTTGCGTTGATTAGCAACAATACCCACCGCCCAACCATCAATGCGGGCATAGCAAGTGATTATGCTTTTGCCGTAATCTTCTTTGTATTCTTCAATTTCCGAATTATCAACTAGTCGCTTGATAATTTCATGCATGTCGTACTGGCTTGTAATACTTTCGGGAATAATGCCGTAGATTTCTTCTTCGTTCAAAGAAGGTTTAGCAGGAGCGGCTCTGTCAAATCCTGCATCGGCAGGCTTGCCGAATTTATCTACGAGGTTGCGAATAGTTTTTAAACACTCTTCATCGTTCTTCATTTTGTAATCTGTAACTCCCGAAATTTCGCAATGTGTTACCGCACCGCCAAGCGTTTCGTTGTCTACCTCTTCACCAACCGCACTTTTCACCAAATAGCTACCTGCAAGAAACACCGAACCTGTTCCTTCCACAATCAAAGCCTCATCACTCAGGATTGGTAGATAAGCACCACCCGCCACACAACTTCCCATAATGGCAGAAATTTGCGGAATGCCCATAGAACTCATAATAGAGTTGTTGTAAAATATGCGACCGAAGTTTTCTTTATCAGGAAAGATTTCATCCTGCATAGGAAGAAACGCACCAGCACTATCCACCAGATACAAAACAGGAATATGATTCTCCATGGCTATTTCCTGTGCACGAAGATTTTTCTTTCCGGTTATAGGAAACCATGCTCCAGCTTTAACTGTGGCATCATTCGCCACTATCATGCACAGGCGCCCTTTCACATAACCCATTACCACAACTACCCCGCCCGATGGACAACCACCTTGTTCTTCATACATTCCCCAACCTGCAAACTCTCCTATTTCAATAACGGGTTTTCCTTTATCGAGCAGTTGTTCAATTCTTTCGCGCGCGGTTAATTTGCCTTTGGCTTTATGCTTTTCAATTGACTTTTTACCACCTCCTAACTTAATTTGCTCACTCAGTCTGCGCAGGTCGCTCATGACCAGTTTCATCGCATCTTCGTTCTTATTGAATTCTAAATTTGTGTTTGACATACTTCAAAAATTTGAGCCGTGAAACTATTAGAAAAAGTGAATAGTGAATAGGATATAGTGAAACGGAATCATTCTTTAATAAAACTTTCTGAATGCATTCTTCCGGCTGTGGTAAGGTTCAATGAATAAACACCAAGGGGTAACGAAACTATATTGATGATTCTCTTGTCTGGGGTAAGTTTTCCTTGCACAACTATTTGCCCCATTGAATTCAAAACAGAAAAAGAATTGGTCTCATCACTCTCATGCAATTCTACAATCAAATTATTCTTTGCCGGGTTTGGATACAAGCGAAAGGAATTCTTCTCCTCCACCGATTGAATACTGTTTCCAAAATGCGTTTCGTCTACACCGCAATCAACAATTCCGTTGATGCGGCTTTCTCCATCCATATCTTTTTCATTAAGGGCAGAAATAAAAGCAGGATTGCCTGCATCTATCCCTTTCGAAATTTGCAGCAAATGAAAATCTGGTGTAGTAATACTTGAGTTTACAAACTGCGGATTACTCCATGTAGAATGCGAGTTGGTGGAAGTTCCGTTAATCGAATTGGTATAGCCTGTATAGTTTGTTCCGTTCCATTTAAAAAGAAGAGACGCACTATCTGCATCGGAATAAATAAGATTGTAATCGAAGAAAATACTCGGTTGAGTTAGTTCTGCATTCACAATAATATTTTGAGTAGATGCATAGAAAATATTGTTTTCAATTAGTAAGTTTTCGCTGTAAGAAAGATACAGTTCACCATTGGCACTTACCGAGTAATCATTGGCATAGCAAGTGTTATTTGTAAATGAACAATTCTTTATTTTTCCTGAATTGGTTGGATAATCGTAACCGCCCAATGCAGCAGATGCCACTTGATTATTATAAAAAGCATTGTTACGCACAAAAATTGAATCAGCCGATTTTCCCACGTGCTCACAACCTATCTCAATACCATACCCATTCTGTGAGCAAACATTATTCTCAATCACCACATTCTTTGCCCCGTCAATATAAATTCCACCGGAGGTAGCATAAGCCGAAAGACAATTCCTAGCAATATTGTTTTTGATAACACCATTGCGCGCCTGGTCTTTTGCAACCGTAGCGCAAGTGCCTTCAAAACCAATAGCATCAATTCCAATGTTGGTGATGTCGTGCACATAATTTCCGCTCATTTCAAAACCATCTACGTTTCCATTTACAGCAATTCCTTCGCTGTAACCAAGCCTGCAATTGTAAACTTCGTTGTTCAATATCTTTAGATTAGTAATGGCATTTGCAGCACTTGTGCCATAAACAATAATGGCTTGTGCGTTGGTGTTTGCATTAACTGCAGCATTTACACTTGCAGAAAAATGAATATTGTGCACGCGACAGTTTTGAATGGTAATATTCTGCGCATTACCGCTCACTAAAATTCCCTGAGCGTCTAAATGGATGTTATCGCCAATTTCCAATCCATCAATGGTGATGTTTGAATGATCGGTAATTTCAATCACGGCACTCTGCGAAGTAATTCCGGTTCCTCTTACTACGACAGTGTCGTTGTTGTAATTCTTAAGCGTGATGTTGGAAAAGTTGAAATTGATTTTCTCATGGTAAGTACCCGCTTTCACATTCACTACATCGCCTGAACTTACGTTGTCGATGGCGTATTGAATCGTTTGCCAGGGTTGAGCAAGTGTTCCGTTACTCGCATTATCTACTCCGTTTGGCGAAACATAGTAGTTCGTTTGTGCAGAAAGAAGATGACCGAGGAGAAACAAAATTGCTGTGAGCGTAGAAACTTTTAGCATAGTAGTAGATATTGAACCACGTCAAAGATAGATTTTGAAAATGAAGTCTTGTTTCGCGAATTTCTAATTCTGCGAAGCCAGAAGCTTCTCTACTTCTTCCAATTTATCAAGCGAAACCTTAGAAAGCATTTTGCTGATTTCAATTTTCTTTTCGCGCTTTCTTATGTGTTGCAGCGGATGTTTAGGATGGTCATCCAACAAATCATTAGGTCCCCATTCAAAAATATCATTGGGTGTGCAATGCAATAGGACACATAGTTTTTCAATGTGGTCAAGTCGCATATGTTCTACCTTGTTGTTCTTGTATTTATGCGCTGTGAAAGGAACAAAACCATTCTGCACTAAAAACTTATAAGGCTGGTCAATGCCGCGCGCTTTAAAAATGCGTTGGAGGTTTAAATGTATCATAGGTGTTAGTAGTGTGTGATTAACTGATGATAAAAATACAAAGTGGACTTAGGGTTTATGACATAAACTTCCCACAACTGTGAATAAATAATCTATAAGCTCAACCTCTTCTGCTAAATCATCTGACAGAAATATTAAAAACCCAAACTAATATTTTAAAAACTCAAACTCACTTTCATTTCAAATACTAATTCAAAATGCAGTTATTCGTGCCATGAATTACGCCAGTATTAGTCCTCTCAACAATCAGATTTTAAAAGAGTTTAAATTTTCTTCCTATCCCGATTTAAGTCTTTCGCACAATGCTTTTAATACCTGGAAGAAGTTAAATGTGGAAAAAAGAGGCCTTCAACTTCGTAAAGTGGCGGACTTGCTGGAGAAGAACAAAAAGAAATACGCTGAGCTCATTACCCTCGAAATGGGCAAGCCCCTTCGCGAAGCAGAATATGAGTTAAACAAAACAATAACGGCTTTTGACTATTATATTGAGAATGCCCCGAAGTTTTTGAAGAATGAAGAAGTAAAGAGCAATGCCTCTAAAAGCTATATCAGTTTTCAACCGCTAGGAATTATCCTGAGCATTATGCCCTGGAACTTCCCTTTCTGGCAGGTGTTTCGGTTTGCGGTTCCTACTCTTATTTCGGGTAACGTAACCATATTAAAACACGCACCCAATGTGCCGCAATGTGCTTTAGCCATTCAGGAATTGTTTGATGAAGCGGGAGTAACCCCAAATATTTTCCGCAATTACTTTCTTACCAATGAAGATGCTGGTAAGTTGATTGCCGACCCGCACATTCAGGGATTGAGTTTTACCGGTAGCGATGCCACCGGAAGTTTATTGGCATCGTTAGCAGGAAAAAACATTAAGAAATGTGTTATGGAATTAGGAGGCAACGATGCATTTATTGTGTTAGAAGATGCCGATCTAAGTATGGCGGTGGAAGGTGCCATTAAATCGCGCGGTATTAATAGCGGACAATCGTGCAATGGAGCAAAACGATTTATTGTTTTGGAAAAAGTGGCGGGAGAATTCACCAGCCGCTTGATTGAAAAAGTAACACAATTGAAGGTTGGCAATCCGTTGGATGCAACAACCAATATCGGTCCATTAGCCAGAAAAGATTTAGCTGTAAAAGCACAGAAACAAATTGCTGATTCAATAGCCCAAGGTGCTATTGCACATTTTGGAAATTCTGTTCCAAACGAAGAAGGAAACTTTGTTTCTCCTGTTGTGCTTACCAATGTGAATGAGTCTACCATTGCTTTTAATCAGGAAATTTTTGCCCCAGTATGGAGCGTTATCGTTGTAAGGAACATTGATGATGCCATTGCTACAGCCAACAATTCTGTTTATGGTTTGGGTGCTTCGATATGGAGTAGCGATAAGGCAAAAGCTGAAACTCTTTCGCAACAATTAGAGGTAGGCAATGTGTTTATCAATGATATTGTAAAGAGCGATGCGCGCCTGCCTTTTGGTGGCATTAAACGAAGCGGTTTTGGCAGAGAACTTTCTGAATACGGTTTAAAAGAGTTTGTGAATGTTAAGACTGTTTATATTCAATAGATCATCTCCTATGCACCGGCTTCAATAAAAGCGGTATCTGTTCTAAACTCAAAATACCCGAAAGCTAAACTTACCAATGCTGAGAAAGCAAAATACACCGACACTATGATTGTTCCATGCTGTATAAAATTATTGAGTGTAAACCAGCCACCGTAAAAATTGATTATCCCAAATGCACAAAACAATCGTAGTAATTCAGTAAGCCAGGCATATCTCGATTTGTCCATCAACGATGTGTAACTGTAAACTGTAAGGAAAATAAATGCTGCGTAAACAAACAATGCCGACTTGAGCATATCCAGCAAATCGCCTTTTGTATGTCCGGTTTTTCTGCGGTCGCTTATCAGTTTGTAAATAATGTCGTCCAATACTTTCACGTTATTTTTAAAGGCAACATTTTCAGACGTAGGAATCCAGATAGGAAAATTTACACCGCGCAAAACTCTTTTCTCCATTGCTTTCAGCAGATACGTTAGCGTAATGCCAACCGATTTCGACTCGGTTCTAAAATCGGTGCTCAACATTGTTTTACCAATTATCTGCAGCGTAACTTTATTCATCTCCTCAGCAAAATCAATTTTTCCACCATTTGCAACATCCGCTTTCCAATCGCTTATTATCTCGTTGGCGCAGTTCAGCATTTCATCAAAAAGGTTGTTGATATACTGCTTATGAAACGAAGGTTGAATCAATTTCCGCTGACTTTTCCATAGCTTTCCTTCACTGGTAACTAAGCCCTGACCTAACAGCAACTTCAACTGGTTATACATGGTGCTTTTTACATAGTGCTTCTGGTTTGTTTGAAGAATAAACCGCACTAACACCGGATCGGTTAACTGCACTACATCTAAGTGCAAAAATTTCCAGTGAAGAATACCCGGAAATTTTTTATCGGTTTCGATTAAAAAATTCAAAGGGTTTTTCCGCAACGCGTTTCCGCTTTTTAAAAAAGTATTGCCTTGTAGTTTCGGAATTTCTTTACCCTTTATCATTCTTGCTTATTTAAAACTAATGCAGGAGCCTAACTGCATTCCTTATGCTATAAATTATTGCACCACCAGTTTTCGGTGCGCCCTCAACCCGTTCATATTGCTCAACTCTACTGAATAAATTCCGACAGGTATATTTTCAAGACTTACTGATTCAATGTCGCTCCTTAATGTGTTGTGATAAATTTTCTGTCCATTCACATTGAACACAGAGATTTGAAACACACCTTCTTCTTTCAGAATTTTAAAATCACCGGTGGTGGGATTGGGATATACCATAAAACTGATTGCCGGTGTTTCCCGAATACCGGTGCAGATTGAAAATTTACCGAGTATATAAAATGTAGCAGAAGTTAGCGCGGGCTGCACACAGCCGCCATGATTCAGATTTCCAAAGTTCTCAATCTGAATATCCGGGGCGCCATTGGCTCGCCAAGCGGAGTCAGCGCGTATGGCATTCAGATAAGGCACTTGTTCATCGGCTGTGCAATAAGCAATTTTGACGGGCTTTTGCGGTGTCCAACCCAGCAGGTCATTTTCGTCAAGTATCTGTCGCAGGGGATGGTTGAGGTCGTTTTCAAATTCTGCAATCACAGAATCTTTAATCATTTGCCGAGGAACCTGGGTGCAAAACTGCGACACATCATCCAGCGTATAGTTTCGGCTATACAACATAGGTGGTATAATGCTGTCATAAGGGTGTTTGAATACATCGGAAGGAGTAGGATACAATTGCTGCAATGAAGGATACACGGAGTGGTAGCCGAGAAGCAGAAAGGGCAGATAACCGGGAGTGGCATAGGGGGCATTGGAGAGCATTAAATCTACCATGGTAACTTTCAGATCGTATGGTCCACTCATGGGCGCAAGTGCCACCACATTAAACTCGTTAGAATAATTTTCCTGAATCAGTTTAGCAGTAGCCATAGTAGTATAGCCACCCTCTGAATAGCCGGTGAGCGCCACTTCGCCACTAAGTGAAAAGTTAAGTGTATCGGCTAATTGTCTTGCAGCCCGCATAATATTGATGGAAGCATAACCGGAGTGAAACTTATTGATGTAAGTATGGATAAGCACGCTGCTGTCGCAGTCTCCCAACCCCAAATCATCGGGCATTGCGGTTAACACTCCCCCAATACCGGCAAAGAAAAACCCGATAGGACGTTCAGGTCCGTTGTAGCTGGGCACCTGGTCGCGTCTGCTGAAACTGCCGTGGGCATAGCAACCTAAACCACTTGGACACGGTGTGTTTTTCGGAAACACCACAATACCCGAAACATTTACTAAGGAATCGATATGCTTGTATGGTGTTTTATAAATAACCTGATACACATCTATGTCGTATTGTGGCGGTATTGGAAGGGTGAGACCGTTGGCTGCAAAAAAGCTATCGAGCTGTGCAACAGTATAGCTCACCTGAAGAGAATACGAAACCAACTGTGCATTGCTGTTTCCAAAAAGGAATAATGTAATTGCCAAAAGAAAAAAACGTTTCATGTTGTTTGATTTACATTGGTAAATATATACTTGATTGTTTGGTTGCAAACTTAATTTGTGAGTAACTGTATTCGGCTGTTTATGCAGGCATACTTTTTTTTTCGAAGGGAATTGAGAATGCTAAAACATTTGCTCAAGAATAGCCAGTGGGCTTCCGACCAAATGTGCGGGACAGGTTCGCCCTTGTTTTTGTATTTTGTTTTTAAGCGACTTGCCTACATAACCTTTTCAAAAATTTGTGTCAACGGTTTGCAGCTACAATATGTTGGCGATTTTGGAAACTAAAACTGTATGCCAGCATTGAACTTGATACGAAGCACAATTCCGAAAGCTACCCGGAGAAATGGTAAGAGAGGTGAGAAGAAGGACTTGTTTCATTTTTGATTTAGATGAATTATAGTGAGGAGAATATGCTTAACAATTCTATTGCTTACCTTCTTCGAGCGATTTACATTCCCAAACATTGAAATTTCGATAGTTGAATTGAGTCCATTTCATTTGTCGGAAACCAATTTTACCGGCATGCAAAATCTTACCTAACTTTTGTCCTTCATCTAACCAATCAATTGCTTTTCGACCGTCAATGAAGAGTTGTATTCTTCCCTCAAATTTCACTAATTGAATTTTGTGAATGGCTTGTGAACGAAGCGGTATGCCTGGTTCTTTCTCCTGCACTAAGTGAAAGCCTTTGTTCTTACGCAGATGGGCAGTTTCTCTTCCAGGATGATCTTTGCTGTTGGCGTAATAAGAGATATGATAATTGTTGATAGCCCCGTTTGTATATTCTTTGAACGTTCCATTTCGTTTAGGTAATGAGGAGTCAAAGATGTCCTCCGCGTTCAAACCTTTGGAAGCAAAAAACACGATACACAGTCCTGCTTCTGTATGCAGGTTTTGAACTTCCCATTCGGCAATGAAATTTCCAGGGAATTCCTGCGGACACCAAAACACATGATGCCCTTTTTCTTTAGGCGAAAACATTTTCATCCATCCGGTTGTAAATTCAACATCTCCTTCACCTTCCATTCGCCAACCGGCTGTGTCTTCTTTGCTTGAAAGCAGGTTAGAATACAATAATTCTCCTTTTGTATATGACTGTGATGACGCAATTAAGAAAGTGAGTTGTAGAAATCCGAAAAATATAAGGGTTAATAATGTTTTCATATCCGATTTGATTATCGCCTGGTAATATCCGTTTCTTTTTTGCTCAATATATAAATCATGTCACCGGAAACCGTCAAAATCCAGGAGCCAATCATGACACAATAAGCCCATTCCAAAACGGTAAGTCCCCATAATTCAGGACGAATAAAGTTTACCGGGTCTTCAACTGATTGTGTCAATAATTCTTTAGGCCACACTAAGACTATTAAAAAAATAAACGCGATAAGAAATCCCTGTATGCTAATGCTGTGGTGCATTTTTCTCTGCTTGTTTTGCCAGATACAATAACTAAATAGAACAATTGAAATCATTGTCCCTGAGAAAAATACCATGGCGGCATTTCGGTGGGCAGTCCAACTGTCCGCAGTAAAATAGCCGACAGCCGAAAAGCTGAGGGTTGCACCTATCCCAATATAAGAAGCATACCATGCTAACGGAATTTTACGAAGATATATTCCCAATCCATTTGTAAACATCATTAACAGCACACCTCCAAAGCCTAAACAGATATTAAAAATATAGGAATATTCACTTGCCGTAGCCAAGCCGAGTTCAGATATAAAATGGTTTTGTGGAGAATATGTGATTGAGCGGGTGTAATGTGATGCTGATGCAAAAAGTCCAAATGATATAACTAAGCAACCTGCAATGCCCGTAGTCGGTGTGATATAATTTAGATTGAAGTTTTTGAAATTAACACGCATAAGACATCAAAAATTGGATTAGTCCAAATCAACAATTGCATTTGGTAGTTTTTTAAAGAGGTAGTAAATCCAGCAAATCATACCCACATGCAGCACATCATTTTCTGTAAACCAAATACCTTTTTGCCACAATGATGCTCCGATACCTGAACCGAGATAAGCACCATAGGTAATTCCAACAGCAACGAAAATGAGCCATGTATTCAGAAGTAATAAATTCATTTTGTCTTTGTTCTTCGCGTAGCTTGTTGTATGCAATAGTAGCAGGAAGATAACGCTGGGTGTAGAAATAAGCGACATACATTCGAAGGATACCGCAAACTTGACAGCGAACAAAGCACCATACAAAAGTAGAATTGAATAACCGATAGTGTTGATGAGTGTATACGCTATGATTGCTTTTCTGAAATTGCCTTTTGCATTGGTGTATGCTGTGGCAACTAAAAAAGCATTCATGCCGGGAACGGAGAGCAACATGTAAATTATTTCCCACCAACTTGTCCAGGTGCAGAACTCTCTCCCGTTGCATTTAATTTCATAACCAAGTGCCTGATAACTTGTTCCCGCAAACAATGCCCCAAGCCCCGTGAGTAAAAGACCTATGCCCCACCATAATTTTGACTGTTGTTTTTTCCTGTTACGTATGAATGTATACCCGACATACATACTAAACAGCCCTACAAAAAAAACGATGATAGTAGAAGTTGGCTGGCTCCAAATGAAACTGAAATCGCCTGCAGCAATTTTTATGTAATGTTGATCTTGAAGAAAGGTTACAGGACTGGTTTTGGGTGAATACCCGATGTTATCCAAGTGTCTGCAACCCGAACTCAAAAGCAATACTGGAGTTGAGAAAAAAAATGGTTTGAAAAGTTTTTGCACGATGATCTATATCCCGTTACTGTGTAAATTTTTTTTTGGCTGAGTCACAAATTTACTAATGTCGCAACATAGTCCTTCAAGCTAATTGTTCGATTACAATTTTTTTGAGTTGCGGAACAACTTCCTGTTCAAACCAGGGATTTTTTTTCTGCCAAATTTTGTTTCTTGGTGAAGGGTGAACCAAGGGCAAATACTTTGGTAGAAACTCACGATAGTTTTTTACGGTCTCTGTCAATGTTGGTTTGAGTTTATCTCCCAAATAAAACCTTTGTGAATACTGTCCGATGAGCAGCGTAAGTTTTACATTTTTCATTTTTGCAAATAGCTGATGATGCCAGAGAGGTGCACATTCAGGTCTTGGTGGTAAGTCGCCCGTTGCACTTTTACCGGGATAACAAAAACCCATTGGCATCAGTCCAAAAAGTTTGGTGTCGTAGAATTGTTCTTTGTTAACTCCAAGCCATCTTCTCAATTCATTTCCGCTTTGGTCGTCCCAAGGAATTCGGCTATCGTGAACTTTCTGCCCAGGTGCTTGTCCAATGATTAAAATTTTACAGTCCTTGCTTACAGTAAAAACCGGTCGCGGTGAATTAGGCAAAAATGATTTGCAGATGGTGCAAGCTTGTACTTCAGTTATTAAAGCTCTCATTTTGTTTTCTTTTTTTTATTCTCATTATTTTCTCTGCAATGAAAAAAAGAACGATAGATGCAATCAGGTTTGCGAAAATTACCGCCACTAAAGAATCGTAAACCGGAATTCCAAGTTTGAAACAATAGGAGAGTCCCGAAGCAATTGCTACGGGAGTTTCAATTAAAGCGGTTGCAGCCCGTATTGGTTTTGGTAAAATTTCATGAGCATAGAAAAACCAAGTCAGAAAGGTTGTTAGCAAAACAACTGCGATAGTGAATTTGATATGCCTTTGAGTAATCTTCATTTCTAAATTCAACAGCAATTAAAAAAAATCGCGTTTGTAAGTATTCCGTTACTAACGGTTTATCTCAACTAATGCTCTACTATGAACTTCTTTGAACTCACACTTTTAGCAGTAATTATTTTCAGAACATACATGCCGTTGCTAAAAGTTTGCGTAGAAACGGATAAAAATTTTTCATTGCCGCGGTGAGCATAAACAAGCGAGCCACTGATATCGAAAATCTGAATCAATGTTGGTTCATTAATTTCTTTCGAGTCAATGTTTAACGCTGAGTTAGTTGGGTTTGGATAAATCGCCCAATTGGAATTATCCCCTTTAAGACTTGTAATTCCTGTTGCAGTACTATCCACGCCCCATGCATAATCTATGGTAGTGGTATCTACAACTACCTTTGCATAATACACATACTGCGAAGTAAGCGTATCTAAATACCAGCGCTCTTCAAATTGCGATAGATGCACCACATTCTGAAAGTTCGCAAAGTTGCCATACATGGAAGAGTCTCCCACCATTATCACCCAGGTTTGTCCTCCGGTAGTAGGGCATGCTCGCACTGAATTAATTTCACCTATGCAGGCTCTGCGCACCGCAACATAGCTTTCCACTTGACGACCCAAAAGCCACATACTGTCTTCCACTACTTCATCAAAATCGGCATCCTTCCAGTGCAGTGCAACTTCTTTAAATGCAAAGTTGGCACCTACTAAAGGCGAAACTGCTTCGGGACGATACATTAGGAGCGAAATATTTTTGTGCTGCTCCACATAAGGCAAATGTGTATTCTGGTTATTGCTGTTGCGGTCTTGCCAATTCGGTTTCACTTCGCCTGAGCCTGTGTACACAGCGGTGGTGCCAATATTTGCAACACAGGGATATTGCTGAAAACCTACCTTGCCTTTCCAGAAATCAAGCAGAGAAGAAAGAGTTATCGATTTGTTTTTAAAGATGGCTATGTCGGCTTTGCACAATACCGAACTTTTAGAAATGCTGCTCAATGAATTCGCTGCGGCAGGCATACTTGCTGGAGGTATGCTCGATAGAGGTGCCAGTATTGAGAAATCGGCTTGTGCCCAAAGACTGGAATCGTTTAGTAGTTGTGCGGTTTCCTGCACTACATCGGGGTGAAAGTAAGCTCCCGAACTCCATTGAAACACCACGCGGTCAGTCGTTGTCATGGCTGCGTTAATAATAAAACCGGTATCTAAGCTGTGTCCGTTGTGCAGGGTAAAATCCACAAACGGACTCCATGAATCAATAACAGAATCCATAGGCAGAGTCGAAGAAACCAGAAAAGGACCTGCGTGCGAAGCACTTTGTGGCACTTCACCAAAACCTGTCATTAAATAAATCAGGTTGTTGTGATTCTGTCCATAAGCGTTATCATATTTGCCCGGATAGTTTCTTCCTGCCACCGGAAAGTAAGTGCCGCGGTCGTTCGTCATTACCAAAAAGTCCTTTAGCAATAATTTCGAAGCTTGAGTGGCCAAATTTTTAATCACGGTATCTTGTGAAAAATCTGCAAGGTTTAGTAAACCGCTTAATTCGTATGGACCATACACCGATGAAAAGAATTCGTAGAATCCGAATTGCACTTTCAGTTGCAGATAATGTTTCAACCGTGCTTCCAGCCTGTTGTCAATTGGTTTATTGTATTTTTCATGCAACAACCAGTCAGAACCCATCCACATTATCATATGGTTCTCTGACCAGTAATTTCGAACCAGGTCACCATTGTTGACCCAATACGGCACTGCTAAAATCACTGGCAGAATGGCTGCATCGTAGGTGCCGTTGGTAAGATATAAAATTCGAATCAGTTCAATGATGTCGAAGTCACTCGTTTCACCGGTAGAAATATCGCTGAGCATGGCGTTCAAGTCAGCAGTATCTAAAGGCAAACCACGGTAT
Organism: Bacteroidota bacterium; assembly: GCA_947479455.1. Lineage (GTDB taxonomy): Bacteria > Bacteroidota > Bacteroidia > Chitinophagales > LD1 > Bog-950. The sequence goes on from CANJZE010000003.1 coordinate 76,604, forward strand.
GCCTGCAGAATAAGTTTAGTGCCTCCACCGTTTATTAGCGAAGAATCAGTGTAATCCTGTTTGCGCTGTTCGTAAGTTGCATTGCTCGCTAAAGTTGTTTTAAAACAACAGAAAAAAATAACTACTGATAGAAAACTGAGATGCTTAAAGTGTGAATTCATAAAGCTGTGTTTAAAAAATAAAAATTGGCAGCGGCATTAATGTTTGCAAATAAAGGGGTTTGCTCCAAATAATCTATTTTCCAGAGTGCGATAGTCGGGCTGTTTTGTGTTTGATTGTTTCGCACGTTCTATCTGTGCGAGTTTAGGATGCACTAACTGTACGGCTAAAACTAAAAGTAATAAGAAATACAAAACGCATATTTAAAACTTAGCTCCGCAAGGCAGCAATGCCTTGTTAGCGATTACGGTAATTATAATTTATTGCTTTGCCCCGAGCAAAATTTCGGACCATGTAGGCTTTGCCGCCAAGTCGTTTTTTTGTTCTTTCAATTACGTTTGATGAAATGTCCAACACCGAAATGTTTTCAAAACCTTCGTCAAGAAGATTGTCAACATGTTTGCTGTCACCTCCGCCAATGTCAATAAAGCTTGCGGTCTTTGGTAATTTGAAACTACGCGCAAAGTTCAAGGATGTTTTTGGAAGTTTTGTTTCCCGACCAACGCAAAAAACAAAACAGTCGGGGCAAGTGTGTTAGCGATAGAAATGCAAATGCCTCATCCCGCTTTGGGGCGAGTACTTGAAGCGATAGCTCGACCTGCGCTTTGGCGCGATGCGCTATGCTTATTCTTTTTGTTTGCTTTTAGCTGCAGAAGTTTTTTCTACCGCACCTGCCGCTTCAAAACGCACATCGGCATTTTTAGAAACCAATCCATTATCTAAAGTTTCATCGGCACGGTTACAAACAACTGTGTATTGGAAAGAAGTATTCGAAAATCCATTGGCTAATTCAACCACATCAAAACCCGTAGATGATTTAGCCGAAACATAAACACCATTGCAATCGCCTTCAAGCTGAACAAACACCCTCAAAGGATGAGCCGCATTAATAGTTACATTTTTTGCAAAAATGGGATCTAAGTTAATATGCGCTCTTCCATTCACTAAACTGCCAAAGCCATAATCCTGCAAATAAATCTCGGGCGTTTCGGTGGCGTGCATAACCACATTCTTGTTATTTAAATCTTTTACAACAGTTGAAACAGTACCGGCTCCTTGAATTTTATACTGAGTAGTTCCACTCCAATAATTCACCCGCACTATAGACCCGAAGTTATCGGTATAAACAGCTTGCGATGCAGCGCTTGAATTGCTCTTGGCAAATAAACCTGTGGTAGTTCCTGTAAACGCTCCACCACTGCCTGTGTTCATGAGTAGCGCCCCCGATGCATTTCCAAAACCTACCACTCCTGTTCCTGTGGTGTTGCCGTTTTCGCCCCAAACGCCTGCTGCCATAGAACTGTTTTGTGAAGTAATTCCAACTATTCCACAACCGGCACCGTTATTAGCCGAAGCACCATTATGCGCCCATATAGCATCATGGTCTTTGTTACTATTGTAAATGTATGCGCTCATGGTAGCCCCGCTGTTTACCTGTAAAGGATACGCGGGCGTTGCGGTTCCTATACCCACTCCAATACCATTTTCCACAATAGATGAATTACCCAAACTTGTTGATGTAGCATATTTAGAAAGGTAATTGGTTGTGCCATTTATATTTGCCGAACCCGAAGATACGGTGCTTACACAACGACCTGTAATTACCCAGCCCGTATCAGCCGCATAGGCAATTGAATTTAAATCAGTATCAAACACCAGTAAGCCACTGGCAGGCGAAACAATATCTGTGCGTAGTGCCGAAGTCATGCGCGGAATCAGCAATCCTTGAGTAGAGGAAGAAAGGTCGAGGACTGCCGAGGGATGAGGAGTAGTAGTTCCAATACCTACTTGTCCTTCAATCAACATACCGTTAGCAGGAGCCTGCAATGTAGAATAGTGTGAACCCACTATTGTGTTCCCCTTTACCGAAAGTTTGCTACCAGGTATAGGTTCACCTACACCAGTGTTTTGTGCGCTTACTTTTGAAGCACCAATAGATAAATTGATGAGTAATGAAAGAATGATAAGCTTCTTCATGAGGTATATTTTCGGTTTAAAATGTTTTTAGACATAGTCCTTCAACAGCAGTTAACGGAAACCCTTCAATATAGTTCTACACAAGCGGCAGATTGTTACAAGTTTTTTCTGGTAGAAGCATTTGAGGCATACTGAAAACAAAAATAGCTGATGAAATTTTACCTCATCAGCCATTTTAAAAAAGCGGTGCTCAATTATTTTGTATAAACAAATCTGCGAACAGCTTTCATTTCGTTAGCAGTTACACGCACATAATAAACGCCTTGTGCTTGTTTGCTCATATCGAAACTTTCAATAGCGCTTACCTGAGTAGTGCGGCCAAGCATAGTTTCGCCCAACACGTTTACAATTTCAATTTTTGCTTCGCCTTTTAACAGTCCATTTAAATTTACATTCAACATTTTGTAAGTAGGGTTTGGATACACACTTATATTTTCAGAAATATCCACTTGCTCTAAACCGGTAACAGTAATGTCATGACAAACAGTATCGGAACCGGCAAGGTTGGTTACAATCAGGCAAATGGTTTTGGTGCCACTTGTTGCGTAAGTATGTGGTCCTACAATTTGCCCTTGAGAAGTAGTTCCATCACCCCAGTTCCAATCCCAAGTTGTAATCATATCAGTAGATGCATCGGTTACATTTACCAAAGAACCGTTTGGTGTTGCGGTAAATACTGCAGTAGGTTTTAGTAACTCCGTAATATGCACATCATCCACATCAAGAAACCAGGCATCGGCATCGCTGTAGCAATGAAAACCGAGGTAGTACGATGCAGTTGTTGCCGGTTTAAAAGCTACCTTTTGTTCTTCGTATGAACTAACACTCAATGTTCCGAAATCAAGAATGTTTTCGGTCATGCCTGCAGTTGTATTTGCAGTGCCCATTTTTACTTCTAACTTTTCCGGATACAAAGCATTTGCATCCTCACCCACTTCTTCCCAAAAAGAAAGTTTATAAGCCTTGCTGGCATCTAAAGAAATACAAGGGCTATATAACCAGTCATCGCCACCGGTATTTCCATCTTCATTATATGAATAGCGGAAGTGAACCGCACCTCCATTAGCCGAGGCAGTAGAAAGATACCAACTGTAATCATCTCCATTCGCATCTTCGTTAGTCCAGGTAAAGCCGCCTATTTCATTCCCAATATTCGGAACTTCAAAACCCATGGTATATGGAACGGATGAAGAAGCAACAGAAATTGCAAAGTTGAACGCAGTATCGTTCGTATGTAAATTATCGTTGAGTAAATCAACCCAACCGGTTATGGCATAATTACCTGCAACCGAAAAATTAGCAGCAGCAATGAAAGTATATGTATACGATTCACCATATGCCAAAGGAGATGGTAGAATTACTTTTTCGCTTACCGCAGCCCCACCGTTAACAGAGTAATGTGCCATTACTGAATCAACCGTGCTTAATCCTCTTCCGGTGAAAACAATTTTAATTGGTTCAGCGTTGCTCAATAAGCATCCGTTACTCAGTAAATTCTGAACTTCATCTGTTTGCACATCCGCTGCCGGAGGAACGGCTAAACTTACGTCATCCACAAACCAATAGTAATCATAAGAACCTACCCAGCTAAAACGGATATAAACCGAATCGCGATTGGCAGCAATGGCCTAAATATTTTCTGTTACAAAATTTGGATTAGCTGATGCTTGGTTTGTTGCCAAACCGTCAGAAGAAGTATGAACAAGGGTCCAATTAACTGAATCATTACTCACAAATACCTTTCCTTCATCGGCTAAATACTTTGCATAATATTCTGTAAAATTTAAGAGCACACCCGGCTGGCCAAGGCAGCTAATTCGACTTGAAGTTATTGTGGTAGACTCTGGTGTTCCATCAACACCCGCATTGTCGCTATCTACTCGTATGTGTCCGTTAGCTGCGCCCGAACCATTAAAGGTTCCTGCAGCTCCACCTGCACTGTTAGGGTCTGTGCTCCATTCCCAAACTACTACACTTGTTCCGGCCAAATCGTTAACGATGGTCCAGCCGGGTAAAGATTGATTAGTAAAGCTGTCAATAAAGAATGTTTGTGCGCTTACTTTATCAAATGGTAACAAACAAAGCACCGCAAAGGCGAGTAAAACTTTTTTCATGATAAATATTTTGATTTTAAAAAAATCGAATGTAGAAATTTGAAGATAGGATGATTCTATCGTTTTGTTCTAAGCAATAAGATGCAGCGGTAAACCTTTTTTGAGAAGACAAAACTTTCAATTGAGTTCTAGAAGAAAATCACTAATGGCGCTATAGACGACTTTCAAATCTTCACTCGAAATGCAATAAGGCGGTAGTATATAAATCACATTCCCCAGTGGCCGAAGAATTATTTTCCGGTCAATAAAAAACTGATAAGCGCGGTCGCGAACGTTATTTAGATAACCACTGGCTTCATCGGTTTGTATTTCAATGGCAAGGATTGTTCCGCGTTGGCGAATTTCTTTAACTCGCTTGTTGTTCTTTAACGTTTCGGCAAATGCAGCGTGTTGTGTTTGAATGAGCGCAATTTTTTCAAACGTGTTTTCTGTTTCAAACAATTCGAGTGAAGCAATAGCAGCAGCGCATCCTAAAGGGTTAGCAGTGTAACTATGTCCATGCAAAAACATTTTCTGTTTCTCAGTTGAAAGAAAGGCATCGTAAATATTTTGAGTACAAGTAGTAGCGGCAAAAGGAAGAAAGCCACCGGTAATTCCTTTCGAAAGACAAATGATATCGGGTTTGTTTGTGCAGTAATCGGTAGCCAAAAATTTTCCTGTACGCCCGAAACCTGTCATTACTTCATCGGCAATGGTGATGATGTTGTTCTTCTTACTCACTGCAAGCAATTCATCGAGCAAGTCTGCTGAATACATTTTCATTCCTGCAGAACCAAGAACTAGAGGCTCAAAAATAAACGCAGCTACATCAGCATTTTCAAATTTCCAAATTTCCGAATTTCCGAATTCGATGAATTCCACATCAAACAATAACTGCTGAAACGGGGAAGTGAAAACTCCGCGCTCACTCACACTCATAGTGCCGAAAGTATCGCCATGATAAGCATTACGAAAGCAGATTATTTTTTTGCGTGCTTCGCCTTTGTTGCTCCAATACTGCAATGACATTTTGATTGCTACTTCAACAGCAGTTGAGCCGTTATCGGAATAAAATACTTTTTGATGATGAGGAATGCGTTGCAATAATTTATGCGCAAGTGTTTCCGCAGGTTCATGAGTGAACCCTGCAAAAATTACCTGCTCTAATTTCTTCGCTTGTTCAGCAATGGCGTTCGCGATATACGGATGTGCATGTCCGTGAACATTCGTCCACCAACTGGCAACAGCATCAATGTATTGATTGCCTTTATCGTCATACAAATAAGTTCCTTCACCGCGGGTGATGGGAATAATATCTGCACCCTGCATTTGTGTGTAAGGATGCCAAACAGGAGACTCCTTCACAGTTGAAAGTTTAGTGATAGAGAGAGTTTCATCTTTTCTGCTTGTGCAGACACAAAATCTTTGTCAATCGTTTTTGCTTCGTCAATTCTACCGATGATGGGCAACGCTGTGAAGTGCTGAACTATTTCTTCGTTGTCGTTGTAGTTTTCTCCGCTGATGATTATACCGGGTATTTCAATTCCCTGTGTTTGAAGAAATTCAATCGTGAGCAAAGCATGATTAATACTGCCGAGATAATTTCTGACCACAACGATAGCTGGCAGTCGCAAATAATCAATCAGGTCGAACATCACTAACTCGTTATTCATAGGAACCATAATTCCTCCCGCGCCTTCTATGATTAAACGATTGTTGGTTTCGGGCAGTTTGAATTTTTCAATTTCTATTTCAACGTTCTCTTTCGCACCAGCAAAGTGTGGAGATGCTGCTTCTTTGAGCCTATAGGTTTCAGCATGAAATTTTGAAACTGAATTGGAAACTAGTGATTGCACTAATTGTGTATCGCTGTTTTCCAGATTGCCGCATTGCACAGGTTTCCAGTAATCGGCTTGCAGTGCTTCGCACAAAACTGCCGAGGCAAGTGTTTTGCCCACACCAGTACCTATGCCGGTAATAAAGATTTGTTGGGGGAGTTTTGGTTTCATGGAATTCGAAAAATCATTTTACACAAAGACACGAAGTCGCAAAGTATTGAAAAAGCATTTGTATTCTTCGTGTCTTTTCGTCTTTGTGTAAATATTTACAAAGAGTTGATTATTGCAACAAGTTTACTCACTTCTTCTTCGGTATTAAAACTATGAAGACAAATTCTTATGCGCTCTTTTCCTTTGGGCACGGTGGGATAAAGTATCGGGCGAACATCAAAACCCTGCTCTTGAATTTTTTTTGCAAAGTCCTTTACGTTTTGGTTTCCTGAAACCACAATGCTTTGTACTGGCGTATCACTCGATATGAGTTGAAAGTTCTCCTTCGGTTGAATTTGTTTTTTGAAAAGCATATTCAATGCAAATAGTTTTTCTCTGCGCTCTTTTGATGCATTCAAAAATTGATAAGAACATTTAATGGCTACCAATGAATAAAATGGCAATGCCGTTGAAAAAATAAACGGACGACAGTAATTGATTAAAAACTCTTTCAAATCATTTGAACAAAGAATTACTGCGCCATGCGCGCCTAATGCTTTGCTGAACGTGTGAACACGCGCAATAATATTTGCATTTTGTATTTCCCCCGTTACTCGTCCCTCGCCCTTCGTGCCTGCAATGCCTGTAGCGTGTGCTTCATCTACTATTAAACCGGCTTCATACTTTTTGCAGACTGATGCAATTTTTACAAGCGGAGCAAAATCGCCATCCATAGAATAGACAGATTCCACCACTACATACTTTAATCCTGTTGCAGTTTTTAATTTTTGTTCTAAATCTGCCACATTATTATGCGCAAACGAAACTCCGTTTGCCTTGCTGTTTCGTATGCCATCGTGAATAGAAGCATGAACCAACTCATCATATAGAATAGTATCGCCACGGTAAGGAAGCGAAGAGAGCAAACCATAATTGGCATCGAAACCCGAATTGAAAATGAGCGCGGCTTCTGCATCATGATAATCAGCAATAAACTTTTCGAGTTGCTCGGCATATTTACTATTACCTGATAGCAATCTTGAACCTGTGCTGCCGAGAAATGCTTGGTGATGTGATTTTATTTCTTCAGCAACGCGCGCTTTCAAGTTTTCATCACGCGCAAAGCCCAGGTAATCGTTCGAATAAAAATCAACCAGTCCTTTGGTTACTCTCAACGCACGAAAATTATTTTCCTGTTTTCGCTGTTCAAGTTTGCCGATTATATATTGTTGAATAGAGTTACTCATGAGGGAGTGCAATAGAAAGTATAAAAACAGAAAGCAGCAAGTGGAATGCTACTTCTTCACCCATCCATCTTTCGTTCCCACCTTGTTGGTAAACAGGTTTACATCGGCACTGTAAATAATAGGTGTAAGATTGACGATTGATACTTGATGAACTCTCAGCAACGTCTTTCCTACTTGGTTTGAAACAGTAGGCTTGAAAAAAACAGAGCAGGGTGAAACAGCCAACAGAATTTCGTCCTTTGTGTTGCAAACATTGCTTACTTTATTTCTTCGCGGCTTGCAGGCTAACTTTTTTCATCTCAATGCCATTTGAACAAAATAAGTTTTTCGTTCGTTTTTAATTAGCAGCCCCCACTATTATTCCCACCGCAAACAGCAGCGAAAAAATAAATGTGCCTATTGCCAGTTGCTTCAGCAGCGGGTCATACTCCCGAGCATCTTCAACTTTAGAAACCATAGCCAGATGCTTGCGAAAAAGCGTAACTGTAATAATGAATAAGAATTGCATAGTAGAAGTAAAATTCAAACACGCAAAAACAATACTCGCCACAAAACCGAGGATGATTAAAGCGGTGTGATATTTTTTTGCAGCATCAATTCCAATCTTTACCACCAAAGAATTTTTTCCCGCTTTGGCATCGCTATCTCGGTCACGCATATTGTTTAAGTTCAATACCCCTGCAGCAAATGCACCGATAGAAAATGCAGGTAACAAAACCGAATAATTTAACTGATGTGCTAGTAAATAATAACTACCACACACTCCCACAACTCCAAAAAACAAAAGCACAAACACATCGCCCAATCCGCGATAACCATAAGCATTTTTGCCTACGGTATATTTTATAGCTGCAGCAATTGCAGCAAGTCCTAAAGCAAAAAAGAAAATGCCGTTACTCATATCCAATCCTCGCGTGGCTTCTTTCACCAGCATACTTCCAAACACTAAGCTTAACACCACAGCAACAATAATTCCTCTTTTAATTTCTGCAAACGAAAGCATACCTGCTTGCACTGCCCGTATAGGTCCTATACGTTCATAGTTGTCGGTTCCTTTTTCGCTGTCGCCATAATCGTTAGCGAGGTTCGAAAGAATTTGAAGCAGGAGAGTAGTTAGCAAACAAAGCAGCAACACGTTCCAAGCAAAATCATTTTTGTTTTCTGCAAACGCAATAGAACTTCCGGTAAAAATGGAAGAAAAAGCGAGCGGGAGTGTTCGTAATCGAAACGCGTAAAGCCACGCTTTAATTTTACTCACTTGTCTTTTTAATTTCCTGCTGATAAAAATGCCCGGTTTCATACAGGTAGCCAAGTATCAGTTCAACTATACGCTTAATTTTTGTCTTAGGTAAAAGCACTTCATAATTATTGCGTAGTCGTTCCACTACATGGGTTACTAATTCTTCTTCTCTAATCGTAGAGCCAGCCGAGCCGTCCCATTTTTCAATAAATGCGTTAAGAATAGTGTAGGCTTCATCTTCTGAAATATGAAACTCTACATGTTTGTAAACATATTTTACCGTGTCGTAGTATTCGGGTTTACCGGTTGCGGGGGGAGTCCAGTTGTCTAGCACAGTTTTCATGACCAAACGAAAGTAATTGTTTGAGGTGAATAACAAAAACTTGGCAGATAAAGCACATCTGATATATTCACCACCTTGACATGAAGAAGGGTTTGTTTGTTTTTTTCTTTTTGCCTTTTTGGTTGATTGCGCAACATTGTCCTTATGACCATGAATCTATCATTGTGTTAGAGGTGCGTTGCGATGTTGATTCAACTACTATTCCCGGATTGAAGATTACTCTTCGAAACAATCGAGGTAACATCATAATGAGTAGTTCCTATAATGGCAAGGATTGGGAAACGGATACATCTTTCTTTTGGTTAAATACTGATACAGCAACTTTAAGCGGGGTAATTGACAACAAACATGCATGGAGTCCCTGGAAAACACGCTTTTGGTTTGCCGGGGATAATTACGTTATGGTTTGCCCACGCGCAGAAAATTATAAAGGATGGGAAATTCGTATTGAGGATGTAGATGGAAAAAACAATTGCGGAAAATTTTATCCTACTACAGTGTTCGTATCGTCCGATATTGTCTATCCACTCTGTAGTGCCTTCAGCTATTGGGATATGGGGGCCAAGTACGGTTTTGTAAAGGATTATAAGCCACATAAAGTAAAATTGATTCGGAAGTAATTGCAATATATAGCCGTAGCACTCAAATTCGTTTTAGCCAGGTATTGCTGCTATACCTTGCATGTGTTTAAATTTTCTTCTTCTTATTGTTTTCTATACATTCGCCACTCATTTACTAAAACAAAAAAAAACGACATGAAAAAAAGTTTACTCGCTGTAGTCCTACTAATAACAACGTTTATCTCTCAGGTAAATGCACAAGTACTGAACTACAGTTTCGAAACATGGGGAACCGATACGTTCTACTTGGCTGCTAATGCCATCAGCAATTTACCTGCCGACACTATTTCTTATCAATCGCCCACCGAATGGACAAACTCTAATCTCATCACCGGATTGGATTCTATTGGTAACAAAACTTTTGTTACACAAACCAATGATGCTTACCACGGTTCTTCAGCTATTCAAATGATTACCGATTCGGTTAAGTTACCGGTTATCCCTGGTTTTCCAGCGGTAAAAGCGACTATTCCCGGCTTTGCTGTAAATGGAAAGTTTGTGGTTAATCCACAATCGCTTTTGTTAGGAAGCGGTGCTACTATTTCACCAATGGCAATTAAAGGAGCCGGTCAACCTATGACACAACGTTTGAGCAAAGTAAAAGGTTACTACAAGTATAATCCAGTGTTTAATACAAACACGCAAGCGAATGATACTTGTTTGATATGGGCGACCTTACGCAACGGATTAGTTCCAATTGCCGATGCAATTTTCAAGAGTAACGTAACCACTAACGGCTATCAGCCTTTCGAAGTTTCGTTCACCTATGCTTCGTGCACCTTGCCAGATACTCTGGTAATTTTCTTAGCGGCTAGTGTTCCTAATGTAGCTGGTTTCCTTGGGGGTAATACCGGTTTACAAACGGGTAGCGTGTTTAAGGTGGATAGCTTATACTATGAAGATGTTCCCGGTGGATATAATTTTGCTCCTATAGCGCGCAACGATTTTGATACCACTACAATGAGCACAGCTAAAACAACTATCGTAAAATTAAATGATGATGATTGTAATGATGCTGTTGTAGGCTTAACAGTTACAATGTTAACTCAACCACTTCATGGTACCGCGGTTGTTGTAGCTAATGCAATTAACTACACGCCTACTAGCGGTTATACCGGTATTGATAGTTTTAGCTACACGTTAAGCGATGGAAGTTTAACTTCTAATGCAACCGTAAGGTTTTGGGTATTTAATCCAAACAGTATCAATGAATCTAATTTAATACAAATGTCGATTTACCCTGTGCCGGCATCAAACGAATTGTTTGTGAAGTTTGAAAACACAGGCAAAACAATGGCTAAGGTTTATGATATGCTTGGTAACTTAGTGTTGAGTTCCACCCTTACTCAAAACATTAATCACTTGAACATTGAAAACCTTGCGAGTGGTTTCTATGGTATTCAGTTGATGAATGAAAACAATCAAGTTATTGCTAGAAGTAAATTTAGCGTAAGCAAATAATAGGATCGTTTATAGGAAAATTTAAAACGCCTTCTGCAAAAGTGCAGGAGGCGTTTTTATTTGTGCCCGAAGGGAGATTCGAACTCCCACACCCTTACGGGCGCTACCACCTCAAAGTAGTGCGTCTACCAGTTTCGCCATCCGGGCTTTGAGAGGGCGCAAATATAGTTTTGAAATGCACTTGGCATAGAGCTACAACTTTAGTTTTTTCAAAAACTCTTTCCTTATTCCGCTTTTCAAAAACTTTTCTCTGACTCGGGCATCAGCTCTTGTTACAAATTTTTCTGAATGGATAACACTAAAAGGTAAGTACGGTTTTGTTGGTGGAAATTTTTAGCAGTTGAGGGGTACTAAAAATTCACTATCAACTTCGCGTTAATTCTTCTTGACGAAAGATAATTGGGCACTGCGTATTGAGTGTTGTTAATGTCGCGCACCCACAAGTATGAAACGGTATTTGTAATTCCGAAAATATTGAAGACCTCACATGAAATCCAAACACCTTTTAATCCCTGATTGAAAATAGTTATGTTTTTTGCCCATATAGGATTCCATAGTTGTCCGCTAAAACCAATGTCAACTCTGCGATAGGGGGGAAGCGTAAGTTTATCTTTATAACGATCGTTGCCCGGAGGACCGGTAGGTAAGCCTGTGCCAAAAACCATACTCAAATGCACCTTAATGAATTTGAACTTAGGAATGTAATCTTGAAAGAACATGGCAAAACTCACTAACTGGTTTGTAGGTCTGTTAATGTACCCCGGATAAATTACGGCCGTATCTGTTATCTTAGAAAGGTTTTTTGCCGTATAAGAAATTTGTTTGCCCGTAGAATCGTAATAGGCTGTGTATTTGTCGCCAATAATATCCTCGGCAGTATGCATTAAGCTCAAACTAATCCAACTCTCAGCACCTTCTACCAGTTCGCCATTTAACCGTAAATCAAGGCCTGTGGCATATCCCTTCGAAGAGTTAGTTCCGAAATACCGAATGAGCACATTGTCGTATTTATAAGGAACTAAATCCCACATGTATTTGTAATACGCTTCAGTAGTAAAACTGAAATTTCGTTTCCATGCCTTGAACGCGTAGTTTAAACCCAGTACCGCATGAAAAGATTTTTGTGAGCGCAAATTGGTGTTCACATTTCCTTGTAAGTTGCGCATTTCTCTATAGAAAGGTGGCTGATAATAAGTTCCTGCCGAAGCAGTAACCACAATATCGGCTTTGCCCTTTGGTTTATAACTGAATTGAATTCGCGGAGTAATGATGGGTTCTTTGTTTATATCGCAATACTGAAAACGCACACCATAATTAAAAGTAAACTTCGAAGTATCTCCAAATTTCCAGGTATCCTGAATAAAAGCAGAAACGCGATTGGCGTTTAAGTTGGTGTTGGAACGAAGCACACGGTCGTAACCAATTTCATTTTTTACAGAAGTATAATAAGTGTCGGTGCCTACTACATAAGGATTGGTAAAATCTGTATTGAAACCAGAAGGCATGGAATGACCGGCAGAGTCTAATCGGTTCCATTCGCTTATTTTATCTTCAATAATTTCGTGTTTGTAGTCAACTCCCCATTGCAGATTATGTCCTTTCTTGAACCACGAACCTCGCGTGCCTGCAAAATAAATATCGCTGTTCAACGTATTGCGTGCCCAATCGTGCAAACCACCAACACCGAGCGAATACAACACCTTTCCAAAATTTTCTTTACCTAAATCACTTTCAACTTGACTCAAATAATATTCTCCTAAAATATCGTAAGCTTCTTTTTCGCGGTTCAAATAATAAGAACCAAGGAATTTAATACGGAGGTCTTCATTCGGACTATAGTTAAATGAAAGTCCATTGAGTGCGGTTTGATATTGATCCGATTCCTGCCCATCGAAATAAACAGTGAGCTTTTTTACATCGGTGAGCAAACCGAAACTTGTTTCGCGAGTTACAGGTTTAAACACAAACTGATTGCGCGAATAGTTAGCAATGTATTCAATGGTGAGTTTTGGATGAATGCGATAAGTGAAGAAACCCTGCACGTCTAAAAAGTTAGGAGAGTATTCACCTTTAGTGTCTAAACTTTTTAGAACATATTGACTCAATCGTTGACGAACGCCAACAATAAAAGTGAAGCGCTGTTTTTTATCGCAACCTTCTAAATGTCCGCCAACACCCAGCAAACTTGCGTAGAACGAACCACCAAATGCTTTGGGGCGCTTGTAAGTAACATCGAGCACACTACTCATTTTATCACCGTACCGTGCTTGAAAGCCGCCCGATGAAAACTTCACATTACTCACCATGTTTCCGTTTATAAAACTCAAGCCTTCTTGCTGTCCGTTACGAATTAAGTATGGACGATATACTTCAAAATCGTTTACGTAAACCAAATTTTCATCAAAGTTTCCACCGCGCACCGAGTAGCTTGAACTCAACTCATTATTTTTCGAAACACCTAATCCTTGAAATTGTAAATTCGATTCAAAACTTTCGTTGACCGAAGCAATCATTTGCTGGTTCTTTACTTCTACCGTGCTTACGGTATTATCTTTTCTTTCGCCTATGATATTCACATCCTGTTTCACATTCATTTTGAGTGAAACTGTTTGATTAATGGAAATGGTTTCGTTTGGTAGCACCGAAATTCTACCGCGATACGGAACTGTGTTCAAGGAAGAAAACACAATCGTAATTTTTTTATCGGCAGGAACTTTAAGTGTGAAATGCCCCGTGGCATCGGTCGTAGTGTTATACTTTTGTTCTTCTTCCACCACCACCGTAATGTTATCTAAACTTCTACCCGAAGAATCTTTCACCGTTCCGGTTAAGGTACCAAAGCTTTGTGCAAAAGAAATGGCACTGATGAAGAGTGAAATAAAAAAAGGAATAAGTTTTTTGAACATCGGGAAGCTAAACGGAGATTGACTTAGATTATTTTGCAGAAGCGTATTTGATTTCTACAATTGTCTGCAAAGGATTTGCGGAACTAAACACGGCATTACCCGCCACAAGAACATCGGCACCGGCATCAATTAATTCTTTCGCGTTCTTAATGCTAACACCGCCATCTACTTCAATTTTTGCTGTTGAACCTGAGCTTAGAATTAATGCTTTGGCTTCTTGCACTTTGCGAGTGGCGTAGGAAATAAATTTTTGTCCGCCAAAACCAGGATTTACACTCATGATTAAAACTAAATCGAGCAACTGAATAACATCTTTTAAAACCGAAACAGGAGTTGCGGGATTTAAGGCTACTCCCACTTTTGCACCGGTAGATTTTATTAAATGAATGGCTGAGTCGAGGTGCGTAATGGCTTCATAATGCACAGTAATCTGGTGTGCACCTGCATCGCGAAATTGCTGTACATATTTTTCGGGTTGCACAATCATTAAATGCACATCGTTAAATTTGGTAGAGTGCTTACCCACTGTTTGCATTACAGGAATGCCAAATGAAATATTGGGAACAAAAACGCCATCCATTACATCAATGTGAATCCAATCCGCTTCACTGCTATTTAGCATCTCTATATCGCGTTGTAAATTTCCGAAATCGGCACTGAGCACCGAAGGGGCAACAATAGTTTTACTCATAAAAGCGAAAGTAAAAACTTAAACCTGATGAACACACGCAATGTAAACGGAGAGTTGTGAGTAACCTTTACTTTTTTGCATCGGCTTTAAGTTCAAAATCTAAAACTACATCATAAGGTTGAAGACAGATACCTCGGTTACCATAAGGTTGATTGTAAGTTAACACCAACATTTCAAATTGGTCGAGTGAAAAAATGCCGTTGATATCTCCACCGGTCATTTGAAGTGAAGTTGAACGTGCAAGAGTATCAGCAGGATTAGCATAACCGATTTGGTTACCAAGCCCGGTATCATTCACCTTGCGGATGAGTACATTGATGCCATTAATGTCTTTCAAGGTTAAGCTATCTGTAGCCACTGAAACTTTGTAATCCGTGAATTTTGCTGAAACAATTCTGTTCTCATAAAAATAGTACCCCGCACTTTCGAACGCAGCCGCAATATCGGCTGTGTTAATGACATACTTTTTAGGATAACCGAAATTAGATTGAGTTTCAACCAAACAATATGGAGTAAGATTCAGTTTGTAGAGGAAGTGAACGTTTTCCTTTTTGCACGAATTCATAGAAACAAGAATAAGCAGCAGCAAACTTGCTTGAATAGTGAAAGAGGGGAAATGTTTTTTTTGCATTGTTTCAGTTTTGTTTAGTTCTAATCTTCTTTTGACTTCAATAGAACGACTAAGTAATCAGCAAATTACTTCTTATCACACTTTAGTAATCAGAAGGATGTTTTAGTAGGTGGCTCCGGTTTTAATCAAGGGTTTCTTTAATTTATATGTTTCGCCATGTTGCGTAAAATCAAGACCATCTTCTTCATCCTGCAAACTTACGCGCAAGGGAACAATTTTATCGGTGATTTTATAAAGAATATAAGAACCACCGAAAGTATAAACGCTCACAATCACTAGCGCTATTATGTGATAGAAAAATGTAGTGGTGTGTCCGTAATACAAGCCCACGTCTTTTGCAAAAATACCAGTGAGAATCATTCCCGAAATACCCCCAATACCATGGCAGGGAAAAACATCGAGTGTATCATCGAGATTATATTTATTTTTTGCACGCACGGCCAAATTACTAATGATAGCGGAAACAAAACCAATGAACAACGCGTGAGGAATAGTAACGAAACCTGCCGCTGGAGTAATAGCTACTAAACCTACCACTGCACCTATGCATGCACCCATTGCCGAAATCTTTTTTCCACGAACGGCATCCAAAAATATCCAAGCCATCATTGCCGCAGCGCTAGCAACAATAGTAGTAGCAAAAGCCAATATTGCAGTAGTGTTGGCCCCTAACGATGAACCGGCATTAAAGCCAAACCAACCAAACCAAAGCATTCCTGTACCTAGAATTACAAATGGAATATTAGCGGGCTCCTGATGTTTGTTATCGCCAAACGAAGTGCGATGACCAAGAATCATGGCTCCTGCAAGAGCTGCATAACCGGCACTCATATGCACCACTGTTCCACCGGCAAAATCAAGAACGCCCCATTTATGCAAGAACCCTTCAGGATGCCAGGTCCAATGAGCAAGTGGAGCATAGATAAAAATAGAGAAGAGACAAATAAAAAGTAGGTATGCATTGAACTTCACCCGCTCGGCAAAACTTCCGGTTATTAGAGCAGGCGTAATAATGGAAAACTTCAATTGAAACACTGCAAACAATAGTAGTGGAATGGTTGGGCACAACAAGGCATTGGCATTCGTATCTACATTACGAAACATAAAATAAGTAAACGGGTTACCGATTAAGCCGTGAAAACTTTCACCAAAACACAAACTAAAACCTACACATACATAAAGCACCGTAATTACACCCAGTGCCACAAAACTTTGCAACATTGTACTGATGATATTTTTTTTGCTCACCATACCTCCGTAGAAAAAGGAAAGCCCCGGTGTCATCAACAAAACCAAACCTGCAGCGGTTAGCATCCAGGCAATATCGGCAGGGTTCAAGTTGGAAGAACTTGCTACAGAGGGAGCAGGATTGAAAAAAAGACCAATGCAACAGATGAAACCTAAAGTAAGAAAGGGAAGAAGGAATTTACTTTTCATGAGGACGGAAGAAATTTTATCAGTGTAACGCGAAAATATTTAAATGAAAATCGTGTTTGCGAAATCTTATTCCATAAACAGCTGTTTTTTTCAACAAGTTTTTCACCAACACTAGTAGGCTATTGTAAAAATTCTATTTTGCACGCGGTCACACCAACAGCTTTTGCTGTTATTTAGAAAATGGATATTTCAACCTTCATTAGCAATTTGCTCCTCGAGCACGACTGTGTAGTTATACCCGGTTTTGGAGGCTTTATATGTAATTATAAGCCAGCAGAAATACATCCCATACTTCATACGGTTTCACCTCCTTCAAAAGCCATTTCATTCAATCGTAATTTGAAATCAAATGATGGGTTGCTGATAAATTTCATTGCGGAAAGCGGTAAGGTATCGTTTGTAGAAGCCGCTGAAGTGGTAAACACCTGGGTAAGATCATCCATGAGTTTGCTCAAAAAAAATGAAGAGGTATTGCTGCGTAAAATTGGAAAGCTTCATTATGATATTGAAAACAATCTTTTGTTTGAACCCGATGAAAGCACCAACTACCTAAAATCATCTTTTGGTTTAAGAACGCTTGCGGTTGAGCCCATCATGCGCGGTAAGGTGATTGACTTCACCGAGAAATTTCAACAGGAAACCAAGCAGGTTGCCACAAATAAAAAATCGTGGCGCATGGCTTCCATGATTTTACTACTTGCAGGTATTGCTACTCTCGCGCAATTGATGTGGACCGGTGTTGAAATAAAACGATTGAACTTAGACGAAGCAAATGTTTTCAGTTTTGTCAACCGAATTTTTAAAGCAGAAGAACCTGAAATAAAACCTCTGCCTGTTGAAGTAACCATGCCTGTAGTGGTTACCGATACCGCAATAGGTGAAAATGCAGTGCCTATTAGTTCAGCAACTGTTACCGATCAAAATAATTCTACCGAACCACAAACGGAAGTTAAAAATGCGGTTCCTGTTCAAGCAGAAAATTCACTTTCTGCTTCACCACATACTTACTATATAATGATTGGTGCTTTTGCAGAAGAGAAAAATATTGAAGCCGCTAAACAACGCTTGCAACAAAAATTTCCTGACTCAGTAATATTGGTAGAAAGAGGTAAGCGACTTACAAAACTTGGCTTCTCTGCGGGTGCTAATTTCTACCAAGCAAAAGCACAATTAGAAAGCGCACAGGAAGAAGATGCCTCTTACTGGTTGTTGAAGAAGTAAACGAGCAGTTTTTTTCTTAAAAAAGTGAGTCGGGTTGACGAGCAATTACATTGACGTAAATGGTTTCTCAATCTTTAAAAGGATTTTGAGTTTAAGTTTTTAATTTTCGCCTTTTCATCTACATTCGCCCTCTCAATTTAGCACGCATAATCTTAACTATGAACTGTAAATTTACGCGCCATTTAACCTTGTTGGTTTTCGCACTTTGTTTGAACTTTTTTCAAAAAGTTAATGCTACCCATATCATGGGTTCCGATATTAGTTATCGTTGTTTAGGTGGTAACAACTACCAGGTGGTGGTAACGGTTTATCGCGACTGTAGCGGAGTGCAACCGGCTACTTCAATTTTAGTTGATGTTACTTCTGCTTGCGGAACGAACACACTGACTTGCGATACAGTTCAAGAATTTAGTGCCATTGAGGTTTCGCAGCTTTGCCCGAGCGTAACGTCTACCTGTTCTGGTGGATCATTGCCGGGTGTTCAAATGTGGACCTATGTAGGTAATATTACTATTCTTCCAGGTTGCGGACTTTATACTTTTTCTTACACCGATTGTTGCCGCAATACTTCAAACAATTTAGTTGACCCGGCTCCACCTAGTTTAGGTTTTGGAGTACAGGCAACCTTGAATAGTAACCTGGTAAATTGTGACGATGCTCCTACCTTTACTTCATTACCCGTTCCTTACTTTTGTTTAAATCAAACCGTAAATTATTCGCATGGTGCGGTAGATACAGATGGCGATTCATTGGTTTATACGCTAACTACACCCCTTAACGATTTAGGAGGCATGCAAACTTATCAAGGAACTTTTAGTGCTACCAATCCAATGCCTACCGCAGGTGGTTTTGGTTTCGATACCCTGAGCGGGCAAATGACTTTTATACCAACTCAACAAGGAGTTTACGTTGTGGATGTTTTGGTTTCTGAATACCGTAACGGAGTATTGATTGGAACCACCATGCGCGATATTCAAATTGTAATTATTAATTGCAGTAATAACGCACCGGTAGTAGCTAATGGTTTATCACTTTCAAATGTTACCGGTGGTGCGGTAATTGATGCCAACTCTTTAGGCGTTTGTCCGGGTTCTACTATTTCATTTACAATAAATGGTTACGATCCCGATGGCCAACCGGTGTTAGTAAGTTCAAATTTAGGCACCTCAATTCCTGCAGCTACTTTAGTCACAACACCTATAGGAGGTACAGATTCGGTGCAAGTAGTATTTACCTGGACACCGACAGGTCTTGACACAGGTTTCAGATATTTTACTATTCAATTTGAAGATAACGCTTGTCCTATTACCGGTTTGCAACTGTTTACTTACGATATTACCGTACTGGATGGAACCGATGCAGGACATGATCAACATTATTGTACAGCGGGAGGACCTGTTCAGGTAAACGTATATGGTGGAAATCATTTTAGTTGGACTCCTACTACCGGCATGGTTAGCGCTAATGCAGATAGCTCTATTGTTTATTTTGCTCCTACGGATACTACTACCTATTATGTAGAAAGCGATTTACAGGGTGGTTGTAAAACCCGCGATACCATCGTTGTGTTTTTGGTGCATTCATTCGTTTCAAGCGTGTCAGCAACAGACGATACTATCTGTCTTAATTCAACCACTACGCTTACTGCACTTGCATCCCCTTCGGCCGAAGCCCCATTTACTTATTCATGGGGACCGGCATATGGTGGAATACAATCGCCTACTACACCAAGTACAGATGTAAGACCTGGTTCAAGCACCAACTATATTGTTACCATAACATCTGCGGCAGGTTGTGTTGTAAACGATACTATACGAATAGTTATCGAAGGTATTGGACCGAAAGTGGCTATACTTACTTCTGCAAATTATGTTTGTCCGGGAACGCCAATCACTTTAAGTGCTTCGGTAAGCGCGCTAAGCTGCGGCCCTGTAGTTGACCCTGCAGACCCCTGCTTACCAAACAGTACATTTAATTTGCAAGATTTGGGAGCCGGAACTGCTGTGGGAACGTATGGCATTACTCCTTACGCAGGTGCTTATGCCGATGAACGCATTCAGTTTATCTATCGCTCGTCTGAACTACAAGCCTTAGGATTAAAGGCAGGAGCAATTACAGATTTAGCCTTTAATGTTTCGCAAAAAGCGAGCACGCAGCCATATAAAAACTTCTCCATAAAAATGGGTTGTACTTCGCTTAGTTCTTTGCCTGCTACTTATACTCCAGGTTTGAATACGGTTTTAGTGCCGCAAACTTATTCATCAATTGCCGGATGGAATACACACACACTTGATACAGCCTTTAACTGGGATGGTTTTTCAAGCTTAATGATTGAAGTTTGTTATGATGGTATCACTTCTTCATCGGCTTATGATGCGGTTTATTATACACCTACAAGTTATCTCAACTCCGTATTATGGGGGGCAGCAAATTTGTCTACTGCCTCAGGTTGCACCTCTATGACTTTCCCAACGCAAAGTCAAAACCGTCCCAATACCCGATTTGTAGTTTGCGAAGCACCTACCAATAATTATTCATTCAATTGGACAGGAAATGATGGAAGCATTTTGCCCGATACTTCAACGGTATCGCTACCACTCAACCATGATGTTACTTATACATTAATTGTAAGCGATGGAATTTGTTCGGGCGATACCGCTATCAGTTTGTTTGTTGATTCATCGGTAGCCATTAGTGCGGGTAATGATACGGTTATTTGCAATGCCCAATCGGTGCAGTTAAATGCTTCATTACTTCACCCGGCTGTGCCTTACTGTGTACCTGGTTATAACATTACGCTAATACCTTATGCTGCTATTGCTCCTGCAGGTGCTGTTGGTTCAGGACCAAATCAAGATGATGTAGTTAGTAATAATATCCCCTTGCCTTTCGCATTCCAATTTTATTGCAACGCGGTAACTCAATATTTTATTTCGTCCAATGGGTTTATAAGTTTTAGTACAGGACAGGGAGCCGGTTGTTGTTCAGGTCAAAACTTGCCTAATGTAACTACACCAAATAATTTAGTGGCTTTGTGCTGGGAAGATTTAGCACCAAACTTAGGAGGCACTATCGATTATTTTGTTTCAGGAATAGCACCTAACCGCATTGCCGTTATTCGCTGGAATAATGTTTCCTATTACAGTGGAGGTGGAAATATAACCGGTGAAATTCATTTGTATGAAAATGGAAACATCATTGAAACACATTTGTCGCAACAAAATAATCCGGGGCAAATAAACACGATGGGATTAGAAGATGCAAATGGAATTAACGCTACCGTGCCGCCAGGTTATAATGCAGCCGCATGGGTAGTTACCTCACCTCTTGGTTTCCGGTTTACACCACAAAGTGCCGGAAATGCAATTTCAAGTTTGGCTTGGACACCTAATTACAATTTGTCGAATGATACCATTGCCAATCCAATTGCATCGCCAGATACAACTATCAATTATGTAGTAACAGCAAACTTTACCAGTGGTTGTGTTACACGCGATACTGTACGCGTTTCAATTGGCAGTTTCCCTTATAGCCTCAATGCAATGCCTGATACAATATGCCCGGGTGATTCTGCGCAGTTGAAGTTTAACGGAAATGGAGTTAGTTATTTATGGTCGCCTTCAAGTGTTTCTTCTGTAAATGCTCAAAATCCGTTCGCTTATCCGTCAAGTACTACTACATATCATGTCATTGCTTCTGATTCAGTTGGGTGTGGGGTGAGTGATTCGCTGGTAATTAATGTGCGTAGCCATTCACCTATTCTGTTAGGAAACGACACGGTGATTTGCCCTACCGATTCAGTTTGGTTAGCTCCAAGTGGCGGACCTTATACTTCATATCTTTGGTCAACCGGTCAAACAGTTTCTACAATCACTACGGCAAGTCAAAGTCAAAATTCACAAAACTATTTTGTGCGTGTAAACGATGGAACGTGTTTCTATAATTCAGATACGATTAACGTTGCCAAAGTTATTCTGAGTCAAATTGTTGTTCAGCCATCGGGCGATACGGCAGTATGTGTGGGTGATTCAATTCACCTTTCGGGTGATGGCGGTTACCAGTCCTATTTGTGGAGCAATGGACAAACTTCGCAAGTAGTAATCATTGATGTCGCAGGTTTCTATACCTATACTGCTATTGATACAAATGGGTGCGTTTTGCAAGCACAGGATACCGCATTTGTAGTAGCGGTGCAACATCCAAGTGCCGATATTATTGCTAACCCGGCAACTATTTGTATTGGTCAAACAACGGCACTTCTTTTTGTAAATGCCGATAGCGGAGTTGTTCACTTATGGAATCCGGGAAATGTGTTTGCTGACACGCTTATGGTAAATAATGCAGGCACCTATTATTTGCTTGCTAACAACAACGGCTGTAGTTCACTTGACTCGGTAGAAGTAGCCGCTGTTATGCCTCCCGTGCTTGATTTAGGTGCCGACCAGAATCTTTGTAGTTGTGATACCTCGGTTACGCTTAGTTCAGATATCACTGCTGCACATTATGCCTGGTCAACTTCTGATTCTACACAAAGTATTACCATCACCCATCAAGGAAGTTATTTACTTACAGTAACCGATGCTAATGGTTGTGTGGCAAAAGACTCTGTTTACGTTGCACTTCATTGCTTAACCGTAGATGCATTTGTTGCCGACCCGGTAACAGCCCAGGTTTTTGCAGGGCAAAATGCAGTGCTTGATGTAAACAGCAGTTACGCTTCCACGTTTGCGTATATGTGGACTCCCGGAATTTATTTAAGCGATTCTACGTTTAAGCAAGCACATGTTTCGCGACCACAAGTCACTACTACTTATTGGGTAGCGGTGATGGATGTAACGAGCGGTTGTGTAGCCTATGATAGTGTGGTGTTAACAGTTATACCACCGGGTGTTCCGCCAATGCCAAATGCATTTTCTCCAAATGGTGACGGACATAATGATACATATGGCCCTTACATTTCACCATCGCTGCAAGGGGTTTATACCATTGTGAGTTTGACTATTTACAATCGTTGGGGTCAATTGATTTACAGTAGTAATACTTCTTGGGATGGAACATTCAACGGGGTGCTACAACCGGCCGATACTTATGTTTATTATATCACAATGCAAGGTCCTGACCAGAATAATCCGAGCGTAATGGTTCAATACACTTACACCGGTTCGTTCTCCTTGTTGCATTAATATTTTTCGATAAAATTTAAATCTCAAAATGCCATTTTTTTTAAATGGCATTTTGTTTTTTTAAAAACTGTTGAGATGATAAATCCTTCTTGGATTAACGTTCTGGTTTTCTTGTGGTGTTTTGTATTTTGCCGCTGCAACTCATGAAGAAAAAAATAGCAACACTTGAGGAAACGAATGTGGTAAGTATGCTCTTTGTATTGGGTTTGCTAGCCGGTGGCTGCGTCTGTTTCTGGAACCAACTGGAAGATGCTTCACTTTTGCCGCGTATATTTTTTGTGGCAGCCTGGTTATTACTTTTTTCTCCTCTGGTTTACAAAATTTTTATGAAGGCCGAAGCTAAATTTCATTTAGCAGATGCTGCTTTTTTTGTTTATATGGGTATGCATTTTGTGTCCATTGTTCAATGTATCAACAAGCCGGAAGGGGTCTTTGCTTCGGTGAAAATTTTTTTTGTCTTTTTTTCATATTTAATTTTTAGGATTTGCCTGCAGCAAAAAGCAATAACAGAAAAAGCATTACTTAAAACAGTGACGGTAATATGTGCCGTATATTTTGTTTTTGCTTTTATTCAACTGCTACATTTACTAGAGGCAGGAAAAGCAACAGGCGATAACCTATACGCTGTAACAGGATTAGCAGGACATAAAAATCTGTATTCATGCTTTTTATTCCTCACCAATTTTTTGCTTTTGATTTTAGTGATTAATGAAAAAGGTTTTTGGAAAACGTTCGCTTTAGTAATGATATTGTTGCAGTTAAGCCTGATTTTTGTATTGCAAACGCGCTCTATATTTTTAGCTTTAGCTAGTTCAATTTTTATTAGTACAGCTATCTGCTTTTGGATATTTGGTAAGCATACGTTGAACATTGCTAAAAAAGTAGCGGTACCTTTGTTTGTTGTGTTTGTGGGGGTGATTGTTTTTTATGCCATTAATGGAAATCTTCACGAGTTGTTAGAGCGGTTTAACGTTTTTCATTATGCAAATTCAGCTACCGGTGCCGAAAGAAGATTTGTTTGGTACAAATGCCGAATGATGATTCATGACCATTGGTTGGCTGGTGTGGGAGCCGGAAATTGGATGTTGATTTATCCTTGCTATAGTATCAATGGCTTGTTTCGTTCGCAATACTTGAATGTGGTTTTTTTGCAACCGCACAACGATTTTTTAGGTGTGTGGTGCGAGTTGGGTATCGTTGGTTTGATTTCGTATCTTTTCATTTTCGCCTTCTTGATCGTTCATTTAGGAAAAAAAATAAGAAATGAAAAAGCGTTCGCTCAACAAATTATTCCAATATTTTTAGTTGCACAGTTAATTGGGTTTTTGATTTTTAGTTATTTTGATTTTCCGAAAGAAAGAATTGAATTGCAAATGTTGTTTGCTCTATCTATTACAATTGTTTCTAACAGAGTAGAAGGAGGGGTAAAAATTTTTGCAGCGCAGAAAAAACTTGTTCTAACGGCATTAATATTATTCTATGTTCTTACTGCGGGCAGCGCTGTAGGTCTTGTTTCCCGAATGAAAAGTGATTCTCTTATGAGAGAACTTTTAGCTGCTAAAGTAAGAGGTGATCATAAAAGTGTTTTGGAACTCTCACGAATGATGCAAAATCCTTTTTCAAATCTAACTTCTTTATCAGTTCCTCATAAATGGTACGAAGGTGTAGCAGCCTATGAATTGAAACAATATGAGCTGGCGTACGACTGTTTTTCTATTGCTAAAACGCAGGCGCCTTATAATCATAACGTGCTCAATAACCTTGGTGCACTAGAGGGATATTATCAGCGCTACGATAAAGCGCTTTCATATTTTCACGAATCGCTACGTATTGATAACAAGAATGACGACACACGTTTTAATGTAGCATATATGCTTTATCAGCTAAAACGTTATGATGAAGCGATTGATACAGTTAGTAAAGTTTGGTCAAACGAAACGCGAAAGCAAGAATTCATTCGCGTTATTTCAGCTAAGAAAGATTCTTTGAAGTGAGGAGAGTTTTCATATTACGGTTAAACAATTACACTAGCAGCCATAAATTTTTTTTTATGGAAAAACACATACTCTCTATTGCCTTGTTTTTTGCTTCTATATCAATGGTTAATGCCATTGTAGTTTCTCCAAATTCTGCCTGTGCAGGATCTACCTTTACGATCACTATAACGGGAGTAAATTATACTGCAGCATCAAGCCCTTGCTCTTCTATTAATCTAAATGTAGCGGGACTTACTTCTGGATCCAACACCAATGTAGTGGCTCATCCAACAAACATGAGTATTGCTTCTTCTACTATGACTATGACGTTTACGTTGCCCGGTAACTTTACTCCAGGCTCTTACGGGGTGAACATGCATTCTGGTTGCCCGAATGTAGGTAGCTGTTCCAATTGTTTTACGGTTGAGGCCATTCCTCAAATAGTAGGAAATGTTTCCGGCCCGCTTTCTGTTTGCGCGGGGTCTACTGCAACATACGCTGTAGCTAGTGCTGCCGGTGCCATTAACTATAATTGGACATTACCCGGTGGCTGGACGATAAACGGAGCTAGCAATTCGAATCAGATTGAAGTAGTAACTTCTAGCACGGGAGGTAATGTTAGCGTAGCGCCTAACAGTACGCTTTGCGGAATGGGTAGTGCGGTTTCGCTTGGGATAACGGTGGTTAACGGTCCTCCGGCTGCTAATACAATTAGTGCAAATGGCGCTTTACTCACTTCGAGCAGTTCATCGGCAAGTCAACAATGGTATTTAGATGGTAACCTTATAGCAGGGGCAATAGGGCAAACGTTTACTGCTTTGGTAACAGGTGATTATACCGTGGTTGAATCCAATTTGTGTGGTGCAGGAGCGGCTTCAAATTCAGTACATGTTGTAATTAGTGGTGTCAATCGTTTAACCAGCAATAAGATTTACATTTATCCTAATCCCGTGAGCGATAATTTGTTTATTGAAAATGGAAATGCTGTTGCTATAAAAGTTGAACTTTTTCATTAGAAGGAAAACTGGTTCAAAATATTTCGGTTGAAAAAAATGCTTCATTGAGTTTGAAGAACCTTGCTAAAGGAATTTATAACATGAAAGTAACCAACGGAACTTCAATTAGTTTCGATAAAATTATAAAACAATAAGAGTGAAATTCTTTGTTGGTAAGACTATCAACTATTGTAGGTAAACAAAAACGGGTTTCAATAAGAGGCCCGTTTTAGTTTGCATCAAGCACCAAACGAAAACCGCAGTTTTGTTTATGATGGTCGTAAACATTTCTGTTACGCGCTTTGTTGTAACATCGCTCTTCCCCACTTCGCCATGAACCACCGCGTACCACTCTAAAAATTGCATTCTTGTTATTACACGGATTTTCTGGCTTGCTTTCTTTATAATAGTTAGGATTCCACCAATCGCTACAAAGTTCCCAAACGTTTCCGCTCATATCATAGATGCCGAGCTCATTCGGTTGCTTTTGCCCAACAATATGTGTTTTCTCCTCGGCATTATCTCTTACCCAACCCACCGCAAACAAACTATCGCTGCCGCTGTAACGGTAACCTTTTGTTTTCTTCCCCCCCATGCAGGCGTATTCCCATTCGGCTTCGGTGGGTAAGCGATAATGTTTACCTGTTAGTTTATTCAGTTCAATCAAAAACTCATTTACCATTTCAGGGGTGGCTTCTTCCACAGGGCATTCATCACAATCATTAAAGAACGATGGATTAGTTCTCATCACATATTGCCATAATCCTTGTGCGACTTCGTATTTGCCAATGTAAAAACTATTGAGCTTAACCGTGTGCACCGGCTTTTCGTTTTGTTCTCCGGTGTTACTGCCCATTCCAAAACTTCCGCCTTCTACAAAAATCATTAGCGGTGCTACACTATCGGAAGATGCTGAGGCATGTATACAGAAGAGACAGCAAAGAAAGACAGATAGAGTTTTAGGTACGTACATATGTATTTTTTTATACCAACCCTAACTTCGCACAGCGGAACAAGGGAAGGGTATTTATATATTCGACACCAAAATAAATATTAACTCTAAGATGATATCCAACAAATTGAGAATCGTTTTTGTCTTTTTCCTGTTTGTTTTTTTTGAAAACAGTTTTGGGCAAACTTGGGTGGATAGTTTAGATAGCTATGCGCGTGAAGCTTTTTTGCCCGCCAAAAATTACAAATGGCGATGGACACACGCTGCCTTGCTCAACACTATGATGAAACAGTATGACGACTGTGCACCCGAGCAAAAGCCCTTGTATCTAGGTTACATTAAAACCGCTATGAGCAAAACCTATGCGGTGGCAAATGGCAAAACACCTAACTCAGTAGCATCGGCAATGGGTTTGGCTTTTTTATACAGCGTAACTAAAGAAGAGAAATACAAAACCAAAGCTGAGCAAGTGTATGCCGACTATCTGAAAATAAGACGCACGAAAGAAGGTGCTGTTTCGCACCTCATGCTCTTTACAGAGTTGTGGGATGACACCATGTTTATGATTGGCGAGTTTTTATTGAAGATGTATGCCGCTACCGGAGATGAAAAATACCTGGATGAGTTTGTAAAACAGTTTCGATTACACCGCGAGAAATTACAGAACAAAGAAAATGGTTTGTGGGTGCACGGTTGGGATAGCGATAACAAAACGCATTGCACATTTTGCAGCGAAATGTATTGGGCCGATAAACAAAAGCGAACGAGTACCGAAATATGGGGCAGAGGAAACGGTTGGATTGTTGTAACATTGAGCGATGCACTTGAAACTATTCCTAAAACAAATGTTTATTGGACCGAACTCGCGGGTTATTTAAAAGAAATGCTAGTGCGTTTGCCTGAATTACAGGAGGTGCAGACGGGGCATTGGTATCAGTTACCCGTACGCAAAGGTGAAAAAGACAATTGGATAGAAAGTTCCTCTACTGCCATGTTTGCCTATGGTATAAACGTGGCTCTTGATTTAAGTTTGGTAAACGATACTGCTTACCGTACATGTGTAAACCGTGCTTACAAAGGTTTGCGCCAATACAGCACTATAACTGCCGGTAAACATTACCTCACCGCAAAAAATGTGTGTATAGGAACCTGTATTGGGCATACAAAATATTACTTCAAACGAAAATCCATAACCGGCAGCCCATATGGCTTGGGTATGTTTATTCAGTTTGGTAGGAGGTATGAAAAGCGAATGTGAGGTTTTGAAAGTGTGAGCAGGATACACAAAAACCGGTCGTGACCATTCTCCTCATTGGGTTGTAGTTGGTTACATAACTGATTTAAATCAAAAAAAATATTTTTCTCAATAGAGGCATTATTCCTTGTTACAATAAAATCATTTCTTAGCGGTCTTACAGATACACTTAAAAAAAATGAGCAAAGAAATATTTACTGTTGATCTCCACTGCCATCCCAATTTAAAATCGTTTAATTCGGGTTTTCCGAAACCAACCCGCAATATGTGGGAGAACATAGAGCACAAAGCAGAGGGAAGGTTTGCTAAAACTGTCAATGAAATTTCGCAACATGTGCTTAAAGAATCGCAAACGAATCTCTACAAACTTGCTGAGGGTAAAGTTCGCGTGTTTCAAATTTCGCTTTACCCAACTGAGCGAGGCTTCATTCACATGCGCAATATTCCTAAAATTTTAATTGGTAATCGAGGTGTGAATACCTTGCAGGCGGTCATTACCGGTTACGAAAAGGCAAGTGTGATGGAAATGAAAAAACATTACAACTATTTCGAAGACCTTCAAAGAGAATATGAATACGTGTATGCACAGCAAGGTAAAAGCCCCGATAAAAAACACGCCTTTGTTTTGGTGAATAATTATATAGAACTTGAAGAAGCGCTTAAAGATAAAAACACGCTAATAGGCATCATTACGATTGAAGGTGCACATGTATTTGGCACGGGCGCACCGCTTACCGAAAACTTGAGTTTAGAAGAATTGAAAGCGCAACTTACAGCTAATATTCTCACAGTTAAGCGTTGGGAATTTCCGCCTTTCATGATCAACCTTGGTCATCATTTCTGGAATCATTTGACAGGGCATGCCACCAGTTTCAAACGGCCAATAAATGGCTTGGTTAATCAGAACAAAGGAAAGGACAAAGGAATTACAGAAGCGGGTTGGCATGTCATTCGTGAGTTATTGAGTAGAAAAAATGGAAAGCGCATCTTAATTGATACCAAACATATGAGTTTGGTGGCGCGCAAGGAGTATTATGCTTTTATAAACAATTATAATTATGTAAATCCCGAAGACATGATTCCGGTTGTTACCAGCCATGCGGGTGTCAATGGTTACAGCACTATGGATAGTTCAATTAAAGAGCCCGATGTTGTTCCAAAGACTAGGCATCACCGTTTTTATCGGTGGAGTATTAACATTTCGAACGAAGAAGTACGCATGATACGTGCCTCTGGTGGGTTAATAGGTTTAATGATGGATAGAGGAATGCTTGGCGGACTGAATACAATAAAAAATGTAACCAGTATTAATGATACAGAAAAGCAACGCAAGGAATATGCACGGTTGTTTTGGGATAATGCTTTTCAAATAGTTAAAGCCATTGGCAGCAAAGAGGGTTGGGATGTGGTAGCTATTGGAACTGACTTTGACGGAACCATCACACATATGGAACCTTACGAATCTGCAACAAAACTACCTTTGCTGGAAAGTGATTTAAAAGATTACTTAAAAGCAAATCGATATCAAGAAGAATTATGGTTTGGTTATTCGCCTGAGGAATTGGTCAGAAAGATCATGCAAACGAATGCTATGAACTTTTATAAATTTTTTTTTGTATAGTTGAAAATTCACTAACCGCCACTCTATATCTCCCAATCTGTTGTCAGTTTTAATTCTTACATGAAGTAAGTTAAACACTCTAAAATATGTTGTGGAAAAGAATCAATCGTATTTCTGATGTTTATTCATGTACAATTCATAAAAATTATTTTCTTTGAACCTTGTAAATCAGTAGTTCGCACTAACACTGATTATTAAAAAACAAAAAACTATCCCGATGAAATTTAGATTTTACTCCATTTTAGTTTGCTTGATGGGAACTTTGGCTTTGAATGCGCAAGACATTCACTTTTCTCAGTTCTATTCTTCACCATTAACCCTCAACCCTGCATTAACAGGTAACTTCAACGGTTTTTATCGCGTAAGTTTTATTTACCGAAACCAGTGGCCAGGTCTTACGAGCAACAATCCTGCATTTTCAACTCCATCGGTAAGTGCCGATGTCTCTTTGTTGAAAGACAAAATTAAGCATGGTGCTTTGGGTGTAGGCCTTTGCTTTTTCAACGATCAACAAAACGGAAAAACATTTACTCAAAATCAAATACTCCTTTCGTTAGCCTATAATATGAGCTTTGGTTCTAAATCGCAATTTCAATTAGGTATTGGATTGCAAGGAGGTATTGCTCTGCACAAACTTGATTTCAGTAAATTCCAATTCAACGATGGGTTTGATGTAAACGGAAACTATGATGCATCATACAACGGTGAAACCTTTAATCCAGGTAGCAAAATGAAAGGGGTTTTCAATGCAGGTATTTTTGCTAAGTATGATTTCTACAAAGGCATGCGTGTTTACGCGGGCTATGCGTTTAACAATGCAACCAACTATAAACAAGATTTTCTTGCAAACAGCGCTGTATACCGTCTTCCTTTCCGTAGCACTGTTCATGGTGGATTTGAATTCGACATTAAAGACAAAGGAGTTTTGATTCCGGGAGTATTATATATGGGCCAGGCAAAAGCCAAGGAAGTAAACTTCGGATTGACAGGGGGCGTTCATATTATTAAAGATCCTGCTAAACGAGCTACTTTGTATTTAGGATTGTGGAACCGTATGAACACTGGCAACTATACGATGATTCCTAAAATAGGATTTGAGTGGAAAGGTTTCCGTGCCGGATTTGCTTATGATGTTCACCTTGGCAAACAATATAAAGACTACAAAAACATTGGTGGTAAACTACCACAAGGATTTGAAATTACGTTGAGTTACGTGGGCAATCTATTTACTCCTAAAGAAGATAACTACCTCTTCAATCCACGTTACTAAAACCCATTTCAAACAAAAAATTTCAATAACCCTTAAGTAAACTAAGCAACTCCTATGAAGTATTTTTTATTAACCCTGATGATTCCGCTGACATTGATTGCTTTTGCGCAAAAAGACGGTTCAGGTCTTAAGAATGTAGAGAAGTATCCGAAATACAAATGGTGCAAAAAATTAAAAATTGCCAAGAAAAAAATTGAAGAAGGCAGTTATTATAATGCTGCTCAATATTTAGAGGATGCTTATAAAGATAAACCTGAGAAAATAGTTATCCCTCATTTATTAGGTGAAGTAAATCGTGTATTGCGCGATTACGAAGCCGCTGAGAAATATTATTTAGTAGTAACTACTAAAGATTTGGAGGCCTATCCAAGTGACCAATTCTATTTAGGTCAAATGCAAAAAATGAATGGCAAATATGAAGAGGCGCAAAAAACATTGAACAGTTACTTAACTGCAAAACTAGATAAGGGTGACGCCAATTTTAAAGCATTAGCTAAAGTTGAATTGGAAGGTTGTGATACAGCATTAGCTCTACTTAAAACTCCAACAAAAATCAAAGTTGAAAAAACTGAAGGAGCCGTAAACACAGCCATTCAGGATTATTCTCCTAAACCACTTACGGGAAACAGAATTCTATTTTCTTCACAAAAAACAGATACTGCTGTAAATTTATCGAACACTACAGCCGATCATTATTCTTCAATTTTTACGGCAGAAAAAGCAGGAACATCTTATTCTAATCGCACAGTTTTGTTAAGTCCACCAAACGACCCAAAGACACATACAGGGAATGCAGTTTTTTCAGCCGATGAAAAAACAATTGTGTTTACAAAATGCGATCAGGCTGCCATTATTAAAATGAAGTGTAAGCTTTTCCGCGCCACTAAAAACGGTGCTGAATGGAGCAATGCCGAAGAGTTGAAAGGATTGAATACAGAAGAAGCTACCACCACTGAACCTTCATGGGGAGTTGATAAAGACGGAAACAATATTCTTTACTTTGTTTCAGATAGAGCAGCCAGCAAAGGCGGCTTAGACATTTTTTATGCTCAGGCGAATGCTGACGGTACATTTGGTGCGGTAGTAAATGCTGGTGCAGAAATCAATACAGTGGGAGATGAATTAACTCCTTCTTATGACAAGAAAAACAAAATACTTTATTTTTCTTCGAATGGTCATCCTTCTATTGGAGGTTTAGATGTGTTTAAAGCAGCAGGAACTCCCGGTAATTGGGGTGCTGCTGTAAATGCAGGAATTCCTATCAATTCATCGGCCGATGATTTGTATTTAGCTTTAGATGATAAGGGAGCAAAAGGATTTATGGTATCTAACCGCGTAGGAACTACATCACCACGTGGTGCTACTTGTTGCGATGATATCTGGACAGTAATTGTTCAACGCGATGTGTATATGAAAGGTATTTATGTAAAGAGAGGCGATGCTACGAATACACCAATATTAGGAGTTGACGCTTCTCTGTATAAAGTAGCCGGAAATAATTTTGAGTTTGTAGGTAATAACATAACCACTCCTGAAGCATTTGTGTTTCCTGTTAAGAGAGCAACATCTTACAAGATTAACGGAAATAAGGAAGGATACTGGCCGGCAATTGATAATTTAACCATTAGTGAAGAGGAAGAGCGCGATACTATTTCGCAGATTTTCTACTTAGATCCTATTGTGAAAATTCATATCAAGATACCTAATGTTTATTTTGCGTTCGACAAATCAAATGTTATTGATTTCTACAAAAGCGAAATTGATTCTGTTGTGAAGATACTAAATGATCACCCGGCCTATTCAGTAGAAGTACAAGGACATACCGATAGCAAAGGAACCGATGAATACAACGAAAACCTTTCTGTTAAACGTGCAAACGAAGTAAAGACCTTTTTAGTTAAGAAGAAGAGTATTGCCGATAACAGAATTGTTGTAAAAACATTTGGAGAAAAAATGCCTGCTGTTCCTAATGAACTCCCTTCGGGAGAAGATGACCCAGAAGGTAGAGCAAGAAACAGAAGAGTGGAGTTTAAAATCATTACTGATAAACCGGATGATGCTCCAGAGTTTGAGAGCTACGGTGAAGTAGTGAAGGAAGTAAAAACTGGACCGGGTTTTACTTACAAGAAGAAGAAATAATAGTTAGTATATTACATAAAAAAGTCCCGCAGTAAAGCGGGACTTTTTTTATGTAGTAAAACTCACATGATACAAAGGGTCTTGTTTGTTACGAAGCATTGCTACAGCAGAACGATAGATACCGGTAATTTATTTCAATAAAATAAGCGAACACTCATCCCTGTAAACGGTCATAGATCCATCCCACGTGCTAATAGCTGATTCTGCATGATAGGAGTACGTGCCAGTAGACAAAGTAAAATTTGCACATCCGTTAGAACCGCATACCGGAAAAACTACGGGATAGTATTGCGTAATATAACTCTGCCCATTATGGAGGTAAACGGTAGTAAAGTCGCGGGGGCTATCGAACCAAAACACAGCGCGACCTGTAAACTGACAGGTGCCGTTGTCAATCGTAGCCCGACTGTTGTAATTTAATGCGTTGTATTGGGTGCAGCCCATTTCTTCCTTTTGGCAACCTGAATTTGCACCGATATAAACGAAAGCTGCCAAAGCCAAAATCACTGACTTTATTCTTTTTTTCATGTTTATTGTATTGTATTAATAACTGCGCAAAGTTGCAGGAGACAGGCTATTTAATTTTATACAATTTTATAGGAGTGTTACATGATTCACACACGAAGCGCACAAATCTAATTTACGAACAGGAGAGGAGTAGTGGTTTTGTTTGTTGATGGTTGTGCCAATCTGTAACATTTCAAAGGTTAATAAACAGCCTTGTTTATACAAAAAAAGCGCGAAGGAAATCCATCGCGCTTTTTTTTGATTCTGTTTGAGTCGGAATTAAAAATTACTGATAATCTCTTGAGCAAACTCGCTACATTTTATTTCAGTAGCACCATCCATCAATCGAGCAAAATCGTAAGTTACGCGTTTGTTTGCGATAGCACCTTCTAAACCTTTATGAATTAATTGTGCGGCTTTATCCCATCCCAAATATTCAAACATCATAGCGCCTGATAAAATAACCGAACCCGGGTTTACCTTATCTAGATTAGCATACTTAGGTGCTGTGCCGTGCGTAGCTTCAAAAATAGCGTGACCAGTTACGTAGTTAATATTTGCGCCCGGAGCAATACCTATACCGCCCACTTGCGCGGCAAGTGCATCGCTTAAATAATCGCCATTCAAATTGAGTGTAGCAATCACATCAAAATCTTCAGGGCGAGTGAGTACTTGTTGAAGTGTGATGTCGGCAATAGAATCTTTTACAATTACTTTTCCTGCGGCTTGGGCGGTTTTCATTTCTTGATTAGCAGCGGCTTCGCCATTGGTCTTTTTTGTGTTTTCCCAAGTGTTCCAGGTATAAGTTTGTTCAGCAAATTCAGTTTCTGCTAACTGGTAACCCCAATCACGAAACCCCCCTTCAGTAAACTTCATAATGTTTCCTTTATGTACCAGCGTAACTGATTTTTGTTTGTTGGTAATAGCATACTCAATAGCCGAACGAATTAAACGTTGCGAACCTATTCTTGAAACCGGTTTGATACCAATACCTACACAAGTTTCCGGGTCGCTGTTTTTTAAACGCGCTGCTTTCAAATATTCTTTTCCTTTTTTCTTATCGCTGAAACGAATCTTGCCAAAATCTTTTTCGAAGTTTTTCTTCAAAAATTTCAACACCTTCAAAGCGTCTTCACTTCCACCTGCATATTCAATACCTGCATAAATATCTTCGGTATTCTCGCGAAAAATGACCATCGAAACTTTCTCGGGATGTTTTACAGGGGAAGGAGTTCCTGAATAGTACCGCACTGGGCGAAGGCAAACATATAAATCCAAAATTTGACGAAGCGCTACGTTTAACGAACGAATACCACCACCAACAGGTGTTGTCAAAGGGCCTTTAATTCCTACTAAATATTCGCGGAACGCATCGAGCGTTTCATCAGGTAACCAACTTCCGGTTTTGTCGAAACTTTTTTGACCGGCTAAAACTTCTTTCCATTCAATTTTCTTTTTGCCTTTGTAAGCATGCTCCACAGCTGCATCTAATACTTTTACCGATGCTTTCCAGATATCTGCACCTGTTCCATCTCCTTCAATAAAAGGAATTATTGGTTGGTCAGGAACTTTTAATTTACCTCTGCTGATTGTGATTTTTTCTCCCATAAGATTTGTTGTTTTTGTTTTTAGCGGTGGCAATCCTAAACATTTTTTCCGATTCGACCAATGAAAACAAATAGGTGGGCTAATTCAGGGATTAAAAAATGGATGGGGAAAAATTCTTTAGCGCATTACATACTTTTTTCTTTCTCTTGCCGTCATTCTTTTAAAGTAAAATATGGCGAAAGCGCTTGCAATTGTATTTTTAAGTCTTATTCTTTTAGGAGTTGTATACTTTTACCTGGATAACAAACCTGCTGAAACAGTCGTGGTTACTCCTGCTCAAGATTCTATTCAAGACGAACACAAAACAAAAAAATCGAAACGCAAATCCGGTAAACGGTTGCCCCCTGTTGATAGCATTGCCATCCACAAACAGCTACGCGAAATGCTCGTGTTCAATAACGGAATTTTAGTTAAGGGTTATTCCGTGTCGTTGGGTTCCTCACCTGAGGGCGATAAAGAATTTGAGGGCGATGGGAAAACACCGGAAGGATGGTATTTTATCAATGGTAAAAATCCGAACAGTATTTACCACAAGAATTTGGGCGTCAGCTATCCTAATGCAGAAGACATTGCTTTTGCCGCTTCAATTGACAAGCACACCGGTGGCGATATAAAAATTCATGGACTACCGCAGGGTTACGAAGGGTTTCGGAGGAAATATTTGGCTAAAGATTGGACAGCCGGTTGTATTGCTGTAAGCAATAAGGAAATTGATGAACTATATGATGCAGTGAAAGTAGGAACGCCCGTTTTTATAACTCCATGATAGAAGTGTTGACTACGTGAGACTTTCTCTTTTATTGCTTCTTTAGTTTTTGGGGAGAATTGCCATAAATTGGGGGAAGAGCTAAATGAAGAATTTTCAATTTACGCAATTTTTGAATTTTCTGTTTCACCAAAATTTCTCCACGACTTTAATTGCCAAGTGCCCTATTTCTCCAATCACTTTCATTTTCTCTCCATTCTTCTATATTTGCGCGCTCTTGTCAAAAACAAGGCTCATTTTTTAGTAAAAAAACAAATTTCAAATGCAGAATTTAAGAGGCGTAATTAAAGCACTAACCATCACTTTATTGATTACGTGTGTTTACCAATTGTCCTATACCTTTTTAGCAAAGTTGGTAGAAAACAGAGCAGAGTCCTATGCAACGGCTCAAGTAAAAAGCACCGTGCCAACAGGATTGACAGCAGCGCAAGAAGTGGCTTTTCGCGATTCTGTTGATGGTGTAATTAAACAATACCGCAGAAATTATCTCGATTCGGTTTCGGGAATTCCGGTAGTGAATGTTCCTGGCTTGAAAGATTTCTTTACTTACAAATTCTGCCGCGACCATGCGCTTTCTCTTGGTCTTGACTTGAAAGGCGGTATGAGTTTGATTATGGAAATTTCTGAAGATGATGTGCTTCGCAGATTATCTTACAACAGTCATAATGCGCAATTCAATAAGGCATTAGAGAACGCAAAAGAAAAACAGAAAGATGACCAGCGCGATTTCCTAACCATTTTCAAAGAGGAATTTGAAAAGCTGAATAAGGATGCGAAACTGGCGGCAGTGTTTGCTTCTATAGAATCTTACCAAGGCAAAATCAATATCAATTCTTCGAACGAAGAAGTGGTAACAGTTCTTCGCAAAGATTTTGATGGTGCTATTCATAATACGTTCAACGTATTAAAAACACGTATTGACCAGTTTGGTGTGGCTTCGCCAAATATTTCGTTGCAGGAAAACACAGGTCGTATAATGTTGGAATTGCCGGGTGTAGATGACCCTGCACGTGTGCGCAAACTTTTGCAGCAAACTGCTCAGTTAGAGTTTTGGGATACTTACGAAACCAAAGAAGTGTTGAACTACTTAGGCGATGCGAACACCGCTTTACGCGATGCTTTGGCGGCTCAAAAAGAATTAGCTGATTCTTCTTCAACTACTACTGTAGCAGATTCTTCTTCTAATGAATCTGTTTTATTTGGCGACTCATCGCTTACAGCGGGTAAAGATTCGAGCGGTAAAGCCGTTAAAGATACCACCGATAAAAATTCAAATCCTTTATGGGAACTGTTATATCCTAACTTAACTCAGGACGGCAAAGATGCCGGAGACGGACCAATGGTAGGTCGTGCGCTTGGAAAAGACACCGCAAAAATAAATCGCTTATTGGCAAAAGATATTGTTCGTTCTGTGTTGCCACGCAATTTGAAATTGCTTTGGAGCGCTCACTCATTAGTTAAAGACGGAAACGTGTATGGTTTGTATGCTATTCAACAAAATCCTTCTACACCCGAAGCACCTCTAGGAGGAGATGTAATTACTGATGCTTACCAGTCGTTCGACCAGTTCGGAACTCCGGAAGCTGACATTTCTATGAATGCCTTGGGTGCTGCTAAATGGGAGAAGATGACTGAAGCAGCAGTAAACGGAAATGTAGGTGGAAAGACGGTGAAGAAATGTATTGCTATTGTTTTGGACAACCGCGTTTTCTCTGCACCACGTGTGCAACAAAAAATTGCCGGAGGTCACTCTAACATAACCGGAATTGAAAGCTTAGAAGAAGCTATTGACTTAGCTAACATTTTGAAGAGCGGTAAACTCGAAGCTAAAACTGTAGTTATTCAGGAGCAGGTAATTGGACCATCATTGGGTAAAGAATCCATCAAGGCCGGTTTAATATCGTTGATATTAGGTTTTGTGTTGGTGTTCATTTTCATGACTTTTTATTATGGTACATCGGGGGTTATTGCCAGTATAGCCATGCTCATCAACGTGTTTATTTTGGTTTGTGCTCTAATCTCTATAGGTGCTTCATTTACTTTGGCCGCTATGGCGGGTATCTTACTTACTTTAGCTATGGCGGTTGACGCAAACGTAATTATTAACGAGCGCGTGCGCGAAGAAACTCATCGTGGCAAGGGTTTACGTTTGGCGGTTGACGAAGGGTATAGCCATTCATACAGCGCCATTATTGACGGTAACTTATGCACCATGGTCATAGCTATCGTTCTTACTGTTTTCGGTTTAGGTCCGGTGCAAGGTTTCGGGCGTGTGTTAGTGTATGGTCTCTTCACATCTATGTTTACTGCCGTGTTAGTGTCAAGAGTAATGTTCGATTACGCTTTTACTAAAAACTGGAATGTTTCTTTCGGCAACAAGTTTACAATTGACTTGTTCAAAAATTTCCATTTCGATTTTATGGGCAAAAGAAAAATTACGTACATTTTTTCGACAGTAGTATTTGCTATCTCTTTTGCCTCTATGATTTTTTATGGCTTCGATTTAGGTGTAGATTTTAAGGGTGGAAGAAGTTATGTGGTGCAGTTTGATAAAGATGTAAAAACCGAAGAAGTTGCCAGTTCACTTGGAAAAACTTTTGGTGCCGACCCACAGGTAAAAACTTACGGAAGTAACAATCAGGTTTCTATTACCACAGCTTACATGATTGATTCAGGCGCGACAGCCGATGCTACTGTAGAAGCAAGAATGTATGAAGGGTTAAAACCTTTTTATACTCAAGCACCTTCGGTGGATGATTTCAGAACAAAGAACATTAAGAGTTCTATTAAAATCGGAGCATCCATTGCCGATGATATTCGCAAGAGTGCATTCTGGTCGTTGTTATTCGGTTTGGGCGGTATCTTTATTTACATCTTCATACGATTCAAACGTTGGGAGTATGCCTCAGGTGCAATTGTGGCTTTGATTCACGACCCGGTTATTGTGTTAGGCGTGTTCTCTTTGTTCCGTCATAT
Organism: Bacteroidota bacterium; assembly: GCA_947479455.1. Lineage (GTDB taxonomy): Bacteria > Bacteroidota > Bacteroidia > Chitinophagales > LD1 > Bog-950. The sequence continues at coordinate 115,866 of CANJZE010000003.1, forward strand.
TCTCCCATTCTCTCTTGAAATTGACCAGAACATAGTTGCGGCTGTGCTTACCATTATTGGATACTCAGTGAACGATACCGTGGTAATCTTTGACCGTATTAGAGAGTCGGTTGGCTTACATCCTACACGCAGTTTGGTTCAAAATGTAAATGATTCCATCAACCAAACCATGAGCCGTAGTATTATCACACACGTTACCGTATTGATGGTGTCAATTATTCTTTGTGTGTTTGGTGGAACTGCTATCCGTGGTTTCTCTTTCGCCCTTATTGTAGGGGTATTAGTAGGAACTTACTCTTCTATTTTTGTGGCAGCACCTATCATGGTTGACTTAATTAGCAGAAAGAAAAAAGCGTAATCAAAAAAGAGACAATAGACTTTATGTTTCATCCCGTGTTGTTTGCGGGAGACATTAAAAAAGCGTTCAGCAATTTTTTGCTGAACGCTTTTTTTTGTTTTAAAAATTATAACCATTCTGCTTCAACATAAAATCAGCTACATCTCTGCGCACGTCTTTTGGATTTATGTGGTAAGTGCGAAGCATTCTGCGCATGAGGCTTTTCAATAAAAACTTCTCTGCACCTTTTGCATAGCTGTCAATGGCATTACTTGCCGATTTGCGAACAGTATCTAGCGCGTCATACAAATACAACTGCGCCATTTTTGTTTTAACTTCCAGTTCGGCTTTATTGGTATTTGGTTTCTCACTTAATTTTTTCACACGCAAAAATGCTGACTCCGTTACAAATGCCATGGAAAGAATATCTGCAAGGTTCATTACAATTTCCTGCTCATCCACTAATTTTTCTTTCAGTTTAGCCCCAGCTGCCCCGGTAATAATCAGGAAGATGCTTTTGAGGTTGTTTACAAATTCAAATTCAGTTTCTAAGAAACCGCTACCTGTAAACGGTATGTAGTTTTTAAGAATAGTGGCAGGCACAAACGACTGCGCATCTTTCAATTTCAATTCTTTAGTTACAAAAGCACGCTTATAAAATTCTGCCAACGTAAGCATGCGGTTAATTTCATTCGTGCCTTCGTAAATTTTAGTGATGCGTGCATCACGATAAGCCATTTCTACTCCGGTTTCCATACTGTAACCCATACCACCAAAAATCTGAATGGCTTCATCGCCTGTGTTGCACATAGCTTCGCTGCCTAACACTTTTAAGATAGCGCACTCAATGGCGTATTCGCGCATCGAATTAATTTCTGAATCGTTTTCGGTGCTGCCGCTCTTCAACAATTCTTCACGTTTCTTATCGACTTCGGCACCTATGCGGTACACGCCTGATTCAACTGCGAAAAGATTAGTAGCAATAATGCCGAGTTTCTGTTTCATAGCTCCGAACTCAGCAATTGGCTTATTAAACTGAACGCGTGTTTTGCAATACTCCACCGTTTTATCTAAACCAAATTTCATTCCGCCCACACCGCCTGCTGCAATTTTAATTCTGCCGCTATTCAAAATGTTCAACGCCATGTTAAATCCTTTTCCTCTTTCACCCAGCAAATTCTCCTTAGGAATTTTTACGTTGTTGAAGAATACCTGCACCGTTGAAGATGCTTTAATTCCCATCTTCTTTTCTTCTTTCCCCAATGAAATTCCACCAAAATCTTTTTCTACAATAAAAGCAGAAAGTTTTTCATCGCTATCAATTTTTGCGAACACCGTAAATATTTCGGCAAAGCCTCCATTGGTAATCCACATCTTTTGTCCGTTCATGATGTAGTGTGTGCCTTCTGCATTTAAAACAGCTTGCGTTTTTCCGCTGTTAGCATCAGAGCCTGCGCTTGGTTCAGTCAAACAATACGAACATCCTTTTTCACCGTTGGCTATACCAGGTAAATATTTTGCTTTCTGTTCTTCGGTTCCATACCAGGCTATAGGCAATGAACCTATAGAAGTTTGGCAACCGATGGTTGTGGCGAAAGAGAATCCACCTGCAAGACCTTCTGTAAAAAGGAGAGCTGTATTAAAATCTAATCCTCCTCCACCATATTTTTCATCTACAGAAACTCCACAAAATCCAAGTGCTGCTGCTTTTTTGAAAACCTCCATAACCAGGTCTTTATCCTTCTCTGCATCTAAACTTGCTACTTTAGATATACCCAAACCGTGAACTTCTTTTAGCATAAAATCTTTTACCGATTGCAAAACCATCTTTTGGTCTTCGGTAAATTCTTCAGGAATAAAAACATCGGCAACATTTGCGTTCTTGAATAAAAAAGCACCGCCTGTTAACTTTGATTTTGTTTTCATTGAATGATTTTGATTTTGTGTTGAATGAATGGCGAATTTATAAGGATGTTTGGATTTATCTCTGCCATCTTGCCTACCGAAAGGAGGGTGGCATGTTCATTGCCTTAAACGATTCTCTTATTTTCGGCACTTAAAATTTTGATGATGGATGCAATGGATTTTTTACAACACCCAATAAGCGATGACGAAGTAGATTTTCTTCCCATTTTGCCTGATGAAGAAACGACAGACGGTAAAAAGATAGTTATACCTAATACGCTTCCCATACTTCCTCTACGTAACACAATTTTATTTCCGGGAGTTGTTTTACCTATTACAATTGGTCGCGATAAAAGTATTGTGGCTGTCAAAGAGGCATACAAAAACAATAAACTCATTGGGGTAGTTGGTCAACTTGACGGCAATATTGAAGAGCCCGAATACAACGACCTTTACAAAGTAGGAACGGTGGCACACATCATGCGCATGATTAAAATGCCTGATGGATCTACAACTGCTATTATTCAAGGCAGAAATCGTTTTCTCACTAAAGAATTGATTTCATCTGAACCCTTTATCAAAGCAAACATTGAAGTGCTTGATGATATTATTCCGGTGAACGACAAAGAATTTGATGCGGTAATGATGAGCATTAAGGAATTGGCGGGAAACATCATCAAACTCAATCCGCAAATTCCGAGTGAAGCGGCTATTATGCTGAAGAATATTTCGAATCCTGTTACGCTTACTCACTTTATTTCATCGAACTTACAAATTCCTACGGCTGAAAAACAAAAGCTTTTAGAAGTTGCCGATATGAAAGAGCGTGTGCAATTTGTTCTGGAACATTTGAACAAGGAATTGCAAATGCTCGAAATGAAAAATCAGATTCAAGGAAAAGTTCGTGTGGAAATAGATAAACAGCAACGCGATTATTTTCTTTCGCAACAACTCAAAACTATCCAGGATGAGTTGGGCGTTAACTCGGCTGATAAAGATATTCAGCGTATGCGCGAAAAAATGGCGAAGTTGAAACTGCCATTGAAAGTAAAAGAGCAAGTAGAAAAAGAATTTGAAAGAGTGCAGCGCATGAATCCTGCAGCTGCCGAATATTCAGTGATATTAAATTACGTGGATGTTATTTTGGATTTGCCCTGGGGCGTTTTCACGCAGGATAATTTCAACATTAAACACGCTAAGAAAGTTCTTGATAACGACCAATACGGAATAGATAAAGTGAAAGAGCGAATTCTCGAATACCTCGCGGTGTTAAAACTGAAAGGCGATATGAAGAGCCCGATACTTTGTTTGGTTGGTCCCCCGGGAGTCGGTAAAACTTCGCTTGGTCAATCCATTGCACGCGCACTCGGCAGAAAGTACATTCGTATCGCGCTTGGTGGTTTACACGATGAAGCAGAAATTCGCGGACATCGCAAAACTTATATCGGTGCTATGCCCGGTAGAATTGTTCAAAGTTTGAAGAAGGCACAGAGTTCAAATCCTGTTTTCATTCTGGATGAAATTGATAAAGTAGGAAACGATTACAAAGGCGACCCGAGTTCTGCTTTGCTTGAAGTCCTCGACCCTGAACAGAACAATGCGTTCTACGATAACTACCTCGAATTAGAATACGATTTGAGTAAGGTGCTGTTCATTGCTACCGCAAATTCATTGCAAACTATTCAGCCGGCTTTACGCGACAGAATGGAGATTATTCCGATTGAAGGATATTCGATAGAAGAGAAATTGCAGATTGCTAAAAAGCATTTGCTGCCTAAACAGGTTACCAATCACGGCTTGAAGAAGAAGCAAGTTCAGCTAAGCGATAAAGTGCTTGAACGTTTGATTGAAGACTACACTAAAGAAAGTGGCGTGCGTGAATTAGACCGACAACTCGCCTCTGTTATGCGTAATACTGCTAAGAAAGTAGCGGGTGCTGAAAAGTATAATCCGAATATTAAAGAAGAAGACCTCAGCAAAATTCTCGGACCTGAAAAATTTGACAAGAGCATTTACACCGAAGAAAATATTCCTGGTGTGTCTGTTGGTTTGGCGTGGACTTCAGTAGGTGGCGATATCCTCTTTATTGAATCAACATTGAGCAAAGGAACTGGCGTTCTTACCATTACGGGTAATCTTGGCGATGTAATGAAAGAATCTGCAACCACGGCTGTAACTTTCTTAAAAGCCAATGCCGATAAAATCGGAATTAATCCCGATATATTTTCGAAGGTGAATGTACACATTCACTTCCCCGAAGGAGCGGTACCTAAAGATGGACCAAGCGCGGGAATTACAATTCTTACTTCGCTTGCTTCATTGTTTACTCAACGCAGAGTAAAACCTTTCTTAGCTATGACAGGCGAAATAACCTTACGCGGAAAAGTAATGCCGGTTGGTGGAATTAAAGAGAAAATTCTTGCCGCAAAACGTGCGGGCTTGAAAGATATAATCATGTGCGAAAGAAATCGTAAAGATGTGGAGCAAATCAATCAAGACTACATCAAGGGTATGAAATTCCATTTTGTAAAAAACATGGATGAGGTAGTGGAACTGGCTTTGCTTAAAAACAAAGTAAAGAATGGAATTGATTTGGAAGCTTTCCTTACCAAATAAAAAAACAAAGAAGGTCATCTTTGCAGATGACCAACTTTGAACCTATGAAAACACTAAAAGTTGGAGAGTTTTATTTTACTTTTTCAACCACCGCTTTGAAAGCTTCGGGGTTGTTGAGAGCTAAATCAGCAAGTACTTTTCTGTTTAACTCCACGTTAGCAGATGCTAACTTAGAAATAAACCTAGAGTAAGTTAAACCCTCTTCACGTACGGCTGCGTTTATACGGGTAATCCAAATACCTCTGTAATCTCTCTTCTTAAGTTTACGACCTACATAAGCATAAACACCTGCTTTTTCAACAGCGTTTTTAGCTACGGTATAAACTTTACTACGGCTAAGGAAATAGCCTTTAGCTTTATCAAGTATCTTTTTTCTTCTTGCTCTTGAGGCAACTGCGTTGACTGAACGTGGCATTTTGGTTTAGTTTTTTCGGTTACAAAAATTCAGTAAATAATATTAAGCCATACCGAGCATCATCTTCACTCTCGGCATATCACTTTTATGAACAATACCTGATTTGGCAAGTTCTTCTTTTCTTTTCTTGGTTTTACGACCTAACAGGTGACGCTTAAAGGCTTTTCCACGTTTTATTTTACCTGAGCCGGTAACTTTGAATCTCTTCTTAGCTCCGGAATTTGTTTTTTGCTTTGGCATAAATCATTTCAATTTTGGGAGCGCAAATATATTTATAGTTTCTACAAAACCAAGCGCTGGATTTGCAATTATTCAAGCGTGTATTTATAGAAGCCTTTTCTGCTTGTTGTCAAGATTGAAATACAGAAGAGATTAATTGCACAATTTATTCCTAATGCCACGTTCGTTAAAGCTTATAACTTATTTTTGACCAAAACTTATTCGTATGCTTAAAAAGATTCTTCTTGGTTTACTGGCGTTTGTATTGTTGCTGGTGGGTGCTATTGTAGCGGTCCCGTTTTTGTTTAAAGACAAAATAAATGCACGGGTAAAGGAGGAAATTAATAACCGACTGAATGCAAAAGTTGATTATGGCGATTTTAGTTTATCGCTCATTCGAAGTTTTCCGAACTTCAGTTTTTCATTGAACGATTTATCGGTAGTAGGTGTTGATTCCTTTAAGGATGATACACTTTTGTTGATGAAGAATTTCAACTTTACGGTTGACCTCATGAGCGTAATCAAAGGCGGGCAATACAAATTGCTTGCGCTGAATATGATAGAGCCAACTATTAATGCAAAGGTCAATCACGATGGCAATGCGAATTGGGATATTATGAAACCAAGCGAAGCGAAAACAGAAACAAGTTCTTCCTCTTCTTCTGCTTTTTCATTGCAGATTAAGAAATATAAAATTGAAAACGGCAACATTATTTACGATGACAAAAAAGGAAATTCATTTACTCAAATTACCGATTTAGATTTTGAAGGAAGCGGAGATGTGACTGCTGATTTGTATGACTTTGTTACCAAAACAAGTATTGCTGAATTGAGCTATCGCAGCGGTGCTGTGCCTTATTTGAGTAAGACAAAGTTGAATGCCGAAATCAATATTTCGGTGGATAATGCCAATAGCAAATACACCTTTAAAGAAAATTCGATTTCATTAAATGACCTTGGGTTACAGTTTGATGGTTTTGTGCAGAACAAGAAAGATGAAATGAATCTGGAAGTAAATTTCAAATCAAAACAAACGGAATTCAAGAGTATTCTTTCGCTTATTCCTGCGGTGTATAAAAAAGATTTTGACCAAATTAAAACGAGCGGTTCACTCGCACTCAATGGCGAAGTGAAAGGATTATACAGAGACAAAACTTATCCCGCCATTAATTTGAATTTGAAAGTGAATAATGGAATGTTCCAGTATCCTTCATTACCAGTGGCGGTAAAGAATATTTTTATTGCTACTAACATTTCGAAACCGCAGGGCGATTTAGATTTGCTCGTGATTGATATTTCGAAACTTCATTTAGAGGCTGGCACTGATCCTATTGACGCGAAGGTGAATGTAAAAACACCCATGAGCGATCCGAATATGGTTGCTAATATTTCAGGCAAGGTTGATTTATCTACGGTGCCAAAGTTTTATCCTATGGAAGGATTGAAAACTATTTCGGGATTGCTGAATCTTAATCTTGATTTTGCAGGAAAGAAAAGTGATATAGACAAAAAGAATTACTCCGCTATTCGTGCAGCAGGAAATATGAAAGTGACGAACTTGGTTTACGACAGCAAGGAAACACCAATGCCTGTTCGCGTAATGGATATGCAAATGACTTTCAATCCGCAGAATGTAACGTTGAATAGCTTCTCCTCAGCAATTGGCAAAAGCGATTTTAATGCCAGTGGCACACTCGATAATTTCATGGATTATGCTTTTGGTAAAGGCAATTTGGTGGGCGTTATCAATCTTCGCTCATCGCAGTTTGATGCCAACGAATGGCTGAAGAAAGATGATGCGGCTGCAACATCTGCTGCTTCAACCAAAGCAGCAGATACTACCAAGTCAGAATATTTTAAAGTGCCTGCGCATATTGATTTTACAGCTAACTCTTCGTTCGGCAAAATACTTTATGAGAAAATGACTTTGGAAAATGTGAAAGGACAAGTGATTGTAAAAGATGAAGCCATTAACCTTAACAATCTGTTTGCAAATTTATTGGGCGGCAGTGCCAACATAAGCGCGAGATATAACACTAAGAATCTCACTCATCCAGATGTAAGTTTCACTTATGACATCAAAAATTTTGATGTTCAACAAACGTACACGCAAGTTGGTATGAGTGAAAAGATGGCTCCAGTAATAAAGTATATTCAGGGAAGTTTTTCGAGCAATTTGAAAGGCTCGGGAAAACTGAACAAGGATATGAGTGTAGACTATAACTCCTTAACTGGCGATGGCAAAGTGGAAATTCCTTACGCCAGGATTGTTGGTCTTCCAATTCTGGAAAAGGTAACAGCCCTTTCTAAAATTCCTGCATTGCAGAATTTAGAAATGAAAAACGCGTTTACCATTTTGAAATTTAAAGACGGAAAAGTTTTTGTTGACCCCACCGATTTGAAATTTGGAAACGGATACAACATGAATGTGGCCGGCTCAAATGGTTTTGATCAAACCATAAATTATGATATGCGCCTTGATGTGCCAAGTAAAGATTTGGGCGGAGCTACCGCTTATGCCCAAGGATTACTCTCAAAAATACCGGGCATAGGCGCGAAGATGCCCGATGTGATAGGTTTTTTATTTAAGGTAACAGGCACTACTACAAAACCAACTGTAACGCTTTCTAAAATTTCGGCAAATGGAAACTCAGCAAAAGATATTGTTACTAATGTGGTAGATGATTTAAAGAAAAAAGCTGAAGAGGAAGCCAAGAAACAGGTGGATGTGCTAAAGCAAAAGGCAGAAGAAGAATTGCAAAAGCAAAAAGCACAATTAGAACAACAAGCCAAAGACGCTGCCCAAAAAGCAATTAAAGATGCAGCCGATAAAGCCGCTAAGGATGCCGCTGATAAAGCTGCGAAGGAAGCTGGAAATAAAGCGAAAGACTTGTTTAAGTTTCCTCATTAACCAGCTCGTAGTTTTCATTAATTCGATGGGAAACTATTTTCAACCAGGTAAAAAAAATTTCATTCGTGTAACCCCACTTTTTCGTTTAGAAAATTCGGTTATTTTTGCCCCCCTTTTAATCAATAACAAAACTCACGTTTAGCGGGGTGAGAATAAACAATAACCGCAGTCATTAAAATGGCAGAAGAAATTTTAGAAAACACAGTAGAAAATTCGGTTGAAAAAACAAACGTTCAGGTGAGCACCGCTCATGACGATTTCGATTGGAACGTAGACAAGCGTAATGTAGTTACCTACAACGATGCTGACCGAAAAATGTATGATGTGCAATATTCATCTACCCTTAAAACAATCGAAAATGATGAGATTGTAAAAGGAACAGTAGTGGCTATCACCAACACCGATGTAGTATTAAACATCGGTTTTAAATCAGACGGACTTGTTCCGCTTTCTGAATTCCGCGACATTGAAGAGTTACTGATTGGCGGAGAGTATGATGTGTATGTGGTAAACAAAGAAGACCGTAAAGGTATTCTTCAATTGAGCCGCAAAAACGCTCGTATGCTTAAAGCATGGGAAGAAATTATGGATGCACATAAAACAGGCATCGTGGTTACCGGAAAAATTACTTCCAAAACCAAAGGTGGTCTTATCGCCAATGTGTTTGGTTTAGAAACTTTCTTACCGGGGTCTCAAATTGATGTGAAACCGATTACTGATTACGATGTGTATGTTGGCAAAACAATGGAGTTGAAAGTGGTGAAGATCAATGAAGCCATTAAGAACGCAGTTGTTTCGCATAAAGCACTTATCGAATCGGATATCGAATCGCAACGTGAAGCTATCATTGGTAAATTGGAGAAAGGTCAGGTATTGGAAGGAACTATCAAAAACATTACAGACTTCGGTGCATTCATCGACCTTGGTGGTGTTGACGGATTACTTTACATCACTGATATTTCGTGGGGCCGTATTGCACATCCTAAGGAAGTGCTTGAACTGAATCAGAAATTGAACGTGGTAGTGTTAGATTACGATGATAACAAGAAGAGAATTTCTCTAGGCTTGAAACAATTGCAATCTCATCCATGGGATACGCTCGATAAAGAAATTGAATTGGGCAGCAAGGTGAAAGGTAAAGTAGTAAACATTGAAGACTACGGTGCATTCATCGAAATCACCCCGGGTGTTGAAGGTCTTGTTCACGTAAGCGAAGTTAGCTGGAGCAATACACCAATCAACAGCCGCGAATATTTCCATAGCGGAGATGTACACGAAGCCATTGTGATGACGCTTGACCGGGAAGAAAGAAAGATGTCACTTTCATTAAAGAGATTGACTGAAGACCCTTGGATTAAGATTGCTGAAAAATTTCCGGTGGGAACCAAGACCAAAGGATCGGTAAAGAACATTACACCTTACGGTGTGTTTGTTGAATTGACTGAAGGAATTGGCGGCATGGTTCACATCAGCGATTTATCATGGACTAAGCGTTACAATCACCCAACTGAATTTACCAAAGTTGGTAGCGAACTGGATGTAGTAGTTCTTGACATTGATAATGACAATCGTAAATTGACTTTAGGTCACAAACAAATCGAAGAAGATCCATGGGATTCTTTTGAAAATGTTTTCCCAATCGGCTCAGTTCACGAAGCTACTGTTCTTCATGCAGATGATAAAGGCGCAACTATACTTTTACCTTACGGTTTAGAAGCATTTGCTCCTAAGAAACATTTAGCAAAGGAAACAGGTGGATTTTTAGCTGCTGATGAAAAAGCACCCTTCAAGGTTCTTGAATTCAATCGTAACGACAAACGTATTCTGGTTTCACATGCACGCATTTGGGAAGAAGTGAAAAACGAAGCCATCGATGCAGAAATAAAGGAGAAGAAAGTTGAACGCGAAAAGGAAAAGAAAGTAGTTAAGACTCTTCAAAAGAGTGTAGAAAAAACTACCCTTGGCGATTTGAGCGCACTTTCTGACCTCAAAGAAAAGATGGATAACAAAACTGCTAACGATGCAAAAGCTGCAGCAGAAGAAACCAAAACGGAAACTACTTCTTCAGAAATAGCTGAAGAAAAATCACCTGAATAATTTCAGTTGAATAGAAATAAGAACCCTCCCGCAGTATTGCGGGAGGGTTCTTTGTTTTATAAATCTATTTCTGAAACACAACGATGTAAGGAAATAGCTTTGCGCTCATCAGTCCATCTCTCACTGCCGGGTCATTCCTCATAATACCATTTGCTGATTCTACCGAAGCAGTTTCAAAAATAGCGTAACCGTTTAAGTCTTCACTTTCAAAAGGCATATCAGTTCTGCCAACGTGTTTCATTACACCTTGTTCAAAAATTTTTTTGAGATAATTGAAATGCGCATTCATGGTTTGGTTTGTTTCCTCCGTCCAGTTTTGTTGCTCCTGATACTTTTTGTTGAGTGTGAGAATGTAAATGAATTGCATAAACAAAATTTTTCGGGCAAGATAATTTTCTTTGTGCAATGAATAATTTCAGAACGATTGTAAAACCTGCCTCACCTTCCTTTCAAATTTCGCACAATGACAAACTGATTAGCATCGGTTCCTGTTTCTCTAAAAACATTGGTAAAAAATTTCAAGAGCGCAAATTCAGTATCTGCATCAATCCTTTCGGTCAGCAATACAATCCTTATTCCATTGCCAATTCAATTGAACGTTTATTAATCGGCAAAACTTACACTAAAACAGATTTGGTTTGTCACGATGAACTTTACCATAGCTACGACCACCACGGAAGTTTTTCGCGTAGCACAAAAGAAGAAACTTTAGAAGTCATCAATTCAAATTTGCTCGAAGCATCTGCTGCTTTAAAAAACGTAAACGTTCTCTTTCTCACCTTCGGCACATCGCATGTATTTAGTTTAAAGCAAGGGCAAATAGTTTCTAACTGCCATAAACTTTCTGGGAACAATTTCGATAAGCGATTGCTAACGCCAAACGAAATGGTAGAAGTATTAACTCGAGCAATTTCAAAACTGCGAACCGCTAACCGTGAACTGCGAATCATTTTAACCATTAGTCCCGTTCGTTACTTTGCATTTGGACATTATGAAAACTCAGTAAGCAAAGCGCATTTGTTCACCGCACTTCATGAACTTCAAAATCAATTTCCTGATTTGTATTATTTCCCCGCTTATGAATTAGTGATGGATGATTTACGCGATTACCGTTTCTTTTCAGAGGATATGTTGCATCCCAATTATCAGGCAACCGATTATGTATGGCAAAGTTTTGCTGATACATTTTTTAGTAAAGCAACTGTTGGTTTAATTAAAGAAGTGGAAGAAATTATTGCGGCTGCAAAACACCGCCCGAGAAACGAGAACAGTGAAGCGCACAAAAAGTTTGTAGAAAAATATTTGAAGAAGGCGGAGGATTTACAAAAACAGAAACTTGATTTTACTGAGGAGCAAAACCTATTTCTTCTTGCTCTTAGGAGCTAAGGTCATAAACATTTTCTTTCCTTCCAGTGCTGGTAATTGTTCAACAATAGCCGAATCTTTTAATCGGTCTGCAAACTGAAGTAGCAATAATTCACCGCGCTCTTTAAAAACAATAGAACGACCTTTGAACATTACAAAAGTTCGAACCTTGTTCCCATCTTTAAGAAATGCCTCGGCATGTTTTGCTTTGAACTCTACATCATGCTCATCGGTATTTGGAGTAAAGCGAATTTCTTTTACTTCTACTTTTTTAGCATGCGCTTTTATTTCTTTTTCCTTTCTTTTCTTTTCGTAAAGGAATTTATTGTAGTCAACTAATTTGCAAACAGGCGGCACCGCATTAGGAGAAATTTCAACTAGGTCGAGCCCTAACTCAATGGCTTTGTCAAGTGCTTGTTTAATCGTGAAAATTCCGGGAGTGATGTTTTCGCCAACTAAACGAATTTCGGTGTGACGAATTTTTTCGTTGATGTTGTGCTCAGCTTCTTTTTTAAATGGTGCACGCGGACCGCGTGGATAGGAAGGGCGTTGAATTGTACTCAAATGCTTTTTTGTTTGGTTTTAAATTTTGCGCTGTAAAAATAGAAAAACATACCGTAGGGAAAAACAGTTACAGAACGGAATGTTGGAATGATAGAAGAATGGATGAAATTCAATCAACTATTCTTCCATCATTCGCTTTTGAGAATCAACGTATCAAGGTCACACTTCCTTTATACTTCTTGGTGGTGTTATCCATTTTTACAGCGGTAGCTGAGTACACATAAACACCCATGGGCACTGGCGAACCTTTGTAAGTTCCATCCCAGCCGCTAAAGAAATTATCGCTTTCAAAAACCTTTTCGCCCCAGCGATTAAAGATTGACCAGTTGATTTGTTTTACTCCGCTACCGAAAGGCAAATACAAATCGTTGTTGCCATCACCAGTTGGTGTAAATGCATTTGGCCAGTAAACATTGCCGAGTGGAATCACGAACAAATTGATGTTGTCTGTCACAGCACATCCGTAAGTATCGGTAAAAGTAAGCGTGTAACTAATTGTATCAGAAGCATACGCAACTGTATTTTGACAAGTTATGCAACTGAGCAATGTATCGGGTTGCCAGTTGTAAGTTCCTGCAGTGGTAGCTCCATCATTTACTAAAGAAATTAAACCAACGTATGTTCCTTCATAGGCAATTTTGTCTTCGCCTAAATCAAGAAGTGGCAGCGGAACAAAATTTACATTCACCGCATCAGTGGCAGAACATCCGTTTACATCTGTTACAATCACAGAATAAATTCCTGCAAGTGTCGGAACAATAGTTTGTGTTATTTCATTCGTGCTCCACAAGTAAGTTGAATAACCGCTACCCGCATTTAGCATTACTGGCAAGCCAATACAAAGTGTAGTATCGTTTCCAAGCGAAACAGCGAGCGCCTGTGGTTCGGTAATAGTTGCAACGGCAGATCCTGTGCAGTTAGTTAGGTCGCTTACTGTAACAGAATAATTTCCAATTGCAAGATTTGAAATAGTAGCAGTGTTTATTGCATTACTCCAAACAAAACTATAAGGAAGATTTCCACCTACAGGATTTGCGGTTGCAGTTCCATCATTTGCACCAAAGCAGGTTACGTTCGTAACAAGAGTAGTTACATTGAGATTGTTGATTGATGCAGGAACAATAGAATTTATCGTATCACTACATCCATTTACATCTTGTGTTATTACATCGTAACTGCCGGTAGATACGTTGCTGAAAATGTTTTGTGCTTGGTAGTTTATTCCGTCAATAGAATATGTATAAGGAGGAATTCCCGCTGTAGTTACTAAAACCACGAGTGAGGCATTACTCAAGCCACATGAAGGAGGAATAACATTTACATTGGCTTGAAGCGTACAGCAAACAGGCGCAGCAACAATAATAGTTGCATTTGATTGGCAGCCATTTGCATCTGCAAGGGAAACATCAAACGTTCCCGCAGGTACGTTGGCCAAAATAGTAGCAGGAGTGGTTACCGGAGAATTAAGTGTAGTAAACAACGCCCCGTTGGTATCTGCGGTTAACACATAAGGTGCCGTTCCTCCGCTAATACTAAAGGTGAACGAGCCATCGCTATTGCCACATGTTGGGCTAATCGGATTCGTTAAAGTCAGTACCAGGTTACTATTGGAATTTAAAGCAAAGGTAGTATCGATAAAACAATTAGGGTAAGCATTATCGGTTATGGTTACTAAATAGTTTCCGGCTCCTACATTCGAAAGGATAGAGGTATTTTGTCCCCCACCCCAGGCGTAAGTATAATTTCCGGAACCGTTAACTGCGGTTAAGGCAATGCTACCGTTGGTTTGCGCACAAGCGGGTTGTGCAATTACCGCTGTAACATTAAACGAACAACAATTTGCTGGAGCCACCAGAACTACATTAGCACTAACGACACAACCTAATCCATCTGTTACAGAAATATTTACCTGACCTGGACCTAGATTATTAATGGTGGTAGCCGGAATAGGAACGAATGAATTGAAGTTGAGTAAATTTCCATTGGTGTCAAGGGCAATTTCGTAAGGAGTGGTACCACCGCTTAACGAAAAAGTTACTGAACCATCAAAGCCGGCACAAGTAGGATTTACAGGATTGGTCAACGAAACCGCTAAGGAACTATTTGAGTTCAATGTAAATGTGGTATCAATAAAACAATTCGCGAAACCGTTATCAGTAATCGTTACAGAATAAGTCGCAGCACTAACATTTGTAATTAAAGAAGTGCTTTGTCCACCGCCCCAAGCATAAGTATAATTACCTGAGCCGCCTGCCGGAGTAAGCGAAACACTTCCGTTGCTTTGTCCGCAAGTTGGTTGAACAAGAACTGCACTAACTGTAAACCCGCAACAGCTTACGGGTGCAGTTAAAACTGCATTTGCAGTTGCGGTGCATCCTAATGCATCGGTTACCGAAATATTTACTGCGCCAGCAGGAACTGTATTTATTGTTGTAGAAGGAATAGGAAAAGGGGAATTGATGGTGAATGAAGTACCGTTGGTATCAATAGTAATTGTATAAGGAGCAGTGCCACCATTTAAACTAAATGTGATAGAGCCGTTGCTGCCTGCGCAAGTTGGGTTGATTGGATTTGTCAATAAAACATTCAACGTGCTGTTCGAATTCAGTGTAATAGTTGTATCAAATGTGCAAGTAGGAATATTTACATCGGTAATGGTAACCGTATAAGTTCCCGCGCCCAATCCTGTTCTGTTTTGCAAAACAGAAGGACCATCGCTCCATGCGTACGAATATGTTCCCGCAGGTACAGGAGTTACGTTAATGCTTCCGTTAGTTCCACCGCAGGTTGGTTGCACTTGAGAAATGATTGCACTTAATCCGCAACAAGATTGTGTAGTTACATTAATAACATCACTCAAGGTTACACAGCCTGCAGTATCTGAAACTGTCAGCGTGTATGCCGTTGGCGGGGGACAAACGGTTGGTGTAAGCGTTAAGGGATTTGTCATTCCTGCAGTAGGATTCCAACTGAAGTTTCCCACATAAGAAATTTCAGGGTCATTGAATGAAATGGACCAACTATTGAAGAACCCTGTAGGCAAAGAAAAGCCATAAAAAATTGCTTGAAAATGTAACGACCAAACTCCGTTTGCATAGCAACCTGTTAGGTTATTAAAAGATTGATTTGGGGCAAAACTGCCGGTGTAAGGAGAAGCCCCCGAAGTAATATTTCCACCCGCGGGTACAAAGCAGGTGTTCGTTAAATTGTTGCCGGTTAACGTGCTGTCTTTTACCAGTAAAATAGAATCTCCACTGGGGCAAACCAACCAAATGTCAAAAATATCGATACCTGCAAAAAGAAGCATACTTAATGAACCAATACAAACGCTGGTGATATACCCATTGGTAACAGTAGCTTGGTTCAGGTTGGTTATATTAATATCCATATTCAATAAAGCTGAGCCGGGAGTGGCGGGAATGAAGGGCGGAAAACCAGGAAAGCCGGGGGCCCCGGAGATAGTAGCTTGCTCTTGATTTCGGTAAGTTGGAGTTTTAGCAGGCTTTTGAATAATTTTTGCAGTAGCATTTAGTGTGGCGCATTGTCCGTTGCACACTACCGTATCGTTTCCTGCATTCAACACTATGGTAGGATTTACAACAACTATTCGCACTGTATCGTAACATGTATTTGTACCGTTACTCATGGTTACTACATAGTTTGTCGTTACATGCGGTGCTACCGCGTTTGGGTCTGTTCCTCCTACAGGTCCTAAGTTATATCCATCATGCTGCCAAACTATTTGATAGGTCGGGTCATTACAATAAATTACTACGTTGTCAATTCCCCAGTGGTCATAATCAGCTCCCGAATCGGCATCTTGAAACCATCGGAATTTTGTGTTGGCAGTGAGCGCAGCCAGTGGTACAGGAAAACACCAGTTGTTCCAATTGATTAATTGCGGATCGTTTCCACCGTTGGGATCAAAGTAGTTAATGTTAATCCAAGTAGCACCATTGTCAATTGAATACTGCAGAAATATACCTTCTTGCGGTTCATCAGGTCCTTCACATGGAGCCGAATTTCCCTGAGTGGCAAAGAGCATATCGAAACAAATTGTAACACCCGCAACAGCACAACTGCTTAAATTAAATGATGTGGTTGTCAAAACTCTTGGAACCGGTCCTGAATTTCCCATCCAAACATGTGTTGTGCCGTCAACCCCACCCGGGCTGCAAGGGTTATTCCACATGGCTTGTTGTGTTGACGCCCAACCCGGACCATAAGAGCCTGTGTTGAAATTTTCAGAAAGCAGGGCATTGCCTTGCGCTTGACCGAAAGCAGAAAGCAGAACACGTTCACCGCAAACTATAGTATCACTGGGAGAAGAACCCGTAACGGTGCAACCTTGTGAAAAAATATATTGTGTAATGAAAAAACTAAGTAGGATGAGTAAAATCTTTTTCATTGTTTCTGTTATTGAATTGTTTTTACCGAAATGTTTTTCAATTCAAATTTTCTCAACTCAGTTGAAGTAAAGTTCAACTGCTTAGAGAAAAGAAATAGTGCATTCTCTTCTTTGTTCAAACAATCTCCCGTTTTCTCTTCGTTTGCATTCAGTTGAATTGTGAAAGTTTTACCATCGGCAGTACTGGTTTTGCCATTGCTGAAAGTGAGTTCTTTGGTAAAAGAGACTTCTTCTTTTTGGTTCGATAGATTTACAAAGCGCAGAAATATTTTCTGCTGATGAAGCCCATTGTGCGCATCATGGCAATCGGCATACATGTATTGAATTTCTATTTGCTCGTTTTTGAAGTAGGTTGTCCAGTCGGCAGAAAAGAGCGATGAACTCAACAAGCACAGCAGTGCGGGTAAAAATAATTTCACTGGTCAGGGGTTTGGGTTAGTGATATTTTAAAGACGATAAATAATTCAAAAAGGATGTAACAGGCAAGTAACGTAAAGATGGATAATTGGATGAATGGATTCAAAAAATCCAACTATCCAATTATCCATTTATCCTTTTACAGTTTAATCAACTTCAGTGTGACCGCATGTTTTGCGCTGGACACACGCATCATGTAAACACCGCTCGCTACTTTCAGTTCAATTTCCAATTTTGCGTTTGTAATTTCTGAGAGATAGACCAGTCGTCCGTTATCGTCAAAAATTTCGACTTTACCACCAATGGCATTGTTGCCGGTTTCTAAAGTCCAATAGCCATTTTCAAGCGGGTTTGGATAAACTTTTAAAGACTCGCCTTCAAACACCGAGGCTATTCCTACCGTATTTATAATAATAGGATTCGATGTTACTCGACACCCATTAGTATCTGTAATAGCTAAAGTGTAAGTCCCGTTTTGGGTTGCAATGTAAATATGATTTGTTGCTCCGTTGATGAGGCCACCATTCAAAAACCATTGATAAGTAACTGCATTGTAAGCGGTAAGTGTATCGCCATTTACACTAATAGAAACCGGTGGTAAAGGATAAACCTGAACCGGCACGTGGTTAGATGATGCAGTGCAATTGCCTGCATCGGTAACAGTTACGTAATAGTTTCCGGCATTGCGCGCATAAATACATTGTGTAGTGGCACCGTTATTCCACAAGTATGAATTGTAAGTATTATCGGCACAAACTTGAATACTATCGCCTGCACACATGATTGGATTAGCGGCAGTAATATGCACAGTTCCTGTTCCGCTAGGGCTAATAATCATGCTTGCGGTGGAACTACACCCCCCGTTATCATTCACTGTTACAGTATAAGTGCCGGCTGCCAAATTTGAAAGTGAAGCACTGCTTCCGCCACCACTCCAGTTGTAAGTATAAGTTCCACTGCCACCTGTTGCAGCTACACTTGCCGAGCCGTTATTGTTTCCACAACTGGTATTTACCGAAGCAGGCGTAAGTGTTATTCCTCCTGATGAAATGATACTCACGGTTGCTGTAGCAGTGCAGTTTCCTGCACCTGTTACAGTAACGTTATAAGTTCCTGCGGCAAGGTTGCTGGCAGTTTGTGTGGTAGCTCCATTGCTCCAAATGTACGAGTAAGGACCTGTGCCTGCAGTTACCGTTGCGGTAACTGAACCTGTTGAAGTGCAACCCGAATTTGTTCCCGATGTAGTTAATGAAACTCCTGAGGTTGAACTTACATTGATACTAGCTGTAGCGGTACAATTTCCACTACCGGTTACTGTAACGGTATAAATTCCAGAAGCAAGATTCAACAAAGATGAAGTGGTTCCTCCATTATTCCATAGGTAAGTAAATGGTCCCGTTCCGCTGGTTGTAGCAACGCTTGCCGTACCATTACTATTACCACAAGCAGCAGGAGTAGCCGAAGAAGAAAGACTTACACCACTTCCCGATGCACCTACAATCGCAGAAGCCGTTGCTGTGCAATTTCCTGCGCCTGTTACTGTTACAGTATAATTACCTGCTGAAAGGTTAGAAGCAGTTTGTGTATTTGCTCCGCCTGTCCAAGTATACGTAAATGGACCACTACCCGCGGTAACATTTGCCATTGCTGAACCCGTGGCAGTGCACCCTGCGTTTGTAGTGGATGTGCTCACACTAATTCCAGCGGATGAACCCACCGAAGCAGATGCAGTTGCAGAACAACCACTCGCATTTACTGTAACTGTATAATTTCCCGCAGCTAGATTAGATG
Source organism: Bacteroidota bacterium (assembly GCA_947479455.1). Taxonomy (GTDB): domain Bacteria; phylum Bacteroidota; class Bacteroidia; order Chitinophagales; family LD1; genus Bog-950. The sequence continues at coordinate 134,911 of CANJZE010000003.1, forward strand.
CAGTTGCAGTAGTTGCGCCATTACTCCAAAGATAGCTTATAGGAGTAGCACCGCTCGGATTTACCGTAGCGCTTCCATTATTGCCGGCACAAGTTGTTCCTGTAGTGGTGGCGCTTGCGGTCATAGAACATGCTGTGCAATTTGGTAAAACAGTTGTGCTTGTTATTATTAACTCATTGTTATTTACGTCAACGATACGTATAGGATACTCAGGTATGGCTTCGGTATTACCACTGGCAAATTGATTCCAGGTATAAGAAGCAGGTGAGCAACCCGGAGGGAAATTGCAAATACCTAAAAGACAAGCACTACAATCTTGTGTAGTATCTTGCTCGTACCAGTTATAAGGTCCTTGTCCTCCAGAAGCCGTTATGTTTCCGTTCTGTTCAATGCACGCGGTAAGTGATGCACAAATGTTTACTGTAATTGCAACAGAATCGCTACCGCAACCAATAGTGTTTACAATATAATGTGTTCCTTGCCCTGCTGTGGTAGGATTAAAAACTCCTGTGCTTGCATTTGTAATACCAGTTCCACTCCAAGTACCACCCGGAGTTGATGCAGTTAAAGTTACCGAGCCATCGGTAGTGCAGTAAGGTCCCATTTGGCAAACACTTGCATCGCAACAAGTAATAGCAACAATGCCACAGGCCCCCGCTGCAATTTGTTGCATAGCACCCGTTCTTGCACCCGAACCGGATGTACCCGTTGAGCCCGCCACAATAATATTTCCACCGGTGCTAATTTCTACGTCATACACATTGTAAATGGTGGAACCGTTTGTGGTGGCAGGGTAAGTTGCTAACTGCGTTAAGTTCTGGTCAAACTTAACCACTTGTCCCTTTGAACCCACATAAATATTCCCGCAATCATCAATATCAATTCCACTGTTTTCGTTAAAACTACTACCAAATTGAGTAGTAAAAGCACCGCCAGGAATTGCTACACTAGCAATAATTGCACCTGTCGTAAAATTCCGCTTGTCTAAACGATTGCCCCTATTTACATAAACAAAACCTCCATAAGTCTTTATTGCCTCGATGCCGGTATTGTTGTAGCGAAAATTTTCGCACTTGTAACCCAAATGATAGGTGTTATCGAAATATTGTTTTGCCTGCGCGGGCGTGCCACAAAGACTAAAATTTTGATTCAAATAACCTATTGAATCGTGAGTCATAAAATAATATTTCCCATTTCCACAGGCGGTAATTGAGCGAACTTCCTCAGTAGGAAACAAAGCTCCATCTGTAACGCGAATACTATTGGTTACATTTCCGTTGCTCATGTCTACTTGATAAACATAAGGCTGTGGAGGAAGTGTATTTCCTGTGCCACCTATAACCAATTTAGTTTGATCACAATTGAAAGAGATGCTCCAAAATTCGGTGGAGGCAAAAATTCCTCCCGGATTTGGATTACTCCAAATTAGCGCACCAGCAGGACTAATTTTTTGAATGGCTGCAATAGAACCTTGGGTTACGTATGAATTGCCGGCATTGTCAACCGCAAAAGTTCCTAACCAAGAAGTTGTATCGTAAGGTGTGTTGTATGTCCATTGCAGCGCACCAGCAGCATTGTATTTCAATAATTGCATAGGCGAAGTGCCACCAATCAAATAAGCATTACCGGCAGCATCTTTTTCACACTCCCACACACAATCCCATTGTGTAGTAGGAAAATTAGGTGTTTGTGTCCAAGGATCAATAGTTATTTCTTGGTTATGATCATAGTTACCTAATACAAACGAAACTGTATTTCCATTGCGAATAAATTGAGAAGAAATTTTTTGTTGATGGTTGGCAGAATAAAAACTTTGCGGAGCATGGTCAATAATATCGCCCAATTCTGTTTTGAGATGCAGACAGTTTTTTGTATCGATCGAAATTTTTTCGGCACCCTCATACTTCATTTTTATTTGTGAAGCATCGGCTCCTGCACGAAGTATAAATGAATACTCAATACTATTATCAGGATGAAACACATATTCTACATCAATGTTTGGGTAAAGATTTTTATACACTATTTTTTTAAACCCTTTAACCGCATTTAAACTTGTATTTCCCATACTAAAGTTGAAATAGTTTTCAACCGACTCAAACGCCACAATTTCTACTAGCGGGTTTGCATTCATCCATTGCATGTTAACGTTTTCAATTTCAACTTTTACTTTATTTTCTTCTTCTTCTAACTCATCATGGGTCATGGTTTTGCCTTCTTTTAATTTTTTAAGCATTTCATTTTCACGTTCATTTTTTTCTTCGGCCGAAGGCATTTCTTTTTTTGTTAAACGGTAAGTCAAACCTGTTTTTGTAAATAGAAATTGTGCGCTTGCATATTCCGTTCCAAAAAGAATTGGGCTTTTGGCATCGCCATTAAAATGATTGAACTGTCCTTTGTTTTCGATAAACACTTTTTGTGTTTCGAATTTTGTTGTCCAACCTTTGTTTGTAGTTTGAGCAATTGAAATAATCGTTACTAAAAAAAACGTAGTTACTAAAACTGTTTTGGCAACAGTGGTTAAAAAAGATTTCATGTTGTGTGTTTTATCCCGAATAATTCGGGAGGGTTTTGGGAAACGAGGTCGAAGATAAAAGATGATTTTGATTTTGGTAAAATATTTTGAATGGCTTTGTGACAATAAATCACCTCAAACATCGGTCGGCTTAGTTTCGGCTTTTTGCAAAACAAAAACTAGGGTGTGTTAGGGCTGATTAGGTAACCCATCATAGTTCTTCAACTCTACATTCCAATCATATTTTTTGTAACATATGTTATAAGGATTGAAATCTTTGGAGAGGTATTTTGATAAAATTTTTTTGATTCCATTAAGTCCGCCAAAATCGCCCTTGAACCATTGCATTATTTTACTCACACTCACTTTTTGCTTTGCCTCATCGATCTCACTTTCTGAAATTAGAAATGAGGATACGGCAATTTCTAATTGCTCGTCAATCTTTTCATACTTGTAGAAAGCAATAGGAGGACAACTTTTAGCTCCACAGTTTAAAGCAAAATGAATTCTGAAATCCCTTTTTGAAACTTCTAATTGCGTAACAATTTTTCGCGGACATGCTTGTGATACATATCCGCCACCTAATTTCCATTGGTGTTTGCGTAGTATGCCGTGCTCAATATCATCTAAACTGAATTTGGTTTCGGCAATGGTGATTAACTTTTTATAAAAAATTTCGGGCTTCGTTTCCTTTTCTCTAACCGAAAGAATTTGAAACCAGGCGTTGTAAATATTTACCCAAAATGTTTTCCGGGCATTATCATTATTCAATGCAGAAATTAGTTCGGTTATTTTAAGGTTCGCTAAAGTGAGTTCTAAACTGTCGGTTGAGCTTTCCGTTTTTACCTTGTAAAGAAGTTGACCAGAGAGGGAAACAATTTCTATGTTAGTTGTTTCTATAGTTTTAAGGTTGACGGTTTTAAATGCAAACACGGTTGCTGCGATTAAGGGAAAAAGAAGTGTCAAAAATATTTTCCTCATAGCTAAAGGTTTACAACAAATCGAACACACGCACCAGATCGCGATTGGTAGAACCTGAATGACAACCAGTGCAACTACTCCCTTTCTTTGAAATGCTGACAACGGTTTTGCCATCGGTTTCAAATTCTGCCCATAAATAGCCATGACCTGCAGCGCTGTTGTTGGCTGCTTTTTTCATTACTGCGTACAAATTGATACTACCCGATGCGGAGGAGTAAATATCTTTTACAATGATGGCACCGTCAGGAAAACTTGTAGCAGCGGGAAGTTTTCCGTTGCTGTCTAATGCGGCTTGGGCAATGCTGTTAAATCGAATGCGCTCAAAACCATGTGGACTGTTACCCGAAGAGGCTTTGATACCTGGCGTACCTACATAGTAAGTATAACCAGTATTGCTAACAATTTCATTATACAAATCTGTATCTTCTTGTGTTGTTTTTTTGCATGATTGAACAGTTACAAGCAATGCGGAAAGTAGAAATGTAAAGGCGATGTATTTTTTCATGTTGTTTTTGGTTTTGACGAATAAGAGATTGGTTGCTTACAAAATTTTAATTGAGTTGATAAAGTGGCAAATGAAAAATTAATGAACTGCCTGCATTTTCTTTACTTCGTAAATCAAGTGTGCAATCGTGCATGTCAAGAATTTTTTTTGGCAACGGCAAGTCCAAGACCATTGCTATTTTTCAAATCGGTAAAATAGTTGGCCTCGTAATAGCGCGCTAAAATCTGCTCTAGTAATAGAAAAATTCTTTTTCACTGGTTTGCGTAAACACCGGAATTATCCAGGCAAATTTTAGCCCAACAAACATGTCGATTCGTTTATCATTCAGTGGGGCATGGGAGTAAAAATCAAATGCTCGCCTGCCTTGTGTAAAAGCTACATCGAAAGTTACTCCTAAGTATGCACTCGCATACCTCCTCCGCATCATAAATGTACCGCCTACAAATTGCGAAAGCACTGGTCCATTCGACATCCGGTCGTAACCTTGCCTATAAACTTTGCTTAGTTGTGGCAATGAAGTTTCGCGAACGTTGATGGCTATTTTATGTAACAGAAATCCGAAACTTGTCATGATTAAGATACCAGCATCAGGAAAGTTTCTATGCACAGGAAATATTTTGCCTGCCGTAAACTTCACGTTGAACCCCTGTTCTTGAGGAGTAACCCCAATTAAATCATTGTTTTGCCCAATATACTGATTGGTGGAAGTAGCTATGCCGGTAATGACATAACTTTCTTTTACCTGAGTACCGAAAAGAAAATTTCCTTCTACACCCCACAACCAGTTTCTATCGGTTTTGTAACTGATGTGCATTCCAAAAAGTGAATTGTACCCAAAGCGTTCGCGCATATTGCCATAGGGAAATTGCGCTGTAAAAACAGGAGCCAATAGCCACGCACTACCGGAGTCAAACTTTTTTTCTTTCTTTTTTTTCTGTTCCTTTTCAACTTCCTGAGCCTGCACCGAAAAAGAAAAAACAACCATAAGAATGAGCGAAAAAAGAGATGTGTAAGTATTTTTTGAATTCATATTCGGCTTTACCAAGAGAACGCAAAAGTATTATTTTCACGCGCTCAAAAAATGAACAAGGCGGTGAAGGAAATTCGCATGGTAGATTTGAAGTTGCAGTATCTGCGTTTGAAAAACGAAATAGATGCGGCCATGGCCGAAGTCGTGAACTCTACTCAGTTTATAAAAGGTCCGCAGGTAAAGAGTTTCGAAAATAATTTGGCTGCTTATCTTTCATGCAATCACGTAATTGGTTGCGCTAACGGAACTGATTCATTACAAATTGCCATGATGGCCTTAGGGTTGAAAGAAGGCGATGAAGTGATTACGGCAAGTTTTACCTACGTGGCTACAGCCGAAGTTATTGCTCTACTCAAATTGAAGCCTGTTTTGGTCGAAGTAAATCCCGATACATTTACCATTGACCCTTCTGCTATTGAGGCGGCAATAACTCCAAAAACTAAAGCAATAGTTCCCGTGCATCTCTTCGGACAATGTGCCGACATGGAAGCGATAATGAAAATTGCCGCTAAGCACAATTTGTATGTGATAGAAGATAACGCCCAGGCAATTGGTGCTGATTACATTTTTACAGATGGCGAAAAGAAAAAATCAGGAACCATAGGAACCGTTGGTTCAACTTCGTTTTTCCCTTCAAAAAATTTAGGTTGCTATGGCGATGGTGGCGCATTGAACACCGATGATGAAGCATTGGCTGGGAAGATGCGCATGGTTGCTAACCACGGACAGCGCGTGCAATATGTGCATGATGAAATTGGAGTGAACTCACGCTTAGATACGTTACAAGCGGCAGTATTGGATGTAAAGTTGAAATACCTAAATGACTTTGCTGCGCGAAGAATTGCAGTAGCTGATTTTTATGATTCTGCGTTTCTAGATTTGAAAAATATCCAAACCCCTGTTCGCGCAAAAAACTCAACGCATGTTTTTCATCAGTACACCTTGCTGTTGAAAGATGGAAAGAGAGATGAGGTGAGAAAAAAATTAGAAGCCAAAGGAATTCCGAGTATGATTTATTACCCGATTCCACTACACAAACAAAAGGCATACAAAACAGAAGGAAATTTTCCAGTTACCGAAGAGCTTTGTAAAAATGTTTTATCACTTCCAATTCATACGGAGTTCGAAAAAGAGGAATTAAATTTTATTGCTGAAAATTTCATTTTGGCTATTCAATAATCAATAATCAATAATCAATGAAGATTGCAGTTGTAGGAACCGGATATGTTGGCTTAGTAACAGGAACTTGTTTTGCTGAAACAGGAAACGAAGTAGTGTGCATTGATATAAATGCTGAAAAAGTGAAATCGCTTTTAGCAGGGGTAATTCCAATCTACGAACCCGACTTGGATATTTTGTTTGAAAGAAATACGAAGGCTGGTAGATTAAAATTTACAACCAACCTTGCCGAAGGAATTGAAGGGGCAAAAATTATTTTCCTTGCCTTACCTACTCCACCGGGTGAAGATGGAAGTGCAGATTTGAAATATGTTCTAGGAGTAGCGGATGACCTTGGGAAAATTATTAAGGATTATGTGGTTGTGGTAAATAAAAGTACCGTACCAGTAGGCACTGCAGATAAAGTGCGCGATAAAATTACTCCCAATGCGAAGGCTGCTTTCGATGTAGTTTCTAATCCTGAATTTTTGCGCGAAGGTGTGGCAGTAGAAGATTTTATGAAACCTGAACGTGTTGTGGTTGGAACAAAATCTGAACGCGCAAAGAAATTGATGGAAGAGTTGTATGAGCCGTTTGTGCGTCAGGGAAATCCTGTTTTGTTTATGGATGAACGCAGTGCAGAGGTAAGCAAGTATGCGGCAAATGCTTTCTTGGCTACCAAGATTTCGTTTATGAATGAGATTGCAAACTTGTGCGAATTGGTAGGTGCCGATGTAGATAATGTGCGCAAAGGGATAGGAACTGATTCACGTATTGGTAAAAGATTTTTATTCCCAGGGGTTGGTTATGGTGGAAGTTGTTTCCCTAAAGATGTTCAGGCACTGTATCACACCGCTAAACAATACGATTACAACTTTCAGATTCTTGATGCGGTAATGAATGTGAATCAATTACAGCGAGAGAATTTCTTTCAAACTATTTCGAATCATTTTAAAGGAGATTTAAAAGGAAAAACAATTGCTGTTTGGGGTTTGGCTTTTAAACCAAACACCGATGATATTCGCGAAGCACCGGCTCTTTATTTGATAGAAAAATTTTTAGAAGCCGGAGCAAAGGTTCGCACTTACGACCCCGAAGCAATCAATAACGTAAAGCAAATTTTTGGCGAGAAGGTTTATTTTGCAAAAGACAAAGACGATACTTTAACCGGAGCAGATTTTTTAGTGATTGTAACCGAGTGGAATGAATTTCGTTCTCCCGATTTCGACAAAATTACTTCTGCCATTAAACAGAAATTAATTTTTGACGGAAGAAATTTGTATTCGTTGCCGCACATGAAAGAGTTGGGTTATACTTATTATTCGATAGGAAGAGAAATTGTAAAACCATGAAAAGAGTTTTAATAACAGGTGCGGCAGGTTTTCTCGGCTCACATCTTTGCGACCGCTTCATAAAGGAAGGTTACAATGTAGTGGGTATGGATAATCTCATTACAGGCGATTTGAAAAATATCGAGCATCTTTTCAAACTTGAAAATTTCGAATTTTACAATCACGATGTTTCGAAGTTTGTGCATGTGCCTGGCGATTTAGATTACATCCTTCACTTTGCTTCACCCGCTTCGCCAATTGATTATTTAAAGATTCCTATACAAACGTTGAAGGTTGGTTCGCTTGGAACGCATAATCTTTTGGGTTTAGCGAAAGCAAAAAAAGCGTGCATGCTTATTGCAAGCACCAGCGAAGTTTATGGCGACCCTAATGTTCATCCGCAACCCGAAACTTATTGGGGCAACGTAAACCCTGTTGGTCCACGCGGAGTGTATGATGAAGCGAAACGTTTTCAGGAAGCAATCACCATGGCTTACCACACTTTTCATGGATTGGATACAAAGATTGTCCGCATCTTTAACACCTATGGTCCACGTATGCGACTGAATGATGGTCGTGTTCTTCCCGCATTTATTGGTCAGGCGTTGCGCGGAGAAGATTTGACAATTTTTGGAGATGGTTCACAAACACGCTCGTTTTGTTATGTAGATGATTTAGTAGAAGGAATTTATCGTTTGCTCTTGAGCGATTATCATCAACCCGTAAACATTGGTAACCCGAGTGAAATAACTATTTCGCAGTTTGCCGAAGAGATAATCAAACTAACAGGCACCAATCAAAAAGTAATTTACAAAGACTTGCCGGTAGACGACCCTAAGCAACGTCAGCCTGATATTACACGCGCGCGAGAAATTCTTAATTGGGAACTAAAAGTATCTCGTGAAGAAGGGTTGAAAATTACTTACGATTATTTCAGAAGTTTGAGCCAGGAGGAATTGTATAAGAGTAAACATCGGTTTGAGTGAGAGCAATGGAATAATGGAATGATGGAATAATGGAATACAGAAACGCAAATACATTGTAGTGCATGTCAGAAAGAAGAAACATAAATAGAGGATATAAGAAATTAGAAGTTTGGAATGATGCTATTGAATTGTACGTGTTGGTTTGTAAACATTTTTCGAAGTTGTCTTTTGTTCATCAAAAATCTGCAGCTAATGCAATTGATGCTGCACAAAGTATTTCGCGAAACATAGCGGAGGGATATTGCAGAAGAAGTTTGAAGGATTATTTGAATTTTTTGAATTACGCTTTAGGTTCTTGCGGAGAATTACATTCGGTTTGTTGCGCCTCACAAAAATCACAAGTTATTTTAGATACAGTTTTTGAAGAAATTGATTTGGTGCATTATAAAACAGAAAACAAATTGCTAAAACTGATTGAATCATTACAGAAAAAATTAAAAGACGGAAATTGGGACGATAGTTTCGCAAAGTGATTTGCATTCCACCATTCTATCATTCCACTATTCCAATTGACAAACAGAAATGGATAACACAACAAACTCTTTTTACGCGCATGATACTGCCATAGTTGACGAAGGCTGCAAGATTGGTAAGGGAACCAAAATTTGGCACTTCAGTCATATTATGAGCAATTGTGTGATTGGAGAAAATTGCAACTTCGGTCAGAACGTAGTAGTGAGTCCTGAAGTTGTTTTAGGTAACAATGTTAAGGTGCAGAATAATGTTTCAATTTATACCGGAGTTACTTGCGAAGACGATGTATTCTTAGGTCCAAGTTGTGTTTTTACTAACGTAACCAATCCAAGAAGCGGAGTCAACCGAAGAGGACAATATTCAAAAACAACAGTGAAACATGGAGCAAGTATAGGCGCCAATGCCACTATTGTTTGCGGACATGATATTGGTGAGTTTGCATTTATTGGAGCTGGTGCTGTGGTAACAAAAAATATTCCTGCCTATGCATTGGTGGTTGGAAATCCTTCAAAACAAATTGGATGGATGAGCGAGTTTGGTCATCGTTTGAATTTTGATAAAGATGGAATTGCAATTTGCGAAGAGAGTAAAGAGAAGTATGAATTAAAAAACAACATTGTGAGAAAAATGGAATGATGGAAGAATGAAATGATGGAATGCAAAGACAAACACAGGATTTTGTATTTCCAAAATTACAGTATTCCAACTTTCCACTATTCCAATTCGACAATTAAAGAGATAAAACAAAAGACATGGTAGAACAATTACTAAAAAAAGAAAAGAAACTCGCAGTCATTGGTCTTGGCTATGTGGGGTTACCTATTGCTTTGGAGTTTGCAAAGAAAATTTCGGTCATCGGTTTTGACATTAATCAAAAGCGAGTTGACCTAATGAAAAACAAAATTGACCCAAGCAATGAATTGGATTCATCGGCTTTTGAGGGAACCGACATTTTGTTTACTGCAAATATTGAGGAATTGAAGGCTGCAAATTTTTTCATTGTTGCAGTTCCTACTCCTGTAGATAAACACAATGTTCCTGATTTAAAACCGGTGTTGGCCGCTTCAACAACTATTGGCAAAGCATTGAAAAAAGGCGACTATGTTGTTTTTGAATCTACTGTTTATCCGGGATGTACTGAAGAAGATTGCTTACCGGTTATGGAAAAAATTTCAGGTTTGAGTTTGAAGAACGGAGATTTTAAATTGGGCTATTCACCAGAGCGTATTAACCCGGGCGATAAAGAACATACGATTACAAAAATTATGAAAGTAGTTAGCGGTAGCGATGCACAAGCATTAGATGCAATTGCCCGCACGTATGAAATTATTGTAACCGCAGGAACACATCGTGCTTCATCTATTAAGGTAGCAGAAGCTGCAAAAATTATTGAGAATACTCAGCGCGACTTGAACATTGCTTTGATGAATGAACTCTCACGTATTTTTGATTTAATGGGCATCAATACATACGAAGTTTTGGAAGCTGCCGGAACAAAATGGAATTTCTTAAAGTTCTTTCCGGGTTTAGTTGGCGGACATTGCATTGGAGTTGACCCTTACTATCTCACGTATAAATCAAATTCTCTCGGTTATAATCCTGAAGTAATTTTAGCGGGTAGAAGAATCAACGATGATATGGGTGCACACGTTGCACGCAAACTTGTTCAGCAACTAATCAAAGCGCACAAACAGATTGATGCTACTCGTGTATTGGTAATGGGCGCTACGTTCAAAGAAAACGTAAGCGATATACGAAACAGTAAAGTAGTGGATGTTATTCAGGAACTAAAGCATTACTCAGTAAATACCGAAGTAGTTGACCCTTTAGCTGATGCAGAAGAGTTTCATGAAGAGTACGGAATTCATTTACAAAAAGAATACGGCAAAGATTATGATGCTGTAATTGTAGCTGTGAACCACGAACAGTTTACAGATTTGAATGATGATTTTTTTAAGAAATTTTTGAAGCCCGATGGAATTGTGGTGGATGTAAAAGGCGATTTAAGAAACAAAATTAAGGAGTTTAAATATTGGAGTTTGTAAAACAGTTAGCAGATCGCAGTTCACGGTAGATGCATTTACCCCGAACCGCGAACAGCCAACTATTAACTAAAGAAATGAAGAAAATACTTATCACCGGAGGAGCAGGATTCATAGGCTCGCATGTAGTTAGGTTGTTTGTCAATAAATATCCCGACTCTCAAATTTTTAATCTCGATAAGTTGACCTATGCCGGCAATCTCGAAAACCTCAAAGACATTGAGAACAAACCCAATTACAAATTTGTAAAGGGCGATATTACTGATGCAGCTTTCATCAACGACTTATTTCAGCAAGAAAAATTTGATTCAGTAATTCACCTCGCTGCCGAAAGCCATGTGGACAGAAGTATTTCAAATCCATTGGAGTTTGTTCAAACAAACGTAATTGGAACAGTCAACCTTCTAAATGCCGCTAAAGAAATTTGGAAAGGCAACATCGGACATCCGGCTTCGGACATCCGACCACATCTCTTCTATCACGTTTCTACCGATGAAGTTTACGGAAGTTTAGGTGACGAAGGATTGTTTACTGAAGAAACTTCTTACGACCCGCATAGTCCTTACTCTGCAAGTAAAGCTGCAAGCGACCATTTTGTGCGCGCTTATTTCGACACTTACAATTTGCCTATCGTAATTTCTAATTGCTCAAATAATTACGGACCCAATCATTTTCCCGAAAAACTGATTCCGCTTTGTATTCACAACATTAAAAACAGCAAGCCATTGCCTATTTATGGCAAAGGTGAAAACGTGCGCGACTGGTTATTTGTAGAAGACCATGCTAATGCCATTGATGTTATTTTTCACAACGCAAAACTAGGAAGCACTTATAACATTGGTGGTCATAATGAATGGACGAATATTGATGTGATTCGTTTGCTCTGCAAAATCATGGATAAGAAATTAGGAAGGGCTGAAGGAGAAAATGAAAAGCTAATTACGTTTGTAAAAGATAGAGCCGGTCACGATTTGCGCTATGCTATTGATTCTACCAAACTTCAAAATGAATTAGGCTGGAAACCATCGTTGCAGTTTGAAGAAGGTTTAGAAAAAACGGTTGACTGGTATTTAGCTAATGAAGTATGGCTGAGCCATGTTACATCCGGTAACTATCAAAAGTATTACGAAAGCCAGTATGTAAGCAGGTAAGCAGGAAAACAGGGAAACAGGCAATCAGTTGGAGCAAGTTTTCATTAACTGATTAACAGACTTCCTGATTTCCCGATTAACAAAACAAGATGTACAACACAAAATACCACACCCTCGATTTGTCGCAACACAGTTTCCTTGTCACCGGAGGTGCAGGTTTTATTGGTTCTAATATTGTAGAGTATTTATTGAAGTATGGCGCTAAGAAAGTTCGTGTATTTGATAATCTGGCAACCGGACGTCTTTCGAACATTGAAGCTTTTAAATCGAATCCTGCTTTTGAATTTATTGAAGGTGATTTGCGTAACTTGAATGATTGCCGAAAAGCTTGCGAAGGGATTCAATTTGTTTCTCATCAGGCAGCGCTTGGCTCTGTGCCGCGTTCTATTAATGAACCCTGGAATACCAACGATGTAAATGTGGGTGGCTTTGTCAATATGATTTCTGCAGCTAAAGATGCGGGTGTAAAGAATTTTGTTTACGCTTCTTCTTCTTCGGTGTATGGCGATGAACAAAGTTTGCCTAAGGTAGAAGAGAAAATTGGCAAACAGCTTTCGCCTTATGCGGTGAGCAAATACGCCAATGAAATTTATGCCGATGTTTTTAAGAAAGTGTATGGTATGAATGTGATTGGCTTGCGCTACTTCAACATCTTTGGACCCAAGCAGGATCCAGCCGGACAATACGCTGCGGTTATTCCTTTGTTTGTTTCAAAGATTATGAAGCGCGAAGAAGTTTTTATTGATGGCGATGGCGAACAAACACGCGATTTTACTTTTGTAGAAAATGCAGTGCAGGCAAATGTGCGTGCAATGCTTTGCGAAAATAAAGATGCCTTCGGCTCTGTGTTTAATATTGCAGTAGGAGAAAACTTCTCGGTTAATCAACTCTATATTTCTATTCAACAGTTATTAAGCAGCAATCATGCTGCAACTTACCGTGCTACTCGTGCTGGTGATGTGCGCAATTCATTGGCAGATATTTCTAAGGCAAAAAATCTTTTGGGCTATAAACCCGAGTTCGATTTTAAATCGGGCATTGCACTTACGGTGGAATACTTCAAACATCTTTAGCAGAACTGAGTAAATTCGTTTGCAATAACTTTACAGTGTTCAATCAACTCAAACAATTTTTCGGTGGTAATAAGCAGGAAGAACCAACTTCTTCATTGACTGACTTTAGTTTAATGGCGGTGGATATTCACTCGCATTTAATTCCGGGAATAGATGATGGGGTGAAAACATTGGAGGATTCCATTTCCATTTTACGCAAGTTTTCTGAATTGGGCTTTAAAAAAATTATCACTTCACCTCACGTAGTAAGCGATGGATACAATAACACTACCGAAATTATTTTAAGTGGCAGAGATAAAGTGCGCACTGCTATAAAGGAGAATAACATTCCTATTGAGTTTGATGCGGTGGCGGAGTACTATCTCGATGATTCGATGAATGAGAAGATCGAGAAAAAAGATTTGCTCACGCTAGGAAATAATTTTGTGTTGGTGGAGTTGTCTTATCTCACTAAAACAAACAACATCCGCGATTTGATTTATAAACTTCAGGTGGCAGGTTACCGAGTTATTTTGGCGCATCCTGAACGCTATCCATATTTCTACGAAAAGGATTTTAAGGAATACACCGAGTTAAAAGACCGCAGCGTTTATTTTCAAATTAATTTAATGTCGCTGGTGGGTAAATATGGCAAAGGCGCAAAAGCAGTAGCCGAGAAAATGATTGATGAAAAAATGGTGAACTTTGTTGGCACTGATTTACACAATGAATCAAGTTTGGAAGTAATCAAATTGTGTTTGAAAGAAAAATATCTCGAAAAAATTCTGACTTACGACAAGTTGTTGAATAAAACTTTGGTGTCACCCTGAGCCTGTCGAAGGGCTTCGACAAGCTCAGCCTGACAGTTCTTATTAATCATTACATGATTGCGCAATTCTCTCAAAACTTTACATTCGTCCGCTGAATTTATAACTAACAACCCATCATGCCTTTTATAGAAACTGGATTTGCAGGGCTCAAAGTTTTCGAACCTCGTGTGTTTGCCGATAGTCGTGGATATTTTTTCGAAAGTTTCAACAAAAATATTTTTAGCGAAGCTGGAATTGAGGTGGAATTTGTGCAGGATAATGAATCAAAATCGCAACGCGGTGTTATGCGTGGCTTGCATTATCAGTTAAACCCAATGGCTCAAGCAAAATTAGTGCGTGTAGTAGAAGGCGAAGTGCTCGATGTAGTGGTGGATATTCGAAAAGGTTCACCCACTTACGGAAAGCATTTTGACATTCTGCTTTCTGCCGAAAACAAAAAGCAGCTTTTTATACCGAGAGGGTTTGCACATGGTTTCTCCGTGGTAAGTGAAACTTGTATTTTTCAATACAAATGCGATAACTACTATTCAAAAGAAAGCGAAGGCGGAATTTTATTTAACGATGTCGATTTGAATATTGACTGGAAAATAAAAACAGACGAAGCAATAGTTTCCGATAAAGACAAAACACTTCCTGCGTTTAAAAACTGCGTAAACAACTTCGAATTCTGATGCATAAAATTCTCGTAACCGGTGCACACGGACAAGTAGGAACAGAATTAAATTTCCTTTCTTCTCTTCTCGAAACTCATGCTTTTACTTTTGTTGACAAGGACGGTTTAGACATAACCGATGAACATGCTGTGAATCAGTTTCTCTCTATCGGAAATTATTTTGCGCTTATCAATTGCGCGGCTTACACAGCGGTTGACAAGGCAGAATCTGAAAAAGAATTAGCATTTAAAATAAATGCAGATGGTGCCGGTATTTTAGCAAAGGCAGCGAAAGCAAATAATTGCAGGTTCGTTCACATTAGCACCGATTTTATTTTTGACGGAACAAAATCGGTTCCGATTTTTGAAGATGAAAAACCAAATCCGCTTTCAGTATACGGAGCAAGTAAATTAGAAGGAGAGAAACAGGTGTTGCAAAATAATCTTGACACATTATTGATTCGAACCAGTTGGGTGTATTCTTCTTTCGGCAATAACTTTGTAAAAACCATTTTAAAATTGTGCAAAGAGCGTGAATCGCTCAATGTAATTTACGACCAGATAGGAACACCTACTTATGCGCGCGATTTAGCAGCGGCTATTTTGAACATTGTTCAGCTGGAAGAATGGAAATCGGGAGTTTATAATTACAGCAATGAAGGAGTAGCGAGTTGGTACGATTTTGCAATTGCCATTCGCGACATTGCAAAATTGAAAACAAAACTTTCTCCAATAGAAACACATCAATATCCAACCCCTGCGGTGCGCCCTAAATACAGCGTGTTGAGCAAAAAGAAAATTAAGGAAACCTTTGGTTTAGAGATTCCTTATTGGAGAAAAAGCTTGGATGATTGCGTTCATCTCCTTAGTTAATGTCATCCAGAACGAAGGTTTCCCAAGTGAAGGAACTTATATTTCACTTGCACAAAAAATACAAGATGCTTCGCTTCGGAAACCAACACTCAGCATGACAATTACGCTTTAGGAAGTTTTAAAATAAATATTGCACAAAATGAATTATAAAGAGATTGATGTTGACCAACTAATTTCCATAGCGCAAAAAGCAGGCGATGCTATTATGGAAATTTATGCGCGCGATTTTGAAGTAGAAATTAAGGAAGATAAATCGCCATTAACCGAAGCCGATAAAAAATCGAACGCAGTTATTCTCGAAGGATTAAAAAATCTGTATCCCAATATTCCATTCATTTCGGAAGAGACAAAGCAAACTCGTTATGAGGAAAGAAAACACTGGAAACGTTTTTGGCTCATTGATCCCATTGACGGTACCAAAGAATTCATAAAGAAGAACGGAGAGTTCACGGTGAATATTGCTTTGATTGAAGAAGGTATTCCTGTTGTTGGAATTGTTCATGTACCTGCTCAATCCAAAACTTATTATGGAGTAAAAGGCATTGGCTCGTTCAAATCTGAAACAGGAAATACGAAATACGAAATACGAAATGAAATTCACTTTTCTTCGAAAGAAAAAATATTTGTAGTTGGCAGCCGTTCGCACCTAAGTCCCGAAACACTTCAGTTTGTTGAAGATTTAAAAGCGCAGGGAAAAGAAGTGGAGTTTCGCTCTTCGGGCAGTTCATTAAAACTTTGTTTGGTAGCAGAAAGTGAAGCAGATGTTTATCCACGTTTCGGACCAACGATGGAATGGGATACTGCTGCGGCACATGCAGTGGCTTTGTATGCCGGCAAGAATGTAATCAACTACGAAACCAAGCAACCACTCGTTTACAATAAAGAGAATCTTCTCAACCCCTGGTTTATTGTAGAGTAGAAAATATTTCTTTTTTTTCTTCATCAACAATTCATAAAAAGATTCAAATCGTTCATGTTTACCACGATAAATTATTTTTGACACAGATGGAGAAGAATGAAAAGGAAATTACCGGTTTTTCGAAAATGGGCAAGCGCGAAAAGATTGCCTGGTTAGCGAAGAATTTTCTCTATGCAAGTCCGGTAGAAGTAGTTAAAGAATTTGCCGAATACTGGCACGATAATATTGAAGCGCAAAAATTATTAGATGGCTTCAGCGAGAACACACTCACTAATTTTCCTGTTCCTTTCGGCATTGCACCTAATTTTAAAATTAATGACCGTGTTTATGCGGTACCAATGGTTATTGAAGAAAGTTCGGTGGTGGCTGCTGCATCAAATGCTGCTAAATTTTGGTTAAGCCGCGGAGGCTTTAAAGCAGAAGTTATTTCTACGAGAAAAGTTGGTCAGGTGCATTTTACTTATCGTGGTGATACACAAAAACTGATTTCATTTTTCAATTCAATCAAAGAAGAATTAAAAGATGGAGTGAAACACATTACTTCAAACATGGAAGAAAGGGGAGGAGGAGTGGCGAATATGGAGTTGATTGATTTCACCACTCTCGAACCCGATTACTTTCAACTGCGCGTACATTTTGAAACGGTTGATTCAATGGGGGCAAATTTTATCAATTCCTGTTTGGAAGAATTTGGTTCGTTGTTACAAAGTAAAATTGCCTTGAGTCAAAATTTTACGGATGCTGAAAAGGAAATTGAAATTGTAATGTGTATTCTTTCGAATTACACACCCGAGTGTTTAGTGCATGCCGAGGTAAGTTGCCCAGTTAGTGAACTCGGTAGTTTTGATAATGACACAGTAAGCGCGAAAGAATTTGCATCCAAGTTTGAACGAGCAGTAAATATTGCGCGCATTGACCCTTATCGTGCTACCACGCACAACAAAGGAATAATGAATGGTATTGATGCTGTTGTTTTAGCTACAGGAAATGATTTTCGTGCAGTGGAAGCATGTGCCCATACATACGCTTGCCGCGATGGCGTTTATCGCAGTTTGAGTGAATGTAAAGTAGAGAATGGTGTGTTTCGTTTCTGGATGAATTTTCCAATTGCTATTGGAACTGTAGGTGGATTGACTTCATTGCATCCGCTTGCTAAGCGTTCACTTGAATTACTCGGCAATCCGAATGCAAAACAATTGATGGAAATAATTGTTTGCGTTGGCTTAGCTCAAAACTTTGGAGCACTTCGTTCGCTTACCACAGTGGGAATTCAAGCGGGGCATATGAAAATGCACCTCACCAATATTCTTGCATCCATGCAGGCGACAGATGAAGAAGTAGCAAAAGCGAAAATCTATTTCGAAGAAAAATTAGTGAGCGTATCGGCAGTGCGCGAATTTCTAGAAGAGTTACGGAGTTAACTCTTTTCTAAATTTTTACTTACCGTAAAACAAAAAGTAGTGCCTCCATCTGCATTGGTCTCAAACCAAATTCTGCCATTGTGCAGGTCAACAATTTTTTTGCAGATAGCCAAGCCAACACCTGTTCCCGGATATTCTGTTTCGGCATGTAATCGTTGAAAAATCTGAAATACTTTTTCTTTAAAGTCTTCACGAATACCAATTCCGTTATCTGCTACTTCAAATTTCCATTCAGTTGTTTTCTCAGTGCAACTAATGGTAATTACAGGTTTTTTATCTTTTACAAACTTGATAGCGTTGTCAATTAAATTTTGAAACAGCAAAAACAGTTGATTAGGTTCAGCAAGTAAAACAGGCAGCGTTAGTAATTTGATAGTTGCATTGCCGGTTTTAATGGAACTCTGCAATGTTTGAATCACACCCTCAACAATTTCATTGGCGTTGGTTTTTACAAATGGTTTAGGGGCACTTGAAATGCGGGAATAGTTCAACAAATCAAGAATGAGCGTTTGCATACGTTTAGCTCCATTCACCGAGAAGTTAATAAACTCAAGTGCCTCTGCATCTAAATTGTTTTTGTAACGCATTTCAAGCAGCTGCAAGTAGCTGGCAATAGTGCGAAGCGGCCCCTGCAAATCGTGCGATGCCACGTAGGCAAAACGTTCTAACTCATCATTTGAACGTTGCAATTGTGTAGCGCGTTTCTCTAACTCAACTTGAGTTTCTTTCAAATCAGAAATGTCGAACACCATCACCATGCCGTAAATAACTTCACCGGCATCGTTATAAATAGGAATGTGATATACTTTCAACTGTCTTCCGAAAAAAACCTGTTCTCTCTCACTTGCTTTCCCCAATAAAATATCGCGGTAGATTTTTTCTACCCGTTCACGTTCCTTCTCATTAATGGTGTCAGTTACCGAACGACCTTCAATTTCTGCTTTTGGTTTGCTTATAACGCCAATCAGTGGACCCTCTGCCAAAATGTATTGTAGTTGTTTGTCAAAAATAAACATGCCTGCTTTGGGCAGGTTGCGCGCTATTTCGCGATACAGTAATTCGGTTGTTTTTAAACTGTCCTTCGTTTGTTTAATGTCCGTTATATCGGTAGAAACCCCCAGCACATTTATTTCATTTCCGCTGATAGAAGGAATTGGTTTCTTAATTGTTTGAAGCCACGTTACTTTCCCGTTCTTCTTGTTTACAAAACTCTGAATGGGGAAACTTATTTCTTTTCCACCCGATAGAATTTCTTCATCCTGATTTTTGAAATCGGCAATTTCCTTTTCATCAAAATTATGGTCGGTATCATAATGTCCTTCCATTTCCTCGGTGGTCATGTTGTAAAAAGTAGCAGTCGATTTATTAGCCAATAAGAATTTTCCTTCCTGATCTTTTACAAAAATTAAAGTTGGTGTAGAATCTATAATCAATCGCAAAAAATCTTTTTGCCGTAATAACTCTTTTTGAATCTTTTCGCGGGTGTAAATTTCGTTCCGCATACGAGCATTCACCTCTTCCAGTTCTCGTGTGCGTTCTTTAACTTTTTGTTCGAGCTCTGTATTTAACTCTTGCAATAATTGTTGATTTTGTTTGCGATCTGTAATATCGCGCACGTGCATAAGCATTGCAGGGGCTCCATTAAAACTGATAGGCGCTACACTAATTTCAATGGGTATTATTCTTCCATTATTAGTTAAACACTCGCTTTCAAATTTTTTTATTTCTCCGCTAATTATTCCTGGCTGTCGTTTTCTTATTTCATCATGGTTCTTTACTGGCGACACATCAAAAATGCTTTTGCCCCGCAATTCTTCTTCACTAGATTCTTGAAGTTTACAAGAGGCTTCGTTCACATCCAATATTATGCCGTCATGGCTTTCAATGTAAATGGCATCCGGAGAATTGACAAAAATATCCCGAAAGCGTTTTTCACTATTCTTTGAAGAGATTTCAGCCAGTCGTCTTTCTTTTATTTGTTCATACAATTTCTGGTTGGCTTCAGATAATTGACGCGTGCGTGTAATTACTTTTGATTCCAAATCCTCTTTCGCCTGTATTAACTCTTCTTCCAGTTTCAGTTGTTGATTTATATCTGTGCTAATTACTACAGAGCCTATAAACTCACCACTATCACTCATAATTGGTTTGCCGTTCATACGCACCCAAATGGCTTCTCCGGTTTTGGTTTTGAGCTGTATGTTATAACTGTCAGATACTCCCCGCTTGCGCAATTGCAATTTTGCTCTTGCCAATCGAATATTGTCTTCATTGTAAATTCGTTCAAAAATATCGGCACCAACTATTTCGGAAGTAAGGTAACCTAGCCGATTACAAAATTGCTCATTCGCATAAACAATTATTCCGTTTCCGTCAACACAATAAATTCCTTCATTTATCCAATCTATCATTTCGCGAAAGCCAATAAGCGTTTCGGAACCTTCAGTGCCTAGAATTGAAATATGTTGCTCGGTAAAAGGATTTTTAGCCATTTGCGTAGCGCTTGGAATATCTAAAATAACATTTTTCAAAATGTAATGCTTTAAACGAAGGGGATAATTTGACTGAATATGATTTAACCAATTCTGATACGTGCAATACAAGAAAAGGTTTGTGCGATGAGGTATAGCAGATTCCTGTTTACCTAAAAATAAATTGAAGAATAATTCCCAAAACTATTTTCAAATCAAATACTTTCACCCACTTTAAAAATAAATCTAGTATGCAATTTTCGGTTTTTATGAAATCATGTTTCATTGGGTATTTTATTTTTTGCTGTGTAGGTACCGGCAATGCAACAAACGACAACATTAGTTCACTGGTGGTGGAAACCAAACAGGGAAAGGTGAGAGGTGGAATGGATAAGAACATTTGCGTGTGGCGCGGAATTAAATATGCAGAAGCGGAACGATTTGGTGCACCGCGTTCGCTTCAGCATTGGGATGGGATAAAAGATGTTGTGGAATTTGGTGCTATAGCACCGCAAGCAAAAAGTTCTATAACACCAGATGGTAAGCAAGCCGAAGATTGTTTGTTTTTAAATGTTTGGTCTCCTGCAGCCGATGGCAAAAAACGTCCGGTTATGTTCTGGATACATGGTGGTGGTTTTGTGATTGGTGCAGGTTCTGCTCCATTATACTACGGAGAAAACCTGGCTAAAAATGGCGATGTGGTGGTAGCAACGATCAACTATCGTTTAGGTCCATTAGGCTTTTTGTATTTTAAAGAGTCGATTCATGGAAAAGATACCGTTGAAAATAATCTCGGCATTCGCGATCAAATAGCGGCTTTGCAATGGGTAAAAGAAAATATTGCCGCTTTTGGTGGCGACCCTGATAACGTAACTATCTTTGGTGAATCGGCAGGAGGAACGAGTGTAGAAACACTTCTTTCCATCAACTCGGCTAAAGGATTGTTTCATCGGGCTATTGCCGAAAGCGGACCACCGGCAATTATCTGGACTCCCGAAATTGCTGAAGGCATTACCAAAAAATTCTGTTCTATTCTCGGAATAAGTGCCGACAGTATTCATTTGCTAAAAACAATTTCGCTGGATACATTAAATGCAGCCGAACAAACCTTATTGGAATACATGGTGAGAAAAACCAATCAAAAAGTTTTTTCACCTACCATTGATGGCAAGGTACTTACCAGCGATATTTTCAAATGCATGAAACCCGATATGGCTAACAAGGTTGATTTAATGATTGGCACTAATCGAAATGAAGCTACGATGTTTGCCAGCAGAAAATTGAAAATGGTTCCGCGCACTTCGCAAGAGTTGAGTAAATATTTCAATGAAGTTACTACTCCACAAAGCAAAGAACAGGTGATTGCTGCTTATCAAAACTATCCGCATAAAAGTGGTGTGTTAGATATTTTAACCGATGCTGTTTTCAGAATTCCGGCAATCCGTTTAGCAGAATGCCGAAGCACTTATTCTTCGGTTTACATGTACCGTTTTGAATGGTCTTCTTTTTTGTTGAATATTTCAGGAATGAAATCGTTTCATGGCCTGGAGATTCCTTTTGTGTTTGGAAACAGCGAGGGCAGACAGGGAAGATTGCTGCATGTTATTGCAACGAAGAAACTGATAGCTCGTTTAACGGGACAAATGCAACAGGCTTGGCTCAACTTTGCGCGCTACGGAAATCCGAATGGCAATGGAACAGAAGCATGGAAAAAATATACCGCTGATGATCGCTCCACTATGATTTTCAGTAAGCACTCGAAACTACTTCAAGACCCCGATGCAAAACAACGTTTGGCTTGGGAAGGTGTAAGTTATTATTGAGAAAAGAAACGGGTGCAATTAATACTGTGCGCTCGGAATCATTCCGCGAACACCCATATCTACAATCACTTCGCCTTTTGAAGGTTCCCATTTACCATCTTCGTGCCCACTGGCTTCAACCCATTCGAAACTTTTATTGGTAGAAAGTGAAACAGTAACCACAATATCTTTTGTTTCAGTTCCTGTGATTTTCAATTTGCTTGCACTACCAAACGTGCCCGTTACTAAACAAGAACCGTTAGGAATTGGTGAAGTGGCTGCTATAGGATTAACCACCGTAGTAGCACCGGCCGGTGCCTGGCCTGAAGTAAGCAGGTTATAAGGTTGACCGTAAAAATCGGCTGACATTTCAAAACCCCAATAACCTTGTTTTTTGTTGTTGTTAACAGTTAAACTTTGGTTTTTCACCTTATAGTTTGTGAGGTAAGTATTATACCCAATAAAACTTGCTACCGTGCAAGGATACTCTGCTTGTATAGGAACGTTAACACCCAGGTAATTATAAATGGTATCGATATACAGATTCACATCATAATTTTGGTAAGCCAATGAAACGCGCAGGTATTCATAATCTCCAGGTGCTACATCCTTCAAATTCATTTCATAAAATACTTCTCCGTCTTTAGCAAATTTTGATTGAGTAAAATCAATAGCTGTAGCGCCTCCGGTAGTTACTTCGGGAGCATGATATATAACAGTACCCGCACCTACTTGTACCAGTGCTCCTTTTGTCAATTCAATGTAGTGTGCACTCATGGCATTAAAGGTTGGGCTTTGCCCTGCATGAGTTGCGGGTAATGAAGTTTGTAAATTTCCGAAGCTATCGTAACGCGCTTGAGTGGGGTCAAACTTAAATTTGAAAATTAGTTTAGGCGTATTCGTTTCGGTTTTTTTGCAACCGTTGAAACCCGTAAGTAAGAGCACCAGCACAAAGAAGTATGAAATGCGAGTCATGTTGTTTTATTTTTTGCAAAGATGAAAAAAGAAAGTTGGGACGGAGGGGATGGCAGGAAAATTAAAAAACCCCCTGCACAGCAGGAGGCTTCTTAGCTTAACCCTTTAAAACTAAACTATGCTATAAAGACTTTTACTTTATAAAAAAGGTTGCTTGGGTTGTTGAAATATTTTGCGGCTCAATGGTTAAGTTCATTTATTATTGCGCCCTCAAATATTTCTAAACTTTTAAAAATTAAAAAACATGGCATTAGCAATAGGCACCCAAGCTCCCGATTTTAAATTACCAAACACCGACAAGAAAGAAATTTCGTTGGCTGATTTCGCGGGCAAAAACTTGATTATTCATTTTTTTCCGGCTGCATTCACAGGCGTATGCACAGCACAAATGTGTAGTAACCGCGATGACCTCGCTTACTATGGCGGCTTAAACGCATCAGTAGTGGGGGTATCGGTTGATATGCTTTTTTCGTTAGGCGTTTTTAAAACACAGAATCAAATCAATTTTGATTTGTTATCGGATTTCAACAAAGATATGATTAAAGCATACGATATGGTACAAGCAAATTTTGCTGCTGGCTATCGCGATGTGGCTAAGAGGGGAGTAGTAGTGGTTGATAAAGCTGGCATGGTGCAGTACGTGGAAGTAACTGAAAACCCGGGCGTGCAGGTAAATTTCGAAGCCTTGAAAGCGGCAGTAGAAAAGTTGAAGTAAGAATACGTTGAAATAAAAATCGAAACCCGGCACGAGTTAATCGCTGGGGTGAAAAAGTTTTTGAATCGAACGATCATCATTTTAAATGGGATAAAACGTATGAAGTAGCGATGCAAAGTCCTGCGGTGTATGTGTGGGTTTTAAAACTTGCATTCATTGATGGCTACAGCGAGGAAGTACGAAAGGGCTCAGTTACTTTGTTGCGATAATTGATTTTGAATTTCATCGCTGTCCCTTTACACTATCCCCAATAACTTTCTACTTTCGAGCACGTGAAAAAAATCCTACTTATAAGTTTAGTCATGGGCTTTACTTTTGTCTGTATGGCTCAAAAAGCAAAGTTGATAACCGGACCAATTGTAGGTTCAGTGACAAAAAATTCGGCTAAAGTTTGGATTGCTTACCATGGACAAGGACAAAATGTGTTGATACTTGGCGATACAGCTGAAAAGCGAATTTACTATCCCACCAATCTCAGCTACATTACCAATAAAACTGGCGATGTAGCACTCACCATGGATTTTACTGGGTTAAAACCCGACCACAGCTACAACATTTTAGTTTCCATTGATGGTTGGGGAGCTAACGCTAAATCTTCATTTAAAACACAAGCCGATACAGCGGTTAAGGATTTTAGTTTTCTTCTCGGCTCGTGCGCATTGGCATTGCCAGGTTTTGCTCGAATGGTATTTCCCGGTGCTGCCACCTGGATTTACAAACGCATGAAAAAACAGCAAAATGATTTTATGATTTGGCTAGGTGATGATGTGTACTACTGGAAAAAAAGTTACAGTAGCTACGATGGCATGTTAAATTACAATTTACGCTTGCGCAAAACATTCAAAAAGTATCGCGAGTTTCTTTCTGCTACTCCACAATATGCCATTTGGGATGATCACGATTACGGTCCTAATGATTCCGGTAGAGAATATGCGCTTAAAGATTCTTCGCTTGAAGTATTCAAAGGGGTTTGGCCAAATACTTATCCGGAAGGAGAGCAATTCAAGGGAAATTATTTCAACTTTCGGTATTACGATGCCGAATTTTTTATGTGCGATGACCGGTATTTTCGTGCACCTGATGGCGATTCAATTGGCGATTTTTTAGGTGAAACACAAATAGTTTGGCTCAAAAATAAATTGCTAATGAGCGATGCGGCCTTTAAATTTATTGCGATAGGTTCACAGGTACTTAACGATAATCATTTTGGTGAATCGTATGCATTGTACACACGAGAGCGTAACAATTTGTTCGATTTCATTTCGAACAACAATATTCAAGGAGTTGTTTTTTTAACCGGAGATAAACACTACAGTGAGTTATGTAAGCGCGACTGGAAAGGTTATCCACTCTATGATTTTACATGTTCGCCACTTACCACGCCTCCACTTCCACGCAGGTTGGTTGGTGCTTATCATAATCAGCATAGAGTTGCAGGGACCGATTATGCGAAACGCAATTTTGGTAAGATATCTTTCAGCGGAGAAAATGGAAACCGAAACTTGAAAATTGAAATTTATGGTAGAAGCGGGCACAAGAGGAGAGAAGTGGTGCTCAACCAAAAGGAGATGATGCGAAAATAATTTCCATGCTAAGTTATTATCTGCTTGCCCCTGTTTTACTTTTCTTTTCTTATTTACCATCGCGTGTTTTGTATGGCATGGCAGAAGTTATTGCCTGGGTGTTGGAACATCTGGTGCATTACCGCGAAAAAATAATTCGCGAAAATTTAGAGAGGTCTTTTCCCGAAAAAACAACAACGGAACGAAAACAAATTGCAAAGCAAAGTTATCGCCACCTCGCCTACCGGATTGTAGAAACTATCAAGTGTTTTACCATTTCTGCCGATGAGGTACAAGCACGCGTTCAAATCTCCAACCCCGAAATGATAAGTGATTGTTACTCAGCAGGCAGACATGTAGTGCTTACTGTAGGGCATATTGCCTCGTGGGAGTATGGCGGCTATAAGGCGAGTCTGTTTTATCCTTATAAAACTTGCGCAGTAGTTAGTTTGGTAAACAATCCTTATTTCAATCGCATGATTCAAAAGAGTCGAGGTAAGTTTGGTATGCATTTGATTATGCAGCGCGATAGCAAAGAGTTTTTTGCTATGCAGTTGAAAGAACTCACCATGAGCATTCTCATTAGCGATCAATCTCCTTCAAATTTAAAAACCGCTTATTGGACTACTTTCTTAAATCAGGACAGTGCATTTTTTACAGGAGCTGAACGCTACGCACGCATTCACAATTGCGTGGTTATTTACCCTAAAATTGTGCAAACTAAACCTGGCTGGTATAAAGCCGAGTTGATTAAAATTACGGATTCACCAAATGAACTTGCCGAAAATGAAGTGACAGAAAAATACATTCGTGTGTTAGAGCAACACATTCGAGAGCATCCTGCTGACTGGCTGTGGAGCCATAGACGATGGAAGCATAAGAGTAGGTAGCAGAGCGTTCTCAGCATTAGAATTAAAGCCCTTGAAACTCTCCTAAAAAAGGCGTATTCAAATTTTTTTTAAAGGTAATGGTGCCAAAATTGGTTGGTAATTTTGGTGGATAAGAGATTATTTTTGCGTTGTAAATCTGAAGAGGACTCAGGCTTTGGTGGAGACCAACCTGATAGCAATAAGGTTTGCCGATATACGATAGAGGATGGTTGTTTATTCAGCCATCCTTTTTTTATCCACCGTGATACGATGCAGGACGGAGAGTTTTTTTTTTGGTTGAGAAAGAGATAGTTTTCGGGATTGATGTAGGGAACTTTTTTAGTTACCAAGTTCCAGATAATGACTGCACTTGCGCGTACCTGTTTGTCTATAAGGCTTCAATCATCTGGGATAAGCCCGCAACAGTTTGTGAGAAGGAACTGACATTGGCTAACGATTTCTCAAAAGCTATGAGGTATTTTTCATTCAGGATTTAGGTAGTTAATGTATTGGGAACTGTATTTGGCATAACAATAAATAAACGCAACAGCTGCTTTGCTTTCGGTGCAGATATCGCCTTTAAGCGTTAGTCCGGGTTCACGAAAAATGAACCTGTGCGTCCATAATGACAGGGAAGAGATGTTTGCCCCTTGCATTGATGGTGGTGTAATTTGAAGCTAAGGGAATGTTGCCGATACGAGAAATAATTTCGTCTTCAATTTAAACATCGGCAACACGGTTTTTCCCTTCGTTGATTATGGTTGCATTCTTTATCAGGATTGGATTTTTCATTTTTTCTTTCTCAAATCAAGGTTGTAAAAAACGGCTGTTTGCAAGTAGTGTTTGGTTGTGGTGTTTACAGTTTGTGCAAGGTAGCCGAGTTGAATATTCAGGTTGGGTAAAAACTGGTAGCCGATTGCACCATACAAACGGTTTCGGTCAAACGGGGTGTTTGAAAAATGAATAAAGACTTCATCGTAAAAAGTCAAAAACAGGGTGTGTTTTTCAATTACTATTTTGTTCAGCGGAACTGTAACTCTTAAAAGGTATCGTATTCTGTTCAGGTATTTATCACCACTTGTAGTTTGTAGCCAGCGTTGTTCAAGGCGGTAACGGTGCTCAAAATTTACTCGCCCTAATATATTTTTCATTAAGAACTGCTGCCACATGCGGTTTTCAGAAACCTGAACGCCTTTCAAATTTTCTTTGTCAAAAGCGAAATTTGGAATGTAGGCATACCCAATGCTTGTTGAGTAATTATCGTTGATATGATAATTAACCCCCACACGCAACATAATTTGGTCTGTGTTTGGAGTCAGTTCAAAACTGCGGTATTGCGCTTCGGTGTGTATGCTCCATTTTTCATGCAAACGGGTTTGATTAAAAAACATTAACCAACTGCCTGTTGTGCCTGATGGCGATTGTGAAAAGGAATGAACGCTGCTAAAAAGCAGAAACAAAAGAATGACATTTACTTTTACTGCTTTACACATTTTCAGATTTCTGTTGTTGATTTTTGGGTGTAGTAATTCGCAATAAATTTTACCAAGTGTTATGTGTATTTACTTTTTCAATGCTTTTTCGAGTTGCTATTATTTTCGACTTCCTTTTTATTATTTGACTTTCTAAGGCACCGGTTGTTTGTGCTATGGCTTCTTCAAAGGTTTTGCATTTGGCGCTTGCCAAAAAGTCGTTGCCGGGGATGAGCAATCGAATGCTGCAAAATTTATTCTCCCTTGTTTCTGAGCTATCCAGCTTAAGGCATACCTCTGTGCTGATTATTTCGTTGTATAGCCGCAAAAGGTGGTTTGCTTTTTCATGGACAAACATTGTAATCTCTTTTTTAGGAGCAAAGCTTGGCGTTTGAATACTGATTGTCATTTTATATGGTTTTTATTGGTTTATAAAATTGTCTTTACAGCTAATCCTGAATAACTAAGTCTTTGGGCTCCCTGTTTTTGAGAGGCACAAAATTTTCTACAAAGGCAGTTACGGGATTTACATCGGGAAACGGTGCTTTGTAATAAAAAGGCATTGCATTGAAATTAAAGGGCAAAATGGACACATGACCGTGATTATCGTTGGTGTATTTTTTCAAAAAAATGGCTTGAATGGGGTCGGTTGCTATGGCAATGTTTTTAAAGCCCAAGCTGTGGGCAAGTTGAATACCATATGCAACATTTTCGGTTGAATGCATTGCTTTGTCTTCAATAAAAGTATGTTGTGTAGGAATGTCCATCGCTTGTGCCATTAATTTCATTATCACAGCTTCCACATAAGGGCTTTGGACAGCCGAACCCGAAAAAATAATGTGGCGGGTAATGCCCTTGTCATACAACTCTTTTGCCCAAAGCATTCTTGCTTTTAAAATCGGGTTAATGTTGGCAGTATCATAAGGCAAGCCGGGAATAATGACTACATCAAATGGAGCATTCTTTATGCTTTTGTTATAGGTGGCAGCAGTATCATGCTTAATAATTGAGCATGAACTGCTGCCTATAACTGCAAGTGCCATAATGAAATAAAAAGAAAATTGCTTTTTCATTTGAACGCTATTATTGATTTCTCGGTTTCTATGCACCCATAACTGTTTCGGGAAAAAATGTTACCTGACCTGTTGTAATATCATGTGTGCCGCCAACAATTCCGATTTGCCCGCTTTCAATTAATTCTTTCAAAATAGGACTGCGTTCCATTATTGATTTTACAGTTCGTTTTACATTGATGGTGGCTACTTTTTCTACAAATTCTCCGTTGCCGGAATTTCGATTCTCCGTTGTTGTAGTTTCATCATCTACGGCTGGTCTTATTTTGGAAAGCAGTGCTGTCAGGTTGCCCATTTCAACATGGTCGCAAGCTCCTTTTACTGCTCCGCATTTTGTGTGCCCTAACACAACTATAATTTTAGAACCAGCCACTTTACAGCCAAATTCCATACTGCCTAAGATGTCTTCATTGATAATATTTCCCGCAATACGAACGCTGAAAACGTCACCAAGCCCCTGGTCAAAAATTAGCTCGGCAGAAGTTCTGCTGTCAATGCAACTTAGTATAACCGCAAAGGGGTGTTGTCCGTCTGATGTTTCGTTTGCCTGTTGTAAAAGGTTGCGATTAACTTTCAGGTTGTTTACAAATCGTTTGTTCCCTTCTTTTAATAATTCTAATGCCATTGAAGGGGTTATGGCTGCTTGCATTTCTTTGGTTAATGTTTTCATTTTTTTGTTTTTTAATTGTTTATGAATGGTTTGATTGATTAAGAATTAAGTGGTTCTATAAATTTTATTTTCTCAACGGTGATATTTTTTGACTTAGCATTACTCTCATAATCCTTTATCAGTTCTATCACATCGTAGGCAATAGATTTCGAGTTAGAACAATCAATAATCACTTTTGAATTTTCGGGAATAGCATCCAATGCTTTTACAACACTTGCCTTATTGAAGAATGAAACTTCCTCGGCTAAAACGAGATGATGAATTTGGTGCCCGTTTTCAGAGATTACATCTTTCATGTGGTATGAGTTTCTGTAACTATGATACAAAGCGAAGAAACCGCCAACGAACATTCCGGCAGTAATTCCTTTAAGTAAGTCGGTTGCCAAGATTGCTACAACGGTAACTGTGAAAGGAACGAATTGCTCCCAACCTAATTTATACATCTGTTTGAAAAGTGAGGGCTTGGCTAATTTGTAACCCACCATTAAAAGAATGGCGGCTAAACTTGCTAAGGGTATCATATTTAAAACGCTTGCTATTGTCAAAGCACTTAGTAATAAAAAAACACCGTGCAGAATGGCAGACATTTTTGTTTTACCGCCAAAGGAAATATTCGCAGTGCTTCGCACAATAACTTGTGTAACGGGCAAGCCGCCAATTAAACCTGAAATTATATTACCTAAACCCTGTGCTTTTAATTCTCTGTTTGTAGGTGTAATTCTTTTGTCGGGGTCCATTTTGTCGGTGGCCTCTACACATAACAAGGTTTCTAAACTGGCGACAATGGCTAATACGATTGCAATTTTCCAAACTTCAAAATTTGTAATTGCTGAAAAATCGGGGAAAGTGAACTGGCTGAAAAAAGCTGCCATTGAGGTTGGAACTGGTATGGCTACTACTTGTTTTGCATTTAAACTAAAGTCAAGTATTCCGTTTTGAAATAAATTAAACATTACAATACCGAAAGCAACTACCACGAGCGGTCCGTTTATCATCGCAAAAATCTTATGCTTTTTAGACAGCACCATATCCCATAATATCAGTATGCCCAAAGAAATTGCTGCAATAAGCACTGCTCCCGGTGTGAGGAAGTCAAGTGCTTTGAAAATTTCAGAAAAAGTGTTTTGCCCATCTGCCTGGAAAAAGGCATCATCTCCAAAAGCATCTTTATCCCAACCTAATGCGTGAGGTATTTGTTTTAAGATTATTAAAAGACCGATACCAGTAAGCATTCCTTTAATGACAGAGGAGGGAAAGAAGTAGGCAATGAAACCCGCTTTGGCATAGCCCAAAATGAGTTGAATAATTCCGGCTAACACAACAGCCATTAAAAAGGCTTCCCATGAACCGCCAAGCGTTGCAATAGAAGTTAAAACTATGACGGCTAAACCTGCTGCGGGTCCGCTAACACCCAAAGGTGAACCACTGGCAACGCCTACCACAATGCCACCTACAATACCTGCAATAATACCTGCAAACAAGGGAGCACCCGATGCGAGAGCAATTCCTAAACATAAAGGGACTGCAACAAAAAACACGACAATACTTGCTGGTAGGTCGTGCTTTAATTCTTTGAACACATTTTTTAATTCCATGATTTTTGTTTTTTAGTTGATGGTGCAAAGATAGGAATAGTTTTGATAAAGATAGTATTACTATCACAAATAATTGTAAAATTATTTTGTGTAGCTTTGCCCCCTATTTCAGAAACAACTAAAACAAAGACGGAAATGAAGCTACAGTTACAGATAAAAATGAATGAGGCACTGTTCCTCCGCAACCCTGAAGGGTCGGAGTTGGGTAAAAATATTATCAAGCACAGTATTCAACTGATTTACAAAAACGGTTTTGAGGCGTTTACTTTTAAAAAGTTGGCAGAAGATATTGGCACTACTGAGGCAGGTGTTTACCGTTACTTTGAAAACAAACACAAGCTGTTGATTTACTTAACCTCCTGGTATTGGGGTTGGGTTGAATTCCAGATTAGTTTTCATACGAATAATATTAAAGACCCCGTTGTCAAATTGAAAAGGGTAATAAAACTATTGGCTGCTACTATTGAGGATGATAAACAAACCAGCTATGTGAATGAAAGTTTACTGCATCAAATTGTAATTGCAGAAGGGTCAAAAGCATATTTGACCAAACAAGTAGGTGAGGATAACAAGCAACAATTTTTTAAGCCCTACAAAGACCTTTGTGCTGTCATTGGCAATATTATTTTGGAGTGCAGTCCGAAATATAAATACCCTAAATCGTTAGCGTCCACCATTATTGAAATGGCTCATTATCAAAATTTCTTTATGTATAACCTTCCTTCACTTACTGATTTTGGAAAAACCAAAGAGGAAACAGAAATTATCGCCTTTCTGAATGATTTGGTTTTTTCCGGTATCAAGAAAAGTTAGTTGTCAAAACTTTTTAGAATACGCCTTTGTTCTACTTAGTGCTTTAAACTATCAATCAAAATCTCCGTTCACTGTATCATCTTCAAACCAGTTTTTAAAATACGAAGTCATGGTTTGTAGAAGGTTTTCCTTTTTTACCTCCTGTTTTATTGGTTCCGGTTCATTGGTCAAAACTTCGTCCATCTTTATCCCACCACCTGCAGGTACGGTTTCTAAAATTGGAACTGGCTCTACAAATAATTCAGGATAGAAATCGCGTTTAGTTTCTTCTTTCATTTCAAAATATTCACGATAGCCATCAAGCACCAAACCAAGTCCTGTTGAAAACATGGGATGTTGCATTTCCGGTTTATTGTCTTTTGCAAGATAGGAAGTAGGTAATCCAATTCGAGCCGAAAGTCCTGTAGTATATTCAATCAGTTGTTTTAAATGTTTCAATTGCGATCCACCACCGGTTACTACAATACCAGCGTTTAGGTGATTAGCAAAACCCGAACTTTTTATCTCGAAATACACCTGCGAAAAAATTTCTTCCATCCGGGCATTAATGATATGAGCTAAGGTACGCATCGAAATTTCTTTTCTATCGCGCCCTGCAATGCCGGGAATAGAAATGATTTCGTTTTCGTGTGTTTCACCGGGTAAGGCACTACCAAAACTTGTTTTAAGTTTTTCTGCCTGCGGTTTAAGCAATTTACAACCTTCCATTATGTCATCGGTTATAATATTTCCGGCAAATGGAATTACTGCAGTATGACGAATGATTTTATTTTTAAAAATAGCGATGTCGGTTGTTCCTCCACCAATATCTACCAACACTACACCTGCCTCCAATTCATCAACCTGCAGTACTGCAGAAGAAGAAGCTAATGGTTCTAAAAACAAACCAGCCATTTTTAACCCTGCCTTTTCAACACACTTTTTAATGTTTTGCGCTGCACTAACTCGTCCTGTTATAATATGAAAGTTAGCCTCCAGTCTGCTGCCGCACATACCCACAGGGTCAATAATATTGTGGTAACTATCTACCGTAAATTCTTGTGGCATTACGGTTATAATTCTTTCTCCTGGTTGCAAAGCTACGCGGTGCATGTTCGCCACCATTTGACGAATATCATCGCGTGTAATTTCATCTTCAGGATTACCAAGGGTATAAATGTCACGGCTTTGCTTACTCGAAATGTGTTGCCCTGCAATACCAACATAAACCGATGTTATTTTATGCCCCGATTGACGTTCGGCCTCCGCTACTGAAGCAAGAATGGCATCGGTAGTAAGTTTAATATTTGAAACTTCACCGCGGGTAACGCCATACGAAGGCGTTTTTCCCAAACCAAGAATTTTTAGTTTCCCATATTGATCGCGCTGTGCAACAATGCAGGCAATCTTGGTAGTTCCAATGTCGAGCCCAACAATGATTGGATTTTCTTTAGTGTGTTTTAGAGCCATAGTTAAAGGTTGATGTTTGGTGTTTATAAACTTTGTTGATTAATCGTTTTGTGTTTCAGCTAATGAAGTTTCTAATGAATCGCGCTTTTCGCAAACTACTTGCCCGTCAAATTTTAGATTGATACTTTTGTATTTGAACCAACCGGTTTTAGTTAGTCCATCACGGTAAAATGTTTTGAGGCGTTTAAACTTATCAGCCATATTTTCATTTGCATTACCGAAATGAATATTGTGATTGCCTGTTTTAGGAATTAGATCAAACTCCGAATTTTCATACACATAAACTTGGTCAATAAGTGCGTGCAGAAAAACATCGTGCTCTATAAAATTAGCAAGCACGTAAAGATTGCATTCGACCAAACTATCGCGCAAAGGGTTTATGTTTGTGTTGACAAACCCAGTAGCTACCGGTAAACGTACATTGAAATTATCGTTAAGTGGCATGTGATCGTTCTTTTCACTTATGTAATAACTTACAGCATCGCTGTTGATTACTCGTAAAATAGGCCGTTTCTGTATAATGCTTATAACGATATTTTGTTGGTGATCAACAAAAATTTCTGCATCGCATACGTATGGATTTTTTTCAATTTCTTTTTCCAACGTATGGAAGTCAATTTTCGAAAGCAGTCGCCCTATAATATTTTCACCGCTTAAAAAATTTATGCGTTCAGATACTTCGTCTTCATTCAAAAAGGCTAATCCGGAGTCATAATCAATTTTTACCTGAAGTGTTTTGCAAGTAAGTTCATCCTGCTTTTTTACTGCAGATGTAAGCACCACTATAAACAGCGCAGCACAGGATAACGTGAATGTCACCGTCAGTATTTTTTTGAGTATATGCCAAAACTTTTTCATTGCTTAAATGATTGTGCCGAAGGTGAAGCACTTTACTAAAATTTAAACGCTGAGTTGTAGACAGAAATTGTGGAGACGAGGAAAAGTGAATATTGGAAAAGACAGCCGCGGAATTAACGCGAAGTAAGAATCTCTTTTATGGGAACGAGATACTTATCAATATCTCCCGCGCCTATGGTCAACAGCACTTCAAAGCTTTTGTTCTTTACGAAGTCAATCAACTCTTCTTTCTTAACAAGTGATTTCTCTGCGCAAGTAAGTTGATTGAAAATTAAATCAGAAGTCACTCCTTCCATTGGCAGTTCACGAGCAGGATAAATATCGAGTAGAATAACTTCATCGGCTTTGCTTAATTGCTCTGCAAACTCTTTTGCCAAATCTTTTGTGCGTGAAAAAAGATGCGGTTGAAATACTGCAGTGATTTTTTTCTTCGGATAAATTTCACGAATGCTTTCCACAAACACGCGAATTTCTTCGGGATGATGTGCGTAATCGTCAATGAAAATTACGTTATCATTTTCAAACACCTTTTCGAATCTTCTTTTAATTCCTTTAAAAGAAGCCAAGGCAGATTTAATATCCTCGTTCGAAATTTTCAACTCTTTGGCAATAGTAATTGCCGCAATGGCATTTTCAATATTGTGAAAGCCGCCAATGTTCAAACGCAAGTTTTTAATTTCTGTTCCAAAATAATTTACATGAAAAAGATAACCGCCATGCGTAACCCAATACTGTGGACAGTAAACATCGCTGGTTGTATCGTGCAAAGAATAAAACGCTTTGTCGAGCACAGGGAGTTTGTCTTCTATACTCTGTTGCGATTTAATAGCGAGAAAACCTTCTTCGGCAATTTTATTTGTGAACTCAACAAACGCTTCGTCAATTTTTTCTTTGGTGCCGTAAATATCTAAGTGGTCGGTATCTACTGCTGTAATCACAGCCATATCGGGAGACAAACGATGAAACGAACGGTCGAACTCATCGGCTTCAATAACGACAATCCCAGCCCCCTGCCCCCCGAAGGGGGAACTGCCACCCAAAAAATCATAATGACTTTTTGTATTTGTATTTAAGCCCCCTTCGGGGGTTTGGGGGCTTGTGATGTAGTTTGAATTGTAATTATTACAGATGCCTCCAAGAAATGCGGTGGTTTTAAATCCAGATTGAATTAAAATATGCGCAATCATTGAACTGACGGTTGTCTTTCCATGTGAACCAGCTACAGCAATCGTAAATCTGTCGGCAGAAATTATTCCGAGCACTTCGCTGCGTTTGCGCAACTCATAATTATTGTCTTTATAGAATTTAAAACCTTTATGGTCTTTCGGAATGGCAGGAGTGTAAACGACTAAATCAATTTCCTTAGGATACAAATTCAAATCGTCTTCAAAAACCACATGAATGCCTTCACGCTCTAATTCATCGGTTAGTGTAGTTTGTGTTTTATCGTAACCGCTAACTTCTGCACCCAGCGATTTAAAATAACGCGCTAATGCACTCATTCCGATTCCGCCAATACCGAGGAAAAACAACTTCTTCATTTCATTAATATGCATACTTCAGGAAGATTTTATAGGTAAGCTGCGAATACGAATCTGGTCTTCTTCTACTACTACAAATGCACCGTTCAACAAATCAGATTCAATGGATTTTAAATTTTCTGTAAGCACATTTTTCATAAACTCGATAGTGAGCGGTTCTACACGAAACAAAATTACAGATGGTTTCTGTTTTCCGCTTAGTGCATGAATTCGACTAAAATCAAGAACGTGAGTAATTAGGATGTAGTCATTGTCAATCGCGAAATTGAAAATTGTTTCATCTGGCGTGCTTAGTAGCTTCACATCCCGTGCATGAAAACATTTATAACCCAGTTTAGCAATTATAGTTACAAGCGATGGAGCAATGTTTTCGTCCAACAAAAAAATCATGATGCTTTCTTGAGAGGAATAATTCGGTGTTCAATCATACCTGCTGCAAATGCCATTGCTTCCAAAACATCCTCACGGGTAAGCCAATTAAATTCTTTAAGAAAATCATCCATTGTCATTCCACCCGAGAGATAAGAAAGAATAGACGCCACGGGCATACGGGTTTTTCTGATGCACGGTTGCCCGAAACAAATTTCAGAGTCAACTGTTATGCGTGCAAAATTGGTGTAAGTGTAAGTCATAGCTCAAAGATAAGGATTGAATTCTAAATTGCTTTATCTACTACTTTCAAAATTTCTTCCACAATTCTTTCTGCGGCATTGGGAATTGCCATCAGTTTAATGTTTGCGCTCAATTCTTTTTGCATCGGTTCGTTTTTCAATAAATCGAAAGCCGCACCAATCAAATTCAGTTTTGCTTCATCATCTTTAATCAGGAGTGCCGCTTTCTTATTTACCAAGGCAAGTGCATTATGCGTTTGATGGTCTTCGGCAACGTTAGGAGAAGGAACAAGAATAATGGGCTTGCCTACCAACTGCAATTCAGAAATAGAGAGCGCTCCTGCACGCGAAATAATTACATCGGCACAAGTATATGCGTAATCCATTTTATCAATAAACATTCTTGCATGAAGGTTTGGAACGCCTTCTGCAATCTTTGCGCACTCATCAAAATAAGTTTTGCCTGTTTGCCAAAGGATTTGCGATTCACTTCCTTTAATTTTTTCAAGAGCAGCTTCAACACTTTGATTTAATGTTCTGGCTCCCAAACTTCCACCGATGATTAGAATTGTTTTTTTGTTTTCATCTAAACCAAAATATTTTTTTGATTCTAACTGGTTGCAATTCATTTTCACTATTTCATCACGAACAGGATTGCCTGTTGATACAATTTTCTCTTTTGGAAATGCTTTGTCCATTCCTTCATAAGCGGTGCAAATGACTTCCGCATTTTTCGAAAGAATTTTATTTGTTATTCCTGCAAAAGAGTTCTGTTCCTGTATCACCGTAGGCACACCTGCAAAACTTGCCGCACGAAGCAAAGGCGCACTCGCATATCCTCCAACACCAATAGCTACATGTGGTTTAAATGTTCTTATGATGTTGTAAGCTGAGATCAAACTACCCACAAGTTTGAATGGAAGAGTAAGGTTCTTTATAATGGAACCTCTTTGAAAACCTGCAATGTTCAATCCTTTAATTTTATACCCTGCCTGCGGCACTTTTTCCATTTCCATTCTTCCGTTGGCACCAACAAAAAGAATTTCGGCAGCAGGATTTCTTTTCTTAATCGCATTGGCAATGGCAATTGCAGGAAAAATATGTCCGCCTGTACCACCGCCCGAAATGATTACACGTAATTCACTCATGCAGTTTCTAACGATTTTTCTTCTTCAATATTTCTTGAAACAGAAAGAATAATTCCAAACGCAATGGAAGTAAAGATGACTGAACTTCCTCCCATACTCACAAGCGGAAGTGTAACACCCGTTACGGGAAGAAGATTTACCGCCACCGCCATGTTTATCATGGCTTGTGTAACAAGTGCAATTCCTAAACCTACTGCCAGTAGCGCGCCAAATGCTTTTGGCGCATTGATAACAATTCGAATGCAGCGATAGAGAAAGAATAGATAGAGAAATACAATTGACGCACCACCGAGCAAACCATATTCTTCAATTATGATAACGTAAATAAAATCGTTGTATGCCTGCGGCAAAAAGTTGCGTTGGTCGCTACCGCCCGGGTTGAGTTGAAATAAACCACCTTTTGCAATTGCAATTTTTGCCTGAAGAACTTGGTAGTCTTCGTCT
Organism: Bacteroidota bacterium; assembly: GCA_947479455.1. Taxonomy (GTDB): domain Bacteria; phylum Bacteroidota; class Bacteroidia; order Chitinophagales; family LD1; genus Bog-950. The sequence continues at coordinate 172,896 of CANJZE010000003.1, forward strand.
TCATTCGTTTTACCCGAGGTAATAGTTTGCGCAAAATCATCTATTCTGTTTTTCCAGGTTACTGTTCGCTTGTTAATGCTATACAAAGTTTTTTCAGGTACAACATGTAGCAGTAAAACAAACAAGGAGAATACAACAGTTGCTATTCCCATCAATGCGGCAATGTGTTTAATTGCAATTCTTCCAATGAACATTACAAAAACCGAAGTGCAAAACAAAATCATTGAGGTAGAAAGATTTTCTGGTGCAATTAAAAGACAAGTAATAATTATTGGTAACAAAATAGGAAGGAACGCTTCTTTAAAGTCGGTTATCTGGTCTTGCTTTTGCGAAAGCTGTCTCGCTAAAAACATGATGAGTGCGAGTTTGGCTAAGTCAGAAGTTTGAAACGTTAAGCCAACTACCGGAAGTGTAATCCAACGGTTCGCATCGTTCAAAGATTTGGTGAAGAACATGGTATAAATCAATAACGGAATAGAAATGAACCAAAGGATTTGCGCAATGCGCGAATAGTATTTGTAATTAATCATGTGTGTGCCGAACATCAGCAACATACCGAAGATGGTGAGGGAAATCTGTTTTATGAGGTAGTAACTGCTGTCAACTTCTTTTGCGTAAGCGAGAGTGCCTGTGGCACTGTAGACGGCAAGCATTGAAATGCCGAAGAGCATCAGCACTACGAGCCAAATGCTTTTATCTCCTTTTAAATATTCCCACGCGTTTTGAATTGCTTTGTTCATAGTCCCGATTTTTATTTTCTCATTTCTTCAAAAATATTTTTCAATTCTTCCTTATCATCAAAATGATTTTTTACTCCTTTTACTTCTTGATATTTTTCGTGTCCCTTTCCTGCTAAAAGAATAATGTCGGTATTGTTAGCGAGCGTAACTGCAGTTTTAATCGCTTCTCTTCTGTCGCTTATCGTCAGCACTTTTCGTTTATCAGTCACCGGAACGCCTGCATACATTTGTTTCAGAATTTCATTCGGGTCTTCGCTGCGCGGGTTATCGGAAGTAAGAATTATCTGATTAGAAAACTTGCATGCAATCTCTGCCATGATAGGTCGCTTCGTAGCATCTCTGTCTCCACCGCAACCAACTACCGTAATCACTTTTTCATTTCCGTTGCGCACTGCCTGAATAGTTTGTAAAACATTTTTGAGAGCATCAGGTGTGTGCGCATAATCCACTATACCCACAATTTTTTCATTGGCAGAAATGATTTGGTCGAAGCGCCCTTCTGGTGGTGTGAGCGATGAAAGAATAGTCAGCGCTTCTAATTTTTCTACATCGAGCAAACGCGCCACTGCATAAACTGCGGTAAGGTTATACGCATTGAATTCACCAATCAAACGCGTATGCATTTCAATATTGTCAATGTCTAATTGAAGACCCGCAACACCATTCTCGATAATTTTTGTTTTGAAATCGCTGGGCGTTTTGAGCGCGTAACTGCGCTTAGCTGCTTTGGTATTTTGCAACATCACGTTTCCGTTTCTGTCATCCACATTGGTTAATGCAAAAGCCATTGGAGGTAACCCATCGAAAAAACGCTTCTTTGCCTTCAAATAGTTTTCGAATGTTTTGTGGTAGTCGAGATGGTCATGAGTGATATTGGTAAACACAGCGCCAGCAAATTTCAATCCTTCAATTCTATTTTGGTCAACAGCGTGAGAACTCACTTCCATGAAACAGTATTCGCAACCGGCATCAACCATTTGTTTCAATAGCGCATTGAGTGCAATAGCATCGGGAGTAGTATGTGTGCTCGGAATAATTTCTTCGTTGATTTGATTTTGCACTGTAGAAAGCAAACCCACATTTTTATTCAAAGCGCGAAACAATCGGAATAGGAGAGTAGCTACCGAGGTTTTTCCGTTGGTGCCTGTTACGCCAACCACTTTCATTTTAGAAGAAGGTTGCTCGTAAAAATTACTAGCCATTGCACCAAGCGCTTTCGAAGAATCTTTCACGTGTATGTAAGTTACGTGGGCAACAATTTTTTCGGGAAGAGTCTCGCATACAATAGCATTTGCTCCCAGCTCAATACATTTTGAGATAAACTGGTGTCCGTCACTTGTAGTTCCTTTGATTGCAATAAAACAATCTCCGCTTTTTATTTTTCGGCTATCCATTTGCAATGACGAAACAGGAACATCAATTGAACCCACTGATTCAAGAACCGTAATACCATCGAGTATGTCGCAAAGTTTTTTCATTAAGTTCTCAAATGTAAGTGTAACACCTCTTGATAGAAACGTAGTTGTTCCCAATATTAAGTGGAGAAAACAAAAAGGTGTGTGGTGAATTAAGCAGACGCAAAATGACTAAGCGTGGTTCAGTCTTTTCACAAGTATCTTCGAACGATTCCTCAGCTACTGATAAATAATTGCGAATTTAGTTTCTGAAAAAAATCGTGAACCTAAGCTAATCGTTAAGTTTTCTTAATCAGTTTACGTTTTGAAAGTTCCCTTCATCTACTATAAAAAACAAAAAATGAAAAACTTCATCCTTACTCAATTCCTCGTTCTGCTTTTTGCTATTACATTTTCTCAAAACGGTAAATTCGAAATACCTAAGAGAACCAATCCTACGATTCTAAAAGAAATGCTGAGCCGTGCAGGAAACATCAACGACCTGAGTCCCTTGTTATGGAGTAGCATGCAACTGCAACTGAGTCAGGATTTTTGGCTGGGAAAACGCAGACCCTATAATTTTAGCCAACCTCAAACGGAGAACTTTCTTTATCCTCAGGATGATTACAAACAAATTCTAGAGGTGGTGTTCACCGAAATTTCGGTGGCTGTAAATGGTAAAACTACTGTGGCTCAAAGCACCAGCGATAAACTTACGGTGCATCAAAAAAATATTTTAAACAACGCAGATTTAGGAAGCGATATCAGCGTAACTATTAAGTATAAATACAAGAATCAAACTAACGATGTATGGGGAAGTAGAAACAAAATTATTTCCGGCTCAACTGTGGTTACAATAGTTCCTACCATTCAAGCGGAGTTTCCGGACGGATGGAAAAAATTGTCAGCTTATTTTTCTGGAAATGTTTTCAGTAAAGTAAGTGCAAAAAATATTTCTGATAAAGTTCCACTGGCTACTATAAAATTCACAGTGAATGAAGAAGGGAAAATTCTTAATACACAATTAGTTCGCACTTCTACCGATAAAACAATTGACAAACTATTGGTAGAAGCTGTGAACAAAATGCCGAATTGGAAACCTGCCGTAAATTCAAATGGAGAAAGAGTAAAACAAGAAATAAGTATTCCGTTTGGTGGGGGGTGCTAAGCCTTAGCGGCTTTCAAGGTATTCAAGAGCAACGAAACAACTGTCATAGGTCCAACGCCACCGGGCACTGGAGTTATGGCTGAACACTTTGGAGCTACTTCATCGAACAACACATCGCCTTTTAAACGCCAGCCGGCTTTAGCAGTTGTATCGGTTACACGTGTAGTGCCTACATCAATTACTACCGCGCCTACTTTTACCATTTCACCAGTAAGAAAACCGGGCTTGCCGAGTGCAGCAATAATAATATCGGCTTGCAGTGTAATCTCCTTGAGGTTTTTTGTTTTACTGTGGCAAACAGTAACGGTGCAGTTTCCTGTTTTGCTTTGCGCGCTCATCAATATACTCATCGGTCTACCTACAATATTACTTCTGCCTATCACCACACAATATTTTCCTTCGGTAGAAATATTATAGCGCTCAAGTATTTTAGTAATCCCCAGAGGAGTAGCAGAAATATAAGCATCCATACCCAAGGTAACTTTGCCCACATTTACAGGATGAAATCCATCCACATCTTTTCGCGGGTCAATAGCCATAATAATCTTATCGGCACTAATATGTTTAGGCAAAGGAAGTTGAACGATAAAGCCATCTATTTCATTATTGGAATTCAACTTCGAAACTTCGTTCAACAAAAATTCTTCGATAATGGAATCATCAAATTGCAACAGGGTTGATTTAAAACCTACCTGCTCACACGCTTTTACTTTGTGACCAACGTAAGTGAGACTACCGCCATCGTTACCAACAAGAATTGCCGCCAGGTGAGGAGCGCGTTTACCGCTTTGTGTAATCTTATCTACCTCCGTTTTAATTTCAGCTTTTAGTTCGTCAGCTAATTTTTTTCCATCAAGAAGAAGCATGCTCTAATTTGTTTTGTCTTTAAATAGTTAATACGCTCTTGCAAATACCACGCGCTCTTTGCTTGGGTTTCCGGTAAACACACATTTGCCGTCTTCCTGTTTATTGTTTAAAGGAATGCAGCGAATAGTTGCTTTCGTCAACTCTTTAATTTTTTCTTCAGTAGCAGGAGTTCCATCCCAGTGTGCCGAAATAAATCCCGGCTCTTCAATAGCTTTTAAAAATTCATCCCAGGTATTCACTTCGCGAATATGACTATCGCGGAAAGTTTTTGCGCGGTTGAAAATGTTTGCCTGAATATCTTCCAACAGTTTCTCAATATAATTTCCAATTCCTTCAAACTGCTGAACCGATTTTTCTTTTGTATCGCGTCTTGCTACTTCAATTGTTCCTGCCTCGTAATCGCGCATGCCCATAGCTAAACGAACAGGCACACCTTTCAATTCATACTCGGCAAATTTAAATCCGGGACGTTTGGTGTCATCCTTATCAAACTTCACCGAAATGTTTTTTGCTTTCAATTCCAGAAGGAGAGGAGCAAACTTCTCTTCAATCTTTTTCAAATCTTCTTCACCTTTAAATATAGGCACTATAGCCACCTGAATAGGAGCGAGCATTGGAGGCAGCACTAATCCTTCATCATCGCTGTGCGCCATAATCAATGCACCAATCAATCGTGTTGAAACTCCCCATGAACTAGCCCACACAAATTCTTCTTTGCCTTCTTTGTTCGCAAACTTTACATCAAATGCTTTTGCAAAATTTTGACCCAGGAAATGCGAAGTGCCTGCTTGCAAAGCCTGCCCGTCCTGCATCATGGCTTCAATACAATAAGTATCCAATGCACCGGCAAATCTTTCGTTAGGACTTTTCTTTCCTTTCAACACCGGCATTGCCATCCACTTCTCTGCAAACTCGGCATATACATCGAGCATGCGTTCAGTTTCTTCAATGGCTTCCTGTGAAGTAGAGTGAGCGGTGTGCCCTTCTTGCCAAAGAAATTCGGCAGTGCGCAAAAACAAACGCGTGCGCATTTCCCAACGCACCACATTTGCCCATTGATTAATCAACAATGGCAAATCGCGATATGACTGAATCCAGTTTTTGTAAGTGTTCCAGATGATAGTTTCAGAAGTAGGGCGAATAATTAATTCCTCTTCGAGTTTCGCATCGGGGTCAACAATCACTCCTTTTCCGTTGGGGTCGTTGATTAAACGGTAGTGCGTAACCACGGCACATTCCTTGGCAAAACCTTCTACATGCGATGCTTCTTTACTCAAAAAACTTTTTGGAATAAGCAAAGGGAAATAGGCGTTCACATGCCCGGTGTCTTTAAACATTTTATCGAGTGCCGCCTGCATCTTTTCCCAAATAGCAAAGCCGTAAGGTTTTATAACCATGCAACCGCGCACACTGCTGTGGTCGGCTAATCCGCTTTTAACAACAAGGTCGTTATACCACTGTGAATAATCGTTAACTCTTGAAGTGATTTCTTTTGCCATAACAAATATTGGTACGATGTTTAAGTGTATGTTAATCGTGCGCGAAAATATTAAAAACGTTCACGCTTAAACTGAATTGAAATAAATTTGTCGTAATAAAAACAAAAACCATGAACCGCTTCCTCATTCTTCTTTCCACCACTCTGTTATTGGTAACAGGAATTTCGCAAAACTCTTTTGCACAAAGCGATGATGTTTACTACGACCCTGCAAAAGATAAAGGGAAGGAAAATAATTCGGAGCAGAATAACGAAAGTAGTAATGCACCAGCTGAATCGGCTGATAAAACTGATGGATACAGCAACGATAATTCAGCTTATAAATATGACCTACGTGATAATTATTCTTCGAACAATTCCGATTATTACGGAAGCGATGTTTCTTACGATGAGGACTACGAATCGTATTATTACACTACGAACTTACATCGATACTATGGCGCAAACTATGGAGTGAGTTATTACAATTACAGCTTCACCCCTTCTTATTATTACGGATACAGCAATTGGAATTCGCGCGTAGTTGTTTCTGTAAACCCTTGGTATAATGATACCTGGTGGAGATGGAACCGTCATCACCGCAATACCATTTATGTTTACGACCCTTACTACGACCCATACTGGAATTGGAACATGGGCTGGAATAGTGCTTACTATACTAACTCATGGGGAAATTCGAACTGGGGTTATTACTCCTGCAACTATTATGGCTGGGATTATAACAGTTGGGCTTATAACTGGGGAAGCGGTTGCGGCTATGGGCAATATAACAATGGCTACAACAACGGATATTGGAACGGCTATAATAACGGATATAATGATGGTTGGAACACCGCCAGCGGATATAATCCTTACTATTATTATGGACATCATCATAAAGATCTTGATGCTCCCGGCAAGACCGGAACAGGTTCTACAAAGCCAATTATTACCAGCGGAACTTCGATCAACAGAACACCTGTTGACATGCATACAGTAAATATTCCAAAAGCAGGAATTCAAAAACCAATTTATCAAAACACAGGTGTAGTGAAACCAAGAGAGGGGGTAATTGTAAATGCAAATACTGCTTCGCCATACAATGAAAATAAACCCGATGTAGTGGTTAAGCCAAGCGAACCAATCACGCAAGCACCTAAGGGATGGCAGAATAATAATGAGCAACAGCGCGATAACAACTTAAACGTTACCTCACAACAAGAACCTAAAGCATGGCAGCCGAGTAACAGCCATGCGCCTGTTGAAAGAACAGAGTCAAAACAAAATAACGGTTGGACTTCAACGCCACCGCAAAACTGGGGTAATCACCCAGCACAACGCGACAATAGTATTAACGAAATATCACGAGAAAATAATTTGGAAGGTCGCGCGCAACAACAACCAAAAGAAAACAGATGGAATGAACCATCAAGACCAGTGGAGCAATCGCGCAATATTGAGCAACCAAGGAACTACCAACAACAACGCCCTGGGGTGCAGCCTCGTCAAATTGAACAACCGCGACAAGTGGAGCAACGCAGAGAAGTTCCCCAACAGCGTAATTTTGAACAGCGACCAATGGAGCAACGCGCTCAACCGCGAAACGAGCAACCACACAGTAATTCTCAACCAACCCCACAAAGAAATCCGGCTCCTTCAAATAACGGAGGAAGTTTAAAAAGACATTAATCTCTTGTTTGGTGTTTAATGGTTAAACGGAATCAGCAATGGTTCCGTTTTTTTATTTTCAACTCTTCGTATGAGCCAAAACACTTTTCGTTTCAAGCAGTTTTCAATCAATCAGGGTAACTGTGCTATGAAAGTAAATACCGATGGCGTGCTATTAGGGGCCTGGGCAAACGGGAGAGGAGCGAGTCGCATTTTAGATATAGGCACCGGAACAGGAGTAATTGCCCTGATGCTCGCACAGCAGAACCACGAAGCAAAAATTATAGCCATTGATATTGATGAGAATGCTTACCAGCAGGCAAGGGAAAACTTTGCAGCAAGTTTGTGGAACAAAAATCTTGAAGCTCAGCATTGCGGGCTGCAAAACTTTTCAACTGAAACCAAATTCGATTTAATCATTTCGAACCCACCTTATTTTATTCAGGATTACAAAACAGAAGACGAAGCAAAGAACATTGCAAAACACAGCACAGCCTTAACTTACGATGAACTACTTGAAGAAATAAATGTTTTGCTTTCAAGTGATGGCAAAGCATTCCTGATTGTTCCAATATTCAATTTGCCCTTACTGCAAACTAAAGCTGAGAGTTTAGAACTCTACACAACTCAGCTTACCGAAGTAACAGCCATTGAAGGTAAACTGCCTTACGTTGTATTAATCAAGTTGGAAAGAGAAAGAAGGGAAGTGGTGAAAAGCCAACTGCTTATTCAAAAATTAAACGCTGAATTTACCCAAGAGTATAAGGAACTGACGAAGAAGTATTACCTGAAGTTCTGAGCAACCAAGTCTGTAACTTCAAATAATACTACTTTACATAACGTCAATTATAAACTTAAAGTAGCAAGAACACTGTTCATGCTACGAACTGCCTCAGCGCTTTTGTCAAAAGCTTCTTGTTCGCTGGTATTCAACTTGTAATCTACTATTTGTTCCCAACCACCTTTACCAATAACTACAGGAACGCCTAAGCATATATCGTTCTGTCCGTATTCACCATTTAAAGAAACACAGCAAGGGAAAACTTTCTTTTGGTCGCGCACAATGCTCTCTACTAAAGCAGCTCCGGCAGCACCCGGTGCATACCATGCCGAGGTTCCAATCAGCTTAGTTAAAGTAGCTCCGCCAACCATCGTATCGGCTGCCACTTTGCTTAAAGCTTCTGCACTTAATAAATTCGAAACAGGGTTTCCGTTTAAGGTAGCTAAGCGAGTTAAAGGAATCATCGTAGTATCACCATGTCCGCCAACAACCACCGCATGTAAATCGCTTGGTGAGCAATTGAGCGATTGGCTCAAATAATATTTAAAGCGGGCACTGTCGAGAATTCCGCCCATGCCTATAATTCTGTTCTTAGGAAGTCCGCTTGATTTTAAAGCCAGGTAAGTCATCGTATCCATTGGATTGCTGATAACAACAATAATGGCGTTAGGCGAATGCTTCAAAATATTTTCGGTAACCCCTTTTACAATGGATGCATTAGTGCCAATTAATTCTTCGCGGGTCATGCCGGGTTTGCGTGGAATGCCTGATGTAATTACCGCCACATCAGTTCCTGCTGTTTTGGTGTAATCGTTGGTTGAACCTGTAACACGGGTATCAAAACCGAGCAACGAAGCGGTTTGGTTCATATCCATGGCTTTGCCCTCAGCAATGCCTTCTTTAATGTCAACTAAAACGAGTTCGTGGCAAAGTTCTCTGCGTGCAATGTTATCGGCAACTGTAGCTCCTACTGCTCCTGCTCCTACTACGGTAATTTTCATGAAGTATTTTTTTTATTGGTTTGAAAAAAGCGGTGCAAACTTAAACGAAAAGAGATAATGCGCAACTGGAAAAGATCAACTAACCAGTTTGCTTTACTCTGGCGAAAGTATGGTTGGTTCAAACAAATTATCTTGTTCTATCGATCTCCGGTTTTTAAAATCACTCAAAATACTATAAGGCTTTACACCCGGAATGCGTAACTTAGGATAATAGGCAAAGGAGAGTTCAAAAAAGCCAATTCCAAATTTAAGATTACGCAAACGCACACCTGCACCATAAGCTTGACTCAATGTGGTTCCTGAACCTACACCTTGCACCAATGCAATGTCGGCAAACATAAAAGCACATGAAGAAAAACCGAGTATTTTAAAAGTTGGATACACAACAGTTTCGAAATTGAAAACGTAACTGCGCGTGCCCCTGATGTAGTTGACAAACACGCCTCGTAAACCATTTTGGTTGTTCACTACCAACTCACGTCCTATTGGTCGGTTGAAACCAAGATTGATATCGGCTGAAATAATATGACGCATGATAAACTTGTTTCCTAATTTAATAGGTGCAGAATAGAATTTCTCGCTAATCTTAAACAGAATTTGCTGGTAAGAATCTTTTTTTGTAAATCCTCCATAGCTCAATCGTGAGTTGAGGTAGCCACATTTAGGAATAAATTTTCCATAATTTATTTGCACCCCACTGTAAAAACGTTTACTTAACTCTTCATCGTAATCAAAACCAAGAATTAATGCACCATTCAAACCTTTATTAAAATACTCTGCCTGGCCCAAGTAATACACTGAATGATCAACATAATAATCCCAATTAGCAAATCCTAAACTACCCAAAAAGTAAGTACGGTCAATAAAGGTTTGTGTGCCATCGGCACTGCGCAAATAAGGGCGTGTGATGTAATCCAACCTTTTCATACGAGCTGAGAGAATCATGCGCACTAAATCGTAACGAGCACTTTTCAAACTCGGCATTTTAACCGAAGTAGCCAACCAAACATCTTGTGTGTTATAAAACGTGTTGGTGGGTATGGAAGAAGAAAATTGATTAGGAACATTAGCGCTTTCACGATAAAGGGAAGTCTTAATGTGGCCGGCCCATTTGCTATTGGCTGAAAAAAAATCGCGGGAGATTCTCAAACTTCCGCCTTTATCTAAAGGACTATAATCACCTGCAATTTTTATATCAATATGCGAGCTTCTTATATTATCATACTTGTAAATACCGTAAACACTATAAAAGTTATCCTTGCGATAGTTAAGCGAAGCTCCCACAGCAATAGATTGAGGCAAACCCATAAAATTTTGGAACGTAATACCTCCCGTAACCTTATTAAACTGTACGCTAAAGTTCAAACTCCAACTCCACTTATCTTGCACCATAATTAGAACGTCCACCAAATTATCGGAGCCATCAACAGGTACCAAAAACATTTTTACGTCCTTAAAGGTTTGTCGTTCCCATAAATTTTTCTCGGTATCAGCAAATAATATAGGATCAACTGCATCGCCACTTTTAAAAAGCAAATCGTTTCGCACCACCCAGTCTTTCGTTTTTATCTGAATGCCATTTGCAAATTTTTGAAACCGATTAAAATGATCTGCTTCCGGTTTTTCGATAGTTACACCGTATGGTGCTATTACTTTTATTTCAATGTTGCGAATGTATTTTCCGCGATGTTGTTCAAACTCTTCTTTGCCAGTGAGCACTCGGTCAACAGTGCGGTCGCTATAATTTAGATATGAAGCGAACATTAGCGTTTTGTTCAATCCTTGTGCCGCTTTAATTTTCTCTTCTTCCTTTCTTAACTGCTTAACGGTTTTATCTAAACATACTTCATCGTCATAAGGCGACTGTGCCTGCAAAAGAATAGTGCAGCACATATTTAGCATAACAAACAAAAAAAGCAGGTAACGCTTTCTCATCAACTCATTTGGTTTAAAACAGAACGCGGAAAGTAAAAAAGAATGGTGTAATGATTTTGAAATAAAATTTGACATAAACTTTAAAACCTACTATTTTGTCCTTCTTAATGTTTCCTGTTTATTATCACGCTGGTTTAACCATTTTGTTACATGAAAATAAAACCGAAATACGTATGAAACAGTTTTTGTCTTGCTTTACGTTAATTGTTTGGTTTTTTACCATCACATCTTGTAAAAAAGATACCGGTGTCAAAGAGTTTAGTGCAGAAGATAATACGGCCATTGAAACCGAATACGCGCAACTATTTGATGTAGTGGCAGATTTTCTAAGCAACGATACCTTAACCCACAAAACCGAAAACAATATTTTACCTGAAGGTGTGATCATTTCCTTTATTGACAGAACTTATGCTGATTCAGATGGGGTTGTTTGTTTAGTTGATTATGGACCGCTTGATCATAGTGCTGCCTATAAAGGAATCCCCTGCCGCGATGGTCGATATCGCGCTGGTAAAATTGGAGTAGCCATGAGTAAACATTGGACCGATGTTGGCACGGTCGCAATAGTTACTATCAATTCTTCAGATGAATATTATGTTGGAGACGGAACCAAAATGTATAAACTATCGGGTTGGGAAACGATTACCCGAGTAAGCGATTCTACATTTACTATAGAAATTGAAAACGCTAATCTACAACGCGAAAATGGCAACATGACTTGGAGCGCGAACCAAACTTTGCGATTACTCAATGGTAATACCTATGGATTGTGGGATACCGCGTATGAGCTCAGCGGATCTTCTCAAGGTACGAATAAAAATGGAGATGCTTTTACTGCCGAAATATTTTCACCGGCATTTTCGCTTACGAAAGAAGTAAGCGTTGGTTGTTTGGGAACGTTTGTTTCTGGCGTTACCAGAGTAATCAATACCGAAAACAGCGCAGATAATAAATTTACGATTGATTATGGCGAAGGAGCGTGTGACAATTCAGTGTCTTTAGTTTCTAAAAATGGAACCCGAACTTCTCAGGTTTGGTAAGTTGTAAAAAGCGAAAATCCTCCCCGCAAGAGCGAAGAGGAATTTTCATTGGAACCGAGATTGAAGGACTCTTTAGTGAACGTTACCGTTCCCTTTTTTAGTTCCAGGACTTTTTACGATGGTGATTCAATAAAAAGTAGCCTGGTATAAGTTGTTTTGAATTTCTATTCTATATAAGCTCTCAATAAACTCGGACTCGTACTTTCTTTTAACTGCCGAATACATTTTTCCTTTATCTGTCGAACGCGTTCTCGGGTTAAGCCATATATATCGCCAATTTCTTCTAAGGTCATTGGGTCTTTTCCGTTCAATCCAAAATAACACGATATGATTTCCGATTCGCGCTCACTTAAATTAGCAAGAGCTGCATTGAGTTGTGTTTCTACATTCTTCTGCATCATTATATCTTCTACAGAAGCTTCATCATGATCATACAGAATATCTTTAAGTGAACTTCCGCCAAGGTCGTCCCCTCCTATTTTAATTTCGGTAGAAACGGTAATTGTATTAGCTCTGAAATACTCGTCAATTTCTTCTTTCGTCATGCCTAACATTTCCATCAACTCTTCCACATCAGGTTCACGCTGAAACTCCTGTTCGAAACTTTGAAATGCTTTGGTAATTTTTGTATACGCGCCTACTTTACTTACGGGCAGTCGAATTATTCTTGATTGCTCAACTATAGACTGCATAATTGCTTGACGAATCCACCAAACCGCATACGATATAAATTTGAACCCACGCGTTTCATCGAATTTGTAAGTAGCCCTTATAAGTCCTAAGTTTCCTTCATTTATTAAATCACTAAGTGGCAAACCTTGGTTTTGATATTGTTTAGCCACGCTTACCACAAATCTCAAATTTGCTTTCACCATGTGGTCTAAGGCATCGGTGTCACCCATTCGAATGCGTTTAGCCAACTCTCCCTCTTGTTCGGCTGTCAACAATTCAGTTTTCGCAATTTCATTTAGGTACTTATCCACCTGCTTGTCGCGCTGAGAAATGTTATGTGTAATTTTTAGATGCCTCATAGGCTTTGGTTTCTAGGTTGTGTAACCTTTACGTGGTGTTTGGTAAAATGTTACAAACGTTGGAAGAACCATGCAGTTGCATAAGGATTAGAAAAATGCGCAATAAACCTTTGCACGCTGTCCTCCATTTGATGCGAGAGCACTAGAAGCGGGTGTATCCTTTTTGTACTTTGCAACCTCTTGAACCCAATTTCGAATAACCTTGCAGAAAGGTTAATGATTCTTAGTTCGTTAAGAACCAATTCAAACCCACTTCAACTATATAACAGTTCGCCTTTCCTAATCAGGAAAGCAAAATCGCACAAAATTTTTCTTTCGAAAAAAACCGGCAAGGGCATGTATTTTTTAAATACGTTCATCTTTTAGATATCTTTTTATTTTCCAACAATAAATTGCTGTAAATAGTTGATAATCTGTTGATTATTATACATCTCTTAGTTTTCAATCTAAGTTGTAATTGCTTTTGTTTAATCCATTATTAACCAAAACAAAAAAAACAACTATGGAATTAATCCTCGCTCTCGCAACCCTTTGGGCAACTTCGTTCGGCATTTCTAATCTTGATGGTAAAGTTCAAGTTAAGAACTCAAAACCAACCACGTTAAGATCTTTATCGAACGGCAATATCGGAACTCCGGTTCATGCGCCTGCCATCAGCGTTACCATTATTGAAAAGAAACCGTAATCAAATTTTTAAATACTAAAAACTAAATTTTATGCCAGCAATTAATGTAAAAATCGAAAACGGACAGATTGTTATAGGTGCTTCTAAGTAAGCGCCTTTGAATAAACAACCCAGTTGTTTATCCACTTTTTTCCTAAAATAAAAACCGCAAGCGTGCTAAACACTTGCGGTTTTTTTTATGTAATTCGTTAAATGGGTTATAAATCGGGTATTGCTAAACTGGCGGCAGATGTTATTTCTTCAGTTGTTTACAAGGAGCAACAGAATGCACTTACAATTCAGCAGAATATCTTAAAGCGACTGGTTAGTTCTGCTGTGCAAACCGACTTCGGAAAAGCACACAACTTCAATTTGGTTAAAACTTACAACGACTTTAAAGTTGCGGTGAGCGTTCGAGATTATGAACAGATTAAAGATTATATCGAATTGATTGCCGATGGAAAAGAGAATGTGCTATGGAAAGGCAAGCCGTTATATTTCTGTAAATCGTCAGGCACTACTTCGGGCACAAAATATATTCCGGTTACACAGGAGCAGATAAACAAAATGATTCGCGCAGCGAGAAACTCTCTGATGCTTTATGTTCACGAAACTGGCAAGGCAGATTTCTTTGACCATAAAATGATTTTTTTGCAAGGTTCTCCTGAGTTGGATATGCATGGTAAAATTCCTTCAGGACGGTTGAGCGGCATTGTGCACCATCATGTTCCTTTTTATGCCCGCAAAAACAGAATGCCAAGTTACGAAACCAATTGTATTGACGACTGGGAAGAAAAAGTAACTGCCATTGCCCGCGAAACAGTAAAAGAGAAAATGAGTTTAATCAGCGGCATTCCGCCCTGGGTGGTGATGTATTTTGAAAAGCTGAAAGAACTAAGCGGCAAAGAATTTATCAAAGATATTTTTCCGCAGTTTCAGGTGTTTGCTTATGGAGGGGTAAACTACGAGCCATACCGGCAAAAGATTGAATCGTTGATTGGTTTTAAAATTGATTCGGTAGAAACGTATCCGGCAAGCGAAGGATTTATTGCTTATCAGGATAGGCAAAACACCGAAGGTCTTTTGCTCAACATAAACGGGGGTATATTTTATGAGTTTGTAAAAGCCGATGAAGTATTTGCTGAAAACCCGAAACGGATTTGGCTTGGAGAAATTGAGTTGAATGTAAACTATGCGCTTATCTTAAACACCAATGCGGGTCTATGGGGTTATAGTATTGGCGACACCCTGAAATTCGTTTCTAAAAATCCTTATCGCATTGTGGTGACCGGAAGGGTGAAACATTTTATTTCGGCTTTTGGTGAGCATGTGATTGCTGAGGAAGTTGAACTGGCTATGATGAATGCCATGCGCGAAATGGATTCGGGAGTTAGTGAATTTACGGTGGCACCACAAGTAAATCCTGTGGAGGGTTTGCCTTATCATGAATGGTTGGTGGAGTTTAGTAAAGAACCGCGAAGCATTCCTGATTTTGCGCAGCATGTTGATTTAGTGCTTCAACAAAAAAATTCGTACTACAAAGATTTGCGTGCAGGAAATATTCTTCAGCAACTCAAAATTACTTCTTTACAAAAAGGAAGTTTTATTGAATACATGAAAACCCAAGGCAAATTAGGCGGACAGAATAAAGTGCCTCGCCTGACAAACGACCGTGAAATTGCTGATGTGTTGAGGAGAATATAATTTGGACTAATGCTTCTCTCCTTCCAGCTTTCTTCTGTCGGCAGGAATTGAATTGCCGTATTTGCCATCAGCCAGTTTCACCTGACCCATGTGTGGTCCGCCAATAACTACATCACCAATGCCGGTGAGTTCTTCAGGATTGTAGTGGTAAACATCCCAATCATTTGCCCAATGGAAAATTGATTTGCCCGTTACCTGATTAGCTGCTTTAGCTGCGGCCGGTTCCTTATCGGCTTTTATAGCGGCAGGTCCGGGTGCCTGAGGAAATCTTCCTTCGCCATAATTGGTCTTAGGTTTTGCAATTATTTCATAATCCAAAGTTCCTGAATGTTTGCCACCGTTTAATTCCATCAAATCAAAACCTTTCACGTTTCTGTTTTTTACCACTACACCATTGAATTCATACATATCAGTTGGAGTGCAGAAAACACGTAGCGGATTTTCGGTATTTACAAAAATAATATCGCTAAGTATAGGGTCTAAGTCAACATGAGCAAAACCATTTTCAAGTTTCACGGTGCCATAATCGGTATACCAATATTCTGGTGATTCAGGCGCGGTGAGTGTAATACGACCATGATTTTCGGTAGGTATTATCTCACTTACGGAACCTGTGCCTATAATTTTTCGGTTTGTAGCTCCGTTCATTGCTACATAAGCCCATTGCGCATTTCCTTGAAAATATCCTCCGGCAGTAACGTTAAACGAAGTATTATAACCTCCTGCAGGGTCAAGACCAGTTCCAGGTCCAGTCGCAAAAGCCATTACCCCATTGGCATCTTCGGCATTACCTGCAGCACCGGCATCAAATCTTCCGCCAGCGCACCAGCCTGGGTTTCCTCCAACTGCACGTGTATTATAGCCACGAAGTGCTACGTTAATTCCACCTAAAGTGGTACTAGTTACATTTAATTGATTGTAAGAAGTAGAAGGATTAAACACACCTGAATTATTATCTACATATGCATAGTTTGCCATCCACACGGTAGAGTAATCAATCAATGCTGCTACCGTTGCCGCACCGGTCGATTGGCCATAGAGACTCGCATAACCAGCGGCAGGGTTAGTAGAGTAAATTCCTGCACCTTGTAAAGTTTGAACCGGTGTGCCTAAAGTAATATTGACTTCGTAGCCCACATAAGCACCTACGTTAGTACTATGTCCCCAAATTGCATTTGCCAGTGGCCCGCTATTAACTTCAAGCGGAAGACTTGGTGCAGCGGTTCCAATACCAACATAACCATTGGTTTGCTTCACTCTCATTCTTTCAAGCTGATTAGTTCCAATGGTAAAATCTCGAGCATCTGTTGTGCCTATCCAGTTTTCGGCAGCGCCAATAACTGAAGTGCCGTATGTTGCAGGCACTGCAGGATTAGTGATAGCAGTATTACCTTTAGTAAGCCATGCACCAATGGTTGTATTTAAATTTTGTGGAGCAGTGGTAGTTATGTTTAATGTGCCTGCATTATTAAACTCGAAATTGGTAATTGTCCAGTTAGGTCCGGTAACTCCAGTTACACCTGTAATTCCGGTTATTCCTTGCGCTCCGGCAATACCTGTAACCCCTGTAACTCCCTGAATGCCTTGCGCACCAGTAGTTCCGGTTATTCCTTGAATGCCTTGTGCGCCTGTAAGGCCAATGGCTCCGGTAATACCTTGAATGCCGGTTACTCCTGTAACACCCTGTATACCTTGCGCGCCTGTAACACCCTGTATGCCTTGTGCGCCTGTAGTTCCTGTTATTCCTTGAATGCCCTGCGCACCCGTTGCGCCCATAGTACCTGTAATACCTTGAATACCTTGTGCCCCTGTTATACCTTGAATACCCTGCGCTCCAGTAATGCCTTGTATTCCTTGTATCCCCTGAATACCCTGTGCACCGGTATCACCGGTAACTCCCTGAATACCCTGCGCGCCTACAGCACCGGTATTTCCCTGCGCGCCTGTAGTTCCCGTAACCCCTTGTATTCCTTGCGCGCCTGTAACTCCTGCAATTCCCTGTATCCCCTGAATGCCTTGAATACCTTGTGCGCCTGTGGCTCCAGTATCGCCTGTAACTCCTTGAAGTCCGTTGGTACCATTCGTTCCGTTCGTGCCCGGAAGACCGTTTGTGCCGTTAGTGCCATTCGTTCCGTTTGTACCGGGAAGTCCATTAGTTCCTGGTACACCGGTAGCACCATCAATACCGTTCGTACCATTTGTACCATTGGTTCCGTTCGTACCGTTTGAACCCGGAAGTCCATTTGTCCCATTAGTTCCGGGTGCGCCTGTAGCTCCGTCTATACCATTGGTGCCATTCGTTCCATTGGTGCCGTTTGTACCATTAGCACCTGCCGCACCAGTAACTCCTTGCAATCCTGTAGGGCCTTGTGCTCCTGCTGCACCTGTATTTCCTGTAGGTCCTATTGCCTGACAAAGCGAAGTCCATCCGTTAGTAGTAGTGAAATAGAAAAGACATTCCAGCGTAACATCGTAAACCAATAACCCATTTGCCGGTGAAGAAATAGCCATTCGCTGTGTAGTGGTCATTCGTGGTGCAATAAATCCTTTTGAAGTAGATTCCAATTGAAGAATGGAACTTGCATCGGGATTAGTAATTCCGATACCTACATTGTTTTGTGCGGTTACTTTTTGTGTAAAGAATAAAACCGCAAATAAAGTTACGAGCGTAGAAATTTTCTTCATGGGTGTTGCGTTAATGTCTAAAAAAAGTAGGGTATGATAACGTGGTGAATTTAGTTTAAACTTTTAGTGCTGCAAAAATACTTTCTTACTTATTAAGTTGATGGAAACAAATACATGGTTGCACTCTGTGTGTTCATAATATTTTAGTACACAAAAAAGATTCGCCCTTTCTATTTCCATTATAATTGCCGTTACAAAATTTTGAACATGAAACTTCTTTCTAAAATTTTATTTCTCTCTGCTATTTGTATAAATGCAATTGTTGCTACTGCACAAAATAAAACAACAACTACTCCTACCTCTCCATCAAAACCAAAGTTAGTTATTGGAATTGTAGTGGACCAAATGCGTTGGGATTATCTGTATCGTTATTCCGAAAAATATTCTGCTGGCGGATTTAAACGTTTGCTGAAAGACGGTTACAGTTGTGAGAATACTCACATCAACTACTCTCCCACTTACACCGCCTGCGGTCACGCATGCATTTACACAGGCAGTGTTCCTACAGTGCATGGCATTACAGGAAACGATTGGTATTCATACACTGAAGATTCAGCGGTGTATTGTGTACGCGATAACCGATATAACACCGTTGGCAGCACAAGTTTTATAACGGGGAAAGTTTCTCCGCGTAATTTATTGACGACTACAATCACCGATGAGTTAAAACTTGCTACAAACTTCAAATCAAAAACTATTGGCATTGCTTTAAAAGACAGAAGCTCGGTTTTACCTGCCGGGCATAAAGCCGATGCTGCTTATTTTTATGATGGCAGCTCAGGCAATTGGGTAACGAGTTCCTATTACATGAATCAATTGCCCGCTTGGGTATTTCAATACAACGCAAAAAAATATGCCGATAGTTTATTGGCAAAAGCGTGGTCGCCTTTGCTGTCTCCTTTAAGTGCTTACACCGAAAGCGAAGAAGATTTTCAGGTGTATGAAGATGTTTTAGAAAAGGAAAAATCACCGGTGTTCATTCATCGAGTTGATACCTTGACCAAACCTGTTTCAAAAATTCTTCCCTACACACCTTTTGGCAATACACTTACACTGGATTTTGCAAAAGCGGCTATCAGCAACGAAAACTTAGGAACAAAAGATGTGACCGATTTTTTAGCGGTGAGCCTTTCATCAACCGATATTGTAGGACATAAATTTGGGCCCAACAGTATTGAAGTGGAAGATTGCTATATGCGATTGGATAAAGACCTCGAAAAGTTTTTCACTTTTCTTGATACGCGTTTAGGCAAAGGAAATTATCTGTTGTTCTTAACTGCCGACCACGGTGCTGCGCACATTCCCGATTTTATGAAGAAGAATAAAATGCCTGCCGGTGTTTTTCCTTTAGACCAAATAGATTCGCTATTGGAAGCAGCTATTGAAACAAAATTTTCTGCAGATAGTCTGATTCTCGGTTTTGAAAACATGCAAATGTATTTAGACAACGAACGCATTGCTAAGAAAAATATCAATCGGGCAGAATTGAAAACGTTTATCAAAAATTTCTCGATGCAGTTTGACGGTGTTGCAAAAGTACTGGACATGGAAAACCTTTCGAACGAATTGATGGATGCAGAAATGAAACAGGCAATTGCGAATGGTTATTATCCTGAACGTTCAGGTGATTTATACTTACTGCTTGAGCCAAGTTGGTTTGAGCAAATGAAAAAAGGAACTACACATGGAACAATCTATCCTTACGACACGCATATTCCTTTAGTATGGATGGGCTGGAATATTAAACATGCCGAAGACCATGCCGACATTCACATGACCGACATTGCTCCTACGCTTGCCGCGCTCTTGCACATTCAGGAGCCAAGCGGTTGTACAGGAAAAGTGATTGAGGGAATTTTTAAGAAGTAGAAGTAATGGAATATTGGAATGATGGAATGATGGAATGATGGATGGTTGCATAAAATACAAGATGCTTCGACAAGCTCAGCATGACATTTTTCTTTTGGTAGCGCAAAGCCACTTCTCTTTTTACTACGTAATATGCTAAAGACCTACCACAACAAATCTGACAACACCAAAGCATATATTCAGATGCACCTTTCCATTATTTTGTGGGGAGCCACAGGTGTTTTAGGAAGAGGAATTGCGCTGAGCGAAGGCATGTTGGTTTGGTATCGTTTAATTATTGCCACCGCTTCACTCGGTTTTTATATTCTGCTGACTAAAAAAAGTTTTAGCGTTTCGAAACAAAACTTTTGGAAACTGTTTGGTATTGGTGCGCTGCTCATGTTACACTGGTTATTCTTTTATGGCGCTATAAAATATTCAAACGTGAGCATTACGCTAAGTTTGTTTGCCAGCACTACACTTTTTACTGCGCTCATTGAACCCGTAATTACCAAAAAGAAATTCAACAAGGCAGAACTGCTTTACAGTTTAATGGCGATGTGCGGCATAGCTTTGATTTTTTACAGCGATGAAAATTCCTATTCAATTGGAATTGTGCTGGCATTGTTCGCTGCTTTTGTAGGAGCGTTCTTCAATATTTTAAATAAAGATGTGGTGAAAGAAGTAAGCAGTGATCTAGTTTCGTTTTACGAAATAGGTGCGGGTTTATTAGTGCTTACTTTATTACTTCCACTTTATATTCAGGTGCTTCAACCCGCCCAATTGTTTCCTACCAACACCGATTGGGTTTTACTTTTTGTACTGGCAATTGTTTGTACGCACATCACATTGATACTATCACTTAATGCATTAAAACATCTTTCGGCATTCACACTAAATCTCTCCATCAATCTTGAACCGGTTTATGGAATTGCGCTGGCGTTTTTAATTTTTCATGAAAACAAAAACCTGAATGCAGGTTTTTTTGCAGGCACTTTTATCATTATGCTTTCGGTGTTGCTCCACTCCTACTTTGAGGAAAGAAACACTGGAAAATAATTTAAGCAGGTTTTATGTTGTTTGTAGACTAAAAACAAGAGCAATGGA
The DNA here is from genome assembly GCA_947479455.1 of Bacteroidota bacterium. Classification (GTDB taxonomy): domain Bacteria; phylum Bacteroidota; class Bacteroidia; order Chitinophagales; family LD1; genus Bog-950. Next base: position 194,006 of record CANJZE010000003.1, read on the forward strand.
AACTACAAACAAAACTAAAGTTACAGTAGAAGTTACGGTAACCGCACCTGTAGAAAAAGTATGGAAATAATGGACTACACCTGATCATATCTGCCGATGGAACACCGCATCACCTGACTGGCACACACCTCGTGCTGAAAATGATTTACGAGTTGGTGGCAAATTTACTTCGCGCATGGAAGCCAAAGACGGAAGCATGGGCTTTGACTTCTGCGGTGTTTACGATGAAGTTAAACCTAATGAACTGATTGCTTCAACTATGGGTGACGGGAGAAAGCTATCCGTTAGTTTTACCGCAGAAGGCAAATCAACAAAAGTGACCGAAACCTTCGAAGCAGAAAAAGAAAATCCGGTTGAAATGCAACGGATAGGATGGCAGGCTATTCTCAATAATTTCAAAAAATATACAGAGGAGAATTAGTAGGGAAAAGCATTTCGCTTACAAATTCAAATACTCGGCATCATCACTCACCGGATAACGCATCAGCATTTTAACGGCACGCTCCATAGTAAGGTCTTCGAAGAGTACTTTATAAATGGTTTGGAGTAACGGAGCATTTATTCCTTCGTGGTCTACAATTAGTTTTGCAATTTTTACTGTGCGCACTCCTTCGGCTACTTCACCAAGTGAAGCAAGAATATCGTTGAGCTTCTCGCCTTTTGCAATGCGGTAACCCACCGTAAAGTTTCTCGATTTGGGTGATGAACAAGTAGCAATTAAATCGCCAATACCTGCCATACCAAGGAAGGAACGTTTATCTGCACCCAATGCGTGACCAATGTAAATCATCTCTGCCATGCCGCGGGTAACTAAAAGAGCTTTTGCATTTTCACCATAACCTAAACCACTCATAGCTCCTGCTGCAAGGGCAACGTAATTTTTTAAAACACCAGTGAGTTCAATACCGAGAATATCGCGCGTGCCGTATACTTGCAAGCGGTCGCTCTTTAAGGCAGCAACACCTTCTCTTATCACTTCATCAAAGCGACTTGCCACTACTGTTGCCGCGGGTTGTTTCTCCATCAATTCTAAAGCAAGGTTAGGTCCTGCAATACTTCCCACGCGCACAATTCCTGTTTCCTGTAAAATCAATTCGCTCATGGTTTTAATATCTTTCAAGCGAAGCGTTTTAGCATCGGCAGTTTCGATATCAAAATCGCAATGCAAACCTTTGGTGGTATGAATCATGATATGATCAGCACGTAGATAAGGCGAGAAATCACCAATCATGCTTTTAAAATACTGCGAAGGCACAGCAGGAAAAATCAAATAACACAACGAAGCCACCTGCTCCATTGATTCTGCTATTTGAATATTAGCATGTAAATCAAAGCCACGCACTTTTCTATCGCGCGTCATTTGTGCTGCTATTTCTTTGTTGCGTTCATACAATAACACAGGTCCATTTTCGGCAAGCAAATTTGCTATTGCCGCACCAAAACTTCCTGCACCTATAACGCCTACCGGTCTTGTTTCCATTTTATAATTCTATCTTTTAAAACGAAATGTCATGCTGAGCTTGTCGAAGCATTTTGCCTGATAAACCCTTCGACAAGCTCAGGGTGACAATCTTTTTCTTTTTATCAAATCAATTTCTCCAATCCATAACCTTCCAATCGATTATGATAATAGTAGAGCAATTTCAAATCTTCTGTTCCTATAAAATCTCCTTCTTTTGTCAATGGTGAAGCGGTGTGATACAAATTAATATTGCGCATACCGTGGTCAATAATTTTATCTACGTTCCATCTTAACTCGGGCGAAATTTGAACTTCCTTTTGTTCGTTCAACACTTTCAATCGCTCTTTCAATTCGTTGACTTTTTCTGTAACCTCTGCATAAGGAAGCGAAATTTCATTGGCCGGTGTACGCAACAGCGTAAATAAATCGTAGCCTGTATATTTCTTTTTTAGCAATTCAAACACGGTGAAACAAACCAAATGGCTAGTGAGCACCACATTGTAACGATGGTAATTTTCTACAATTCTTTCACCCAATATTTTAGTGTATTCCGCATCGCGCTGCTCATCATCTTTCAATTCGCCATTAGTCATGAAATAATTCTTGACGTGAATCTTTTGACCAAGATGATTATGGCTTTCTCCTTCCGCATCAACTTTGTTTCCGAGTACGTCCATTACATCGCCAAACGAAACAGAGAGCGATGACGAAGCCGAAAGAAACTTATAAATAAACCGAACGAGTTTAAACGAAGTAGAGTATTCATCATTCTCTCTAAAAAATTTTTCCTTTCCTGTTTCTGCTAAATAATCATTAATCAATCCTTGCGCTTCAAGAACGAAATGATAATTGATAACACAAGGCACCACAAAAAGTTTAGGCGCAGTTTCCTCAGGAAAGTTTTTGTAGTGAAGTTTCTGTGCTTCAATAGCCGTTCCCAGCAATCCCAATTTTAATTTGGATTCTAATTGACCCGAACGCGAACGTGTGCCACCGGGAAAAAAAATACTATGCGCTCCGCGCTGCAAGGCAACTGTGGAATAAAGTTTCAGTGTTTCAAGATAGACGGTATTCTTTTTTCTGCGGTCGAGTTTGTAAGCACCTAAACGGCTCATAAAAAACGAAAGCAAGCCGATACTAAAAAGATTGAGACCCGCGCCATAAGTAAAAGCAGGCAAACCCATTTCATTCAACAACCAACCCACCATAATAGAATCCATATTGCTGAAGTGTGTAGGCACAACCACCACTGTTCCTTTAGTAGAAAGGTGACGTATCTTTTCTACATCACCTGTAATAGGAATCTTTTCATGAATCGTTCTTACGTTTCCTGCAAAGGTCTTAAACCATTTTCCGGGTGCTGCTGCCAACACTCTTCCGAAAAATTGCGGAAGAATAGCACGCGCAAATCCAAACGCCCGTGGACTAAAGTCCCCTACAATTTCGTTCGCGTAGCGGTCAATTATTTCTTCAAGTAATTCAGTTTCAGTAATAGTAGAGTTGCTGTCGAGCTGTTCAATCTTAATCAGTTTGCTCTTAATACTGCTCCAGAATTTAGCTTCATCAGGCGGGTCGGCTTTCCAGGGTTTGCCTGTTAAGCGAATGCGTTCCTGATAAAGCACTTTAGCTAATTCTTCGCGCAAAGCTTTTGAAGTATTGAAGCGTGCGGTAATTTTTTCGCGCACCCTTGCTTTTACTTCTTCTACGAAACTTTCCTTATCGGTACTAAGCCGCGCAATAGGCCAGTCGTTTACATTTTCAATTACGTAAGGCAGGGGATAGTCGGAACTCTTGTATTCTCTTCGGCTCATATCAATTTCATTTCAATCGGTTTAAAAGTAAAATAATTAGCCAATCTGATAATCTGCAAATGAAGAACTGCAATATTAAATCTTCAATCTTAATTCTTGATTATACTTGCGCCTTCAAAAAATAACCATGGAAAGAACGATTTACAACGAAGAGCAAAAACTGTTTCAGCAAAGTGTGCGCGACTTTGTAGCCAAAGAAGTTACTCCCAATAATGCTAAATGGGAAAAAGCACAAATGGTAAGTCGCGAAAGCTGGCTGAAGTTTGGTGAAGCAGGTTTCTTATGTATGCAAATTGATGAAGAATATGGCGGCTTGGGCATAAAAGATTTTCGTTACAACGCTATCATCACCGAAGAATTGGGAAGAACAGGTGCTGCGGGTCCTGCGGTGGGGTATCCTTTGCATTCAGATATTGTAGCGCCCTACATTGACCATTACGGAACCGATGCCACAAAGAAAAAATATTTGCCCAAGCTGATTAGCGGAGAATGGATTGCCGCTATTGCTATGACAGAACCCGGTGCAGGAAGCGATTTACAAAACATTCGCACCACTGCCGTTGATAAAGGAGATTATTATTTAGTTAACGGTTCAAAAACATTTATCACCAACGGTTACCTGAGCGATGTAGTAGTTACCGCTGTAAAAACAGACCCTACCAAAGGAGCAAAAGGAACTTCGTTACTTCTTCTAGATACCAGCATGAAAGGTTTTACCAAAGGAAAACCATTTGAGAAAATAGGATTACACGCGCAGGATACCTGTGAATTATTTTTTGAAAATGTAGAAGTGCCTAAAGCTAATTTGCTGGGCAAAGAAGGCGAAGGATTTAAATACATGATGACCGAACTTTCGCAAGAGCGTTTAGTGGTTGGTCTTTCGGCCATTGCTGCAGCCGAAGGTGTGCTCGAAAAAACAGTGCAATACACAAAAGAAAGAATGGCATTTGGAAAACCAATTTCTGAATTGCAAAACACCCGTTTCAAACTAGCTGAAGTAGCCACCGAAGTTACTATTGGCAGAAGCTTTGCCGACCGCTGTGTTGAACTGCACACTGAAAAAAAACTCGACCAGTCAACCGCTTCAATGTGCAAATACTGGTTGACAGAATTGCAAGGCAAAGCAGCCGATGAATGTTTGCAACTGCATGGCGGTTACGGATACATTTGGGAGTATGCAGTAGCACGTGCCTGGGCCGATGCCCGTGTGCAACGCATTTATGCAGGCACCAACGAAATAATGAAAGAGTTGATTGCACGGAATGTGTTGAAGTAAATAAATAGACAATAGACTTTAGACACGAGACATTAGACAAAACAAAAATGCCGTTACGAAAATTCGTAACGGCATTTTTGTTTTTATTCCCCAATAGATTCTTACAGTTTTTTTACACGCACAGCATTCATGCCTTTAGGTCCACGCTCCACTTCAAAACTAACGGCATCGTTTTCTTTAATGTTTTCGAGAAAACTGTTTACATGCACAAAAAACTCTGCTCCTGTATTTTGCTCTGCAATAAACCCAAAGCCTTTATCGGTATTGAAAAATTTTACCCTCCCGCTTCTTATGGCGTCAACGGTTTCTTTTTCTCTTTTAGGCACTCCAATTTCAATAGTGCTGGCATCTATCACTTTTTTCTTGCGCGGGTCAGGCGGAGTATTAGTAATGTTTCCGTATTCATCTACATAGGCAAGCATACTTTCAAAACTGGTGTCTTGCGGATTGGCTTTACGCGCCTCCATCTTCTCCTGTTTTTCTTGTCGTTTCTTTAACCGGTTTTTTTCTAAATCTTTTTTACCGAAAGTTTGCTGCGATTTTGCCATACTATTTTTTTCTTGAAGGTGCAATAAAACGTTTTAATTGTTTATTACCATACTCAAGTTTTAAAACCTATTGGTTTGGTACAATTTTTTACCGGTATTCATAGGAACAAGAAATTGCGGTTATCCGCACAGGATGATATTTGTAATAGCAAAATTTTTATTTTTAGAACGATGAAATGGACAGCCCAACCTATTATTCACAAAAACGAATCACGCATAGCTTTGCATTTTGAGTTTAGCAAAGATGCGAATATGCGGGTGCGGAATTTGGCCGGTGTCAAGTGGAGCAACTCATTAAAAGCTTGGCACCTCCCGGATAACGAGGAGTATAGAAAACGGTTTAAACTAACACCTACTACTTTATTACCTGCGGTTAGCGGAATGATACAAAACCAAGAACCGCATCGCGTTCTTAAACCAGTTGAAAAAAAAATTGACCGAGGTCAACTTACGACAGTTAGTATAAACAAAGTAGAAGAATTTAAACGCTGGTTGCGAAGTAGAAGGTACAGCGAAAACACCATAAAAACATATACCGAAGCGCTACTAACATTTCTAAAATTTCACTATCAAAAACCAATTGCAGAAATCAACAATGACGATGTAATTGCCTTTAACAACGAATTTGTTGTGAAACATAATTTATCTGCCTCCTATCAAAATCAGGTTGTAAATGCCATTAAACTTTTTTTCAAAAAAATAGAAAACAGTGTGCTGAATATTGAATTGGTTCATCGGCCTAAAAAATACAATCCTTTGCCTAAGGTACTAGCGCTAGAGGAAGTTGCCATGATTTTAAACGCTTTGGAAAACATTAAACACAAATGTATGCTCAGCCTGATTTATTCAGCCGGATTGCGCAGAAGTGAGTTACTTAGTATGAAAATAGGAAGCGTAAACAGTAAGCGAATGGAATTGTTTATTACGCATTCCAAAGGCAGAAAAGATAGAGTAGTGCCGTTGAGTGAAACGGTTTTAAAGTTGCTGCGCGAATATTATAAAACCTACAAACCCAAAGATTATCTTTTTGAAGGGCAGACAGGCGACCAATACAACGAAAGAAGCCTTGCGCTAGTATTGAAGAATGCTTGCGATAAAGCAGGCATTAAGAAAGCGGTGAACTTGCATATGCTTCGACATAGTTACGCTACTCACTTGTTAGAAACGGGTACAGATTTGCGTTATATACAAGAGTTACTCGGTCACAAAAGCAGTAGAACTACAGAAATTTATACGCACGTAAGTAATCGCTCAATTAATAAAATCAAGAGCCCTCTAGATAAACTGGACATAAAAATTAAAGGAGATTGAAAAACGGAAAAAGTTCCTCCTATATTCGTTTTGCTATAAATAGGAGGAGTTTTTAGGAGGTTTAAACTTCCTCTATAAGTAAGTTAGCGGTCATTGTAAATTAAACATCACCTTAAAATGAAAAGCAAAAAAACAATTGAAATCTTAGTTATAGTAAATGCAGTAATATTTTGCTTAGCAAGTTGTAATAATAATGTAAAGACTAACGTAGTCAATTCTAAAAATGAAATGAATATTATGACAGATGAAAACCTTTCAGAAATTACTATTGGAAAACAAATATGGTTGGGTAATAACTTAAATGTTATTGTATTTAAAAATGGAGACACAATCCCAGAGGCAAGGACAAATGAAGAGTGGCAAAAAGCTGGGAAGGAAGGGAAACCTGCTTGGTGTTTTTATAATAATGAAAAAGAAACCGCTAAACAATATGGTAAACATTATAATTGGTTTGCAGTTAATGACCCAAGAGGTTTAGCACCGGATGGATGGTTAATTCCCTCAGATGAAGATTGGTCAACCTTAGAAGAATTTTTGGGAGGAGAAAAGATTGCTGGCACTAAAATTAAAAGTTCAAGCAATTGGGTTGAAAATAGAAATGGAACGAACGAAACAAAATTTACTGCTAATCCAAGCGGAGGAAGAAGTTATGATGGATTATTTGACGGTATTGGTTGGGGTGCTGGTTGGTGGTGCTCTTCAACCTACGATAATGAAAATGCACTATTACGTAGTGTAAGATTTGACGACAATGAGATACACCGTGGTATAGTGAGTAAACAATCTGGAATGCCTGTAAGATGTATAAAAAAATAGAACAACGAACCGCTAACACGGGTTTGGCAAAAGTGGCGGTTCAGTTCTCCGCAGACACATTTGTGATTAATCAAAGCTTTGTTCTCCGCATCAACATTTGTGGTGGAAATCGCCACCTTCGCCAAGCCCGAAACCGTTAGCGGCAAATTTATAAACACTTCAAACAACAATAAAATGATTGAGAAATTAATCAACCTACCGAGCCCTCTTCAAATTTTGATGGACCCAGCATCCATAATTGTGATAAGTATCTTTATCGTTCTTATGATTGCCGAAGAGTTATTTCCAGGCAGACCTTTACCAAAAATCAAACACTGGAAAATAAAAGGGATATTAGCATTTGTAATTTATTTTTTTCTTTCAACCTACCTGCCGATGTTTTGGAATGACACACTTGCGCAATACCAACTCATTGATATGTCATTCTTGGGTGATTTTGGAGGAGCATTTGTCGCATTATTGATTTATGAATTTGGGGTATACATCTGGCATCGATCAATGCATAAAAGTAATTTTCTATGGCGGATATTTCATCAAATGCATCACAGTGCCGAACGTGTAGATACTTATGGTGCTTTCTTTTTTAGCCCAATGGACATGATAGGTTTCACACTCTTAACAAGCCTTGCATTGGTCGTAGCAGGCGGATTTACTGTTCAAGCAACAATTTATGCGATTTACGGAGCAACATTTCTGGCAGTAATTCAACATGCAAATATTAAGACACCGCAATGGATGGGATATATATTTCAAAGACCCGAATCGCATTCTGTTCATCATGCAAAAGGTGTTCATGCATTCAACTATTCCGATCTTCCTCTTTTTGATATTATTCTAGGAACTTTCAATAACCCAAAAGAATTTGCAAGTGAAACAGGCTTTTATAAGGGAGCATCTACACGAATTGTGGAAATGATGATGTTTAAAGATATAAATAATGATAGTAAAACATAGCAGGGAAACAAGTAAATCAGCCGCTAACACGGGTTTGGCAAAAGTGGCGGTTCAGTGCCCCGCAGACACATTTGTGATTGATCAAAGTTTGGTTATCCGCATCAACATTTGTAGTGAAAATCGCCACCTTCGCCAAGCCCGAAACCGTTAGCTGCAACCTTGACAGACAACATATAATGAAAGAAACAATGAGAAAAAGACCAGTATTTAGACCGACAAGAAATCTACTAATAATATTGGGCTTTCTAATTTCAGTAAATAATACCCAAGCACAAGCCATTTGGGACAACACATCATTTGTTCATCGCAACGGACAAGAAATACATAATGGACAAAACAATGCCATCAATCTTGATGGAGTAAATATTGGTTCATGGTTGATGTGGGAAGGTTTGATGTGGGGCGGTGGATTAATTTCTGAAAAGGATATTACCAATAAAATGACATCAGTTATAGGTCCTGTTGCATTCAATAATTTCAGAGATTCAGTTTACAAAAACTACATTACTCGAGCAGACATTCAAAGAATTTCAGACGAATGTTATAATGTTGTTCGCATTCCTTTTAATCATAATTTATTAGAAGATGATGCAAATCCTTTTGTTTACAAACCTGAAGGATGGGTAATTCTTGACAGCGCTTTGAAATGGTGCGAGGATTATAATGTTTATGCGGTTTTAGATATGCATGCTGCACCGGGTGGTCAGGCAACACATTTTATAGCAGACCCGGATTCAATTGATTTATGGAACTCACCCGTGAATAAAAACAGAACGATTCAACTCTGGAAGGCAATTGCAAGCAGATATCAAAACAGAGGAATTGTTGCCGCTTACGATTTATTAAACGAACCAAATATTTGGTGGTGGCCCGATTTAGTTAATTTATATGATAATATAATTGACACCATTCGAACGGTTGACAACAACCATATGATAATGCTTGAAGGAAATAATTACGCTCAGGACTTCTCAATGTTTACATCTTTACCTGATCCAAACATCTGTTTCCAATTTCATTATTACACCTTCTTTTTCAGTGCTCCTAATATTCCTGCCTGGACTGCACTTTCCAACACTTTAAATGTTCCAATTTGGTGTGGCGAATGGGGTGAAGATACGTTAGGTGGAATGCAGAATAAATTAACTAACATTATAAGGAATCCTGCCTATAAAATTAGTGGACAAGCATTCTGGACATGGAAAACTGTAACAGTAGGCTTTCAGAATCCTCATAGTCTTAACGTAAACAATCCTACCGACTGGAACAATACAATGTTGTGGGTAACTTATAATTCACCGATAGTAACTGCCTTGGAAATGCAAAACGGCATTGATAGTTTTATTGTCAACATGAAATTGCAAAATTGTGTTGTAGACACTGGTGTTTTTAATATGTTAAACTTGTGTTCAGTTACAGGCATTCAGAACATCGAAGAATTAAAATATTTAAATGTTTATCCAAACCCATTTACTTCCTCAATCAACATAGAGGGCAAATTCGAAAACGAATATTATGAACTATTAAATTCAACAGGACAAATTATTTGGACAGGCCAACAAATCAACAATCAAGATTTTTCTTCACTGATAGACGGTTTGTATTTTTTGAGAATATATAATGGTAATTCTACACAGACGACAAAACTTATTAAGAATTAAAATCAATGACCGAAAGAAAGGCAGCAGCTAACAGCACCTACAAGAAATTGGCGGTTCAGTGGTTAAATGAAGCTTTGTGCTTCGTATCAAGTTCAGTGGTGGCAGACAGTTTAGTGCTTCGTTATCGCCAACTTCTTGTAGCTGCAAACCGTTAGCGGCAACCTTTGACGCAAATTTTTGACAAGGTTGTGTAGGGTAGTCGCTTAAAGACAAAAGACAAATACAAGGGCGAAGCCCATTGGCTATGCTTCAGCAAAATAAAAGAGATGATGCTCGTCTATTTTTAAACTTGAATCATCCCTTTTATTTTGCGCTGACGCACAAACAGCCGAACAGCCAGTGCAGCAACTATTAAATTTGAATTGTTACTTTGTTTTCGTCTTTATATTCACTTAAAAAATAAATCACTTTAAAAACAAAGCATGAAGTATTATAAGGAAGGTAAAAACTGGTGGAGAGATAATCGTTATCATTTTATGAGCAAAATGAATTTGGAAAGTGGCATTACTGAATTTGGTAGTGCCAACTCAAAAGGAAGTCCATATTATCATATCCTTTCACCAGCTGACCAGAAGAATAAGTTGCACAACTTTATTGGCGAGCAAGAAATTTATAATCATGTAATAGAACGCTTCAAAACAAAAGCAGGTGATTTAAAAAGAGTGCTCACCAACACAGTAGCTTCACAACCGTGTTGCTTTAATTTATTTACACCGCTTAGAAATAGATTGCCTTTAGCAAGCAAACTATTTAGCCATCTTCTTCAAAAAGAAATTACGGTGTCAGAATTGATAATAGAGTTTACACCAGGACAGTATAACGGTTCTGACGAAACTATTGGCGACCAATCCGCACAAGGTGGGACAGATTCTGATGTTGCAGTCTTCTATACTACTGCTGACAGTAAGAAAGGTGTTTTGCTTATAGAGTTCAAGTATATCGAGTATGAATTTTCAGTTTGCAGTTCATACAAAAACAAAAATATTTCAGACATTTGTGACACTCCTGACTTCTATAAGAAACTTATAGCTCCTAATATTAACTCGTCAGCAAAACAATTTGATTGCGGTTACTTAAAGTATCAGAATTGGCGGCTTCTTGAAGACAGTGCAGCTTTCAATGCCGACAAAATCAAGACAGCAAATAGATGTCCGTTCAGATTTTCTCTTAATCAATTATGGCGAAACATGCTGCTTGCTGAGAAGGTTGCAAAAGCAAGACACCTTGACGAGTTTGGTTTTTGGGTAATTAACCCCAAAGAAAATTCATTCGCATTGCAAAATTCAGGTGAGAATGTGAAAGATGAGTTTCTTAATATCCTGTCAGACAAAGGCAAATCTTTATTCAAGGTCTTAGAGTTAGACAATGATGTTGTAAAACCATTAGAGCAACTTTCAACTGAAGAATGGACAGATGAATGGCTCCGCAAATTTCGTCAACGATACTTAACCAATACAGATTTTCATTGACTCTGCAAAATACATTTATGCAAATGCACTTCCGTTGTGTTTTGCTGTATTTATCTTTCGTAAGAAAATTATTAGAACCATTTTATATCTTGGCTACATAAAAAAGAAGTAAAAAATATGGACTTTTCAGTTTGGCATTTTTGGATTATTGCTGCGGTTCTTCTTTTTATTGTAGAAATTTTCACACCTACATTTTTAACTGCCTCACTTGCTATCGGATGTATTGCTTCGGGAATTGTTTCCTATTTCGGTTTCGATATAAAAATACAGCTAATCGCATTTTCCATTGGAACTCTTACAAGCTTTTTTGGCGTAAGACCTTTTATGTTAAAGTTTGCTCACAAAAAAAGTGGCAACGTAAAAACTAATGTTGATGCTTTAGTTGGCAAAGTTGGTAGGGTGGACGTTACAATAGACCACTCTCAAAATCAAGGTAGAGTAATAGTTGAAGGGGACGACTGGAAAGCGGAAACTGAAAACAATGAAGTGATTCGCGCAGGAGAAAAGGTTGAAGTATTAAAAGTAAATAGCACAACTTTAATTGTAAAACCAATAACTAAAAATTAAAAATATGGGCTTCTTAATCGTCTTAGGACTAATTGCAATTTTTGTAATTGTCTTTGCTGCATTTGGATTTCAGATTGTTCAACAATCAGAAACAATCGTAATTGAACGGCTCGGCAAATACAGTCGCACGTTGCCAACCGGTATAAATATTATCTGGCCCATTGTTGATAGACCGAGAGAAATAATTTGGCGATTTGTTAAGCAAGACATTAACCTTGATGGAAGAAGTTCTATTTCTTTTAGGGCAGTGACAAAAATAGATTTAAGAGAAACTGTTTATGAGTTTCCTAAACAGGATGTTATTACAAAAGATAATGTTGGAACAGAAATTAACGCAATTATTTATTTCCAAATTACTGACCCAGTTAAAGCGGTATATGAAATTTCAAATCTTCCCGATGCGATTGAAAAGCTAACTCAAACGACATTGAGAAATGTGATTGGCGAGTTGGATTTAGACCAAACTCTTACATCAAGGGATACAATTAACGGTAAGCTAAGGATAGTTTTAGATGAAGCAGGACACAAGTGGGGCGTTAAGGTAAATAGAGTTGAATTGCAGGATATAAATCCTCCCCAAGAAATCAGAGCTGCGATGGAAAAACAAATGAAAGCAGAAAGAGATAAACGAGCAAAAATTTTAGAGGCAGAAGGAGACAAGCAATCTCAAATTTTACAATCAGAAGGATTGAGGCAAGCTAAAATAAATAGTGCCGAAGGGGAAAAGCAATATCAAATTTTGCAATCAGAAGCTTTAAGGCAATCTAAAATAAATAATGCCGAAGGGGATAAACAATCACAAATATTAAAAGCAGAGGGGGAAGCACAAGCAAGGATAAGAACATCAGAGGGGGAAGCGGAAGCAATCCAAAAAATTACTCAAGCAATTTCAGCAACCAAAAGCGACCCTGTAAATTACCTTGTTGCAATCCGCTACATTGATAAGTTAGGAGAAATGGTAAGCGGTAAAGACAACAAAGTTATTTATATGCCTTATGAAGCCACTGGGATTTTAAGTTCAATAGGTGGCATTAAGGACTTACTTACTGCACAAAAATAAATCCCATAAACAGCATCCGTTTACAGGACTTTCTTGCTTAGAATCTTCCACGAGTTTCAAATTCATCAACTTCTTTTTTGATTCGCTCAAACTCTTGCTCTTTCTGGTAAACAAAATGTTTGATCCGTAGCAATAACTCATCCTCAGGCAATGCTTCAAAATCCTGTATGAACAATAACCTATTCCGAAAAAGCCAATATACATTCGGGCCTTCAGGGTTATGTATCGAAGAAGGTGTAGGTTTTTTCTTTTGCTGTTCAAATTCATCACATTCCAGTGCAATTGCTACAGACCTTGCATTGCTTCCACTATCAATTCTAATCTCTATTGACCCTTCATCTGAAATCCTTCCATCTTCTTTTATTTTCATAGCAAATATTTAGTCACTAAGTTTTTCTTTAAAATGAAAATACATTTTATTTTCTGTTACAGACAACTCCAGCCAAATACATCCACGCAAATGCGCTCCCATTTTGTTTTGCTCTTTTTATTTTTCAATTGGATTTAAAACAAAAAGAGAGCGCATTGCCACGCAGGGGTTTCGCCTTTCATTTGACAGTTACGCGCTTCACTGACAAACAAGAAAGTTTCTCTTTTATTTTTTGCGTGATGTCCACTGGTGGACATCAGTAAGGCAGCCGCTAACAAGGCGTTTGCGTAATGCGGGGCGAAGTCTTTAAGCGTAGTTTTGTTTTTCTTTTTTAGTTTAGTTTTCGGTGGACAAGTAGTGCTTCTTAAACCCGCACTACGCAAACCCCCGAAACGTTACCTGCAAGCGTAGTAGACGACTCGACAACAATTAAACCTATGAAGATTTGGAGCATCATACATTAAAATTAGAAAACATGATGAAAAATAAAATACTTACTACGATTTCGTTATTGCTTTTTGGAATAACGATTTATGCTCAACAAGAAAACCAATCTTGCGGAACTTCAGTACCTAGTGAAATGTGGGAAAATGAGTTTCAAAAATTAATTTCGGAATACAAAACTAACCCAAAAAGCCAAAAGCAATCTTCAACAGTTTATACTATTCCAATTATATTTCATGTAATACATAGCGGACAGCCTATTGGTAATTTTCCTAATATTTCACAAGGTCAAATAAATTCTCAAATAACTGTTTTAAATCAAGACTTTAGTGGAAATGGATTTAATTCTTCCAATTATCCTTCTAATGCTTTTGTAAATTGGGTAATCACGCAATCATTACCGTCTGCTAATACTGATAGTAACGGTAGGGTAAAAATAGCGGACGTTGGAATTCAATTTTGTTTAGCAACAAAAGATACTAACGGTAATTTATTACCCGAACCAGGAATCAATAGAATTAATTACCTGTCTTTGAATTTGCCAAATCCGAGTAGTTATTCTACTCAAGCTACCATGAAGTCCTATCTTGACAATATTCTTAAGCCTCAGACCATTTGGGACGTAACTAAATATCTCAATGTTTGGATTACAGATAAAAACAGTGCTCTAAACTATACCGGAGTATCATCGGTCCCTCCTTTAAGTGGCTTATTGGGCGTGCCTAATAATTCGACCGATACAACCGATGGTATTTGGTGTTTTGCGAAAGTAATTGGTTCTAACAATTTATTTCCTACTGGTATTTATGGTTCCCCATTGGTTGAGGGCAGAACCCTTACACACGAAGTTGGTCATTATTTAGGACTCAGGCATATTTGGGGTGATGGGTCTTGTGCTACTGACTATTGTGATGATACGCCACCAGCAGCATCAGAAAATACTGGGGTACCATCATCTTATCCATTAAATGTTGGTTCGTGTAGTAGTCCGTCAAACTCGCCAGATGGAGAAATGTTTATGAATTTTATGGATTATCCTCATGACCCTTACAAGTATATGTTTACTGCTGACCAAGCTACAAGAATGCAGACTGCCATGCTAAACAGTCCATACAGAAATCAATTAGGAACTCATGGTTTGTGTTCGGCTCCTCTTGGACTAAATAATTTAAATTTAAATGATAATATTTCAATTTATCCAAATCCAGCTAAGACAGAACTAAATATAAATGTTTCCCAAAACGACATAAATGAACTTTCAATAAGCAACTTATTTGGACAAGTTCTAATCATATCACAAAATCAAAACCGTATTGACATTTCTAATTTAACCAATGGCATATATATTTTAGCAATTACACAAGGACAAAATAAATACACGAAAAAATTCATCAAAGAATGATAACAACGGAGAAAACGCCAGCAGGTAACAGCACATTGGCAATAGGCGGGGTTTCGTCTCCGCTTGACAGTTTTGTGGTAACCGAAAGTTTTGTGCTCCGAATAAAAATTTGTGGTGAAAAGCCCGCCCATCGCCAATCTGAAAAACGTTATAGCCAATGATAAAAAGACGACAACGAACAAAATAAATTGACAATGGAAGAAAGACCAACAATAAAATTAGAATTCACAACAGCCGACAAAACATTTGAAATAATTGGTTGGCTTTTAATTATTTCTGTTTGGGGCTTAACAATTACAAACTATGCAAACCTGCCTGAAACTATTCCGACACATTATAATGGAGCAGGACAAGCGGACGGATTTGGCGGAAAGGCGACTATTTTGACTTTGCCACTAATAGCAACAGTTCTATTTGTTGGACTGACAATCCTAAATAAGTTTCCTCACATTTTTAATTATCCGACCAACATAACACAAGACAACGCATTAAGGCAATATACAAATGCAACAAGAATGATTAGATATTTGAAACTCATTATTGTTGTCATTTTCGGACTAATTGCATTCAAGACAATTCAAAATGCAAACGGACAAGCGGACGGACTTGGAATTTGGTTTTTACCAATGACATTAGGACTAATTTTCATTCCTTTGATATATTTTGTAGTAAAATCATTTAAAGCGACAAAATAATGACGAAGAAAGAAAGCACTGGCTATAACAGCCGTTTTGCAAAAGCGGGGGTTTCGTGCTTCTATGAAAGTGAAGTGCAAAATTCAAGCTTTGTGCATCTAATGAAGTTTAGTGCTAAAAATCCCCGCCTTCGCAAAGCGGCAAACCGTTAGCGGCAACCCGTGGGGACAGTGCTAACTTTGAACTGACTGCATAAAACGAACTGACAAATGAGTTTAACATCAACACTATCTGACAAGAACAATCAACCACTTCGGGACAAATTCAAAACAGAATTTTTGCGACCAGAGTTTAAGTTGCAAGCAGAGTTAAAAGCCCCACCGCTGACAACAAACTATACGATTGTCGGGACAGCGTTTGATTATCTAATGCGTTTTTATTTGCAACGACTCAACAAAGACACTTTTGAAGATAGAGGCAATTGGGTTGCTGACAATGCTTATGAAAGTTTGACAGAGCATACTTTGAAAAGACAAGGGAAAGAAACGGCAACAGGTTTTCGCAAAGACAAAATATATAAAACGAAAGACCTTCTAAAAATTATTACCGACCAATATTCACAGACCAAGAAAAATTATTCTAAGTTTTTAGCAGACGGCATCATTACAGACGAACTTGTAGCCAACACACTTTACTTAGCGAAACTTGATGTTTATTCAAGAGCAGGAATCATTGACCAAAACTTTGACTTTCATAATCCAGACGACATTACTGACATTAAAGCAATGCTATCATTAGTGGACAACGAAAAGTTTACTGCAAAAAGTAAATGCTACTTCAATCCAACTTTCGGTGGAGGTTCTGCAATCGTTAACGGTGCAGATGCTGACTTAATTATTGACAATATTTTAATTGACATCAAGGCGACAAAGAATTTAAAACTTGAAAGAGACCACATAAATCAAACTTTAGGTTACTACATTTTATCTCTTATCGGTGGAGTAAATCTCAAACCATTTGCAAGACCGATTGAACACATCGGAATTTATTTCGCAAGGCACGGTGAACTTTGGACAGTTCCTATTTCATCGTTTGGCGACAGTAAAAAGTTTTCTGACTTTAAAGATTGGTTCATATCGTATGTAAAGCCAAAAGAAAAAACTTTGAAAGAGTGGTATGAAATTATTGAGGACTTTGTTCAAATGGCAATTCGTCTTGACAACAGAAAATCAGAACCGACAAAAGAGAAACCGAAGAAAAAAGTTGCGACTAAAAAACCAGTGAAGAAAGCAGCGAAGAAAAAAGAAGCA
This sequence comes from Bacteroidota bacterium, assembly GCA_947479455.1. Lineage (GTDB taxonomy): Bacteria > Bacteroidota > Bacteroidia > Chitinophagales > LD1 > Bog-950. The sequence continues at coordinate 211,102 of CANJZE010000003.1, forward strand.
CCAACGAAGAAGAAAACGGCTACTAAGAAATTATCAAAGCGTAAAATAAAATGAGTGCTAAACTTGAAACGGCAGACCTTCGGACGGAGATTCGGGCAGCCGCTAACATAAGATTAAAAGAAATTTTAAAAAGAAGGGCTTTGTTCGGTAATCTCCCGATGGGTCGGGACAGTAGTGCTTCTAACAAACAGTGGTGGTAAAACGAACAGTGGTGCTTCTAACCCCTTCTTTTTAAAACTTCTTTAATCCCTTCTTCGTTAGCGGCAACTGCTGACCGTCTTTTGACAGTTTGTCTTTCCGCGAAAAATAAAATTGTTGTTCTTCTTTCTTGACAGTTATTCATTCGTTTGACAGTTCGACTGACGGTGTTGCAGTTGATGATTTGTCTAAACGTGCGACAGAGTTGTATAAGATAGAATATGATAAAGTCATAGCTGAGTTAAAAGGTTAAAGTTCACTTATACTTATTTTCCGGTCACGACCGTTTGACTTTATTTCTTTTATCAAGTCCTTTGATATGACAGCTCTATTATCAAAGTGCCGGATAGGTATTTGTATTTCATACTCTTTTAGGTCTTGTATTATTTCATACATAATTGCCTTTAGACGTTCTTTCTGTTTATCGTCTGACAAATCGTATTCCCCGACAAGTTGTTTTAGTAGTTGTAGTTTCTCTGAATAACTTTTGCCTTTGACAGGCAGACTGCTATTCTTTTTTTCAAACAAATTTTTCAGACGGCTTAGTCGTTCCTTGACAAACAATTTTATCCGTCTTAGTTTGGACAGGAAGTTTTTCTGCTGCATGGATGCAGCAGCCGCTAACATGGCACTTGCGCCATTGGCGGTGAAGTCTTTTGTGTTGGTTGTGTCTTTCATTTTTTATTGTTGTCTTTAGTGATAAATTAGTCTTTCAAAATCGCCAACGGACGCAAGTCCCAGAAACGTTATCGGTAATTTTAGGACGACACACAAACCATGACAAATGACAAAAATCAAAGCAAATAAAGTTCTATTTATCAAGCTCGGACAAGGTGGTGAGTATGAAACAGACTGCATTGAAAAGCACAATACTTTAAGACTTGGTTACAGAGAAGTTGACCACCAACTTTGCATAGACCAACATTGGGACAAAGTTCACGAATACTTCACGACAGAAGAAAATTCTAAAACATTTGTAGCGACAAGCCATACCAACCAAATTAAACAGTTTTACGAGGAGGACGAAAAGACGCTTTGGATAACTTTTTACGCTAACAAACTTTGGTGGTGTTTCTCAAAACCTGTAATCACGTTGCTTGCTGACAAAACTAAAACACGACCAGTAATTGGTAAGTGGTCGGACAAAGACATAAACGGAAATGTTTTGCTTGGCGGTAACATTAGCGGTAAACTCCTAAAGACACAAGGTTTCCGTGGGACAATTTGTAGCGTTCCAGCAGAAAAATATGCACTTGCAAAAATCAACTGCGAACAAATGAAAGAGGTTGTTGAAGTTGAACAAGCAATGTTTAATCTCAAAACTAAACTGACTTTCTTAATTCAAAATTTGCAATGGAAAGACTTTGAAACTTTGGTGGACTTAATTTTTAGACAAGCAGGTTGGCAACGAGTAGGCGACAAAGGAAAAACACAAAAAACCTTAGACCTTGAACTTTTCGCACCAGTGACAGGAGAGAGAGCAATTGTGCAAATTAAAGCACAATCAGACTTGCCACAGTTTTTAGGTTATCAAGACCAATTCGCAACAATGAACGACTATGACAAGTTTTTTTATGTAGTTCACACAGCAAAAAATAATTTAAGCAACTACCAAAACGACACAGAAACTAAACTTTACCTCGTTGACAAAGTTGCGGAATTGACAATATCGGCAGGACTTGTAGAATGGGTAATCAAAAAGACTTCATAATGGCGGACGAAAGAAAAACTACCGATAACACGGGTTTGGCAAAAGTGGCGGTTCAGTGCTCCGCAGACACATTTGTGGTTAATCAAAGTTTGGTTCTCCGCATCAACATTTGTGGTGAAAATCGCCACCTTCGCCAAGCCCGAAAACGTTATATGCTATGCTGACGCTTGCCTCGTCCTAAAATAGGTTGACCAAAAATTAAACAAGCCTTGGTCACTTATGGACAAACCAACCACACCCCCCTGCCGAAAAAGAAACGGCAGAGAAGTCAGTTTTGACTTCAAACTTTCCGTCATTGACGAAATCAACAACGGACA